>NZ_CAXTTT010000108.1:0-26319 GCF_964247315.1 uncultured Nostoc sp.
GATGGTTTACCCACTGCTGTTACTATATTTCACCCAACTGAGAACCGCTATAGTTGGCTCTAGTCTGTATGTACCAGATTTTGAATATCTAAATGGTGAACTGCTTTATACCTCAGCTACAGAGGGAGTTAAAAATCCCAAAGTTAAGGCTTACGTCGATTCAATTTTGCAGTTTGCCAGCGCAGAGGGTGGCGAAGGAGCAAATTTTCTAGCAAAACTGAGCAAACACCTCGATCGCTATCAGACGATAGAAGCTGGGATATTGCAAGAGTTTACACAGACAACTGCTCAACTTCCATTAGATGCCGGTTTGCATTTAGTCCGCTCTTGTTGTGACATGCTAGAAGCACAGGTTTCATGGATAGACACAGAAAATCCCCTAGCAGCGTTGGATACTGATGAACGATTGTTACTACAGCAGTATTAAAAAAAATAATTATATGTTACTAGCGTGGGGCAGACGGAAATTTAAGCTTGAGGAGGCGTCTGCAACGGTGCGATATGAAGATATAAGACCTAAGCGACGTAAAGAGAAAGCGCAGTTTTAGAGCAAAAATCCCACGCTTCAAAGCGTGGGAGTGTCAACTCAATACACCATAAATGTAAGGTGGGCAAAGCTTTGCCTACTCTACAAAACTTAATGATGGTGGTGGTGGTGATGCCCAGCTAGTTGGGGATTAACTGCCAAAGTTTGGTCTGACAACAGCTGTGCAATATGATCGTTAGCCCATTGGGCTGCCATAGCCAAAAATTCTGGATGGTCGTTGACACAAGCCATTTGCACGTAGTTCGTACCAGGATTGTGTTTTTCCAAAGCATGGATGATATGGTGTACATCCAATAGAGTTTCGTGATTTTCTGTAGCAAAGCCAATTGGCATAAAGATCACTACTTTTGCACCCAATTGAATCAGGTTATTTGCAGCTTGCTCGGCGTTTGGCTGTGTCCAATCAATCAAGGGTGTGTCATGGTTGAGCCAACCCACTGAGATTAAAGGATAGCGGTTAATTAACTTATCCCGAACTAAATCGTACATTGCTTCACTTTCAGCAATCCCAGAAGTAAAGCCTTTAGCTTTATGGGGACAGCCGTGGTTCATTAGCACAATACCGATTTGAGAAGGTAGATAAGCTGCGGCTAACTCAGCAATTTTCTCTTCAACCAGATGAGCCATTAAATCGATATAGGCTGGTTCGTTGAAGAAAGAAGGAATGTAGCGCTGTGCTTTAACCCAGTGTTCTTCACCATCAGTCAACTCAACTAGAGCATTGTTAACTTGCTCGATCGCAATCCCACTAGTAAAGATAGAATCAACAACCAGCAGTGGGTAAATTAGCAGCTTCTCGAACCCTTGGTTTTTGATTTCTGCTAAGACTTGATTGGGTAGAAAAGGAGCGCAGAAGTTGAAAGCCTTGAAAACTTGAACCTTATCGCCCCATTTTTCTTGTAAATTCTTCTCGATACCAGCCCGTTGCTGTTCAAAGATGGCATTGTGTGGGGAAATAAAATCGTGGTGTGTGTGTCCCCACTCATGGCGGTCAAATAGCGCCAAAAGCTTTGCCAGAGGGGGATAAATCCAGGTTGGTACTGGTGCGAATTTTGCTGTCAGTAAATTTAAAGCCTGTTCGTTATAGTTGGCGAAATCTTCGTAGCTTTCGACTTCGCCGTAGCCCATAAGCAATACGGCTACACGGTCTTTACCTGATAGATGCTCGTGGGTGTGTTGTACTTTTTCCGGCGTGGCAACCACAATTAGTTCCTCAATATAACCAGAGTGCAGAGAGATATAAAGTTAGGGAATAGTTTGTACATTTTCCCCACTTATAACTTATTATCCCATCCAGGGGGATAGGATAGGTGGGAAAATCAAGATAATACATCAAAAGACATACAAAACTTACGTAGGGCATTGGGCATTGAACCAATGCAGCATCTACTATGTTGCTGGAATAGCGAAAGTGCTTAAGATACCAAAAAGCCGCGTTTTCAGTGAAATTAATTTGGTGCAGGTTTTTGCTAAATGCGTTTATCCAGATTTAAGTCTTCAACAATTTCCAACATCAAGTTAAGAGTTTCAAAATATTCTCTTAAAGGTGCAAAGCTCAACACACTTTTATATAGATTAGGATCAAATATATTATTTTCTACTGCTTCTTCAATGGCTATATATATCATGTCATCAACAAAGGAAATATAAATATTTCTATTGGTTTTCTTGCGAAAGTTAACTATTTTATCCATTAAACTAGTAGATAAGACATAGCGTGCTTCTATTTGGTCATCACCATAAACAGTGAAAAATTTAGCAAATTCTGGATCTTCTAATTTAATTAGCTGTTTTTTAGCATGATTAAGAGCATGAATATTAGCGTTAATAACTTTTGGTTGAACAATTGTAACAGTTTGCAGATTTTTGCTAAACTTAGCTTTAAAAAATAATCCTTTAAAGATTGTACTTGTTCGGGTAAATTGGTTTTTTAAAACTTCAGATTCAAATTTTTTATATTCAATTTTTCTGCCGCGCAAAATATGATTAATTATATATGGAATTATTTTTGCAAATCTGAATGTTAAAGCACTAAATGTAAATGGTAAAATCAAAATAAACAATGATATAACACGTAAAATTGAAAATATAAATATGTAAACTATGTGAGATTGAATTATTGTTTCATATCTCCTACTCATAAAAAATATAATATCTAAAAAATTAGTCCAATCATGTTTTAATTCTAATTCTGCACGAATATTCGAGAAGCAGATATCAAAACCATTGATTTTACCATAAATATAAACATCATGTCCAATATTATTTGGATTGAGAAGTCCTTTAAACAGTTGGCTATGTTTAAAAGAACTGATATTGTTTTCAGTATCTTCTTTTGAGCAAGAACTAAGATAGTTGAAATTCTTATTTTGATTTACAAAAGTAAATATTTTTTCAGATATTTTGTATGTAAAACCTGCGGAAAAGCCTTGAAAAACTGTTGAGTAAAAAAATATCCAAATCCCAAGAAACAATAAGAAGCTTAATAAATATTTGAAAAATGAAAAAAGAAAAGTTATAAGTACATATATAAATACTACGACTATTGGTGTAGAATGGCTTTCAAACAATGAAGGTTCTTCAATATAAACATAATCTTTGATATCAAAAGATATCATGGAGAGAAACTTGAACGTTATAATTAAAACAAATAAAAAAAGGAGATGAATAGTAATAATAGATAATAAAGCTTGTTTCCTACGATATTCAAATACTTTTAATTCGCTCAATAAATTTTTCTGACAAAATATTTTGAATTCTTTTAATGTTTTTGGTGTAAATTTTTCAATAACTGGTTTGGGTTCTTCTGACAAGGTTTCGCTTGGTGGTTGTAGCTTAACTTCTGATTCCTTGGAGTTTGATGCAGTCGCAGACACATCAATATTATCTGTAAATAGCTCTGTAAATAAAAGCTGCCTTGCCCATTTTCTCGTTGCTTCGTCTTCATTAATCAGAAGTTGCTGACAAAGAGTGATCGCTTGATTAATTTGCCCATTTTCTTGATATGCTTTTATCAGCCATTTATGTGCTAGCAAATAGTGTTTCGTAGCCGGAGAAGCAGCTTGACAAAAAATCTTTAATGCTTGGATTGCTTTTTGATAACGTTTTTTAGTAATAGCTTCATACCCAGTGTTTATCAGTTCAGTTGCCTGTGCAGGCGTAAGTGAACTTTTAGTTGAATTGAGTGATAATTTTTGTGCTGTAGGTTTAGCTTCTGAAAATATTTCGGCAAGATAGTATTGTGCTAATATCTGAGTCGTTTGATGTTTACTATTGCTCAATTCTTGGCATAAGTTAATTGCCTTATCAAAGCGTCCATTGTAGAGGTATGCGTCTAAAAGCAATACTCGTGCATATAAGTATTCTTTTGTATTAGGTTCTGGATTATTTTGAAAAAATTTTTCCAACCCCTGAAGTGCTAAATTGTGATTTTTGTATTCTAATAGTTTAGCTATCCCATTTAATAATTCTTGATTTGGTGTAGGATTTGTTTTGGACATATTTTTTAAGTTTACTTATGATTGATTTCAATAATTACGCTGCTTCTTGCTTGTAGATTAGCTTGAAACTGCAATTTTAATTGATATTTCATCCACGAAGCTATAATATTTGTTGGAAACATTTCTACGGCGTTATTATATTCAGTTACGGCAGAGTTATAAAATCTTCTAGCGGCAGAAAGTTGTTCTTCTACTTCACTTAAGGAATATTGTAATTTGATAAAATGGTCGTTTGTTTTTAATTCGGGATATGCTTCAACTATTACTATAATTTTGCTTAACATTCTCGAAATTTGGTCTTCTACAGCAACTCGGCTATTGTCGCTTAAGTTTTTTGAAGTTGCTCTACTTCTGAGCCTGCTAATTTCTATTAATGTTTTTTGCTCAAATTGCATATATATTTGAGCTAAGGTAACAAGTATAGGTATCAAATCGCTTCTTTTTTGCAGAATTACATCAACAGTAGAAAATGCATTCTTAACTTGATTGTTTTTCTTAATTAAACTATTATATATAACAATAAAAATAATGAAAATTAAAGTTAAAAAGCTAATTATAAAAATAAACATTTGACTAATTAGGTTAATCTTAAGATTGTTTGTAATCTAAATTAATGTTTTTTAAAATAGTATTATTTCGGAAAATCTGTGAAAAGGCTATAATCTTTTCAGTAAAAATAAGGTAATATATAAGACTATTACTTGATTTTTGAGAAAGCTCTGTATATCGGAAGAGTAAAAAAATCAAAGGTAATGTTAAAGATGAATATAATTGTTTGCCCTGGAATTCATGAGCCAGCGTTAACTGAAAGCTTTAGAGTAAGATTGTTAGATTTAGTCGGTAATAGCGCGATCGCACACAATCCCGCAAACATACTGGTTTATCCGGGTAAAGACGTTTTGGTTTTATCAGCCTTGCACATCTTGCAGTTTTTGCGCGTTAGCGTAGCTCACCGCAGGTATCGCTTGACCGATTCTCTAGAATCACCAATTATATTTATTAGCTTTAGTGCTGGCGTAGTTGGGGCAATAGGGGCGGCACATTTGTGGCAACTCTTGGGTGGTCGTGTCAAAGCGTTTATTGCTATAGATGGATGGGGAGTACCACTACAAGGAAATTTTCCTATTCATCGGATGAGTCATGATTATTTCACCCATTGGAGTTCATGTTTGCTAGGTAGTGGGCAAAATAATTTCTATGCAGAGCCAGCAGTTGATCATTTGTCCATTTGGAAATCTCCCCAAACTGTACAAGGTTGTTGGGTAGATTCGTCCATTGAGATTATTCCACCCAAAGGTCGTCTGACAGCAGCTGAATTTTTGCTTATGCTGTTAAAACGCTATGAAGCAAATTAATCCGGACAATGGAGTAAGTAAACAGGAGTTAGGAGTGAGGAGTGATGAAGGGAACAGGTGACAGGAGATAGTCAACCCTTTGGGGGAAGTCAAAAGTTAAAAGCCAAAAGTCAAAAGTAAGAACCTCATAAATAAATTTACTTGCTCTGTACCTTTTTCTTTCTGATCCAGAAAAACTATCCCCTATCCCTTATTCCCTATCCATGCCCCATGCTCCATGCCCCATGCCCCATCTACCCAAAGAAAGTATCTAATGTTTCCAACTGAACCTGCCGCTGTTAATAATGGCTTTGGCGCACTGCTAAAAAACCGTGGTTTTATGCTCCTGTGGATTGGGCAATTGCTGTCCCAGTTAGCAGATAAGGTCTTCTTCGTTTTGCTGATTGCTCTGCTGGAGAACTACCCACCGCTTCCAGGGTTGGCACGAAACTCGATGTACTCAACCTTGATGCTGTCGTTTACAATCCCAGCAATTTTGTTCGGCTCTGCCGGTGGTATCTTTGTTGACCGCTTGCCAAAAAAGCTGATTATGGTTGGCTCAGATATTGTGCGGGGAATATTGACGCTGTGTCTTCCCTTATTGCCACGACAGTTCCTGATTTTGTTAATTCTGACTTTTGCCATTTCCACAGTAACGCAGTTTTTTGCACCAGCCGAGCAAGCATCCATTCCCTTATTGGTGAAGCGAGAGAATTTGTTGGCAGCCAATGCGCTGTTTAGCAGCACGATGATGGGAGCTTTAATTGTTGGCTTTGCAATAGGAGAGCCGATTTTGAGTTTGGCGAAAAGCTGGATGGGAGAAGAATACGGTCAAGAGTTTGTGGTTGGTGGACTATACATATTATCAGCTGCAATTATGCAGCCGATAAAGTTTAAAGAATCCAAACAACCAAAGGAACATCGGGTATCAAATCACCTTTGGGCTGAATTCACCGAGAGCCTACGCTATCTCAAAAAAAATCCTTTGATATTAAACGCCATGCTGCAACTGACAACTTTATATTGCGTGTTTGCAGCCTTAACGGTGCTGACGATTCGATTAGCCGAGGAGTTTGGTCTAAAAGAAAAACAGTTTGGCTTTTTCTTGGCAGCAGCAGGAGTGGGTATGGTATTTGGTGCGGCAATTTTAGGTAACTGGGGTGAGAAATTGCATCGCAAACCTCTACCTTTAATTGGATTTTTGATGATGGCACTAGTTTTAGGGGTATTCACTTTTACGCACAACTTATTGCTGGCGCTAGGACTCTGTGCATTTTTGGGTGTAGGTGCTGCCTTAATTGGTGTCCCGATGCAAACTTTAATTCAACAGCAAACACCACCTAACATGCACGGTAAAGTATTTGGCTTTCAAAATCATGCTGTCAACATCGCTTTGGCGTTACCCCTGGCGATCACTGGGCCCTTAACTGATGCTCTTGGCTTGCGAATTGTGCTTGTAGCAATGAGTGTTGTTGTGGTAGTTGTCGGTGTTTGGGCTTGGCAAAATACCCGCAAAGTCTTGCAAGACGTAATTTAACTAATGTAAGCTAATAAATCTAGCTTTATATTTAATATAAAAATTAATAAGATTTTGATTGAGGTTTTCAATTAAAATGAAATCTTAACTACAGAATTCAGCATTAACTTTAGCTATAGTCTGAGGTTTGACCGTGCGATCGCTTTCCCCAATTAGTCTCCCACAAACCGAGAATCACAAACAGTCTCGTGCTTCTAGCCTACCAGTCGTCCCCAAACGTGCATCTGGCGGTTTTGCTCTACTTGACAGCCTTCTTCGCCACGGCGTTGATTATATTTTTGGTTATCCTGGTGGGGCAATCTTACCAATTTACGACGACCTATATAAGGTGGAAGCAACTGGTGCTATGAAGCACATTCTCGTGAGACACGAGCAAGGCGCAGCCCACGCCGCTGATGGTTATGCCCGTGCCACAGGCAAAGTAGGAGTATGCTTTGGTACTTCTGGCCCAGGAGCAACTAACTTAGTGACAGGCATTGCTACAGCCTACATGGATTCAATCCCGATGATTGTGGTTACGGGACAGGTAGCACGTCCGTCGATTGGTACAGATGCGTTTCAAGAAACCGATATTTACGGGATTACGCTACCGATCGTCAAGCATTCCTATGTGGTGCGCGACCCCAAAGATATGGCGCGAATTGTCGCCGAAGCCTTCCACATCGCTAGCACTGGGCGTCCGGGGCCAGTTTTAATTGATGTCCCCAAAGATGTAGCTTTAGAAGAATTTGACTATGTACCTGTAAAACCAGGTTCAGTAAAGCTACGCGGTTATCGTCCCACTGTAAAGGGAAATCCTCGGCAAATTCATGCCGCGATCCAGTTGATTACTGAAAGTCGCCGTCCGCTATTGTATGTGGGTGGTGGTGCGATCGCAGCTGGTGCCCATGAAGAAATCAAACAACTAGCTGAATTATTCGATATCCCTGTCACCACAACCTTAATGGGGATCGGTGCATTTGACGAACATCATCCCCTCGCTTTGGGAATGTTGGGGATGCACGGCACTGCTTACGCTAACTTTGCCGTTAGTGATTGTGACTTGCTGATTTGCGTCGGCGCTAGATTTGACGATCGCGTGACAGGCAAGTTAGACGAATTCGCCTCCCGCGCCAAAGTAATTCACATCGATATCGATCCGGCAGAAGTCGGCAAAAACCGCATTCCCGAAGTGCCCATTGTCGGCGATGTGCAAAACGTGTTAGTAGACTTGTTGCATCGCTGCAAAGAAGCAGGGATTAAGGCTACACCAAATCAAAACCAAGAGTGGCTGAATCTAGTTAACCGTTGGCGCGATGAGTATCCTCTGATAGTGCCGCAGCATTCCGACAGCATTTCACCCCAAGAAGTAATTGTAGAAGTTAATAGCCAAGCACCCAACGCTTTCTATACCACAGATGTTGGACAACATCAAATGTGGGCAGCACAATTCCTCAAGAATGGCCCAAGGCGCTGGATTTCTAGCGCTGGTTTGGGAACGATGGGTTTTGGCCTACCTGCGGCAATGGGCGCGAAAGTGGCGTTTCCTGATGAAGAAGTCATCTGTATTAGTGGTGATGCTAGTTTCCAAATGTGTTTGCAGGAACTAGGAACAATTGCACAGTATGGAATAAATGTCAAGACAATAATTATCAACAACGGCTGGCAAGGGATGGTGCGCCAGTGGCAGCAAGCCTTCTATGGTGAGCGTTACTCATGCTCCGACATGGAAGTAGGGATGCCAGACGTAGAGTTATTGGCAAAAGCTTATGGCATTAAAGGGATGATAATCAGCGATCGCAGTCAATTAAAAGATGCGATCGCCGAAATGCTCGCACACAAAGGGCCAGTCATCTTAAATGTCCACGTCACCAGAGACGAAAACTGCTATCCAATGGTAGCCCCTGGTAAGAGCAACGCTCAAATGGTCGGCTTACAGAAGCAAGCACCGAAAGCGGCAACCGAGCCAGTGTATTGTAGCCACTGCAATGCCAAAAATGCTCCCACCCACAATTTTTGTGCTGAGTGTGGCACAAAGCTCTAACGCTTTTTGATAATTTAGACTAGAGAGGTAGGGGAGCAAGAAGAACGGGAGAAAGATGCTATCCCCCTAATTCCTGCCCCCTTTCCGCTTGCGTAGGCATCGCTTAATCTTCTTGATTAGGTTGAGGTAAAAAGATATTTCCTAAGTACAACATTTCATTAATTCGTAGCGAATTCTCTGCGTACCTTTGCGCTTACCTCTGCGCCCCTTTGCGTTTAAATTTCAACCCTCAATTCGCCACGATTTTATAGCGCCTCCTGTTTCTTTCCTCGTTCTTCTCCGTTTTGCAGAATGTCTTGTTAAATCACAGATTATTACATAATTTTTTCTCTAAAAAGCTGTGTAATCAAATTTTTGTCCAACCGTAAGCCAGCTAAAACCTGTACACAAGCTGATACAGCGTATTTCAGGTAAATTAAGTACACGGGTAGGGACACAGCCATGTTCCCTACGATTATCTGTACTGGCGTAGGCTCTCATAAAGAAGTTGCAATCTGCTGTATATTCTGAAAATTACTTCATCAAACTTAAGTTTTATTAAAAATTCATATACTTTTTGCTTTCGCTAGTTAAATATGCGAGTTAGAGTTGATTTTATATAAATCAGTTTTTTTAAAAGTTCAGTAACATTCCTCTTTTCTTAAAAAGTTAAATATAAATAAAATATTAATAGTTGTGCTGGCTTAGTTGATTAAAAAACGTCAATTATTCCAGGTGTACCTATTTGCTAACTCTCTTTCAGGCAGATTCAGTAGTCTTAAAATAACTGCTCTCTTTCTTTTTACAAAAAAGAGTTTAGCTTCTTCTTAATTGAGGGAAGTTAGATTGTTGTTAGCGAATTAATGTACTAAGCATTAATAGTCTGTTCATCGGGAAATCGCTGTGCTCAAGTTTTCTTGGAGAACAGCGTCATGATTTCTATGGGAAAATTGCAGTTTTATTTATAGCTGAGAACAAACACAACTTCTTTAAGCTTTGAATATTTATCAACCCATTTGATTAATCTCTATGCAACAATATATTTCTCATTTGCTCGTACTGGTATTAGGAACAAGTTCAACTTTCTTAGTTACTCCATCTCAAGCTCAAACTCCGGTAAAAACCAACAGTCAAAATCCTGAGAATGTTACTTCCATATCTTCAAGCTCACCTTCGGCTACCCAATTGAGTGATTTTGGTAATTCTACTAATAGCAAACCACCTCTCCTTTCTGAGGCAACTAATAACTCTTCTGCTACTAATGCCAATATAACAGCAAATAAGCCTCGTCCACGGGTTCCTATATTCAGCAGAATTTTTGCCACACCTTTGATGCAGCAATAATTAACGAGTAAACATTTAGTTTACTTGCTAGAGTTAATCAAAATTTCCATTTATACGTTTTAACCTCTCTCCTTTTAGGAGAGAGGCTTTAAGTGTTACTTCCTAATGCTTGTAGAGAAAGGCTGTTTTTGTTTGATATATATTGGACTTAACTGAGAACCGCTATATATGTGAGTCATACTCTGATTTGCTTTATGCTTGCAGCTGACAGAGGATTAAGCCAAACCATTGATTTGGATCTCTCCACACATGAACGGGTAATAAACCTTGTGCAGTTAGTTGCTGTTTGATATTATTAAGGTCAAATTTGCGGGAAATTTCAGTGAGGATAGTCTCACCTAGTGCAAAATTAACCTTAAGATTAAGAGCGCGTAATTCTACAATTTGTGATCGCAGGCTGCATAAATGCATTTCTATTTGATGCTCGCTTTCATTGTAAAATGCTCGGTGTTCAAACTGGGTTGTGTCAAAGTTACCCTCAAACCGCTGATTTAAATGTTCCAGCATATTAAGGTTAAATGCAGCTGTCACTCCCTGGCTGTCGTTATAAGCTGGTTCCAAAATCTCTTTTGGCTTTCGTAAATCTATCCCCAATAAAAAATACTCACCTACTTGTAGAGCATTGGTAATTTGAGAGAAGAACACATCACACTCATCAGGGGTAAGATTACCTAAACTGCTACCAATAAAACAAATCATTCGACTGGGTAATTGCGTCGGTAGGAGTTTTGCAAGGGCTAATTCATAGGTTCCCGCTAGTGCATAAACTTGGAGTAAAGGATAATCTTCTAATAACTGCTTGGCACTACTTTCTAACATACCTGCACTTACATCAATTGGTAGGTAATGCAGAGGATAGCTTAGTTGCTGGTAGGCATCTAGTAAAATGCGGGTTTTACTAGAACTACCACTGCCAAGTTCTACCAATTCACAAACGCCAGTTATCTTAGCAATTTCACCAGCATACTGTTGTAAAATCTTTGTTTCTGTGCGTGTAAGATAATATTCTGGTAAATCACAGATTTGCTCAAACAAATGGGAACCACGGTCATCATAAAAGTAACAAGGGGGTAGAGATTTAGGTGTTTGAGTTAATCCCTTCACTACATCATTCCCAGCACTAGGTGCAAATATTTGAGTTGCTCCTATCAAACGCTCTATCTGCAAGCGTTTTTCAACGTTGCTTTGAGAAGTAACCTTGTTGTTAACAGCTTTAGATATCGACATGAAACCTCCGTTTGCTCGGCGTAATAGGTTACTTTGATAGCAGACCTTTACCCCAATCAGTGAAACACATAGCCATAGCTAATAAAATCATGCTTGAGCAACATAGCTCAAGCTTTAAAGTTATTTTTCGACATTTTCCCCTTAGAATAATAGCAAGTAAGCACCTAAGTGCTATGTTCTAGCAGCGATAAAGATTTGATACAGGTAATATCAGCCAACAGCAGATTAAGTCAGAATAAGGTTGACTAGAGAATGTGGCTTCGTGCATATCCTGAAATAGCGCAAAAGTTTTCGAGCGAAATTTATCAAAGACTTGAGAAATAGCCTCTTTCACACTAGATTTGCTCAATTTGGATCTCACAGTCTGCTCCCACACTAATGATGCTATTTTCTGGGCAAGCAATCCAATTACCTATAAATAGAGGTTCAGACGCAAGAATTACAGATTGTGGGAAAGTTGGATCGTCTCTTATCCAGTAAAGAGATGGAGGCGGTGAAGTGGTAGCAAAACGAGAAGCTATCAGGCGATGTCCGTCACTAAAGATTACATTAAGTGAGGCTTCTACTTGATAGCGTTTTGCCATCTCTAAAAGCGTTAATAATGTAGTGCGTAAAGCATACTCTGGAGGTCGATGTTTATTAATTTGACTTTGCGAAAGTAACAATGCAAAAATGTGTTCTGAGTCAGTACTGCCATTAATTTCTTCGTAAAATTCTTGGGTTAAAGTGCTGCGGATTTTTCTCTGTAATGTTTTGCGGAAATTCTCGATTCGTCCATTGTGAATAAATAACTGTTGTTGATGGTTAAAAGGTTGACAATTAGCAAAATCTACGGCTTGTTCTGGTGTAGCACTGCGGACATAAGCAAGAACACACTTTGATTCAACGTAACGGCTGAGACTGGGTAGGTTTATATCATTCCAAATAGGTAGGGTATTTTTGTAGATAAAAGGATTAGTATCTTTTTGACTATGATACCAACCTACACCAAAACCATCTGCATTTACCACTCCAGAAATCATTTCGCGGGGTTGATAACTCTGGACTATGAGTGAGTGTTCTGGTTTATACAGAAGATGTTCTAAAGAAATAGGCAAACCGAGGTAAGCAAGTAAACGGCACATTATGAATATTCCAACTTCTATTAATACAATTATTAGGCAACAGCCTTACTCGCTTTTATTCACTATCATCAGTGGTTCCCACTTGTATGGTTTTCCTTCACCTGATTCTGATTATGACTTGCGGGGTGTGCATGTTTTACCAGTTCAAGAAGTAGTGGGATTACAGACTAAAAATGAAACTATTGAAATTTCAGAAGTTCGCGAATCTTTAGAAATTTATTTAGTAACTCATGATGTCAAAAAATTCTTTTTGATGCTACTTAAAAAGAATAGAATGGTTATGTATTAGAGCAATTATATTCTCCTTTAATATTAACAACCTCACCTGAACATGAGGAATTGAAAGTTATTACCAAAAATTGCATTACTCGTCATCATAGTTACCATTATATGGGTTTCGCCAGAACACAATGGAAACTGTTTGAAAAGGAAAATACACATCAGATTAAACCATTACTTTATGTTTATCGAGTTTTATTAACTGGTATTTATCTGATGCAAACAGGCGAGATTGAGTCTAATTTAATTAAGATCAATGAGGTTTTTAATTTACCATATATTCCTGATTTAATTGCCCAAAAATTAGCAGGTACAGAAAAATCTGTATTATCAAATATTAATGTAGATTTTCATCAAAGAGAATATGAACGTCTGCGTAATAAATTACAGGAGGCATATCAATCTAGCCTATTACCTGAATCACCTTCAGCTAATGCCGCGTTGGATAATTTGTTAATACACCTGAGAACAAGGAGCTATAAATTATAATTTAACTCAATACGCTTGGGTTAAGAAGAATAGTAGGTTGGGTTGAGCGTAAGCGTTACCCAACAAAGCTTTGATAATGTTAGGTTTCGTTCCTCAGCCCAACCTACGCCAGTTTTAGTTTTTAGGCTTAACCCAAGCGTATTGGCTTTAAACTCCTCAGTACTAGATTTTTTAAAAATATGAATTTAGGAATTTGAAATTCTGTGTTACCTCTAAATAACGGTACTAGTTTATTTGTGTTTTAATAGGTAAAATGATTACAAACTCCGCCCATAGTTCAAATTATGATTTAGTAATTGGTTAATCTTATTTTTTATACAATATTTTTGTTAATTTATTAGTTTTTGTACATATATTATAAGAGTAACTTTCCCTACTTAAAAAGGAAGAAATTGAGTTGATAGTTTGCACTGTTTGTGGATTAAAATGCTAAATATACTATAACATATTTTTATAATATATGTTGTAACAATTAGGTAAATGAGCTTATAAAAAATGGAGTTAAGAGTTTTTAACTCCTAACTCCTAACTTTTTTACAACTTCAAATTCCAAGCAGCAAAAGCTAAAGCACCCCAACCAGCAAGAAAAGCTGCACCGCCTAGTGGGGCGATCGCTCCCAAGGATTTGATACCTGTTAAGCTAAGGGCGTACAAACTACCTGAGAAAATAGCAATGCCAATGAGAAACAGCCATCCACTGGCGATAAGAGTAGGTTGAGGAGACTCGGTACGACTAATTAGGATTGCTACTAAGAAAAGTGCTAGAGCATGATACATTTGGTAACGAGCGCCAGTTTCAAAAATTTCTAGCGATCGCTCACTAATCTTTTCCCGCAAGGCATGGGAAGCAAAAGCACCAGCAGCAACTGACAAACCGCCTAAAATGGCAGCTACGCTCAAAAAAATCTGCGTCATTAGACCTAGCCGTAAGTTGGGTATTGTAGTCATTAGTCATTAATGAATAACAAATAACAAATGACAAAGGACAAATGACTAATGACAATTAGACATCAAAATGATATGATACAGCCCCTTCTTCGTTCACCTTAAAGTTTGCATTGAATTCTTTAGCTTTTTGATCTAAATATTGTCTAGCGTGGGCTGCGGGTAGTTGTGACTGCATGGCAAAACCTAAAACAGTTACGCGCCCGTGATTTTCTTGTAGCATCTCATAAAAAATCGATTGCAGGCGATCGCTAACTTGTTGATTAATCGCCTTTTTCTCCTGCCGACTTTGACGGTACAATCCCAATGCTAACCACGTGCCTAGTGTTAGGGTAGGGACACCAAAAATTAGACCACCAGCAGCAGCATTATTATCTTCATAAGTAGCATTCGGTGCATCAAACTCATACTCACTCGTGGGTATTATAATGGCTTTACGTGTAGCAAATTTTTCTAATGCCGCTGTTGCTGATAGAGTTACAAACATGAATCCGAGTGTCAATAGCCAACCGGCAGCTAATTTTTCAGCAGTCTTCATAGTTTCACTTCAGATTTACACTTTGTTTGCGATTTTAACCTTACTTTCGTAAAGGTTCCAATATATCAATTTACTCCCAATAACAGTTTTTTAGCTTTTGCACAAGGCTTTTTTGCCTACATTGCTTAATTAGTCTAGGGTTGGCTAATACAACTCACCCGTTATGGTATGAAATTAGAAAATTAGAGAAACTAGATAAACAAGAAATTAAATACACCTATAAAACCTTTGCAGTCAGCATCCCCAGAAGTTTGATATCCTTTGTTGAAGCTTCAAAGAAGAAGTTTTATCTGAATAAAAGGTAAATGCGGTTATTTGCTTTCACTATTCTCTTGGGAGCAGCTGCGATCGCTTAGTTTGTAAGAATGTATGATTATGCACAGCGGAACAACGATTATTTAGAGAAAAAATCAAGCTTGATGCCAACGGCAATATCTACCATATCTCAGGTTTGAGATTGTCAAATCGCAGCAAGATGTTTATTATACCTTTGCTGCGATTTTAACCTTAATTGCGTGTAGCTTCCAGTAGGCGAGAAAAATAGAAGCGAGTCTTCGTCATTGCCCGTCGTTGCAATGAAAAGCCATTACTTTCCAAGATTTTCACCACATCAGCCTCACGATGCAAATATGCACGAGTGGCTTTACTTGGCCCAGGAAAGAAACTACCAATTTTCTTGAGTATACTCAAGGCGCAGGTCTTCGGCGCAAAACTGAGAATTATCCGCGACTGTGCCAAAGAACAGAGGTGAGATATCATCTCATCGGCTTTTTCTTGAGGGTAATGGATGAGAACATCTAGGCAAATAACGGTATGGTAGCTACCATTCAATGATTCCAAATCTTGCACAGCAAAAGTGGGATTTTCGGCATTTCCCAAAGTTTGCTTTGCTCTATCCCTGCCTTCTTTTACCATTTTTTCGGAAATATCGGTGGCATAGACTTTGGTACCATCTACTGCCAGGGGAATGCTGAGACTACCGACACCACACCCAGCATCACAGATTGATAGCTGTGGTAAATTGTTATCAGCCTTTAGCCAACCGAGAACTGTATCCACAGTTTGCTGGTGTCCATTGCGGATGTCTAATTGGACTTTGTTGACTTCGCCATCGCCGTAGATTCGCTTCCAACGGTCAAACCCTGTGGAATTGAAATACTCGCGAACAATCGTTTTGTCGTCGGCTGCGTTCATAAACTTCGATTTTTAGGGGTTCCCAATGCTTAAAATTATCATTGATAGGAACCCATAAGAGCGGTCTTTCAGATTTTTCCAGATGATAGTTCGCCGATAAGCAAGGATACTTACGTACATAGAGTAACTCAGAGGTTGTTTGAAAAGTCCGAAGGATGGTAAAAAAGCTATTACGGTATACAATCGGTTTTATTGGGGATCATACTTAAAACTGCTGAAATCCTTTTAAAATATACATTTTGGCAGTTTGTGACCCCTATTTTTTCAAGTCTTGTGAGAAATCCGGGTACTGACCTCAGTGACGCAGAATGGGCAATGCTTGCCTCTTTGATTCCAGCAGCTTTCATAGCAGGACTTACGCAAAAATTGCTAAAAAGTTTAATTTATCGAACCGCCAAGACGCCAAGAGCGCCAAGTATTCATAGAGTGTGCGTAAGTCCTAATTAGGTGACACCCCCCTACTACTGATATGCAAGAAGTCTATTGAAGTTGTCAGTGCTAATTGGAGGGATGATTATGCATCCAAGTTGGTTGACTACGAAACTTTTGGCGTTCCTGAATACTGGATTGTTGACTATTTAGCTTTGGGCGGTACGAAGGTACATAGGTAATCCCAAACAACCGACTATTTCGGTTTATTATTTGGTGGATGGTGAATATCAAGTTAACCTGTTTCGGGGAAGCGATGCCTGCGGCAACCCCTTTGGGGAACGCATCGTATCGCCTACATTCCCAGAATTAAACTTAACTGCCGAACAGATTTTTCAAGCTGGGCGTTCAGAAAATCAATTATGACCGCAATGCAGACACTCCCATAGGCCCACGAGTTACGCCCAGTTGATTTTGCAACTTCAACTCGCGCCAGAGTTGGGAACCTGTAATCTCACCTTGCAATAATTGACTATAAAAATGTATTGTTTTACTCACTTGCTCTGGTGTTTCATTCACAAATTCGATGCGAAAGTGACGTAATCCCAGTTCTATGAGACGCTGTACGTATTCGGCTCCGGTTTGAGCAATGCCGTTAAATACAGTATTTCGGCAACCTACATCTGCTTTGAGGACGTGTTCGCTACCAACGCGATCGCGCAATTTCACTTCCTGCTTTTCACAAGGTCGTCCACAGTTGGTGTAATCTGTACCCGTCGAGAGAAAGGCACAAAAAACACAATGCTCCATGTGAAACATCGGTATATGCTGATGGATTGTCACCTCAAACCACTGGGGTGGACAACTGGTGAGCAGGTCTTGTAGTTGGGTAATATTCAGGTCATAAGATGCTGTCAGCCGTTCTAAATCAAAGTGTTGCTGAAAGTAGTCTGCTGTTAAAGGATTAGCAACGTTGAGAGAAAAATCTCCGATACAACGGTCTGCTGCAAAGAATTGCAATTGGTCATAGTTCCGTATCAGATAGCCATCTGCTTCACAAGCACGTACTTGCTGCAAAATCCAATTTTCTCCAGGCTTGGTAATTCGGGGAGGTGCAACCCAGATAGTGGGGAGTGGGGAGTTAGGAGTTAGGAGTGCTGAGTTATCAGTTAAAAGTGAGGAATTGTCTGCTTTGTTTTTTTGCTGTTGCTGGCGCACCATTTGCACCGCTTCTCGATAAGTGCGGGGGTCTTCAAATTCGCAGTAAAGTGTTTGGATTTCCGCTTGGAGTGCTGCTTGGAGTTGCTTGAGATTTCGTACTAGGACGATGAGTGAAGGAGATGTAGCTTTAGCTTCCCGCAGGGTAGGAGATGAGGGTAATGAGGAGGGGAGTAAGTTTTGGAAAGAGACATCAGAACGTAATTGCCAGCGTTTTGGTTGACTCCGCAATTCTTCTAACTGTGTAACGATTTCCCGCCGCATCCGGTTCAATTCACTGACGGGTAGCATAATAGCACCGCTGAGGTGGTTGGTTAGCGTTCCCAAACAAAAAGGTGTGTTACCGAGACGACCGAATTGTTCTTGTAAACGGTCTGTATCCAAGGGTTTGGTGTGCGCTTCCACTAGAGAAATTGCAGACTCTACTTGGACAATATTACCGAGTCGATCGCGGGCGATCGCAATCAGTGGCTGACCAACTTCTCCATAAATTTCCATATCAATGGGACGTTGAAATTGTGGGTTCTCGCCAGCAAAACTCTGACGCAGTTGCTTATCGAGTTCTGGATCGCTGGTTTTCCAAATGCGATCGCCTATATGCACTCGGCGTAAGTTCAGGTCATTTCTACCAAAGGTCAGCGCACTTTCCTTACCTTTGGAAACCACCCCATAAACTCGGCCGCCTTCTTCTTTAGCCTCTGGATGACCGCAGTCAAATACTATTCCATCTCCCGGTTTTACAGGCGCTTCCAGTTTCACTATTACCTGTTCGTTATGAATGCGGGTAACTTCACCTAAATAAACCCCACGTTTTTTACCAAAGCGGGCGTGAACTAGTTCCTGATTATTAATCCCGCCAAACCAGCCCGTGTAAAGTCCGCGAGAAAATGCCATTTCTAGGTTGTAGTGTTCTTGGTCTAATTGACCTCTCCCCCCTTCCCTTGTAGGCAAAGGAGTTAAGGGGTTAGGTCTTTCCAATTCCGTCATTACACTATCCAAAGCTTGCCGATAAACACGGGTGACATTAGCAACATACTCTGGAGCTTTCAGGCGACCTTCAATCTTGAGACAGGTTACTCCTGATTTCACCAAATCTGGCAGAACATCTAACCCTGCTAGGTCTTGAGGACTGAGTAAATATTTGCGTTCTTTTAAATTCACAACTTCCCCATCGGCGATTAAATCGTAGGGCATCCGGCAAGCTTGGGCACATTCACCTCGGTTAGCAGAACGTCCACCTAAAGCCTCACTAGTCAAACACTGACCGGAATACGCCACGCATAAAGCACCGTGAACAAAAACTTCCAAGGGCAGGGAGGTTTTCTGTTGGGCAATCTGCTGCTGAATTTTATTGATTTCTTTGAGAGAACATTCACGCGCCAACACCACCAATTGACAGCCAAGAGACTTGGCAAATTTCACCCCAGCCGCACTGGTGATGGTCATTTGCGTAGAAGCATGGATGGGAAAATCGGGGGAAAGGTGACGGATGAGACGGCATATACCAATATCTTGAACAATTACCGCATCCACACCTGCTGCAATAATTGTGCGGAGATATTGCTGTGCTTCTGCTAGTTCTTTGGGAAATATTAGGGTGTTGACAGTGACATAACCCTTTACGCCCCGACGGTGCAGGAATGTCATCAATTGGGGTAAGTCCGCCTCAGTAAAATTTTGTGCGCGCATTCTAGCGTTAAACCGATCCAAACCGAAGTAAATCGCATCTGCCCCATTTTCCACAGCAGCTTTAGCACAGTCCCAATTACCTGCTGGCGCGAGTAGTTCGGGACGTTGAAGGGAAGGTTGGAAAGGGGAGCGTAGGCGTAGCCCATCGGAGATATCGCTTTTCATTAGATTTAGGGAGGGTTAACTAGCACCATAGTGATTTTATCGAAGTTATTGGAGGATGGGGCGATCGCTCTCTCATCTACGATTCATTCAATCCTCTTCTTTTCTGCATCTAAAGTAAGTAGACAGGCGAGAAGAAACAGAACTATATTAAATTTAGTTAAAAAAAAGTTTCGCTAGGTCGTCAATGTATTAAAAAAATGGAAATTCTTAAATCAAACACCGCCATAAATTGGAATTAAACCTGTGTCTGCTAAAGATGCTTTTCATATAGTTGTTAAAACAGCACTTGAGAAAGATGGCTGGTTAATCACTCACGATCCTTATGCTCTCCAGGCAGAAACCCTTGAATTATATGTTGATTTAGGAGCAGAAAAAGTTATTGCAGCCGAAAAACAAGGACAAAAAATAGCTGTTGAAATTAAAAGTTTTCTAAGTCCGTCAAAAATCACAGAACTTTATGCTGCATTAGGACAATTTATCATTTAGGGAATTGCTTTACAAAAACAAGAAGCCAATCGTACTTTATATTTAGCGGTTCCTAGTACTGTTTACAATGAGTTTTTTATCCTTCCATTTATCCAATCTGTAATTCAAAGTAATCAGTTCTGTTTACTAATTTATAATCTTGAACATGAGGCGATCGCACAATGGCAAAGCTAGAGGAATATCGACAATATATTAAAAATTTGCTTCAACAGCACGCTAGTACTGTTTGGGATAATCGCATTCAAGCACAGACTATTTTTGATACAGAACACGATCGTTATCAATTAGTTTATGTAGGTTGGCGCGATCAAAACCGCATATATGGCCCTGTTCTCCATGTAGATATTATTGACGAAAAAATCTGGATTCAGCAAGATGGAACAGAGGTAGGAATTGCTAATGAATTGGTTGAATTAGGTGTTCCAAAAGAAGATATTGTTTTAGGTTTTCAATTACCCTCTGTGCGTAAATATACAGATTTTGCTATTAATTAAAGGCTAGTTTCAAGCCGCGTTCAACAGCTAATTTTAAGATTATTGACAATTTCAGCCATTTTCTACGAGCTTGTCTTTTCCTTATGATTGTATCTGCGATCGCTGTGCATCTTCTGGTTAAAAAAGAGTGATCGCTTTAACTAAAATAATATCCCAGCCTCAATAACCTTTATTGCTCATAATGATATTTGCAAGTCCAAATAATCAATCTTCTTCAATTTTATAAGTATGTGGTTCAAAGACAATTTTTTCATATTCATCTAAATTAACAAAAACTAAGTTACCTTTTTTTACATTTTCTAAAGCTTTGATTCGATGTTTTTTGTTCGTCTCTGATTTTAGAAGATAGGTAGTTTTGTCTTCTTCAGATGGTGGTTCAACTAGCATAATGACTTGTACGAAATCTTTCGCATCTTTCCCACCCTATTGTAACTGTATCTGAGTGAGATGAATTTGAGCGATCGCTTTTTTTCTTGGCGTCTTGGCGGTTCGTTAAAAAGAGCGATCGCTATGTTATTGCATAAACCACAACTCAAATTGGCAATACTGAGTAAAGCAAGCCAAGGCAAAGGTAATGAATTAAGTCTTTAAATATGAAAAGATAGTCAGATAAGGAAAGCGCCGAGCCAGCAGCGCAGTTAGGAAATTGGTAGATTTATACAATAGTGCTAGTATGCTGCAACTAACTGTATACATTGATCAAAAAGCGGCAGTTAATTAACAGCAAGCGATCGCTGTTAACTGCTCTTTTAATAATGTAAGTAAAAAAAGATACTTAGCTAAATACTTAGTGCGACGTTAATGGCGTCCTTTTGTCAAGCCCCTCTCCCTCTATTCATGGATAATGGCAAGCCGCTGCGCGTCTACGTAAAAAAAGGACGAACCTAAAAGTTCGCCCCTAACATAGTATTATGCTGTTGCTGAATCCGAACCCAAATCTAAATCTTCGCTTCTTCTCTCACCAACTTATCCCAACCCAAATCTTTCAAATTATTATTCCGACGTAACGGACGAGTCACCAACTCTAATATGTCACGTGCATTCGTAAAGCCGTGAATTTGAGCAAAAGTAAACTCCACAGACCACTTAGTATTAATACCGCGTGCTTCCAATGGGTTAGCGTGAGCCATACCAGTAATTACCAAATCTGGTTTCAACTCATAAATTCGCTGAAGTTGATTATAATTATCCGGCTTCTCCACAATTCTTGGCAGAGGTGAATTCATTTCCTGGCAGGTTTTCTCCAGCAATGCCAACTCAGCAGCTTGATAGCGCTTATCCATGTAGGGAATGCCGATTTCGTGAACTGTCATCCCACAACGGATTAAGAATCTTGCTTGAGAGATTTCTAGCAAATTATCACCCATGAAGAATACAGACTTACCGCGAATTAGTTTCACATAATCTTCTAACCCTGCCCAAATTTGTGCTTCCCGTTCATCCAAACCCTTGGGAGTAATACCAAATACCGAGCAGATTTTCTCAATCCAAGCGCGGGTACCGTCGGGGCCAATGGGGAAGGGTGCGCCAATGAGTTTACATTTGCGGCGGCGCATTAAGGTGGTAGCTGTGCGACTGAGGAAGGGGTTGACACCAGCGACATAATACCCTTCTTCCAGTACTGGCAGTTCAGTGAAGCGCTTTGCAGGTAGCCAGCCGGAAACTTTGATGCCTTGCTTCTTCAGTTCTAAGGTTAACTGAGTAACCACGGGGTCAGGAAGCGAGCCAAAGAGAACTAAGGGTGGATGATCTACGTACTCAGATTCATCTTGGGCGACATCTTCTTTTTTCTTACCAAAGTTGAGCAATTTAGCGATCGCATTGCGTTCACTTTTCTCTGTTTCCGCCACCGGAGCCTTATCAGGACAACGATTAGCCATTGCTGCTAATACGGTATCTTCCCCTTGGGTGAAGGCGTAATCTAGACCATTTGCCCGCGCTACAACAATGGGAATACCGATTTCGGATTCCAGTTTTGGTGCTAAACCTTCCAAATCGGTTTTAATAATTTCGGTAGTGCAAGTGCCAATCCAGACAATTACACTAGGATTGCGATCGCGTTTAATCTGCAAGCACAACCGCTTTAACTCTTCATAATCATTCAGTTGTGCCGAAATATCACCCTCTTCCAACTCTGCCATTGCATAGCGGGGTTCAGCAAAAATCATCACCCCCATCGCATTTTGCAGGAAGTAGCCACAAGTTTTTGTCCCAATCACCAAAAAGAAGCTATCTTCAATTTTTTGGTATAACCACGCCACGCAGCTAATTGGGCAAAAGGTATGGTAATTTCCAGTTTCACATTCAAAGTTTAAGGCTTCTGGTTGTTGAGCGACAGTCATTTTGGTTTTTTCTCCCCTTGATATTTAATGGCAGATCAACCAATTTCAAATTTTAGATTGATAATTTGGGATTGAAGGCTGGGACAACAAAAGTATCCTCTGTCTAACGACAATTTCCCTAATTCCTCATCCAAAACCCCAAATCTAAAACTTAAAATTGCGAAGAACGGCAATAATTAAGCGTTGGGGAAGAGACGGGCAATTTCTGATTCATCAAAAACGCCTGCTGGCAGTTCTTCCCCCAAAAAATCGTTATTTTCTTCAGCCTTTTGTAAAGCTGTTTCATCACCCCAGACATCTGATAACACGTCTTTAAACGCATTCTCATCTAGCGTATCTCCAAGCGCTTCTTCTTCGTCTTCATCAAGCTTTACTTCCATAGCAGCTGTTGAATCGAAGGCAATTTCCCCAAACTCATCTGCTTCTAAACTAGAGGTTTTAAGAGATTCATTTTTTGAATCGTGTCCATTGGTTAAGGAAATATCACCAAAGCCATTTTCCGTTTCCTCTAACTCGCTGATTCCCAGGTTTTCATCCTCAGAATCCACCATTGCGAACTCTTCAACTACCGCCACCGACGCAAAGCCATTTGTATGAGCATGTGTCAATGTTTCATCTTCAGGCTTTTCGTCAATGACATCTGCTGCTTCTTCTACGTATTTCTCTACTTCTGGGTTGACGACGAAGCGATTACCGAGAGCTAAATCTGGGTCAAAATGCAAATCCAGCACCTCAATTAGGGTATCGGCGTCAGGATTGAGTTTGGCAAAGGGTAACATTAACTGCGCTAGCTTTGGCTCTAGGGCGTTAAGAACTCCCAGGATGAGGTAAGAAGGTGGTCGCTTCCCGCCATCAGGGGTGTAGACCGATTCCACTTCCATGTGCAGGGTAATCCAGTCTCGATTATTCTGGAAAAATTGCAACCACTTTTGCTTTATTGAATCCGTAAAGCTGTGAAAGAATGCCATGTTATTGTCCCCCATCCTGAGAACTTGGTGATTTATACAATCATCAAGTCTAGTTCCTCTTCTGAATTAGGAACCTGGGGTTTACCCGGATTTAGATAAAAATCAGATAACAAAGAGAACAATTCCCGATCTGGTGAGTCATTAGGTACAACACCTTCGGGACGCGCCAAAATTTGGTCAGCAATGTTGAGATAGTAATCGCAAACGTAGTCTAGGGAAGGATCTTGCTCTGCCATTTCAAACAATGTCTTACCCTTAACACGGGAAACACGGATATCTTCAATCAAAGGTAAAACTTCTAGAACTGGCATGGGCACTGCTTCTATATATTTTTCAATCAAGTCGCGTTTGGAGGTGCGATTGCCAATTAACCCAGCTAGACGCAGTGGGTGAGTTCTTGCTTTTTCGCGGACTGAAGCAGCAATGCGATTAGCCGCAAACAATGCATCAAAGCCGTTGTCTGTAACAATCAGGCAGTAATCTGCATAGTTGAGTGGTGCTGCAAAACCACCGCAAACTACGTCACCCAGAACGTCAAAGAGAATTACATCGTATTCATCAAAGGCGTTGAGTTCTTTAAGTAATTTCACGGTTTCACCGACTACGTAGCCACCGCATCCAGCACCCGCAGGTGGGCCACCAGCTTCTACGCAATCCACACCGCCGTAGCCTTTATAAATCACATCTTCCGGCCAGACATCTTCGTAGTGATAATCCTTTTCTTGGAGGGTGTCGATAATTGTCGGAATCAAAAACCCAGTCAGGGTAAAGGTACTGTCATGTTTGGGGTCGCAACCAATTTGCAGCACTTTTTTGCCACGTTTAGCTAGGGCGACGGATATATTACAGCTAGTTGTGGATTTACCGATACCACCTTTTCCGTAGACTGCTAGTTTCACTGTTGTTCCCTCTTATAGCTTTTTGTCAAACTTGTGGCTCAAACATTTGCCTTCACCTTTCCTGAGATGGCGATGCGTGAGGTCTGTTGATGTCATTATTGGGCAAATTACATAGAAAAGAAAGTGGCTCTTAATTTGTAAAACGGTTTTATCGGATGAATTAAAGCTTAATTGTGTCTATTTGGGTTTTTATGAACCTTAAAGACTTTTAAAGCTCTAAAAATAGTCGATAAAAAATTTTTATTACTTATTTTTATAAAAATAGTTACAAAATACAAAAAGCTGAAATCGGCTTTTTTGAATGCTTTTCATAAAATTAGTTGATGGTCAGACAACGTGTTTTCAAGGCATTGGGGCGCAGGGTCAAGGGGAAAGAGAGGTATATGCAGCCTGATGCTGGAAATATTACTGGAATTTGCGTTAGCGTAGCTCACCGAAGGTATCGCAGATAAATTGCCAGTTTTCAGACGGTAGCCAAGACCGTTTAATTGCTGCTTGAGAGTAAGTTAGTGTGATTTTGTAAAAAATTATTAATTTACAAAATAATCAGGCGGCAGCCCACTAATGGGTATTCCCAGTCAGAGGCTGGGAACGAGTCAACAAAGCTAATTAGGACACTTCAGTTTCAAGTCCGTGGATTTGCTGTAATGTTTGCCAGCCAGCTTGCCACTGGGAGTTATCTTGTAATAATTTGGCATTTATCCAAAAACGGACTTTCGGATCGCAAGCAGCAACCATTTCGGCATAAACCCACTTAGCCTGATTTTTGCGATTGACAACTTGGAAGTGCCGCCAGCCATCGATTTTTTGCTGTGCTGTCCATTTAGAACCAACTAGGTAAGGAAATTTTTGTTTTTTAGTCATTTGTTATTAGTCATTTGTCATTTTTCATTTGTCATTGGGCATTGGAAAACACTTTCTTTATCCCCAATCCCCAGTACCCAATCCCTACTAAAATGTCACCAAATCGCCATTACGGGTAAACTTCTGGCAATGCAACTCACTATCTTGCTGGACACATAGCGAAAACCATCTGATATGACTCCAGCAGGTGTTGATGTTGTTGGTAATTTTGCGCTTTTTCTTAGAAAGACGTTGTCTTACGACTTCATTAGGGCAAAGAATTTCTAACGTGCCCGTACCATTTTCATAATTGATGATACGAAATAGACAGTCTTGCAAAATAGCACGGCTACTACTATCGAAGAACCGTTTAAATCGCTGTAGCTTTTCCCCTTCACTCATTTGGCTGATGGGTTTTATTTTCAAGAAATCTTCATCCTCAAAGTCAAAGTCATCATCTTCAAAGTCGTAGGGGTCAATCATTTTCAGCATTCACTAGGCGACCTGGAATTATGGTAACTCTGTGTGGGGGCAAGAGGAGAATGGTAGAGGCAAGGTAGAACAACTTTAATACGTCATGCCTTGGTATACGCATTTAAATTTGTGCTGATGTTCAGACAGCTTCGGCAATATACCTTTCCAATTTCTTGAAGGGTTGCAATCAATAGCTGTCGCCAGCAACCTAACAATCGCCTCCGGTGAGTTCAAACCTTAGACCTCTTGCAAAAATCCTTGAATCACCCCTCCCCAACCCTCCCCGATGTATTGGGGGTACGGTGTACACAC
>NZ_CAXTTT010000109.1:0-23512 GCF_964247315.1 uncultured Nostoc sp.
ATTAGGCAATAACACTCTTAATGGATTTGCAGGTTACGATTCCTTGAGTGCTAGCGGTTCAAAAGGTGATAACCTGCTCTCTGGAGGTGATGGCAATGATTCTCTTGATATCTCTGGCAACTACAGCAATCGTTATGACCAGTACTCCGACTCTCGTTCATTAGGCAATAACACTCTTGATGGAGGTGTAGGTGACGACACCTTGAGTGCTGGTGGCTCAACAGGTGATAACTTGCTCTCTGGAGGTGATGGCAATGATTCCCTTAACATTTCTGGCGACTACTCCTACTATGCCTCCTACGATTATTCCGACTCTCGCCCGTCTGGTAATAACACCCTAGAAGGAGGCGCTGGTGACGATAACTTGAGATTCAGTAGTTCAACAGGTAATAACCTTCTGTCTGGGGGTGATGGCAATGATTCCTTCAATCTAGTCATTGACTCCCCAGATACTGACCTGTCTGATTTAGTGACTCAAACAGTAGATGGGGGTAATGGTAATGATTCGTTGTTCACCATTTACAACTTTGCTGCTGGAGGAATTACTTCGACATTCAATGCTACTACTAACACTGGCTCAATTACGGTGGGCTTGTATCGAGTTAACTACAATAATATCGAACAATTACATATCTCAGGTACGAGCTATGATGACAATATTGTTGGCAGCAATGGCAATGATATCCTTATTGGTGTAGACGGTAATGACAGCCTAATTGGAGGGGATGGGACTGATACCTTTGGTTTCTATAATTACAATGGGGGTGTTGACACTATTTATGACTTCAACGCCACTAATGAATTAATTCAGGTAGATGCTAATGGTTTTGGTGGCGGGTTATCAAAAGGTTCACTTCAGACAAGTCAGTTTACCATTGGAACATCTGCAACGACAACCAATCAACGATTTATCTATGACTTTTCTACAGGTGGATTGTTCTTTGACCAGGACGGCAGTGCATCTGGGTTTACTCAGGTAAAATTTGCACAACTATCTGCTGGACTGTCACTAACCGAAAAGAATTTTGTGCTTGTTTAATTGTCATTAGATTCTCTAATCGTTAAGCAACACGGGTTGTGAGGTGCTTACAAAAGCACCTTGCATTCGATTGCTCAATACAATTACTTCTAGCTACAATCGCTCATACCGACTTGCGTTCAAAAATATTAGTTTTGGCAGGCAGGGGAAGCAGGGGAAGCAGGGGAAGCAAGGGAGGCAGGGGGAGAAATACTACATAATATAATTGCAAATTGGTATCAAAAGGAAAATGAATAAAGTCGAACTGAACGATCGCTTTGCTCCTGCTCGGTTTTACCAAAAACTATGATTAACTTTTAACTGCTGGCAGATGCTTTTTTTCAGCTTTCTGATGCATACTCAGCTTTTTCCGCCATGTCTCCATGTAAATGTAAAACACTGGAGTCAGATAAAGAGTTAATATCTGAGAGAACACTAATCCACCAACGATCGCAATCCCTAAAGGACGACGCGCTTCTGAACCTACTCCTGTTCCCAAAGCAATAGGTAATGTCCCAATTAAAGCTGCCATCGTCGTCATCATAATCGGACGGAAGCGAATCAAGCAAGCGGCATAGATGGCATCAAAGGAATTTTTCCCTTCTTTTCGCTGGGCTTCAATGGCAAAATCCACCAGCATAATCCCGTTTTTCTTGACGATGCCCACTAACAGGATAATGCCGATGAAAGAGTAAAGATTTAAATCAACCTGGAAAATCAGCAGCGTTAATAATGCGCCAAAACCCGCTGAAGGCAGACCGGAAAGAATGGTGATTGGGTGAATGAAATCTTCATAGAGGATACCGAGAATCAGATAGATGACTACAATAGACACCAACAACAGCACGCCTAAATCATTGAAGGACTGTTGAAAAGTCTGGGCTGAACCCTGAAAGCTGGGGGTAATTGTTGAGGGTAACACCTGACTGGCTGCTTGTTTGATGGCATCTGTAGCTTGACTTAGAGACGTTCCTGGGAGCGTATCAAAAGAGATAGTTGCAGAGGGGAGTTGAGCAACGTGAGTAACGGTGAGAGGGCCGACATTCTGAGTGATATTAGCGATCGCATTCAAAGGAACCAGTTTCCCAGTACTCGATTGCACATATAGCATCGATAAGGCGCTGGGATCTCGCTGAAACTCCGGTTTAACTTCTAAGATTACATAGAATTGGTCATTTGGGGTATAAATAGTGGAAACCTGGCTAGAACCATAAGCAGCGCTGAGGGTTTGTTCAACTTGTTGGGCGCTAATGCCAAAGGTTGCGGCTTTATTGTGGTCAACTTGGACTTGGATTTGAGGAGTGCTGAGTTGTAAATCGCTGTCAACGTCCCGGAGTCCTGGTAGAGTTTTAACTTTATCTACAAGTTTAGGAACGTATTGGCGCAAGTCTTGTAAATTCAAACTCTGCAACGTGAACTGATAAGTAGAATTAGTTTGTTGCCCACCAATGGGAATGGCTGACGGAGAGCGGAGGAATGTTTTAACCCCAACTACACGTCTCAACTTGGGGGTTAACTCTTGAATGATTTCGTCAGCACTCAGTTGACGTTGAGAACGTGGCTTGAGCCGAATCGTAATTCGCCCGGAGTTGACCGAGGCATTCGGGCCACTTGCACCCACAATCGAGTCAACTGCTTCAATATTGGGGTCTTTACGAATGATGTCAACAACCGTTTGCTGGTGACGCAGCATATCATCAAAAGAAATATCTTGCGCTCCTTTGGTGTTCGCCATTAGTTGTCCGGTGTCTTCGGTTGGAATAAATCCTTTGGGAACGATGACGAACAAATAAACGGTCATTACCAGCAGAATGCCAGAACCAATGAGTGTCATTAGGCGGTATTTTAAAACGGGCTTGAGCGTCAAATCATATCCCCGCAGTAGTAAATCAAATGCCCGTTCTGAGACTCGATACAGCAGATTTGGTCTTTGCTGATGTGAACCCAGAAAGCGACTACACAACATGGGAGTGAGACTGAGGGAAACAAAACCCGAAACCAAAATTGCCACAGCGATCGTCACGGCAAATTCATGAAATAATTTACCGATTATTCCACTCATAAACATGATCGGAATGAACACCGCCACTAAAGAAAGGGTCATTGATAAAATTGTGAAGCTGATTTCCCTCGATCCTTTCAATGCCGCGTTTAGGGGAGATTCGCCCATTTCTCGATAACGGACGATATTTTCCAACACCACGATCGCATCATCCACGACAAAGCCCACGGAGAGGGTCAACGCCATGAGTGAAAGGTTGTCTAGGGAAAAACCTGATAGATACATGACAGCAAAAGTACCAATAATCGCTATGGGTAGCGCCAAACTGGGAATTAGGGTAGCAGTGATGTCACGCAAGAATAAGAAAATCACCAAGACAACTAGACAAACCGAGAGAACTAAGGTAAATTTCACATCATTGACAGAAGCTCGGATGGTTTGGGAGCGATCGTACATAATCCCCATCTCAATGGATTTGGGAACTTGTTCGCGGAGTGTAGGTAAAAGTTTCTGAATCGCATCAACAATCTTTACAGTATTAGCTCCCGGCTGCGGCTGTACAGCCAGAACAATGGAATGGCGGTTTGTCACCTTCTGATCGCTATACAAATTGGAGACTTTGACGTTTTGTTCGCTGTCAATCACCTGCCCCAAATCTTGGAGGCGCACGGGCGCACCATTTTTGTAAGTTACAATCAGCTGGCGATAGCTGGCAGCATTGGTGAGTTGACCGTTCGCCTGAATCGTATAGGTTTTAAAAGCGTTAGAGAGACTGCCGATTGGCAAGTTGACATTTCCCTGTTGAATTGCAGTTTTCACCTGATTTAGACCAATTCCCCGCGATGCCAACTCTCGCGGATCGAGCTGGACGCGGACTGCATATTGCTGTTGACCAAAAACCTGTACCTGAGCAACACCATCAATCATCGAGATCGGCTGACCAACTGTTACCTCTGCGTTTTCATCTACTGTCGAGATTGGCTGTGTCTCAGAATACATATAGAGAAAGAGAATTGGTGAGACAGACGGGTTAACTTTGCGGTAGGTGGGGGGGTGAGGCATTCCGGCGGGCAGTTGTCCGGCTGCGGCTGAAATGGCCGCCTGTACATCTTTGGCAGCATCTTCCACTCTGCGGCTAAAGTCAAATTGTAGGGAGATGTTGGTGCTACCAGTTGAACTGGTGGAATTGAATGAATTAAGTCCGGCAATTTCGGTAAACTGTCTTTCTAGGGGTGCGGCGACCGAAGATGCCATTGTTTCTGGGGTAGCACCAGGGAGACTAGCAGAGACAGAAATAAAAGGATATTCAACGTTGGGTAGGGCACTGATGGGTAACAGTAGATAACTCATGAGACCGAAAATGAGGATACCCATCATTACCAGGGTGGTCATGACTGGACGACGGATGAAGAGTTCTGAAAGGTTCATGAGTTTTGTTCTCCCAGAAATGTAATGGCGATGCGATCGCCAAATATAATGTCAACGTGAGTTTGATAAATATGTGATAATTGCAACAACTCTATTTCTGAGTTTTAAACATCTCTAACGCCTCCTTAACTGCTTCTTGAACAACTGGATCTGGATCTTCTAAAAGCTGCGATACAAACTCCACAGCCTCAAATGCTTTTATTTTTGCTAAAGTAAATGCTGCCCTACTACGAACCCATTTGTCAGGGTGTTTAAGTCCTTGAATTAATGCATCTACTGCTCGGAGTTCTTCGAGTACTAGTACTACAGAAAAGCCCGAATCATATTTTTCATCTTGCAGTAAATGAAGAAGAATATTAACTACTTTATTTTTTAGGCTATTTGGTGGGATTTCTATTCCATAGCTATTGCTCATATATAGATCGTTATGAAGTAGTTGTACGGTTTGCCAAGATGAATCTTCAGGAAATATTTTCAGAAATCTTTCGAGAGCTAAGTCTGTAATTTCTGAGTTGTACTTTCGATATGTAGCAGCATACTTTTTTTCATCTTTCTCTATGTAACCTTTACGATCAATGAACAATCCCCCAGTCTCGTAAGATTCTGCCAGAGTCAACATCATAGCTGTTAAATTAGTGTATTGCAGTGAAATTTCTAAAGTTTCGGAGATATGAACTACAGGAGAAGTTGTTTGTTGAACGTCTGTTGCAACAACTGCTAAAAACTCTATATCCGACATAAAGACTGGCAAGACTGGTTGACCTGCATACCTATACCTTTGAGCTGTTACTTCAGGTTTGTTAACCCATTCTTGAGCCTCTTTTACTGCTGACTCTAAATTTAAAAGAAACATATAATCAAATATCCAATCATCTGCATACTCATCTATTGGATATCCATTTGACCATTGATATATTTCCCTAATTTCTTTGGATACTTTAAATGATAGTTTACTCAAGAGAGTATCTATTTGTGATGTACTTAAACCTGATGCCAATGATAAAATTTTAGCTGGGTAATTTATTTGAAACCAGTCATGAATTCGGGTTAAGGCATTTTTCAAATCCGACATAGGTGTTTATTTGTAATTCGTAATTCAGAAAATCGTATTTCTATTTAGTCTCTATACGGTTTAGTTAAGGCTAAAGATTTTATTTTTTAACGAACCGCTAAGACGCAGAGGACGCAGAGAAAGGAGAAATAGAGAGGGTTTTGCGTCAGTTATGGGATATTTTTTTATTTGAAAGTCCCTAAAATTATTGCTGGGCTAATAAACGAGAACGAATTAAACTCAAATCAGGTTCAATATTTGACAGACGTTGATGAACAGATTCAGCTAATTGTTCGCGTTGTTCGAGGTATAATTCGACAGCATCTCGATGTCGAAGGTAGTAGCCAATTGTCAGATATACATCAGATAATGATAAGGATGAGTAACGCCCAACAATAGATTCAGGGGATGCACCATCTTGAAAGTTACGAATCACTAGTTCTAGCAAAACCCTTGTATTACCTACCCGAATTGCACCTGTTGCATCTTCACTTAAGGGAGGAATTTCTTGTTCTATTGCTAAAATCATAGTGTAATTATTTCCAAAATGCTAATATCTAAATTTTCGTGTGCTGCTATTTGGTAATTCGTAATTACGAATTATTTTAAACTGTAGACTTCTTTTCGATAATTCATGTTAAATCGAGTATATGTGAAAGACTGGTGTTTCTTGTTGAACATCACGATCGCTCATCTGAAAACGAAAATACCCGCCGGAATTTAACTTGACTGAGCTTTTTCCGCCATGATTCCATGTAGATATAGAACACGGGTGTTAAATAGAGAGTCAATATCTGAGAAAATACTAGTCCGCCTACAACTGCAATACCTAAAGGACGGCGGGATTCCGAGCCAGCGCCAAATCCGATCGCTATGGGCAAGGTTCCCATTAATGCTGCCATCGTCGTCATCATGATTGGGCGGAAGCGCACCAAACAGGCTTGATAAATTGCTTCAGAGGGTTTTTTCAATTCTTCTCGCTGGGCAACGATTGCAAAGTCCACCATCATAATCCCGTTTTTCTTGACAATGCCCACTAAAAGAATTATGCCGATGAAGGAATAAACATTGAGTTCGACATGGAATAATATCAGCGTTAACAATGCCCCAAAACCTGCTGAAGGCAAACCGGAAAGAATCGTAATTGGGTGAATGAAATCCTCATAGAGAACGCCCAAAATCAGATAAATTACTAAGATGGCGATCGCTAATAATAAACCCAAACTCGGCAGTGAACTTTGAAATACCTGGCTTGCGCCCTGAAAGCTGGTACTAATGCTGGCAGGAATCACCTGATTAATCAGTTTTTCAATCTCTTGGTTGGCATTTCCCAAGGAAACACCGGGAGCGAGGTTAAAGGAAATGGTGGCGGCGTTCATCCGACCGTTATGATTGACCATTAACGGGCTAACTCCCTGAGATAGTTTGGCGAATGTCTTCAGAGGAACTGCTACCCCGGTGCTGGAGTTAATGTATAAAGTCAACAGAGCGTTGATATCTTGCTGAAACTGGGGTGCTAATTCCAAAATCACCTGATACTCATTGGTCGCTGCATAGATGGTTGACACTTGGTAAGAGCCGTAGGCATTTCTCAGGGTATTTTCGATTTGCTCGGCGGTAATCCCATAAGTTGAGGCTTTATCGCGGTCAATGTCAATTTGAATCTGGGAAGCAAATTGTAAATCGCTGTTGACATCCTGGAGTTCTGTCATCTCCTTCATCTTGAGCACAAGTTGAGGAACATATTCCTGCAAGGGTTTGACATCAGAACTCTGGAGTGCCACCTGATAAAGTCCTGTGCTTTGTTGAGCGCCAATCGGTATCGCTGGGGGATTTTGTAAGAATACTTGGATGCCTGGAACAGTGGCGAGTTTGGTTCGCAAATTTTGCACGATTTCGTCAGCACCAAGCTGACGCTGCGATCGCGGTTTTAACCGAATAAACAAACTCCCGGAATTGGCTGCAACTGCTGCTCCACTGCCACTAGCACTCGCTCCCGCTCCGATATTGGAGTTGACTGCATCTACATTTGGGTCTTGGCGGATCAGGTTAGCAACTGTCTGCTGATGCTGGACAAGATTATCAAAGGATGCATCTTGGGCTGCTTGGGTAACGCCTGTAATTTGTCCGGTATCTTCGCTAGGAATAAAGCCTTTGGGAACTACCACCAACAACCCAACTGTCACCACCAAGAGAACGACAGATAAAATCATCGTCGTAAAGTGATATTTTAAGACTTTTTTGAGACTCCAATCGTAGAGAGCCAGGAAGCGATCAAATACATATTCGGAAGCTTGATACAACCGACTTTGATTAGCATGGTCTACAGGACGCAGAAAACGGCTGCACAACATCGGAGTCAAAGTCAAAGACACAAAACCAGATACGAGAATTGCAACTGCGATCGTTACAGCAAATTCATGAAATAATCGTCCCAGCACTTCACTCATGAACAACATGGGGATGAAGACTGCAACCAAAGAAAGGGTCATCGACAGAATTGTGAAACCAATTTCTCTCGACCCATTCAACGCCGCTTCTAAGGGACGTTCCCCCATTTCAATATGACGGACGATATTTTCTAGCATAACGATCGCATCATCCACGACGAAGCCCACGGAAAGGGTCAACGCCATCAGCGACAGATTATCTAATGAGTAGTGCAGCAAATACATCACTGCAAAAGTGCCAATCAGCGAAACGGGTAACGCCAAACTGGGAATCACCGTCGCCGAGAGGTTCCGCAAAAAGAGGAAAATGACTAAGATAACTAGAGCGATCGTCAGAATCAACGTAAATCTGACATCATCCACTGAATCTCGAATTGATTGAGACGCATCATAAAGAATCCCAATTTCCACGGATGCCGGAATCTGGTCTTGCAAATTTGGGAGCAATTTCTTAATCGTGTCTACGACTTGTACCGTATTGGTTCCGGGCTGTCTTTGAATGGTGATAATAATGGCGCGGGTATTGTTGTACCAGCTTGCAACCTTGTCATTTTCTACACTGTCAATAATCCTACCCAGTTGATTTAGATAGATGGGCATTCCATCTTTATAAGACACAATCAACTGGCGATAAGCAGCCGCATCCTCAAGTTGCCCGTTAGTTTGAACTGTAAAATTCTTGTGATTTCCCGAAAGACTGCCGGTGGGTAAATTGACGTTACCCTGTTGAATCGCCGTTGCCACTTGATCTAGCCCAATTTGGCGTGTTGCCAATTGCTGCGGATCGAGTTGAATTCGAGCCGCATACTTTTGGGAACCGTAGACGGCTACCTGTGCCACCCCGTTGATTGTAGATAGCTTTTGCGCTAAATAAGTCTCAGCATAATTATCTACCTGGGAAAGGGGCAGTGTGGGAGAGTCCAGGTAAAGGTAGAGAATCGGTTGATCTGCGGGGTTAACCTTGCTGTAAGTCGGAGGATTGGGTAAATCGTCAGCAATTTGCCCCGATGCTCCTGATATCGCGGCTTGCACATCCTGCGCTGCATCGTCAATGTTCCGACTCAGGTTAAATTGCAGGGTAATTTGAGTCTGTCCCAGAGTGCTAGTTGAGTTCAGCGAATCGAGTCCAGCAATACTGGAAAATTGCTTTTCTAAAGGACGGGCAACCGATGCTGCCATCGTTTCCGGGCTGGCTCCCGGTCGGGCGGCACTTACCTGAATTGTGGGATAATCCACACTTGGTAAATCGCTGATTGGCAGCAAGCGATAACTCATGAAACCGAAGATCAAAATTGCCGCCATCACCAGAGTCGTCATGATTGGGCGGCGGATAAATGGTTCTGAAAGGTTCATGATTCACCTCCGCCTGACTTCGGGGATTCTCCTCCCCTTCCTCTTCTTGACTTCGAGGAATTTTCACCTGCATTTGAGTCATTGCGGCCTGTTTTGATGCGGATTTTGCTACCCGAAACCAGATTCGCTTGACCATCGGTAACAATTTTATCGCCTGGTTGCGGCCCTTTCTGAATTACATCTAGTCCATCAATGGTGCTGCTAACCGTAACTGGGACGTTTTGTACTGTCATGTCTGGCTTAACTACAAAAACAAACTGTCCATCCGGGCCATTCTGCACGGCTTGGGAGGGAACAACCGTTGCATTCGGTTCTTCGGTCAGCGTTAGCGTTGCGTTCACAAATTGACCGGGAAACAAATCTCCCTGAGCGTTGTCAAATTGGCCAATCAGTTGAATTGTTCCCGTAGTGTTATCAACCGTATTATTGACAGATGTCAAAACACCTGGTGTCGGACGACCTTGACTATTGGGGAATGTGACATCTACCTTCAGCTTGCCATTGTGCATATACTTTTGCACCTGGGGTAGATTTGTTTCGGGAATGGAAAAAGCAACTTCAATCGGGCGAATTTGGGTGATGGTAACAAGTGCAGTTGTGCTGCTAGTCGTACCAGACGTAGTGTTGCTTTGCAGGGCGTTCCCCTGAGTCAGCGAAGCACTGCTGTTGGCTTGCACCACATTCCCCTGAGTCACCGAAACATTCCCTGCGCGACCATCAATTGGGGCATAAATTTTGGCGTAAGACAATTGCACTTTGGCATTGTCTAATGCTCCCTGGTCTGAAACGACAACAGCCTGAGCATTCGCGATCGCAGCTCGATCGCCTTGGACAACTGCACCAGCATTAGTCAGCGCCACTCGATCGCTTTTCAAAACAGCCTCAGCATTAGCGATCGCTTCTCGATCTGCTTGTAGGGTTGCTGTCGCCGATTTGCTATTGGAAACGTATTGCTGTGCTTGATCTAAACTAATTGCGCCCTTCTTGTACAACGTACTATAGCGATCGCTTTGTCCTTGAGCAAATTGTGCTTGAGCTTGATCCTTGGCCAAATTCGCTTGGGCTTGTCGCACCAAGGCTTGGTCTTTGATTAAAGTCGCCCTAGCTTGGTCTACCTGACCCAAGTCTCTAGCTAATGTAGCTCTAGCTTGTTGTACCTGCGCTTGGTCTTTTACTACAATTCCTTGAGCTTGCTGGATCGCAGCAGCTTGGGATCGGTCATCCAAGGTAAATAAAAGTTGTCCCTTTTTCACATCTTGACCCTTCTTGAAATAAACTCCAACGATCCGTCCACTAGCTTCGGGTGTAATCGATACTGTAGACCCCGATTGCACATTACCGATCGCCTGCAATTGAATCGGAACCGTTTTTTGTGTCACCATTGCCACAGTTACAGGTGTGACTTGCTGTTTATTACGCCCAGATTTTTCAGCTTTGTCTGATTTGGCTGCACTTGTATAAATACCTAAAAAACCCAGCCCAGCCAGCAATATCACCCCCAAAATTACCAAACGAATCTTTTTCTTTTTTGACGATCGCGGTAGCTCCGGTTTGATAATGTTCTCAGTCAAATCGTTAGAAATATCATGGTTCATCAGAACCCCCAATGCATTTTAGTTAATTAAAAGCCGTGAAATCATTTATATCTCAACTCTAACTGATACCAATTTCATTTGAGAAGGCACATCGGAATAATTAGTTTTTTCCGGTTTGCTCAATGTGCCTTTTCAAATAATGATGATTTTGTCAATTTCAAATCAAACAATATTTTTAAATATTTTTTAAGTAATAATCTTAAAAATATTTTATAATCTTAATTAAATGCTTTTTTTTACCTGTATTTACTTATTACTTCTTAGCTGCCGATATAGAAGTTGCAGAGCTTGTTTTTCTATCTGTCTGACTCGTTCGCGACTAATACCCATGCGTTGACCAATCTGTTCTAGAGAAAGTTGATTTCCATCTATTAAACCAAAATGTAAGTTTAAGATTTCTTGTTGTTGTTTAGACAAACTTGACAACAAGCTTTCAACTTCTTGATTGAGAGATTGCTCAGTGGTGTAGCCATTTTCTGAATATCTGTAATCTTCGATTAAGTCTTCTAACTTTACATCTCTGTCTGAGCCAACTCGAAGATCGAGAGAGATAGTTTGACGAGCCAAAGTTAGATATTCTCGAATTTGACTAGGCTCCAAAGAAAGTGCATGAGCAATTTCCGTTGTGGTAGGAACGCGACCCAGTTTTTGAGATAACTCTCGCTGAACGCGCTTAATTTTATTTAACTTTTCATTGATGTGAATGGGTAATCTAATTGCACGTGCTTGTTGGGCGATCGCTCTGGTAATTCCTTGACGAATCCACCAGTAAACGTAAGTTGAAAATCTGTATCCGAGAGCCGGATTGAATTTCTCAATTCCTCTCTCTAAACCCAAAGTACCTTCTTGAATTAAGTCCATCAGTTCTAAGTTACGTCTTTGATATTGCTTGGCAATTGATACCACAAGCCGGAGATTAGACGCCATCATTTTCTGCTTGGCTTTTTTCCCTTGATTTAGCTTTTGAAGTAGTTCTTGTTCGCTTAACTGCATCTGGTTAGCCCATTCTGACAGTGTAGGTGTCCGCTTTAATTCAATAGTCAGTTTTTCGGATTCAGCAAGTATTTTGATCATCTGCTGAACTTGTTGGGCAAAAAAAACTTCTTGCTCCTGGGTTAATAGAGGTATCCGCCCAATTTCTTGAAGATAAGCACGTACTGTATCAGTTGTAAATTGAGATGCTTTGCTTGTGTTACTAGATTTGGTGTCTAAGAATGTTAAATTACTCATGGTGAGTTAGCCTCTGCCTATTAATTAGGATGTTTTTTATTTGGGAAAAAACGCAGATAGTGACTCGACGAGCCATAGAGGTTTTTATAAAAAAACCAAGTATCAAGTACTAGCTCCAAAAGAGCAATCAATACCCAAACTGCTAGAGAAACAATTACAGGTAGGCTGAGATCGGGAAACTTCCTTTGCAAATCGATAATGCCAAATAACAGCAAAAACACCAGAGAAACTCCCAGGAGAAAGGACAACTTAACAATCGCGAGAATGAAACGGCTCATCTCTAAGATGCGATTGTAAAGCTTGGAAAATCTTTCCAGGATTTCTCCCATGTTATTGATGACCAGTAGAATTTGTTGTTGGTGCAGATGGATAGCTAAAGAGTATTGTTGCTGCGCTTGCGTCAATTCATATTCATTCTTGAAATTATCTAAAAGTTTGTCCCAAGGTAGCACCTGAGAGGTAGTTGACCAGATTGGGAAATCCTTTAAATGCAAAGGAACTAAATAGTTAATCAGTGCAATCAGAGTTTTATCAAAATTACTGAGTTCCGGCGGAAGAGACTGAGTTAGACGAATAAGTTGGTCAATCTGAATCTGAAGTGTATAGTAGTCCTCATATCTCCTTTGAGCGATCAACTGACTAGTAAAGGTAAGGAAAACAATTAACACCCCCAATAAAGCAGCTAGGGACTGGGATACAGCAGAAAAGAATTCAATCGCTACCTGTTTAGGTACTGTCAGCCAGGGGGCGTTTTCCCGGATCGAAAAAACCAAAGTGGTAACAAATACAAACCCAACGATCGCTAGCTGATGGTGAGTAAGAATAGCTATGACTGTCCGTACTAAAGGAGTGTTACTAAGTTGAACCAAGATTTGCAAACCAGGGACTGGTTCACAAATTTCAAGTCGTTGGGCTTTGCGGGTTGGCATGATAGAAAACTACAGTTCCTGACAGAATAATTCGTAATTCGATTAACTCAGAGTTGCAATCATAATTTAATTACGAATTACGAATTACGAATTACGAATTAAGTACTTATTCTCCACGCTGCAAACTCACATGATTGCCCCCAGACTGAATCAATTTGCTCAGGTCAGCAACAGCGCTAGCATACTGAGGATCGGCTAATGTTCCCAAGGTTTGATTTTGCACTAATGCTTTCTGTTGTGCCTCGGTTAATGCCACATTAATATCTGGGGCAATGCCGACATGATTGATATCTCGACCTTTCGGTGTGTAGTATTTAGCGATCGTTAGTTTTAGCCCGGAACCATCTTCCAGTGGCTCTACGGCTTGAACTAAACCTTTACCGAAGGTGCGAGTCCCTACTAAGGTGGCGCGATTATCGTCTTGCAGCGCTCCCGAAAGAATTTCGCTGGCGCTAGCAGATCCCTTATCAACCAGTATCACTAAGGGTTTGTCGGTGAGAGGATGTCCCGATGCATTGTAACTCTCTTTCACTTGGTCTCGATTTACCAAAGACACGATCGCTCCTTGCTTCAACCACATACTGGCAATTTGCAAACTTGCATCCAGCAGTCCACCTGGATCGGAACGCAAATCCAAAACGTAGCCCTGCACCTGTTGTTTTTCTAATGCTTGAATTGCCCGATGCATCTCTGCGGGGGCAGTTTGCGTAAACTCTGGCAAACGAATATAACCAATCTTACCTGCTGCTGTTGTTTGCGTGTTGTAAGTTACAGGATGGATAGCAATATTGGCACGAGTAAGTTTGAAAGTTTGCGATTGGCTTCCTCGTTGAATCATAAGTACTACCTTGGTTCCCACCGGGCCGAGAATCCGCTTCACCGCATCATCAATTTTCATCCCCTGAGTTTTTTCACCGTTAATTTGGACAATTACATCGTCCGGCAAAATACCCGCTTTAAAAGCAGGGGTTCCTTGAATTGGGGCGACAACAGTTAAGGCTTTAGTTTTTTTATTCTCTGCCAGTTCCAGCCCTACACCACTGAGATTGCCAGAAATATCGTTATTTAGGGCTTTAAATTCTTGTGGGTCAAAAAACTCAGTGTAGCGATCGCCTAATTTCGCCACCATTTCTTGAATCGCTCCATAAGCCTGTTTCTTGGAACTATAGGAACGGCTAATATACTGCTGACGAATTGCTTGCCAATCTTGATGGTTAAAGCTGACATCAACATAATTTTTATCTAGGATTTGCCACACCTCATCCACCAGTTTTTGAGAGCTAGGTTGTGGTTTACCTATAGCTTTGGAAGTGTAGAGACTAGTTCCTACAAGGATTGCAGCTATAACAGCCAGTTCTATCTTGACGAGAAATTTTTGTTTAAACATACTTAAATTATTGAAGCAGAATACAGAATTCAGAATCCAATCAATCAAAGGCCAAATACCTCAGTAACAGATAATTCCTGTTGAATTCTGAAGACTGACTTCTGAATTCTGTTTTGAGAAAACTACTAGGAATTATCTTGAGATTTACCTTTGCGGTGGGGATAGGCAGTCTTAAATATATCTTGAATTTTAGTCTTTTGTTCAGCAGTAAGATTTAGGCTGAACACTGCTTTACGCATTTTTTCACCTTGTTGTAACTTCGTTGACAATTCCTTTACCTGATCGGGGGTGAGAACTGCCTCAACTTGTTTGCGAATTTCTTCGCGTTTGTGAGCGCGTTCTGGCGTATTCGATGCCGCATTCGTCGTAGAAGTATCAGATACCTTTGTGCCAGAATCATTCCCTTGAGACACATCTGGAGATTTGGAACTGCTGCAACTTGTCAATCCTCCAATTAGGATAGTTGCAAGGAGCAGGGTTGGTAAAATTATCTGTTTTTTAATCATTTACTTCTCTAGTTGTTGTGTGTAATCGGACTGTTATAACTCAATTTCGGTGAGAAGATGTCTAAAAAGTTGCTGCTTTACTCACACTAGCTAATCTTAGAAGTTGGAATGAGTTGGCACATGAGCTAGAATTCCTAACCTGACCAGTAAAAAAGTACTCAATTTATTGTGACTTTTTTCCTAATTTAGAAATAATTAATTAGTCGGAACGGCTCTACCAATATTAGAGACAGATTCGTTATATAGAAAGAGAGTTTCATCTCAACAGCACCTATCTCTCAGTTTCCTGTCTTCTGCACCTACTTCCCTCTAAAATAGTGAAAATACCTATGGTTTTGTTACAAAGACCATTGAGTTGGAACAGTTCTATGGTTAGCTTGACCTACCCATCTTTCCGTCTGTTGCTTTACCTAGAGTGGCTGTTATTAGCCACGGCAGTGTTTATGGAAGTTCTGCTGCCGTTTCAGTTATCCTGGTCTTTGCCGCTAAGTGTTCTGGCGATCGCTACTTTCAGCTTGATGGGTTTGAGGCTACCAATGGTGAAGCTGGAAAGCAAATTAATTTATACAGCCCTGGAATTCGGTTTAATTTTGCTGCCAGCAACTCAACATACTTTATCGACTCGCTCCGTTTTCCTGCTGTGTCTGGTACTGGTGATGCGGAGTTGTCTCATATTTAAGCGATCGGGACAGTTGGCTGTCTTGATTTTATCTCTGCTTGTCTATGGAACACTGCTTTTATCAAGACCGATTGTACCTGAGAATTTTATGCCAGATAAGCTGGTTGCCATGTCCTGGGATTGGCGATTAAGTAATATATTATTGTTTAGCTTAACGTTAGTATTCGCTTTATTGTTAATAAATGCCCTGCTTGCAGAACGCCAAAGTCGAGAGCAGTTAGAAATTGCTCATCAGCAATTAGAAATCACCAATCAACAACTGTGTCAGTATGCGCTACGGATTGAAGATCAGGCAACCTTGCAGGAACGCAACCGAATTGCCCGCGAAATTCATGATGGGTTAGGACACACTCTCGCCGCCCAAACCATTCAGATTAATAATACTCTGTTGTTTTGGCAATCAAATAATGACAAAGCATTGACATTTCTCAAACAGGCAAAAGAACTGGGGGCTGAGGCGCTGCTAGAAATTCGGCGATCGCTTTCGGTTTTGCGTTCAAATCCTTTGCAAGGGCAATCTCTCAAATCAGCTATTGAAAAGCTGCTGACAGATTTTCAACAAACCACAGGTATTGAACCTTCCTGTAAAATTGATCTACCCCACATTTTACCAACAGAAGTAAACACAGCCCTTTACCGGATTGTGCAAGAATCGCTGACAAATATTTGTAAACACGCTCAAGCTACGAGTGTCACCGTTAAACTTCTGGCTCACGCTGGGATGATTCATCTGTCAATCGAAGACAATGGAAAAGGGTTTAACCCCACTCAAAATACAACCGGCTTTGGACTACAAGGGATGCGAGAACGGTCGGTTGCACTGAGCGGTCAATTAAATCTCCACAGTCAACTAGGAACAGGTTGCTGTATTTCTGTTTCTTTGCCACTATCAAAGCTAGCTTATGATTCGGATTTTATTAGTTGACGATCAGCATCTTATTCGCCAGGGACTTAAGAGTATGCTTGAGTCGAATGCCCAGATGCAGGTAATCGGTGAGGCGGAGAATGGACAACGGGCACTCGAACAGATTGCTGCACTGCAACCCGATATTGTGCTAATGGATATTCGGATGCCTGTGATGGATGGAGTTGCTACCACAAAAGCGATCGCTCAACAATATCCTGACATTAAGGTTCTCGTCCTCACTACCTTCGATGATGATGAATATGTTTTCCAGGCGATGCGGCTGGGTGCAAAGGGCTATTTACTCAAGGACACCGAACCAGATGAATTAATGTTGGCAATTCGATCCGTCTACAAGGGACAAACCCTACTCGGGCCGGGATTGTTTGAGAAAGCACTCACGCCGATTGCCGCACCTGTCCCGTCTGTGCAAACTCCTCCAGAATTGGCCCAACTCACAGCCAGAGAATTAGATGTATTGCGGTTAATTGCTTGTGGAGCCAATAACCGGGAAATTGCGGAATCGCTGTTTCTTTCAGAAAACACTGTTAAGAATTATGTTACCAATATTCTCAGTCGGTTGAATTTACGCGATCGCACTCAAGCCGCTTTGTTTGCCCATTCGTTGTTTGGTGGACTTAAATAGAGTCTGCTTGGGCAAGGGACATATCGTTTACTAAAAAGATAAATAGCTGGGAAACGCAATCGATACAATGCCATTGTCAGTCGATGCAATGCCATTGTTAGTCGATGCAATGCCATTGTTAGTCGATGCAATGCCATTGTTGGTCGATACAATGCCATTGTTAGTCGATGCAATGCCATTGTCAGTCGATGCAATGCCATTGTTAGTCGATGCAATGCCATTGTTAGTCGATGCAATGCCATTGTCGGTCGATGCAATTACAAATGACCAAGGACGACCATAACAAAAATTTTCACAATCTTATTTAGGATTGCTATATAGATATTTTGACATACCCTTTCAGGGATAATTTTTGTTATACAGCAGCCTACAGGGAGAACTTAATATGACATCTCCAGAAACGGTTATATGGCTACAAGAACGGACGAGTTTAGGAATACTCTCACCTGAAGTGTTAAATGCGATCGCTCAAGTAATTGAAGAACAAGTAGTGAGTGCCGAAACTGACTTAGTTAGTGAAGGCAATTCTCCAGAAGCCCTTTATATTCTTGTAGAAGGTCAACTAGAAAGCAATACCACCAATCAAAGCAATCCAGCTTTAGCTTGTGGATTTCTCCCCGGCGCAGTGATTGAACTCAAAGAATTGCTGTTGGAAGAATTAACTCCATTCACAATTACTACAGTAACCGAATGTCACTTGTGGGTTGTACCTTCTGCTAAGTTTCGGGAATTAGTCAACCAATACCCCGAAATTGCTCAGGCTTTTTCGCGTCAATTGGCTCAAGAATTAGCTCAGGTAACATCTGCACTTGGCTATGAACAAGAACGTTCTATTGCCTTGCGGCCATATTTAGTCACCAAGGCGCAACGCGGAATTGTCGGTACAAGTCGCTATGCTGTGCGGCTGCGGGAGCAAATTCGAGAAGCGGCGGCTGACCGCAAATCAGTGGATATTTTCGGAGAACCAGGGTTAGAAAAAGACAATATAGCAGCCCTGATCCACTTTGGTTCTGCCAAACGGCGAGAACCAATTATTAAAGTAAATTGTGGTATTCTCCAAACTAGCGGTGCAGATTTATTTGGTCGCGCTGGCGGCAAACCAGGATTGTTGGAATGGTTGGGGGAAGGCACTTTAGTTCTCAACAACATCCAAGAATTGCCCGAAGAATTATTACCTGCCGTGACGCAGTTGCTCAAAACTGGTACATATACTCCCATCAGTCGTTCTGGAGATTCAGCCGCCCAACCTCGTCCCAGTCAAGCCAGAATTCTGATTGTTTCAGAAAAAACTCAGCCGACAGTTGAACGTTCTGTTGGTCACATTATTAAAGTACCACCGCTACGGGTGCGGAAAGCTGATATTCAGACACAAGTCGAATATTATACCAATCTTTATACACGCTCTAGAGGCATTTCTAAACCGCACATTACCCCAGAAGCTTTGCGTCGCCTCCAGTCTTATGATTTTCCTGGCAATCTCAGGGAATTGAAAAATCTGGTAGAAAGAGCGATCGTGCAAGCTGAGGGTGCGAATGAATTAACAGAAGAAATTTTCTGGCCAGCCGAAACTAAGAAAAAACGATTTCGCGTAAATCTGTTAAATGCCTCTCCTCGTTTGCGGCGGTTTTTACGTAGTCCCTGGTGGCCCGATCGCATTAATTATGGTTTTACTGCAACGGCTTTTGCGATTATTGTGGCAGTGTTATTTATTGGGCCGCAAACCCGCGATCGCAATTTCGTCTTAAATCTATTTTGGGCTTGGTGGTGGCCTTTCTTCTTATTTCTCTTTCCCTTTTTGGGACGTGTGTGGTGTTCTGTTTGTCCCTTCATGATTTACGGGGAAATTACCCAAAAGCTCTCTTTATGGCTGTGGCCTCGAAAACTCAAGCGCTGGCCGAGAGAACAAGCTGAGAAATGGGGCGGATGGTTTATGTTTGGGTTATTTACCCTAATTTTCTTATGGGAAGAACTCTGGCATTTAGAAAATACTGCCTACCTCAGCGCTTGTTTGCTGCTGTTAATTACTGCTGGGGCGATGATTTTCTCGGCTCTTTTTGAACGACGGTTTTGGTGTCGATATCTCTGCCCCATCGGCGGGATGAATGGTTTATTTGCCAAACTTTCAATGACGGAACTTCGGGCACAGCAAGGTATATGTTCTGCCAGTTGCACCACTTATCAGTGTTATAAAGGTGGGCCGCAAAAAGGCGAAGGGCTAGAAACCAATGGATGTCCTTTATACTCACACCCAGCCCAGTTAGAAGATAACCGAGATTGCGTACTGTGCATGACTTGCCTCAAAGCCTGTCCTCATCGTTCCGTTGAATTTAACTTGCGTCCCCCTGGTATTGAACTGTGGACAACTCATGTACCTCGCAGCTATGAAGTAGCATTATTGTTTTTGCTGTTGGGTGGCATATATTTACATCGTTTGCCAGAGTTGCAATCTTGGTTGGGGCTGCAACTGGATTTAACTGAGTTTTGGCAGCACTTGGGATTATCGCTGCTAGTGTTAATTATTCCAGCAGCTCTTACCTTTGGGGCTTATGGCTTAATCCAAATGTTCAATTTTAACCGGAAGCCGCGATCCTTTGTAGAACTTGCCTACGGCTACCTACCATTAGTATTGGGAGGCAACTTGGCTCACTATTTACGTTTGGGCTTAGGCGAGGGTGGGCGGATTTTACCTGTTACCTTTGCTACTCTGGGTTTGAGTGGGGAACAATTGCCAATATTGGTTGCTCATCCGGCTGTGATTGCCTTTTTGCAAGGTACAACGATAATTTTCTCCGTGTTGCTGACTATGTTCTTAACGCAAAAAATTGCCAAGCAACCACTGCGATCGCTCATACTGCAACACCTAGCAGCGATCGCTTTGGGAGTTAGTATGTGGGCAATTATCGTCTTTTGAGCTTCACATCTTCCACCAGGCGGTTTCTAATCGCCTGGGCTAGGTGCAAAATGTTAGTTAAAAACATTCTTCCCTACGAACGTGATAGAAAATACTTGTATGATTTATGATTTTTGACTCATAGTGTAAGGATTACAGATAATGCACGTTCTAAAAAAAGCCATCAAACCAGCAACTTATATATCATTCCTCCACATTTACCAAACGACTTGGGGGACTGCTGGTGATATTTGTTTAATCCGTGAATCTGTAGCTAATGATAGTACAGCGAAGTTTATCGGGCACAAAATCCAACTAGCACTGCCAAAAGGGTTAGAACGCGATCGCATCGCCAACTGTCCGATCATCAAAGTTGCAGGTAATGTCGGCGACGGACATCCTAAAGAGCATCCCTTAGAATGGGAGGTTTATGAAGGTGTAAATCCAGAAATAGCTCTAGCGGCTCTTAAACCTTGGGGCTTCAAGTTAATTGAACTCTAATGTGGCAATCTGACAAGCTCAACTCGCTTTCGTTCTTCTAAAACTATTTTTTCCCCTAGCGCCATCAGACATTGGCTCAAATGGAAAAATTCATCTCATAGACATAGGAGTGAAATTGATTATGCGTTGCCCGAAAGCCTTGGTAGGCATAATTCATAAATTGTACCTACGTCATTTTCACTCCTATGTCTAATGTACCAAACCAGGTTTCTAAATCCGCGATCGCCTGAAAATCCAACAATGCTTCACCGAGATTTTCTAATTGTTCTAAAGAGAGAGTTTCAATACGAGCTAGCACCTCTTGGGATAATTCTCCCACCTGTCGAGTAAGCTGACGGAGAATCAGCAATTGCCCTTCTGCTTTTCGTCCTCGTTGTTCTCCTCGTTGTTCTCCTAGTTGTTCCCCTTCAGCGAGAATTTCTTGATAAATTACTGACTCGCGCATCATACCCTCCCGAAATAATTGTCGAATCAAGTCTTGATTGTATTTTAACCCCGCTAAGATTTGGGTATACGCGGAAATTTCTGGTCGTTGTCTTGGCTCAAGTTGATTAACTTTGCCCACAACTTGTTGCAACAAAGCTTGAGGTTGCGTGGTTGCTGCCAGGGGTGCTAATGGTAACAAAGCTGGATCGTTAAGGAATGGTTCAGGATTTTCTGACCATAAGCGAATCACACGATATTCGTGACGGGTAGTTTCGACACTAAAGACAGTTTCAATTACTGTTCCTGGTGCAGGGGGAAGCAATAATACGACAACTTGCGTTATTGGTAAACGATACAAACGATACAAGCGTACCCAATAATCTAGCATCCGCAAAGGTAGGGGTGGCGTAGATTCTAGTTTGGTTTGAAATTCCAGATGGAGAATGCGTCCTTGTAGCTGTAAAAATGTGACATAATCAGCGCGAATTGGTTCAATACTCAATTCGGTTTTGAGAACTTTGACGGAAGTTTGCGGTGTTCCTAATACCCAACTGGCAAAGGTAGCAGGATGTTTTTCGGACAGGAGTTTGCAGAGGTTATCAAAGGACATTGACGAGCGACATAGAGACTAGATTTAATTAGTTGCTACTCTAATGTACTAAACCAGGCTTCTAAATCCGCGATCGCCTGAAAATCCAACAATGCTTCACCGAGATTTTCTAATTGTTCTAAAGAGAGAGTTTCAATCCGGTCTAGCACCTCTTGGGGTAACTCTCCCACCCGTCGAGTAAGCTGACGGAGAATGAGCAATTGCCCTTCTGCTTTTCGTCCTCTTAGTTCTCCTCGTTGTTCCCCTCGTTGTTCCCCTCGTTGTTCGCCTTCAGCGAGAATTTCTTGATAAATCACTGACTCGCGCATCATACCCTCCCGAAATAATTGTCGAATCAAGTCTTGATTGTATTTTAACCCCGCTAAGATTTGGGTATACGCGGAAATTTCTGGTCGTTGTCTTGGCTCAAGTTGATTAACTTTGACCACAACTTGTTGCAATAATGCTTGGGGTTGCGTGGTTGCCGCCAGTGGTGCTAATGGTAACAAAGCTGGGTCATTGAGTAATAGTTCGGGATTTTCTGACCATAAGCGAATTACGCGATATTCGTGACGGGTAGTTTCGACACTAAAGGCAGTTTCAATTACTGTTTCTGATGCAGGGGGAAGTAATAATACGACAACTTGCGTTATTGGTAGACGATACAAACGATACAAGCGTACCCAATAATCTAGCATCCGCAAGGGTAGTGGTGGTGTAGATTCTAGTTTGGTTTGAAATTCCAGGTGGAGAATGCGTCCTTGTAATTGTAAGAATGTGACATAATCTGCGCGAATCGGTTCGATACTCAATTCGGTTTTGAGGACTTTCACGCTTGTTTGCGGTGTACCCAAAACCCAACTGGCAAAGGTAGCAGGATGTTTTTCAGACAGTAGTTTGCAGCGGTTATCAAAGGACATTAACGATCGCTAACAATCAAACGAGGTATTGTTATTATCTCGTGCAGTGGTTTGAGTAGGCGATGTCTACGACGGGCTATTCGGCGTCGCACCATCGCTCAAGGAAGTTCATTATTAAACTCTAGGCATATCTTTTTAAATTCCTGTAGTATTTACATTAATATTCCATTTCTAGCTAGGTTGAGTTATCAGACAGTAACAAGATAACTGTAGCGGTTCCTGATTTACTAGTAAAACAGCCTTTATTACTAAATAAATTACGAATTACGAATTATGAATTACGAATTATACAAATGTATCTGCACATAATTAAAAAGCGATCGTCACCTTTTTTCCTTTTTCCCTTTACCCTGCTGTTGACTCTCCTCGTTGCCCTGCCTTGGGTGAGTGCGAAAGAACGGCCTAAGCTGAAGCCAGAAACGTGGCAGATTAACGGTATCGTTGCTGCCCTTGATGATGGACATAACCAAGTTAAGAGATATGCTTTTGATAATTTAGGTGAATATAATCTACAAAATTTGAAATTGGTGGTTCACAAACCAGAGAATATTGCACAAAAAGTTTTCAACATCCTCAAGGATAAAACCGTTGAGAAAGATGTTCGTGCTGGTGCAGCAGAGGCATTAGGAAATCTAGGAGAGGCAGCTAAACCCTACGTCAAAAACATCGCTGACATCCTTAAGGATAAAACCGTTGACTCAACATTTCGTTCCAGTGCAGCAGTGGCATTGGGAAATCTGGGGGAGGCAGCCAAACCCTACGTCAAAGACATCCTCGACTTCCTCAAGGATAAAACCGTTGACTCAATTGTTCGTTTGGTTGCAGCATCAGCATTGGGAAATCTAGGGGAGGCAGCCAAACCCTACGTCAAAGACATTGCTGACATCCTCAAGGATAAATCCGTTGACCCCTATGTTCGTTCCGATGCAGCATCAGCATTGGGAAATCTGGGAGAGGCAGCCAAACCCTACGTCAAAGACATCCTCGACTTCCTCAAGGATAAAACCG
>NZ_CAXTTT010000109.1:23612-26024 GCF_964247315.1 uncultured Nostoc sp.
TTGACTCAGATGTTCGTTTGCGTGCAGCATCGGCATTGGGAAAGATAGAACAACTCAACCTGAATAATATTGTTGTAATTCTGGATAGCATCTATTACGATGGTCAATCAGAATTTGCACAGTGGCGATTTTTGACATATTTTCTGGGTGGCGGCACTGATGAAGTCAAAACACTGCTCACATGGCTGGGTTTTCCTGAGACTAAAACAATTCCTGCTTCATTAAGCCACGATCGCGGTGATAAAACTCTCAAAATCTTTGCCCAAGCCTGGGAACCGAGTCAAGATTTGGCAAGATTACGCGAAGACTTAGCAAAGCAAATTGCTGTAGTTGCCAGAAAAGTCCATTGGGAACCGCAAGATATTGTTATTTTAGAAACTCACTACAAAAACCTCAAAAATGCAGGATACAACGAAGCTGATTCACTGCAATCGATAATAGTTAACCTCAAAGGTTGGCAGTGGTTTTTTAACGCCAGAATGATAATTTTGATTCACGCTACCTTTTGGCTTGCCCTCATCTTCGCTTATCCCAAATTTCCCCAAGTTCAAGCTATCTTCTTCTGGAATCCTTGGGTAAGGCGCATCTTAGGTGTGGGCTACGTCGGCTTTCTCCTCGCTTGGATTCCCTTTTTTCGCCGCAAGTTATTTGAACCCTTCAAGCCTTCCCTACTAGCCGATGCCGGGTTAGATAATTTTAACCCCGAAGCATACTTTCCAGAATCTAAGGTGAAAGTTCCCAGTGCAGAAGAACCCCAAGCAATTGCCCAGGTGCTACCCAGCATCGCAGGGCAAATAGTCTTAGAAGGTGATTCTGGCTTGGGTAAGTCGATGTTTCTCCGCCATCTGGTGAAAACCTCACCGCGCATTGTGGTTTATTTACCCGCCCGCAAGTGTGACAAGGGGGTAATTGAAGCAATTCAAGCCAAGCTGCACGGGCAAGCACAAGATGCTGATTTTCTCAAAAATTTAATTTACAGTGGTGCATTAGATATCTGCATTGATGGACTCAACGAAGTCACAGCCGACACCAGGGCAAAAATTTGTCAGTTTGTCGAAAGCTATTTCCGGGGTAACATCATCATGACTACCCAGCCCCTAGAGTGGACACCACCCTCAACAGCCAAGATATATAAATTACAGTCCCTTGAGCAAGCCCAAATTCAGCAATTTTTGATTTCCCGTCAGCCACGACTGCCCAAAGATGCTAAAGTTCAGGGTAATAATTACGAGCAAGCCTGCACTAGCTATTTAGCAACAGCCCTCAGCAAGCAGCAATCACCAGAGGAGTTAACTCCTAACCAAAGGGTTCTCTCTAACCCAATGGATTTAACAGTTGTGGCGTTAATGATCTCCCAAGGTGAATACCCCGATTTGTTTCACCTGCAACAACAGCAATATAATTTGATGGCAGCCGAATACCTGCAAGAGTGGAACCAGGAATTTCCCTTAAAAAAATTCTCGGATGCAGTCTATCAAATGCGGCTAAACGATGAGCAAGCGCTACCTGGAGATAAATTTGAGCAGGTAGTACAGTCTTTAGAAGATGAAAAATATAAAATGGTCGTCAGCCGTCAGTGGCAAAACGAAGAAGGTGCAGCCAGGAGAGAATGGTATTTCCGCCACGATAAGATTATGGAATTCTTTTTGGTGCAGAACTTTCTCGGCGAGAAGGATGAAGCTAAAAATCGGCTGATTGACCACATGGGCGACCCCCGTTTTCGCGGTGTATACTTTTTGCTAGTCAACTTACTGCCTTTAGATGCTGCCAAAGAACTGAAGGAAAAATTAATTCAATACGCCGCCGATACCAAAGACCATACTGTGAGTGATACCTTTGTGCAATTGTTGCGGCCAAGGGCGTGATATTAATTCGTAATTCGTAATTGAGAAAGAGACTTTTAAACTGAGGGCAAATTCTTGATTTAATTAAAATCTGACTTTTCACGTCGTGTAGAAAAACTAACGCTAAACCTAATCCCTGAGCAACCTTCCCTACTAGGGAATGGAAGCGAGGTTTTCTAGATAAGAGTGAAAAGTCAGATATTGGAATGAGTGGAAAAAGAAATTGTGTCTGTCCTACCGCCAAGTAGAATCAATGCTCAGTTCACCTAGAACCAAGCTTAATAAATGAAGGCGGAGGAATTAACCACGTCCCCAGTTGCGATCGCGCTCATAGCGATGGTTATTGTCACGCTCATAGCGAAGGTTATTATCGCGCTCATAGCGGTGGTTATTTTCGCGCTCATAACGGCGATTATTGTCACGAATGTAGCGAAGGTTATTTTCGCGTTCATAGCGGCGGTTATTTTCGCGCTCATAACGGCGGTTATTGTCACGCTCATAGCGGCGGTTATGATCGCGCTCATAGCGACGGTTATTTTCGCGCTCATAGCGGCGATTATGATCGCGT
>NZ_CAXTTT010000110.1:0-25039 GCF_964247315.1 uncultured Nostoc sp.
CTCTGCCCCCTGCCCCCTGCCTCCTTCAAGAAACTTGTATCTCTTGTAGCTTTGCCACCATTTCTGCACGCGCGGAAACTTTCAACTTCCGAAACATCCTCTTCAAAGCTTGTTTGACAGAATTTTGCGTAATCCAAAGTTTTTCTCCGATTTCCGCATTCGTTAACCCCTGTGCCACCAACTCGGCAATTTCTAACTCACGCGCTGTTAGAGGACTTACTAAAAGGGAATTAGATATTTTGGGTTTTGTTCGTAAGGTTGCCATTTTTGCTGACAAATGAATGCATAAAGCACTCAAGTCAGCTAAATCGTTACCATTAAAGGCAGGATTTCCCTTGTCACGTGCCAAGTTAAGGGTTCCTATCAGACGACCATCGCAAACAATTGGCCCAGTCATCACGTGTTCGTGGTCAGAACGCGAACAAAAATGCTTCCAGTCTCCTGGCGATAATAATAACTGTTCGTGGGCGGGAGCATGACGCTCAACCACATAGCGCCCCACTGGATTGCTCTCTAAACATACTGCCGGAATGCCTGGAACATTAATCTCAGTGGTTGGCTGCTCATCTAGGAGATAAATACCCCAATTTTGCACGCCAAAATGCTCGCTAATTTGATCCGTGAGAGCGAGTCTTAACTCTTGCTCATTCTGGACATTAGCGATCGCATGAAATACAGCGTGTAGAGAATTAGCCATAAGTGTACCCAGTTGGGGACTATCCAAGCCTCAACAATTACTTCTATGCTAATACCAAGCAAACTAAAACGCTAATTACAGTAGCGACTAGGAGAAGCACATGACAGTTACACAACTCTCTGCTCAGGAACTTTTCCGGGCTGCTTATGAAAACCGTTATACTTGGGACAAGAATTTCCCTGGTTATACCGCAAATATTACCTTTAAGCATGATGATAAAGTGTTTACAGGCAAAGTTATCATCAGTGCCAATCTCAAAGCTGAAGTTTTGGATGTAGATGATGAGTCAGCCCAGAAAGCAATTCATGGTCAAGCCTGGGAGATAGCAATTCACCGCATCCGCCGCAGCTTTGAAGACACCCACAGCGCCAATACGTTTAGCTATGGTAAAACTGACGAAACTGGTGCGGTTGAGCTTTTAATGGGTGGTAAGGCTGAGGGCGATAAATACAAAGTCCGCAATAATGAAGTCTGCCACGTTCACCGTCTAATCCACGGTACTTTTGTTACCATTGACACCTTCAGCAGTCACGACACCGGGGAAGGTTATCTATCCCATACCTATGACTCTGTGTACAATGACCCGAAAACTGGGGAACAGAAGGGCGGTAGAAGCGAATTTATTGATGAGTATGAAAAAGTTGGTGACTATTTCATCCTAAATCGTCGGGAAATTCGCACCGAGACAGCAGGACAATTTTCTACTCAGGAATTTATTTTCTCTGACATTAAATTGTTGGAACCTGTTGCCGCTTAAGCTGTATTCTGTAATTCAAAAATTAGTGATCGCTCTTGAGTTAAAGGGAGCGATCGCTTTTATTTTTTGGGGATTCCATGCATAGCTGTAGCCCATCCTAGACATCGCTCAATCACGTTAAGAAATCACGTTAAGATACTTTATTAGGTGTTCCTAATAAGCGTGGTAATCTACTTATGAGTCAACTTGAAAACATTCAAGCTGAGTATGAAAAGTTTCCTGAAGCATTGGAGAGTGTAATTATTAGCACCGTGAGCGCACAAGCAATACCCAATGCTAGTTATGCTCCCTTTGTAATGGATGATTCCAAAAATATCTACATTTATGTCAGTGGTCTTTCGATTCATACCAAAAATCTTTATGCCAATCCTCATGTTAGTGTCTTGTTTATCGAGGATGAAGCTAAAAGTAATCTAATTTTTGCTCGTCGTCGTTTGAGTTTTGATTGTACGGCAACTTTGATAGAGCGTGAAACTGACAATTGGAATCAAATTGTTGAGCAATTTCAAGGGCGGTTTGGTGAAATTATCGAAGTTTTGCATGGCTTGTCTGACTTTCGGATTTTCCGGCTAACTCCTAGTGAAGGTCGTTTTGTAGTTGGTTTTGGAGGAGCATATCATATTAGTGGCGATAACCTTCATCAACTCGTTCAAATCACAGGAGATGCCGATAAAAAGTAAGGGTAAATGCTGAATTATGAATTGCAATAATTTAGCAAGAATTCAGTGTAATTGATATATTGATTCATCAAATGTTCTCCTGATTCTTGAACTATTCAGACAAATGTATTTTGATTCCTGAATTAGTTTGACTGTATGCAAATTCAAATAAACTAAACTTTTTAATTTTATGCTTCAGTTTCAACCTCCTGGCTTTGGACATAAAGTCATCCATACATTCTTGGGGGCAATGGTTTACTATACCCAAACGAATGCACCTTGGGCGATTGCTGACACTGAAGATTTACCCCCATTACTATTTCTCCATAACTTTGGTGGGGGAGCGTCTGCTTATGAATGGTCTAAAGTTTATCCGGCTTTCGCCTCTAATTACCACATTTTAGCCCCCGATCTCATCGGCTGGGGAGAATCGGCCCATCCAGTTCGGGATTATAAAATTAGGGATTATCTCAGTACGATCGCAGAGTTTATCATCCAAACTTGTCGCCAGCCGGTGACAGTGGTAGCCTCATCTCTCACAGCCGCTTTTGCTATCCGCCTAGCTATTGTTCAACCCAATTTATTCAAATCACTGTTTTTGGTTTCCCCTTCTGGATTTGATGATTTTGGGCAGGGTGCTGGACGCAGACTTCCGCTTTCGGTAATTAATGCGCCTCTGTTGGACAATTTTATTTATATGCTTGGTGCTGAAAATGAAATTGCAGTCCGAAATTTTTTACAAAGTTTTCTCTTTGCTAAGTCACAACGAGTATCTCAAGAAATGGTAGAGGCTTATTTAATCTCGGCACAACAACCTAATGCCAAGTTTGCTGCTTTGGCGTTTTTGCGGGGCGATCTTTACTTCGATCTGAGTTTATATATTCAACAATTAACAGTTCCCACAGTCATTTTTTGGGGAGAAAAAGCACAATTTACCGACATCAAATTAGGACAACGCTTGGCAAATTTAAATACAAGAGCAATTCGAGATTTTTATGCGATCGCAGATACCGGAATATTACCTCATTTGGAAATACCAGAAGTTTTTATTGGTCTATTGCAGCAGCATCTTTAAGAATTAGGAAAGATTTTCATAGTCAACCTAAGTAATCTAGTTACAATAGACGACGACTGGAATCATACACCAAAAAACCGATCAGTATGTAGTAGTTAAATTAATTGCGAAAGTAGTCACCATACACTCTATTTAGCACCGTGATGCATTCTAATATCCTGATAGCACATCCTTCAACCACCACGATCGCGCTCGTTGGTGCTGGCTTTAGTGGTTCTTTAGTAGCGGCTCACCTGTTAAAAACTGCCAACCGCCCCCTATTGATTAAACTGATTGAGCGCAGTCACGACATTGGCAAGGGAGTCGCCTACAGTACGGACACCATCAGCCATTTGCTGAATGTATCCGCAGGCAAGATGAGTGCCTATCCCGACGATCCTAGTCATCTGCTGCGCTGGTTAAACTATAATCGCAGTGAGTTAGGAACATTTCTGCCTAGTGACCTGAATGCCAGCAGCTTTATTCCCCGTCAGATATTCGGGCTTTATATCCAGTCGATTTTGGAGGAAGCTGAAGCCACGGCATCGAGTAACGTCCGGCTAGAGCGCGTCATCGATGAGGTGGTGGCAGTGGAGCCACAAGCCAAAGGCGCGATCGTCTCCTTGAGTAGCAGCCGTACTTTCGTGGCAGACAAAATTGTACTGGCACTGGGAAACGCACCTTCCGCCCCTCCCGGATCTCAATCCTCTGAGGACAATGACACCCCCTACCTACGTCATGCCTGGTCAGCCGAGGCGTTGGCAGAACTGAAGCCTGATGCGCCTGTATTGCTGATTGGCACTGGGCTGACGATGGTGGATATGGTGGTGTCACTCCACGAGCGCAACCATCAAGGCAAAATTTATGCCGTGTCTCGCCGGGGATTGTCTCCGCTACCGCATCAATCGACTAAACCCTACCCCGCCTTTTTGACCCCAGATACAGCGCCGAAAACAGTTCGCGGCTTGCTACGGGGTATTCGCAGTGAGGTGCAAACGGCAGTAGTGCAGGGCTACAACTGGCGATCGGTGATTGATTCCCTGCGTCCGATCACCCAGCAACTCTGGCAACAACTGCCCCTCGTGGAGCAAAAACGGCTTTTGCGCCATGTCACCCCCTATTGGGATGTACATCGCCATCGAATTGCCCCCAAAATTGCCAAGATTGTCCAGGTAATGCTGGATTCTGGGCAACTAACTATTACCGCAGGGCGCATTCAGGATTATCAGGCGGCATCTGAGGCCGTGGCAGTGACCGTTCGCCAGCGCCAAACGCAAAAAAATCAGGTCTTGCAAGTCAGCCGCGTGGTGAATTGCACCGGGGTACAGGCAAATTATCAGCGATCGTCCCAATCGCTAATTGCCAATTTACGCACCCAAGGATTGATCCGCCCCAACAATATTGGTTTGGGTTTGGATACTACCCCTGATGGTACTGTATTAGATGCTCAGGGTAAACCTTCAAGCCTACTCTATACCTTAGGCACTCCCCGCAAAGGCAATTTGTGGGAAACGATCGCTGTTCCCGAACTGCGCGACCAGGCCCAGGCATTGGCGACAACGGTGTTGCAGTCCTTACCTGTGCGGGTGCGTCCCCTTTCGCCAATTTCTCGCGCCACTGAACAAGAATATAGCGACCTTCGACTTGCCATACCTCAGTCAACACTATTGTTTCGCCAATTCTTTGACCCAGAATCTAGCACCTACACCTATCTGATTGCGGACAGTCAGACAAAAGATGCGGTGCTGGTAGATCCAGTATTGGAGCAGGTTGACCGTGATTTACAAGTGCTGGATGACTTCGGGTTGAGTCTTTGCTACTGTTTGGAAACTCACATCCATGCTGACCATATCACTGGTGCTGGCAAACTCAGACAGCAAACCGGTTGTCAGGTGATGGTGCCTCAAAATGCCACTGCTAGGTCTGCGGATTGCTCCCTTGCCGATGGCGAAACCTTAATCGTGGGGGCGGTGCGGATTGAGGCGATCGCGACACCAGGGCATACCGACGGACATCTGGCTTATTTAGTCAACAATACCCATCTGTTAACGGGGGATGCCTTGTTGATTCGCGGCTGTGGACGCACAGACTTTCAATCGGGCAATGCGGGTACTCTGTACGAGACAGTGACGCAAAAGTTATTTACTCTCCCAGAGGAGACCCTGGTTTATCCCGCCCATGACTACAAAGGGCGCACTGTTTCTACTATTGGTGAAGAAAAACGTCTCAATCCCCGATTTGCCAATCGCAGCCGCGATCAATTTATTGCAATCATGAGCCATCTGGGTTTGAGCTATCCCAAAAAGATGAATCAAGCCGTACCCGCCAATGAATACTGTGGCGATTTTATGCCCGAAGGGAGTCTGAGCAATGGTACGAGTTTGGCGATTGATGTAGATCGTGAAAAAGTAGAAAAAACGCTATCAACTAATACTGAAATTTATGAGGACTACTTTGCTATGTACATTTAAGAGTATTGTGGCTACCTAGAGAGAAACTGCGCGTTTAATGCTTTAGTAATGCGATCGCCAGAAGATTCTAAGTGAGCTAAGGTGTAAATATCAAGACTTTCGCCAAGTTGTTTGAGTCTGACATCAATCGCTTTTTGGAGTTGGCGCAATGCATACCAAGCCAATGTCCGACCATCTTCAGGTGTATTAGTAGTACCCAACATCATCTCTAGCAAAATATTCAGATGTTCCCGTTGCAATGAACGGCGGATGCTAGAAATTGGCTTTGGTTCTCCTGGGGCGAAAACTTCTGTCCAGATGCCTGTTTGCAGGGTGTCGAACAATTCTGGCATGGAAAGCGCTTCTCCAGGCAGGGTTTTTAATTCTATATCTTGTAACCGATTCAGGCGATCGCTGTCTAATAGCGATCGCAATATCCCACTTTGAAAACTCAAAATGCGATCGTGAATTGGATAATCAAGGCGGTTATTAGGTGCAGAACTACCCCAGTGTTCCCAACGTGACGGTGCTAGTTGATTAAGCAATTGTGGTGAAAAGCTGAAAGCATTTTCGGCAAATACATACTCTTGTAACTTTGTCAACGCTTGACGTTGTTTTAAAAGTGAAACTGGTACAAATGCCCAAGCATCATCATTGGTATGGAGACGCCGAAACGATTGTCCGCCAATGTATTTAGAAAGCAAAGTGGCGTTCCGAAAATAATATTTAAGTACTTTATTGAATTTCAGGCGCAGGTTACTATAGCTTTCTCCTTTCAAGAGATAACCCTTATCGAGACGCTGCCACATAAAACGAGCATTATCCATTTGCCACTGTGAATAAAGTAGCACATCACTACTCATATCCCAGACATTTGCTAAAGGATTGATATCCCAGATATCTTCATCAGTTGCGTAAGATAATTCTGGTTGAGGCGACGCTAATGCAATCTGGTCTAAAAAACTTTTTTCTGATTCTGGAATCGTTACTTCAAGTGCTGTTGCTGGAAATTTTTTATAACCATACTCAATTGCCCATTCATCATAAGGCCCAATAACTCCGGGGAAATAGTCACCTTGCTGTACTCCCTGTGGTGCTATATTCACAGGTACATAATCCATCACCGAACCTACTAAACCTTTGGTGTGAGTGATTTCAGTATTATTTAATTCTTGTGGCGCTAACATGGTGCTGCCATAAAAGTTGTGATGCAAACCCAGAGTGTGCCCGACTTCGTGAGCGATGAGAGAACGCAAATATTGATGCACATACTCCTTCATCGTTTCACTACTAGGTGTAGTGTTTGGCAACATTGACAACGCCAGCGCCCCCATAGCTGCTTGATTTGAAGACTCCATGCCATAGCAGGACTCAGAGGAGAAAAACAGAGCAGAGGAAGATGATGCAAAGAATCTATCCAGGTATTTCCCTGCGTGTTCATGTCCTTTCATCTTTTCTGGACATGAATTTGCCTCCATCAATGCATGATATTCTTGCTGAACTAAACGCACCATATTGGCATCCACAATAATATCTGCATCCAATATTTCCCCGGTGAATGGGTTGACGCGCATCGGGCCTTTGGCAAAACCTGCATCTAAAGAATTGAACCAGCGAATAGTATTGTAATGTACATCTGCTGGTTTCCAATCAGCATCATCTGGCATTTGCTGCACTTCAATAGCATTTTGAAATCCGGCTTTTTCAAATGCTTTGTTCCACATCAAAACGCCTTCACGAATCGCATCTCGGTATTTTAGTGGTACAGCATTTTCAATCCAATACACAATTGGTTTTTTGGGTGGGGATAAAGGGGCGCTGGGATCAGATGGTTCTAAATGCCAGCGATTAATGTAACGTACAAATGATTCACGAGCATTATTATCAGAAAAGTCTTGGAAAGCAGTAGTAAAATATCCAACTCTATCATCGGCAAGTCTGGGAATATAACCATTGTTTTCTCTCAACTGAGAAAAACTGTAATGTACCTTTAGAGTAAGTGCCCTACTATCGGGTACAGTGATTAAATTTGAGCCTTCTAGTGATGAAAAACCATAAATCGAATCAATCTCTATGTTTTCTGGGAAGCTGTTAACATCACCAAAATATGACTTGCGTGCATCTAAGCGGTAATCGGCTTGCAAAGAGTATTTTAATAGAGGAGTTAATCCAGGAAAATCCTGCATTAGCAGTCCATTCAGGTCGATCAGAATATTTTGATTTTTGGGATTGATAGTGGCTATTTCCAGTGAATAAAGAACTGAATCGCTAAATGAACGAGCAAGCGATCGCTGTTCTGGTGTACTGTCTGTACGGAATTTTACATTCCGCAAAACAAAATGCAATCTATTATTTATTCTTCGGAAGTAAAAAATAAAATCAGAAAGAGGTAATCCACTATAAATCCCACTTTCCCCTATGCCTGATTCCAATGTCACTATAGCTAGGTAGTTTTTATTTAGCTGCTCTGGCTTAAGTTCTAAGAAAACTTTTCCCGAATCCTCGCTGCAATAAAGTGTGAAGAGTCCTTCTAGTTTATCTATCCGATTAACAATCCCATTAAATCGGCAAAAATCTTCCTTTTTAATCTCAGTAAGATACTTGTCAGCACTTGCTACGTTTTCAACTACTGGCAGTGGATTTAATTGCTGTACATCAATATTAGAAGTATTTGAAAGTTGGTTTGCTTCTGCATAATCATTTGATAGCAACAAGCTATACAGTAATACTATACAGATTACTAATTTCGTTATCCAGTATTTCATCCTTTAGCTTTCCACCTGAAGCAGTTCTCGTGTTAAGGAAAAATGTTAAGTAGTTTTTTCTCTGTAAGCCCTTCAAATGTTTAGGGATTACAATCTAAATCCACTCAGTCAGATAAACAATGACTCTAGAACAGCACAGCAGAAATCCAGCTACCATCTTAATTAACTAGACAAATTGTTCAAGCAACTTGTTAAAGGTAGGCAAACTTCTGCCACAGTGTACTAGCCTAAAAGTCATGTAACTGTTGATTGTTATTAGTAACTATTTCGGAATTATCCATAAGCATCTATCTTTTAAGGTTGATAATTTTTACAACCAAAGATATATGTTTTTTTTATTTCTACCTGTATTAAAAACTAAATGTTGTATGAAAAATGTATTTAGTGCTACATTTAGCAGCCAAAGGAATCTCAAGCATGATTTATAAACAAAGAATAATAATGATAAGAAAGCTACTATTGAACATTTAAATGCTTTTTTTCGGATGAATTTTGGAAATTTATGCTAATCTCAACCGTTTTCTCAGATAGTCAATTGTTCTCAATGGTCTTCAAAGCGTCATTCCCACGCAAAATCGGCTTTTTTGCCTAATTATCGACCTTTTGCTCTAGGCAACCACAAACCAGTCTTGAATGATTTGCGTTATTTTGTGTATAAGTAAAAGTGAGTACACCAATTTCTACCGCTTGGGTGATGTCAAAATCAAGCAATCTATGAAAAACATGGTGGTTAACTAAATATTCCAGTTAATACACATCTGGCGAAATTAAATATGCATTATCCAGAACCCTTGTAGAGAGCTAGCATTGCTAAGTTTCTAGATTCTTTTTCACCTCTATGAATGGTTTGATTTAGTTGATTTGCTTGTGGATGATTGGTATAATCTCATCTAAGATATTTCATAACTGAGATATGCCTTTTGTTAGAAGGATAATTATTTTTTTATAGGTAATCTTTATTTGTACTCCAAAAAACAAACTAATTCGGCATGATAAATTTGATTTCTAGGACTATTAGTCAAATCAGTTCCCTCCTTAAAGGACTTCAAATAAAAGGTTTTTTGGCTGTTGTCATAGTTGGTTTTCTAGTGCTGACGACGAATGTTGCTTCTGGGCAAAGTAACACAGGCTTAAAAGAAAGAGTTCGCGAACAGATACAGCAAGATGATTCTCAAAGACCGAGAACAATCGGGGAATGGAATAAAGAAGCTCGTGAAACCGAAGGTGCTCCTGGTAAACGACTTAAAAAGATTGGAGAAGAGTCAGCAGAAGCCTTTAAACAATTTGGATCTGGCTACGTAGAAGGTGCTGGGAAAACTGCTAATGATGTAGGGGAAAGTGCAGCACAAACAGGCAAAAAAATCTTAGACTAAGTTCGCCGTTAAATGCATTCCAATCTTTACTTGGCAGTAAGTACTAATAACTTTTCGCCAATAAATCAGCAATATTAGGAAGCCTGGTATCTAACCAACAAACTCTTCTAATATTTGGGTAAAGCGTTCACCCTTACTGATGATAGATTGTAGCATTTCGTCAGTTGCATTAAATATAGGTTTTTAGTAGGGGCGTACAGCTAGCTGTATACCCCTACTGCGTATTATAATTTCACGTCCGTTTGATTTCCTATTAAACTCGAAGAACCCCAAAGACTCAAAACTATATTTTGTTTACTGTTGCTTTGGCTTATTAGAGGCTGCTACCTGCTGGTTTGACTGGAGGCAGTAACCCACCTACAAGAGGATTACAATGCCGAGCCATCCAACAATATTTAACTCACAGTTGGTTGCTTCTGTCAATGCGTAAGTGATAAATTGAGCCATTTCAAAGATTAATAAGTAGTGCTTTTTTATCCGCTATTATAATTAAGCTAACATCTATCCAAGGAAATACCTTTGAATAATCTTTTAATTTGGCAATAGACTTATAATTGCTAAACTCTTTCATTTGGCACTTGTCAAGGATTATTTTGGCTTTGAACGATCTTCTTTATGATTTTAAGACATCTGTCTTCAGTAGGGTAAAACTGCAAATGTAAATTTGATAACATTATTAAGAATAAATAAATAATTGCGATTTGGAGTTAATCATGACATCTACACAAACCAGCGATCCAACTATTCGTGAACACGTTCAAGCTTGGCAAAATTTAAATGTAGATATACAACTTGCTTTGTTTTGGTTTATCTATAAAGAAATGGGGAGTTCAATTACTCCAGCCGCTCCTGGAGCCAGTACTGTTTCTCCAGAAATAGCTGAAGGTTTATTTAATCAAGTTAAGGAATTATCTCACGAACAACAATTACAAGTTCAGCGTGATTTGATTAATAAAGCGGATAGCGAAATCTCTCGTGAATATGGCTCTTTGGGTGATACTACAAAACTCCTGTTTTGGTATCGATTATCTCAAGGGATGGATAATGGCACTATCATTCCTGTACCTGCTGATTATGAACTTCCTTCCGAAGCTAAACCATTGTTTGGTAAAATTCAACTCTTAGAGTTTGAGCAACAGATGACTCTTTTCCGTGATTATGTCTCGCCAATGGGTGCTGAAGCATCAAGTGTTGGAATTTAGCACTTTTGAACTTGTTTAGGATGTTGAGGGTATCTATTAAGTTATTTATACCCTTCTCTTAAAACTTTCTAGATTCGCCAGTCGCTTAATATAAAGCTAAATTTTGATGGCTGGCGTATTTAGGAATTTTTATTTCATTACTTTGAGATGTTTATGACTTCTATAAACATAAAATTTTTAGAAGAAAGTGTATCAAAATTGGTTAATTTGGATATAGAAACTCGCTTGATAGTTATAGCGTTACTGTATACTAATAACTATCTCATGCAATTCCAGCGATCGCTCAAATAATTAGCTTGGAAGATTGAAGCTGTGGATAAGTTTAAGTTGATTTTAGTAAGCTAGCAGAATTAACATCTAAAAACAACGTCGCTTGGGGTTGTTGACGGAGAATAGAAGCCGGACAGTCTTTACCAACGTAACTTTCCAGCATTTCTCTTACCACATTCGCTTTACGTTTTTCTGGAGCAAGACAGATAATTTTTTTAGCTGAACAAATTGTTGGAATGGTGACAGTAAAAGCATACTGTGGCACATTTTCTAAATTCGGAAAGTGACCTGTACTTACTTGTTGCTGACGGTTCATAGTATCCAGTTTCACCAGTTTAACACTATAAGGATCTTGAAAATTTGCGACAGCTGGATCGTTAAAAGCTAAATGTCCGTTTTCGCCAACACCAAGACAGCATAAGTCAATCGGTTGTGCTTGCAATAATTTAGTGTAGCGATCGCACTCTGTTACTGGTTGTAATGTATCACCTTCTATATAGTGAAATTTCTTAGGATTAACTCGCTTCTCTACACGTTCTCGCATATAACGCCGAAAACTAGCAGAATGGTCAGCAGTAATTCCCAAATATTCATCTAGATGGAACAAAATAATCCGTGACCAGTCTACACCACCCAATGCAATCAAAGCATCAATAAATTTGAGTTGGGAGTTACCTGTGGCTAACAACACAGCAGCTGTATCCTGCTGCTTGAGAACTTGCTGTAAATATTTTTGCACGATTTCGGCAACATCCTCGGCCATTTCGACTTCAGAGTTGTAAATCTGCACTAATAAATCATCAACGTGAAAAAAGTTTGTGGCGGCTACCATTTGCTTACGAAGAAGGTTATCGATTATACGGCAGTTTTCTCTGAGGCTTTAGCTGTCTGCCCTTATATGCCCTATCCAGTATAGATTTTAGGATTTAGCAGATTAATTTCTGACTCTTGAAATTTTCTTCTCCAGTCCCTAATCCCCGTATTAACGAAGGAATAATTACTAAAGACAAAAAACAATGTAAACTATTTAAATTAAGTTAACAATTATTTACATTCTACCCAAAAATTATGCTGGCTGCAATTCTCTTTGACCTAGACGGGACTATTGTCAACACTGACCCTATACATTACCGAGCTTGGCAGGAAATGCTGTTAAATTACAGCATAGAAATAGATGAAACATTTTATAAATCCCGAATTAGTGGAAGGCTAAATCCAGAAATTGTTAAAGACATTCTGCCACAATTATCAGCACTAGAAGGGCAAAGATTTGCAGACGAAAAAGAGACGCTTTTCCGCAAACTCGCCCCACATCTCAAACCGCTAAGTGGATTTTCTGAACTACTAGCATGGACAGATGCACATCAATTAAAACGTGCATTAGTAACTAATGCCCCTAGATTAAATGCAGAATTTATGCTAGAAGTTTTGGGGATCAAAGAAGCTTTCCATACAATTGTTTTAGCGGATGATTGTATTGCAGGTAAACCCGACCCTGCACCCTACCAAGTTGCCCTGAATAAATTGGGGATTACAGTAGAAGAAGCGATCGCTTTAGAAGACTCTCCCTCTGGTATTCGGGCAGCCGTGGGCGCAGATATCCGCACCATTGGCATCGCCTCCACCCACGATCCGCAAATTTTGCAGTCAGTCGGTGCATTTATGGCAATTCCAGACTTTACTGATTTGCAATTGTGGACATTCCTAAACTCACTCATTGAGCAAGATTTAAGTGCGATCGCTTCTAATTTTTGAGGGCAGGGGGTAGGAGGCAGAGGGGCAGAGGAGCAGAGGAGCAGAGGAGCAGGGGGCTAAGTTCCAAGTTACGTCCGCAAGTATCAAAGCCTCATTAATGAGGATCAAAGACTCATTAAAGGAGTTCTAAGCCTCATTAATGAGGATCAAAGACTCATTAAAGGAGTTCAAAGCCTCATTAATGAGTATCAAAGACTCATTAAAGGAGTTCTAAGCCTCATTAATGAGGATCAAAGACTTAATTAATTAGGATTTACGCACAGGTAATGAAAAACTTTCCCCTCATCCCCCATCCCCAAAAACGCCACTTTTTAACCGAGCCATATCACGCAATGGTGGTGCGCCGAACAACCGACTGTATTCACGGCTGAACTGTGAGGGGCTTTCATAACCTACGTAATGACTAGCTGTTGCCGCATCCATACCTTGCCCCAGCATCAGGCGACGGGCTTGTTGAAGCCTAAGCTGTTTTTGATATTGCAAAGGACTCATGGTGGTGACTGACTTGAAGTGATGATGCAGGGACGAGGGACTCATGCACGCTTCACGAGCGATCGTATCGATCCGAAATGGTTTTTCGTAGTTCCATTTAAGCCAGTTAATCGCTCTGCTAATTGCTTGGAGTTGTTTATCGACTAAAGCAATCTGTCGCAATCTAGCACTGTGTTCGCCTGATAACAAACGGTAGAGAATTTCTCGAATAATCAAAGGTGCGAGGATGGGAATATCTTCAGGTGTTTCCAACAACCGTACAAGTCTGATTGCAGCATCAAGCAGTTGGGGGCTAACAGGATTAATAGACAAGCCCGGTTTTAGTGGTTGGTTAGCGGGAGCGTCTAGTTTTGCCTCCATCATCAGTGTGCTGAGTTCTCCCGGATCTAAATCGAGCCGAAGGCATAGATACGGAACGGTTGGCGTTGCTTCAATCACTTGACCGACGACAGGCAGATCGATGGATACCACCAAATATTGGTCTTGACCATAAACATACAGATTGTCTGCCAACATTACCTGTTTCTTGCCCTGAGCGACAATGCACAGGGAAGGCTCATGCAGGTCATGAAGAGGCGCAGTTGGTTGTGAGGAGGAAAACAAGAACAACCGCTCGATCGCTGTGGGATGCACACCATCTCCATTACTGTTCTGTACAATCAGAGCGGCTAGCTCGGACTGCTGCTTTCTAACAGTCTGTTCCATAATGTCGTTTAAAATCCTTATGAAACTAACATTCAGGGCAGCCGCAATCTCTTCAGCCGCCTCGGTTAGCTGATCTTTTTATGATAAACAATAAAGGAAAATACAGGATTAGGCAAGAATTCCGCAGGTTCAGATTACCGCATCAAGCTTTGACTCTCTTAGATTAAAAGTGTGCTAGAGATTACAACGACTTGGAGATACGGTTTTATGACTACCAACGAAAACACTGGCAAAGAACAGAAAGTCGTACTGATTACAGGTGCAAGCAGTGGTATCGGTGAGGCGACAGCACGTCTACTCGCTCGTAAAGGCATCCACGTTATTCTGGGCGCACGACGCACGGAGCGGCTAGAAACCCTCGTAGCTACAATCCGCTCTGAGGGCGGCTCGGCGGAGTATCAGACCCTTGATGTCACCGATCGCGCCAACTTCCAAGCCTTTGTAGAATTTGCTCAGAGCAAATTTGGCCGCATTGATGCGATCGTCAACAATGCAGGCGTTATGCCGCTCTCGAAGCTAGAAGCGCTGAAGGTTGATGAATGGGACTGGATGATTGACGTGAACATCCGTGGCGTACTCAATGGCATCGCTGCTGGGCTACCGCTGATGAAACGCCAGGGATTTGGCCAGTTCGTTAACCTGTCCTCCATCGGCGGACACGCTGTCTGGCCAACTTGTGCCGTTTACTCAGCCACTAAGTTCGCTGTGTTGGCAATTTCAGAAGGGCTGCGTCAGGAAAATACCGACATTCGCGTTACGGTCATCTCGCCGGGTGTAACAGAGTCGGAACTCGCCGATACCATTACTGACGCCGAAGCTGGCAAAAGTATACAGGAATTTCGCAAGATTGCCCTTCCGGCGGAAGCGATCGCCAGAGCGATCGCCTTTGGCATCGAGCAACCAGATGACGTTGATGTGAATGAGATTATTGTGCGCCCCACAGCCAGCGTATAGTTACGCAAAGATGCGGTGAATTTTCAACCTCACCTCGCAGTAAAACAACACAGAAGCGATATATGACTACCCAAAATCAAATTCAACCTCGCCAACTTGGTTCTAAAGGTCTAACTGTTTTCCCCCTAGCTCTCGGATGTATGGGTATGTCTGGTGTGTACGGTGCAGCAGACGAAAACGAAAGTATTGCAACTATCCAGGCAGCTCTTGACCACGGGATGACATTATTGGATACTGGCGATTTTTATGCCAGTGGACACAATGAGATGTTAATTGGCCGGGCAATCAAGGAGCGTCGAGACAAAGCCTTGGTTTCGGTGAAATTCGGCGCTTTACGTACTGCCGATGGCGGATGGCTTGGTATAGATACCCGCCCTGCTTCGGTGAAAAACTTTGTAGCTTATAGCCTTACCCGATTAGGAGTAGACCACATTGACATCTACCGTCCGGCTCGATTAGACCCGCAAGTTCCCATTGAAGACACTATCGGCGCGATCGCCGAGTTAGTCAAGGCTGGCTACGTCCGACATATCGGGTTATCGGAGGTGGGAGCGGACACCATCCGCCGCGCCCACGCCATTCACCCCATCAGTGACCTACAAATCGAGTACTCCCTGATTAGCCGTAGTCCTGAGAGCGAGATTTTTCCTGTACTGGAAGAACTTGGTATTGGCGTGACTGCCTATGGCGTGCTGTCGCGAGGACTGCTGAGTGGCTCCACTCCAGCCACGCAGGGCGATTTTCGTGCCTACTTACCACGCTTCAGCAAAGAAAACCTTGCCCAGAACCAACGCCTAATCGATGAACTAAAGCAAATTGCCACCGAGAAAGGAATTCTTCCTTCGCAGTTGGCTATTGCCTGGGTACTTGCCAAAGGCAAAAACATTGTGCCAGTCATCGGGGCACGCAAGCGCAGCCAACTTTCCGAATCGTTGGCGGCTTTGGATGTGAACCTATCCCCAGAGGACTTAACCCGCATTGAAGCAGCAATTCCCGCATCTGCGATCGCAGGTACTCGTTACGATCAACATCAGATGCAAATGCTAGACAGCGAACGCTAATGCCTAACAAAGTACTTAGAGGGTTTGTAATGAGTTAGCGCGTTCTGCTCTACGAGACGCTTCCTAAAGGGTTTCCCCATAAGCGACACTTTCGCGTTGGGTAAGCAATTTAGTGCTTAGGAAATAAAGACTAAAGTCCTTACTACGAGCCTCTACTTATTTTTCAGCCAGAATTGCGTAAATTTCCCGTTTAACTTGCTCTAAAAGCTCACGCACCCGATTTATCCGCTCCATATTGCCACTACGAGCAACCTGCACCACCGCAGCAGCTAACTCTGTAGCGGCATTTCGTAACTCAATAAACTCTTGGGGTTTACCTGTAACAAAACTTTTGAAGGTATCCCAAGGAGTATCTGAAGGTTCTTGTTGGGTACGTTCTGCTAATAATTGTTTACCCTCATCCGTAATCGTATAAATCCGCTTGCCCCCTTCCTGCGCGCTCTTGAGATAACCACCTTCTTCCAACAATTGCAGTGTTGGATACACTGAGCCAGGACTGAGGCGACGAAAACCACCATAGCGAGTTTCCATCTCTTTAATCAGATCGTAACCATGACTAGGATGCTCGGATAACAATTCCAGCAGAATGAACTTGATGTCACCCCGACGAGTCCGATATTCATCTCCCCAACCACGACCAAACATTTCATTGCCAAAGTGTTTCTCATGATGTCTACCATGATGCTTGTCATGCCCAAACCAAGACCTAACAAGCAATGAATCCTCTTCGCTTATTCCTGCCCATGCAGGTGCGCCAAAACGTGACCGAAAATGTCTAAACATAAGTGAATCTCAAATCAACTTTCTCCAATATACGATATATCGCGATATATTGCGATATATCGGAATATAATTTTGATGAAGATTTGTAACGAAGGCAATTTCGACTGGCTAAGAGTCTGTACTTGTTCAACAAAAGACTCTATTTACGACGTTTAATCGTAGATTAAGCATTTTTGCTCAACTATGAAGTAGTAGGTGTAACAAAGAGTTCACTCCACAGACCAAACCATGTAAAAATACAGGGTTTGGTTTTTTCATGCCACTTACTTACAGCAGTTTTCATGTATTTGAACCACACCTATCGTAGGGGCGCAAGGCCTTGTACCCCTACTGCGTGGTCTATTTACCTGAAAATAGCTGTAATACATCTATCTTGTATTTCTAGATAAAATATGTATAAGTACGAGATATTTTAGTTAATATTTTCTTGAGATTGGTGTTAATTACAGATGTGAATATCAGAATTTATTGCTAGTTAAAATTATTAAAACTAATTTTGTAAATTTATAAAATACTTTATTTTTTTGTATAGATTGTGAACTTAACTTGGGAATACTAAGTGTAAGAAAAGTTAAAATTATACAAAAATTTATGATTACTTAACTTTTTCTACTAGCATTCGCTGCTAAATAATCTAAATTCCTTTTTTGAACCACAGTAGGGAACTAATCGGCTTCAATCGAAGCTGACTAAGTTCTCTCAAAACTTTCATTGAACCCAACAACAGTTTATTTACACTTGCTTGATTCGTATACCAACCATCTAAATCAGTTTTTAACTGCTTATTACAGCAATAAAACTAGTAGATGCCGATATCCCGGTTAGTTAAGAATCACTTTCGATTTAATACTATTCGGATAATATAAACTCGCCTGGATTCAAGGGAGTGAAGGAAAAAATAGTCTCCCTTTTAAAGAAAGCCAGTGTGTTGCAAACTTTCCTAAATTTATAGGGACAGGTGTTAGCTTTGCTTACCACCAGTTTTCTATTCAAGAAAAGCTGATTAAATATTTTTGTTTGGGTTGAGATAACAATGTTAGTAACTGACAGTGGCGAACGTGGTAGTGGCAGATAGAACGAGTGTAAAGTTCTCTCTCGATTATTTGCAGTAATTTTTGAGTATTGCGGTCAAAAAAGTGAAATACCTCGTACTTTAGTCGGGAGATGAACTTAAATCGCAGCAATGACTTTGCTAATGGCACAATTGAATGGTGTGAGTTCGACTTGACGAGTGCCTTCATGTCCATAAGTCAAACTCACGCTCAGATAACTATCTGGCTTGTAGGGTAATCGTTTTGCCCATTCAACTGCCACAATTCCTGGTATGACTTCAACACCTTCCCAGTAACTTTCTAAATTTAGGGTTGCAACTTCTTGCGGTTCTAAGCGATATAAATCTAGATGGTAAAGGGGAAAGCGCCCTTCTGTGTACTCATTAATCAGCGTGAAAGTCGGACTGACAATGGGTTCAGCAATTCCCAAACCTTTACCAATGCCTTGAACTAAAGTAGTTTTACCAGTGCCTAAATCACCTTCTAATAAAATTACGCTGCCAGGTGTCAGGGATTCGCCAAGAGTAATACCTAAGCGCAGGGTTGCTTCTGTATCTGCAAGAAAAATTTTCATGATTGAGGTATTGGGCATTACTGATTAGTCTAAACAAATGACAAATGACAAATTTTCATTTTCCTTAATTTTGAATTTTGAATTTTGAATTTTGAATTCCCCGAAGGGACTGAGTTCTACCGTACCACCGCAATAACACTTGTGCTAGTTTCTGCGGATTGTGACGTACAAAACCTGTTTCATCTTCATACAAAACATTAGCTGGAACAATCCGTCGCCCTAGTTGAGTTACGGCTTCTCTATCGAGGAAAACGGGATGGGAGTTTTGTTGGGCGTAGCGGATAAGTGATTGCGCCGAAGGGGATTTTTTGTGTATTAATACAGCATCGAATAGCCGTCTTTGTCCACAAGCAGCATCAATTGCTCTGATATGATCGGCCACAGTGTAGCCTTCAGTTTCTCCTGGTTGAGTCATTATATTGCAGATATAAATACGGGGGGCATCTGATTGAGCGATCGCATCGGCAATTTCTGGTACTAATAAATTAGGAATCAGGCTTGTATAAAGGCTGCCTGGGCCAATAATGATGTAATCAGCTTCTTTAATTGCCTTAATAGCTGCTGGTACCGCCGGAGGATTAGCCGGAATGCAGCCAATTTTGACAATTTTACCGCCAGCTTTAGGAATACTAGACTCCCCCTCAATCCGACGACCATCGGCTAATTCTGCCCAGAGGCGAACATCACTGAGAGTTGCTGGTAGTACTTGTCCCCGCACTGCTAGAACTTTAGAACTGGCTGCAACTGCTTGTTCTAAATCTCCAGTAATATCACTCATTGCCGTTAAAAACAAATTGCCAAAACTGTGACCCGTTAACCCATCTCCAGCCCGAAAACGGTATTGAAACAATTCTGTTAATAACTTTTCTTCATCTGCTAGTGCAGCCAAACAATTGCGAATATCCCCTGGTGGTAGCACTCCAAATTCTTGACGCAAACGCCCAGAAGATCCACCATCATCGGCGACAGTGACAATTGCAGTAATATTAGCGCTGTAGGTTTTCAGTCCCCTCAACAACGTAGAAAGTCCTGTACCACCGCCAATTACCACTATTTTTGGACCTCGGTACAATCGACGATGGGCCAGCAAGACATCAATGAGTTCCTCTCCGCCTTCTGCTCTTAGTACCTTAGTAATTGAGCCTACGGTGCGAGTTTGTCCCCAAAGCACTAACAGCAAGCCGCCAAGCAGCACTAAAGGCCCACTGATATAGTTCGGTAAGAGGTTGGTGATGACTCCCAAGAAACCTCTAACCAACTCAATCATCCAAAAAATTGGGGTCAGCTTAATCCAAATGGCTAACCCCAAACTCGCTAGCAGTACACCCCCAACACTAATCAATAACCAACGTTTTACCGATAGTCCAGGGGATAACCATTTGAACCACTGGTTAACCCGATAAGAAGTACGAGAGCGCGACTGCTTTTGCAGGGCGTTGAGGGCTTGTCTGAGAAAACCAATTGACATACCTGATTTGGAGCAGTGCTACAAACAATAATTAACAGAAAATCTACACCACTTGGTTTAAAACACCAGGCGTGAAACTATTATATTTGTCAATCCTATTAGACTAAGAGCAAGTCGTGAAGATTGCCAGTATTCCTAGTTAAACAATACCCTGGCTTGGTAAAAGTGAATTTAATGGAAAAACGAATTTTAGGATTAGATCCAGGACTGGCAATTTTAGGATTTGGGGCAATTAGCTGCACACAAAATCTCAAAAAGGTGCAAGAGACTACAGTAAATATGCTGGATTTTGGAGTAATTAAAACGTCAGCAGATGTAGAAATGGGACAGCGTTTATGTACCTTGTTTGATGATTTACACACCGTGATGGAGGAATTTCAACCAGATTTAGTAGCGATCGAGAAACTATTCTTCTATCGTATGTCAAGTACAATCCTGGTTGCACAGGCGCGGGGTATAGTCATTTTAGTATTAGGCCAGCGTCGTCTTCCTTATGTAGAGTTTACTCCGGCTCAAATTAAACAAGCTTTAACAGGCTATGGTAATGCTGATAAGTCAGAAGTGCAAGAAGCGGTGGCGCGGGAGTTGGATTTAGATGAAATTCCTAAGCCAGATGATGCTGCGGATGCTTTGGCAGTGGCTTTAACGGCTTCTTATCAGCTGTAGTTATGTACACAAACAATATAGTGGTCGTGCATAGTATCAACAATGCCCACTTCTCATTACTTCATTACTGTTGAGAAGGTCTAAGTCTATCCCGCCAAGATGGTTGTGACGGTGAAGAACTTGAAGAACCAGAACTATTTGCGGGAGACGACTCTCGCCGAGTTCTTCGAGGTGGGGGAGAATCAGATTCTACTCTTCTAGCTCGTCGCCGTGGAGTAGATGATTCTGAGGAGGAGTTACTAGAACTTGATTCGCTGCGATCGCGCCTTCTCCGTCTTGGGGTATAATCGCTTGCTTGCTGTTCTTCTTGAGAATAGCTTCTCCTTCTTCTACGTCTCCTAGATGAACTACTCTCCTCAGAATTAGAATTTCTTGCTCTTTCCCCTTCTGAGTCATCATCATCAGAGGCAATAGAACGATTCAGCACTTGTTTGGGCTTGATGGACTGGGCTTTGATAGTACCTTTGCGACCTTCTAACTTGGGTCGTTTGGGAAACTTTTCTACGGGCATCCCCTTTACCGCTTTTTCCATAAATTCGTGCCAGGTGTAAGCGGCACTACTACTACTGCCATCAGTAGGGTGGTTGTCATCGTTACCTAACCAGACCCCTGTCACCATCTGAGGAATGTAGCCAATAAACCATAAATCGCGGGCTTCGTCTGAGGTGCCAGTTTTACCGGCAACTGGTCTATTATCTAATTGGGCAGCACCACCAGTTCCCGCTTCGACGACGTTGCGTAGCATCCAAGTCATGATGGCGGCACTGTCAGCGTCAAGGGCCCGTTTTGACTTGAAATTAGCCGACCAGATGACTTTGCCTTGGCGGTTGAGAATGCGGGTAATACCATGAGGTTCTGCGTGCAATCCAAGAGTAGCAAAACTACCATAAGCGCTGGTCAACTCTAGCAGATTAACTTCATTTGAGCCGAGTGCTAAAGAGTAGGTGGGTTTGAGTTCAGATGTTATCCCCATATCGTGGGCAAGTTTAATCGTTGGGGTAAATCCCACATCAATCAACACCTTCACCGCAACAATATTAACAGAGCGGGTGAGGGCATCTCGGATGTTCATTGAACCGTGGAAGTTTTCACTATAGTTTTTCGGTTCATAGCCATCTACGACAAAGGGCGCATCTTCGTAGCTATCGTAAGGGCTTTTACCGCTAGCGATCGCAGTAGCATATACAAACCCTTTAAATGTCGATCCTGGCTGCCGTTGTGCCTGGGTAACTCGATTAAACTGATTTTTACCAAAGTCTTTTCCCCCAACCATTGCTTTAATTTCACCGTTTCGGGGGTCTATGGCCACCATTGCAGCTTGCTTAAAGTTTTCCCAGCGTCCTTGATTTCGCAATGTTTTCGCAACTGCCTCTTCTGCCACCTTCTGCCAACTTGGGTTGAGTGTGGTTTCTACTACTAGACCCCCACTTTTGAGCACATTAGCAGAAACATACTTGGGCAATTCTTTTTGGATGTAGCTGGTAAAATAGGGTGATTCTACTTGGACTCGCTTGGGTGAACTGCTTTTGAGGATTAATGGCTCCTGAACTGCTGCCTGTCTTTGCTCTGGTGTAATTACTTTATCTTCTTGCATCCGTAGTAATACCAAGTCCCGCCGCCGTTTTGCCGCTTCAGGATTTTTGTCTGGGGCATACAAGCTAGGAGCAGGAGCTAATCCAGCAATCGTTGCCATTTGGGCGAGAGAAAGTTGATCTGGCGACTTACTAAAGTATACCCAGGCCGCATCTGCTACACCATAAGCTCCAGATCCCAAATAAACCAGATTCAGGTAACGCTCTAAAATCTGATCTTTGGTTAATTCTTGCTCCATTTTTTGAGCTAGGCGGACTTCTTTGAGTTTGCGCCAAATTGTCTGTTCTTGTTTCAAAAACAGAATCCGCGTTAGCTGTTGGGTGATGGTGCTACCACCTTCTACCACACCTTGCGATCGCAAATTATTCAAACCCGCTCTGACAATCCCTTGCGGATCGACTCCGTTGTGTTGCCTAAATCTTCTATCTTCTGAGGCGATGAAAGCTTTTTTTAAGTTATCTGGTATTTGTTCTAGCTTTAGCTGTTCTCTGGTCGCTTCACCTTGTTGTTGTAATATCGTGCCATCAGCAGCTTTAATGGTTAGTGTTTGCTCTCGAAACACAGCATTCAACTCGGACTTATTTGGCAAAGTCCGATCTATTAAACTGATGCCGTAGATCGAGGCAACTATCCCACCACTAATACCCAAACCTGCCCAAAACCAGAAGCGGCGATAGAGTGGTTTAGCGCCAGTTGCCCGATTGACCTTCATCCTAGATGGTAAAATTTTCATTTTGCTCAGTAACTGCCTCGTCTGCGCCAGATGTGCTGGTAGTAAGCTCTCATTCGTTCCTCCTTGTCCAAAGGTCACTCAAATTAGTTGGTCTTCGCTTGAACCAGGAAGTAAGCTTCCCCACGTCAGTTCCTCGCTCAAAGTAGTAACCATATAACCACCATCAATCAATTTGAGGGTTATAGCACTACCATTGTGTTAGTATAATATCCTATAAATAATTAACTAAATTCACTAGAAAATAATGTTTTTTAAATTTGGTTAATTTAGTTTTGTAAAAAATGTTGCAATTTTGATAACTACTGCGAATATAAAAGCTATTGACAAGTATCCGCAAAGACAGCCCGAAAACGGCTTATTTCAGAAAAGCATAATGTCTACACTGAGCTACGACGAAGCAGAGCTAAGACGAAGCGCCGTTGCTCTTGGTAGTAATATTGGCGATTCCCAGACAATTTTAGAAGCAGCGATAGAGACTTTAGCCCAAACGCCAGGTATTGTTTTAGAAGCCAGATCCCATTGGTATCAAACCAAAGCTGTCGGGCCACCACAGCCAGATTACCTCAATGGCTGCGTCACATTGCAGGTAGAAATACTCCCGCAGCAGTTATTAGAAATTTTGTTAGGAATTGAACAACAATTTGGGCGCGTGCGTCAGGAACGCTGGGGGCCACGAATTTTAGATTTGGATTTGTTATTATATGATGACATTACTTTGGATACACCAAATCTGCAAATTCCCCATCCACGAATGCGGGATCGGGCCTTTGTGTTAGTCCCACTGGCAGAAATTGCCCCAGATTGGATAGAACCAGTTTCCGGGTGTGTTATTAAAGATCTGCTGAAAGAGGTAAACTGTTCTGATGTACATTTATGGATGGCCAATTAAAATTACTATCCTTAAAAGCAGAAGAACACTGATTTTGCCTCTGTATTCACAGATAATCAGATTTTACTATGCCATTAGGTAGAGAATTACCACAACTGCTGAAACAACGCCTGTTTCATAAAGGACGCAAGTTTGATTTTGAAGTTAATCGTTTGCGTTTGCCGAATAAATCGGAAGGAGAATGGGAATGTATTCGTCACCCTGGTGGTGCCTTAGCTGTACCAGTGACAGCAGAAGGTAAACTTATACTGGTGCGCCAGTACCGTTTTGCAATTCAGGGACGGATATTAGAATTTCCGGCGGGGACAGTAGAAGCAAGTGAAGAGCCTTTAGAAACAATACAGCGTGAAATTGCCGAAGAAACTGGCTATAGTGCCCAAAAATGGGATAAATTAGGCGAGTTTTTCCTAGCTCCTGGCTATTCTGATGAAATTATCTATGCTTTTCTGGCGCGAGATTTAGAAAAGCTGGAGACACCACTACTACAAGATGCAGACGAGGATATGGAAACTGTGTTTATGACTCCTGAAGAATTAGAAAAAGCTATTCTGGAGGGAGAGCCGGTAGATGCTAAATCAGTTTCTAGCTTTTTTCTGGCGCGTCCGTTTTTAGGTTAACACCCTGATGTTGCTAGAGTTAGCGATCGCAGATGCGTATGGTGCAGGCTTTGAATATGCAAACGAAGCGATCGCTAACAATGATTTGAGTCGATACGTTGAACATCCGCGTTTTCGACTCAATCCTAGCAGCTATACTGATGACACCCAGATGAGTATTGCCATTGTGGAAGTGATTGTCAGTAGACCGAAAAGTTCTGCGTTAGCGAAGCTCACCGAAGGTATCGCTTTATAACGATACCTATAAATCAGTCGGCAATTCATAAGTTTACTTTATAACTTAACAAAAGCGATCAACTTTTTACACTTTTGAATAAACGGTATTATACACTACTATTTTTAGCATACTCAAAATCCTATGGATTGACTTGTGCTTTGAATCAAAACTTGGTTCTTGGCAACTTTTGGTGATCTTGGTTGTGGGAAGGCAGAGGGCAGAGGGCAGAAGGCAGAAGAAAGAAAGGAATAAG
>NZ_CAXTTT010000111.1:0-25019 GCF_964247315.1 uncultured Nostoc sp.
GCAAACTCGCGAATAGTCTGGATTCTTTTATTTTTGCCAAATTGGGATGCTCCCAGATCAAGTAGTTCCTTTTGGGAGGTCAATGGATGAATATATAAAAATATTCAATTTAACAAATGCGGATTTAAATAAAAGAATCATTGGGATTGGGGATGGCCCAGCAAGCTTTAATGCAGAAATGACTCATCAGGGTAAAAGTGTTATTTCTGTTGATCCACTGTACCAATTTTCCAGTGATGAAATATTGCAAAGATTTAATGAAGTGGTAGATTACATCATTAATCAAGTTAAGGCTACATCAAATGATTGGGTATGGAGCTATCATAAATCCCCGGATGATTTGCGGCACAATCGAGTCAAAGTTATTCGAGAATTTTTGTCTGATTATGAGACTGGCAAAAAGAGCAACAGATACAGAGTCGGTGAATTGCCAAAATTGGCTTATAATAATCAAGAGTTTGATATAGCTCTTTGTTCGCATTTATTATTTTTATATTTAGACCATCTCGATTACGATTTTCACTTAAATTCAGTAAGTGAAATGTTGCGTATTGCTAAAGAAGTTAGAATATTTCCCCTGATAACTTTAATGTGGAAATATTCACAACATTTAGATGAAATAGTTAAATATTACACTTCAAAAGGTTATAAGATAGATATTGAAAAGGTTGAATACGAACTACAGCCTGGTGGAAATAAAATGTTGAAGATAACCAGAGATTTTAATGTAATTCGTAATTCATAATTTGTATGCAAGTTGATATCCAAGAAAACTTTGGCAATGCGATCGCTTTGCTGGTATATATTTAATATGCTCCAGCGTAGTTCGGTGCGGTTGCTAGTCTTTAGGTCGTCTCAGAGTCATCCGGTGCTTCACCAAGGGTCTGCTGTGCAGCGTGATGGATATGAAGAACACGCACTGTCGATATTTCTTGTCCTGCCAAAATTGTGAAAATTATTCGGTATGAGTTGCGCCCTCGACCGTAAAGTATCTGGCGAATTTCTTGGCTAAAATAATCATTTTCTCTAGCTAGAGAACATCGGCTTGGCATTTGCGATAAAGATTCAATGACTTGGAGTAATCCTGCATACCACTGACTTGCTCTTTCAAAAGAAGTAAGTTGAGACAACTGCAAAAATGCGCTGTCTGCTTCTGCTTGAGCAACACTAGAGATATCAATCCGGTATTTCATGAATCGGTTGGCAGATTGTACTTGCGACGCTGCTCATCAGCAAAATCATCAAATGAACGGAATCTACCTGCTTCAAAGTCTTCTAATCCTTGCTGAATACCCTTAATAGCTGCTTCCGAGTCTTCTACCTCCCACTCTAGGACAGCCTCTAGCAATTGTGCTGCAACGAAACTAACATCTTGTCCTTGCTGTGCAGCTTTCTCGCGCAGTCGTAGTTCTAATTCTGGGCTAAGGGAAACAACGATCGCCATAATCAGATATTTTGTGGAAGGTTTATAGATACGATTTTATTTCAGAATATCTGATAAAGCTGCGTAGGCGTAGCCAGCCGTAGGCATCGCTCTGGGCACTATCGCTTAGGCTGTCACCATTGACCGTACTGAATCAGGCGATGCTGGCTCAAAATGTAACACCATAATTTGCTCTGGGCGTAAACCGACAGATTCATAAGTGCGTCCATTGCGTAGGCGTAGCCCGCCGGAGGCATCGCTAAATTCAACCTCAAATGCAGCGCCACCAGCTAATAATTCTACTACTGTACCAACTTGACCACGGTACAGGTTGTATTCAGGTAGATCAACTGTCAGCGCTACTACATCCAGCAAGTCAATTTTAATTTTATTCATACTTCATCGCTTTCGTGCAGGCAAGGAACCCCTGAAATCTCCGCCGTCCCAATCAGATCCATCAAGCCAGCCATCATCTTCAGCATCCCACAACAACATATATGCAAGTAACAAGGTATTGATAAATCGCTCTACAGGAATTTCCCAATGTCTAGGCATCTTGTCTAATTGCACTTTTGTTATTGAATTCGATGATGTAAAACATTGCAACACATCATCGTGGCTACAAGACCATCCAGAAATGAATTTATCAAAATAAGGTTTATATTTCTCTGTCGGATGAGGTTTCTTAAAGTTAGTAAAGCGAACTTCTTTAAAGAAGTTTAGTTTTAGACCAGCAACAAGCCCATCAGAATCTTTACCATCAATATAGTAATAAAGTGAAGTACCTTGACCATTAAAACTGCGAGCAGCACGAATAATTCTAGGATTGACGAAATCATCTCCCTCGAAATCTGCAAGAACATCCTTTATTGTCATATAGACCGTATTCAGTACTCAAGTATTATTCTTAGGGTTCCCCAACTAGAACAAAGCGTTACATTATGACATGAACAATATTTATAAAAAGGATACGGTTCGGTTTATTTACCTGATTATCACTTGGCGATGCCAAGCTGCTTAGAATAGTAATGATAGAGAGGATTGTAATTATGAGCGTCGTCATTCCTAATGAAATATTAACCGCAACTCGGATGACTGAAGGCGAAATGAAGCAGGAAATTGCAGTGATGCTCTTTCAAAAAGAAAAGTTAACCCTTGCTCAAGCCAGTCGGTTTGCAGGTATGAATCGTATAGCATTTCAGCATCTACTCGCAAGTCGTCAAATTTCAGTGCATTATGGGGTCGAGGATTTTGAACAAGATATAGAAAACTTGCGGGCGATGGGTAGACTGTGATCATTGTCAGTGATACTTCGCCCATTAATAACCTCGCCGCCATTAACCATCTTCATTTACTACAACAGCTTTATGGAACAGTCCTAATTCCTGAAGCTGTCTACCGAGAACTGACTGATCCCAACTTTCCAGTTGCAGGTGCAATTGAAGTCCAAACTTTTATCTGGATTCAAACTCGTCCAGTTCCAGATCGTATATTGGTTGAAGCACTCAGCAATGAACTGGATATTGGTGAAGCTGAAGCGATCGCTCTAGCGCTGGAAATGAAAGCAGATCAAGTTTTGATTGATGAACGTCGTGGTCGCATGGTTGCAGCTATGCTAAATCTTGGTTACACAGGGATTTTAGGGATCTTAGTTGAAGCTAAAAGTCAAAGGCTGATTTCTGCTGTGAAACCTTTGTTGGATGCTCTGATTAACCAAGCAGGATTCTGGCTGGCGGAACCTTTATACAAGAGGGTTTTGCAGCTAGTTGATGAAAATTAAATCTGGCATAGACTTTCTAACTGAGCAGCAGTAGGCATTCTGAAAATTTTTCACCTATTAACCATTCTAGCAAGTGTTTGCGCTTAATTTGCCAGTGATACTTCCCCCATCAATAACCTCACCACCACTGTACTAAGTTTCTTTTTACTCTGATTAAAATTTTCGCCAGAAGTCTATTGACTTCTAGTAAATATATTGAGAAGCTAATAGTTAGATTTACTAATTAATAGAAGTGCATCAAACTTGTGACAATACTGACGGGAAAAATAAATCGATCACAACCTCCTAGCAAACCAAAAGCGTTAATTTTGGAAACTCAGGGACTCACACGCCGTTTTGGGAAGTTAACCGCAGTTAATAATCTGAGCATATCTGTGGAACAGGGCGAAGTATTTGGATTGCTTGGCCCCAATGGCGCAGGGAAAAGTACAGTTCTTAAAATGTTGACAACCTTAGTGCCTATCAGTGCAGGGAAAGCAACCTTAGCTGGCTATGACGTGACTCGTCAACCCAATCCTGTGAGACGGGCTATCGGCTATGTCCCCCAGGCGCTCTCTGCTGATGGTAGTCTCACGGGTTACGAAAATCTCTTAATCTTCGCCAAGCTGTATGGAATACCTGCCAAAGGACGCGATCGCCGCATTTATGAAATTCTAGAATACATGAGTTTGCAAGATGCGGCGAAACGCTTGGTACGTAACTACTCTGGTGGGATGATTCGCAAGCTGGAAATTGGCATATCAGTTCTACATCAACCCCAAATTCTGTTTCTTGATGAGCCGACTGTTGGATTAGATCCCATCGCTCGAACTCAAGTATGGCACCTTGTACTACAACTCTGTGCTGATTACGGCACAACTATATTTTTAACAACCCACTTTTTAGAAGAAGCCGATAGCTTATGTAACCGAGTGGCGATTATGCAGCAAGGTGAGGTCGTTACCACAGGCACACCAACCAACTTAAAAGCTTCTTTAGATAACCTAAATGCAACTTTGGATGATGTCTTTATTCACTATACAGGCGACCAGTTAACATCAGGAGTGAACTACCGTGACACAGCAAGAACCAGACGTACTGCTCAACGGTTGGGTTAAAGCACCACCCACTGTCGGAGTAAATTTAATCTCTGCAATTAAAGAGCTAGTTACGAAAACCCTGGCGATCGCAGAATTGGAAATACGTAAACTCCGCCACGATCCCACTGATTTAGTAGTTCGAGCTGTGCAACCAACCTTATGGCTCCTAATCTTTGGGCAAGTTTTTGCCCGCACTCGCGTGATTCCTACAGGAAACTTACACTATTTGGACTTCATTTCTGCTGGCATTTTGGCTCAGAGTATTTTGTTTGTGGCAATTTTTAGTGGTGGAATGACGCTAATCTGGGAGCGAGATTTAGGGATCGTACATAAATTTTTAGCTAGTCCCACGCCCAGAATGGCAATGGTGTTGGGCAAAGCCTTGGCATGTGGGGTGCGATGCTTATCTCAGGTAGTATTCATTTACGGATTGACATTTCTATTGGGTGTCAAACTAAATCTTCATCCCTTAGCTATCCTCCAAGTACTAGTGGTAGTCATGCTGGGGGCGGGAACATTTTGTATTTTTTCATTAATTATTGGCTGTTTGGTAAAAAGCCGAGAAAGGATGACAGGTATTGGACAATTGATAACCATGCCGTTATTTTTTGCTAGCAATGCCATCTATCCGATTTTGTTGATGCCCAGTTGGTTAAAGTTCATTTCCCATTTCAATCCCTTGACTTATGAGGTTGATGCCTTACGTGGCACCATGCTGTTAAATGGTACTAGCATCTATGGCTTTGGTCTGGATTGTACAATTCTCTTATTAACATTAATAATTTTGGCGATCATTGGTGGAAAACTTTATCCACGGGTGGCCATGTAATCAGGAGAACAACAAGCCCATGACCTTGGATAAACCTAATCAAGGTGCAACTTCCGATGAATGTGCCGCTAGAGTAATGGAGACAGTTCCATTAGTGATGCGGTTTATCCGAGCGGATATGCGTGCCCATAGTGCTGCCTTTTTATCTATACCTCAGTTGCGATCGCTTGCATTTATCAACCGTAATCCTGGTGCTTCATTATCTGACCTGGCAGAGCATTTAGGTGTCACCTCTGCTACAGCATCAGCAACCATAGAACGCTTGGTACAACGCGACTTCGTGCAACGCATCGCTCATCCTCAAGAGCGGCGGCGGGTGCTGCTCAATTTAACTGAAGATGGAAAACATCATCTCAAGCAATCCCAAGATCAAACTCGCGCTCATATTACCGACTTGCTGAAAGGTCTTACAGAAGACCAAATTTCCAATATTGAAGAAGGCTTAACTCTACTAAAAAATGTCTTCGAGAAAACAGAACTCAAAGCCCCATAACTCTGAAGTTGCACAGCACGATCCCTTTGCAGCCTTTAAGTTTCGAGACTATCGGCTATTTACCATTGGACGGCTGGTACTGTCCGTGGGATCGCAAATGCAAACTGTAGCTATCGGCTGGGAACTCTATGAGCGGACTAACTCAGCGATAATTCTAGGTGGTGTGGGACTGGCGCAAGTATTGCCAATGATTGCTCTCACCTTGATTACCGGACATGTGGCTGATCGCCGCGAGCGCAAACTCATCATGTTACTGTCAGTGATGCTGCTAGCTCTCTGTTCGCTAGCTTTGGCAGTGCTTTCTTATACTAAAGGTGCAATTTTTCTAATTTACGCCTGCTTGGTATTAACAGGTGTCGCTAGAGCATTCCTCAGACCAGCGAGTGATGCTCTGATGTGGCAGTTGATACCTGTGAGTGCGTTTACCAATGCAGCAACTTGGAATAGTAGTAGCTTTCAGTTAGCCGCAGTTATCGGCCCAGCCTTCGGAGGATTTGGGATTGCACTGTTGGGAAGTGCTACAGGAGTGTATATAGCAGCAGCGATCGCCGCGTTGCTATGTTTGATTTTAACAATACCGATTAAAGAGCAAAAAACTATCCGCACAACTGAGCCAATCTCACTCAAAGCCCTTGCCGCTGGTGCTAAATTTGTCTGGCAGAATCAGTTGATTTTAGCAGCGATTACATTGGATATGTTTGCTGTATTGTTGGGTGGTGCGATCGCGCTCCTCCCGATCTTTGCCAAAGATATTTTACATGTGGGACCAGTGGAATTAGGATACCTACAAGCAGCCCACTCCATCGGTGCTTTGACTATGGCCATTACCCTGGCGTATTTACCACCGTTACGTAAAGCCGGCCCAGCCTTATTGTGGTCAGTAGTTGGCTTTGGGGTTGTAACAATTATCTTTGGACTTTCTCATTCCTTTTGGCTGTCTATGTTAATGCTGATCCTTGGTGGCGCATTAGATAGTATTAGCGTTGTGATTCGCCATACATTAGTTCAAATCAGAACACCGGATCATTTACGTGGTCGGGTTGCTGCTATTAATAGCGTGTTTATTAGTGCCTCGAATGAATTAGGGGGCTTTGAATCAGGCTTGACTGCTGCTTTATTTGGCCCGATAATTTCCGTTGTGGGTGGTGGAATTGGCACAATTGTAGTAGTGATTGCTACAGCTATGATTTGGCCGGAAATTCGCAAGTTAGGGGCTTTGCAAGAGTATAAGTAGAAGTACTTATATATTAGACATCAGATAATAAAAATCCCACTTCAGTAAGAGATAACAATCACAATCTTGTAGCTTTCATATCGGTGGGATTTCTGTTTATCGAAAGTTGCACATTGCGTAATCAAAAAGTAAACAAAAAAGAACACTACTGTCACTAAATCGAAAAGTTTTACAAGAGTCTTACCAACCATTTACTTTATTCATTTTAGTTAGAGAAGATCATTTACTGAAATCTTTATGGCTATTATTGTTACTCAAACTCAACTTCAAGAGTTGCATCCAGGCGATCGCACATATATTATGCTACTGATTGGGATATAGAAGATTCTGATTAGCGACAAAATAGGCTGGAAACAACTCCTAGCAATACGTTGTAGGAGTTCTGTTATCCGAAAATTTATTCCTTCAGGATTTTAGAGATTTTTTACTTGCAGTTATATACAAATGTTCTCAAGTAAGTTATCATTCTCATGATGATTTGATAGTAATTATAATTAATAAGTTTATTCATGCTTTTTCCCTTTTTGATCATGTTCCGAGAGGGCGTTGAAGCTGCGCTTGTCGTGGGTATCATTGCCAGTTATCTCAAGCAAACTGGTCGTACCCATTTGATGAAGTCAGTCTGGCTCGGAATTGTACTAGCGACTTTTGTATGTCTAGCAGTGGCGATCTTCTTGCAAATAACCAGTCAAGATTTTCCCCAACAAGAACAGGAATTATTTGCAGGTGTAATTTCCATCGTGGCGGTTGGGGTTCTCACCTGGATGGTTTTCTGGATGCGCCGTGCTGCTCGTTCGATTAAAGGTGAGTTACAGTCCCAAGTTGAAGCTGCCATTCAATCGGGTGATAAGGGAGGTATAGCACTAGTGGGGATGGCATTCTTTGCGGTACTGCGGGAAGGTCTGGAAACAGTAGTGTTTCTGCTGGCCACGTTTCAGCAAAATTTGGGAATTCAAGCTCCTGTGGGGGCATTGTTTGGATATGCAGCCGCAGTAGCCGTCGGTGTAGGCATCTATCAGGGTGGTATCCGCATCAACTTGAGGCGATTTTTTAAATGGACAGGAGCCTTCATTATCCTGGTTGCTGCTGGACTGTTAGCAAGTGGGGTGAGAGCCTTTCATGAAGCGGGAGTGTGGAATTTATTGCAAACAGTGGTATTTGATGCTAGTGGGATACTTCCCAATAACGGGTTTGTTGGTTCACTTTTGGCAGGATTTTTTGGCTACAACGATGCCCCTACTGTAAGTGAGGTCATCGTTTATTTTGGCTATCTAATTCCTACCATGCTGCTGTTCTTGTTAGGCGGTAACGCTAGACAGAAGACTACCGCAAGTCATTCCTAGCAACTTCAATAATTTTTAGGAAAATACAACAATGAAAAATTTTTTAAAGCACTCAACAATTATCTGTCTGATTGCCTTGACAGTAGCTGCCTGTGAATCTAATAAATCAAGTGATACTTCTGGGAGTAATTCTCCAGAAGCTAAAACTGTAGCTAACGATACTTCTGCTACCAATTCTACGGAAACTGCTTTGACTGTGACAGATAAAGGTTGCGAACCCAATCAGCTGACAGTAGCATCTGGGCAAAACAGTTTTGTAATTACCAATAAAAGCAGCCAACCTTTGGAGTGGGAAATTTTGTCTGGCGTGAAAGTCGTAGAGGAACGAGAAAATATTGCTCCTGGCTTTGTTCAGAAAGTCAAAATCAATCTAGAACCAGGTGAGTATGACATGGGTTGCGGTTTACGCAGCAATCCCAAAGGAAAACTTAGTGTAAAACCTGGACTTGGAGATTCTCAAGCCAAAGGGACTGTAGATCAAGGTCAATTAGTCGGTGCGATCGCAGAGTACAAAGTCTACGTTACTAAAGAAACTGACCAACTGGTGGCAGATAACAAGACCTTTACGGATGCTGTGATTGCTGGCGACCTTGCTAAAGCTCAGAAACTCTATGCCTCTACCCATGTCCACTGGGAACGCGCAGAACCGATAGCTGAACTTTTCTCCGACCTCGATAAAACAATGGATTCCCGTGCTGATGACTTTGCCAAAAAAGAGGCCGATCCAGAATTCACTGGATACCATCGCATAGAGAAAGCTTTATTCCAAGACAAAACGACAAAAGGCATGAAACCCTTTGCCGAAAAGCTACAGAAAGATGGACTAGAGCTACAAAAGCGCATTGCCACCTTGACCATTGAACCGAAAAATATGGTTGGTGGCGCTGCTGGCTTGATTGAAGAAGTGGCTGCTACCAAAATTTCTGGAGAAGAAGACCGTTACAGCCATACTGACCTCTGGGACTTCAGCGCTAATGTAGATGGTTCCCAAAAGATTGTGAACTTATTGCGCCCCGTCATCCAAAAAGCTAACCCCGATCTACTGACGCGTGTAGATAGCAATTTCACCAAAGTTAACGAAAAACTTGCTAAATACAAAACCCCTGATGGTGGTTTTGCTACCTACGACAAGGTGAGTGAAACAGACAAGAAAGACATGAAAACAGCCATCGCTGCCCTTTCTGAAGATTTGTCTCAGTTGCGCGGCACTTTGGGCGTTAACTAATTGATGAAGAATTCCTAGAGGAGTAAATTATGTCCATTACAAAGCAACCAAGTTTACGCATTACTCCCCGCATCAGCCGTCGTGACTTGTTAATCGGTATGGCAGCAGCAGGTGGAGTAGCAGCTTTAACAACTTTGGGTTATCGTACTCTTCTGGGAACTACTCTTGACCCATCTGAAGAGATCGTGCCGTTCTTTGGGCTTCACCAAGCAGGTATTCTTACCCCTACTCCTGCTGCTGGGTTGATGGTCGCATTTGATATAACTGCCACCAATAAAGCAGATTTAGTGCGGTTGTTCAAAACTTTAACTGAGCGCATCCAGTTTCTCATGGCAGGGGGAACACCCAAACCGCGCGACCCTAAATTTCCCCCCAGTGATTCGGGAATTATGGGGCCGGAAATCGCTCCCAATAACCTGACAATTACCCTATCTGTGGGTAACTCACTGTTTGATAACCGCTTTGGACTCGGCAACTTGAAACCCAAGCGGTTAGACACTATGCCCAATTTTTTCAATGACCAGCTTGACCCAGATTTATGTCATGGGGATATACTGTTGCAATTCTGTGCGAATACTGAGGAATCGAATCTTCACGCTTTACGCGACATCATTAAGAATTTGCCTGACTTGATAACTTTGCGTTGGCAAATAACGGGATTTCTGCCGCCGAATACCCACAAAAAACAAGGCAAATCTACGGTGCGTAACCTGCTTGGTTTTAAAGATGGTACGGCAAATCTAAATGCTAGTGACGACAAATTGATGAACCGGATTGTCTGGGTACAACCAAACAGTGGTGAACCAGCTTGGACAGTAGGAGGAAGTTATCAAGTGGTGAGGATAATCCGCAATTTAGTCGAACGCTGGGATCGCACACCACTACAAGAACAAGAGACAATTATTGGGCGCAATAAGGACTCTGGCGCACCTTTGGGAATGAAGCACGAGAAAGATATTCCCAATTACGATCGAGATCCTAAAGGTCAACAAATTCCTCTAAATGCTCATATCCGCCTTGCTAATCCTCGCAAATCAGAGTCGAGTTTGATTCTACGGCGTGGTTTCAACTATTCACGTGGGTTTGACAAATCTGGACAGTTAGATATGGGTTTGTTGTTTGTCTGTTTTCAAGCTGATTTAGAGAAAGGGTTTGTGACAGTGCAAAATCGTTTGAAAGGAGAACCTTTGGAAGAGTATATTCGCCCTATTGGTGGTGGATATTTCTTTGCTTTACCTGGTGTTAAGGCTGAAGGAGGTTATCTCGGTCAGTCATTACTAGAAGCATCAACAGTGTAGATTTATCTTTAATTTTTAATTTTTTGACGGTGGTTAGCAGGTTGTAATCACAAAAATTCTGCAAAAGCGATCGCATCACTTGCAGATTTACCACCTGCGATCGCAGGTGCTTAAGATTGGCTCAAAACAATTTTAGTTATGATGGTAGGTAGATATCGGCCTTGTTTCTCAGCCACAATATTGAATACTAGATCGTTTTCATCGATGACCATGATGAGCAATAACCTTGCGATAGACGCTGTAAAGGGTTTTAATTTAGGAGACTTAGATGAATAAGCAGTCGCCTTTTGTAGAAACTGAAGGATTGCTCTTGTATAAACAAGAGTGCAAGACTCCAGAATTTTTAAACTCATCTTTTTGCATACATTTATTTGGTGAACTAGTTGTCATAGATCACTATGTACTGTTGTTTCCTGATTCAGAAACTCTTACAGACTATGCTAAAGCTCTGATCAACTATGATGCCAAAATCACCGAAGGACCAGGAAAATGGCCTGATGATTTTTGTCCAGAGCAAAACCTATTGCCTAAAGATGCTAGCATGTACTTTCTCTCAGCCTCAATGCCGTCAGGTATGATTTTGGTACTGCTTGCGCCTAACGCACCAGATGAAAAGATTGCTAGCTTATTCCAGGAACAAGGTTTTAATACTGTCCATCACGTTGCCATTCTTGTTGATGATATTTATACAGCAGCAGAGGTGTGGCAAAACAAAGGCTTTATTCCTCTATCTATGACTCCTCAAGAAGATGGCTTCTTATGCCAATGGTTTTTCCGCAACTGGGCAGGACAAATTATAGAGCTAATCTGCCGCCAATGGATGGGTAAAGAAACTTTTTCCTGCGAGAATATCGCTGGTTTACGCCTTTCAGAATTGGCAGCCTAAATTTATAATTCGTAATTCGTAATTCGTAATTCGTAATTATTTGGTCAAGTATACTCCCGGCGACGGTGGTTAGCAGCTTGTAATAACAGAGATTCTGCAAAAGCGATCGCATCAGTTGCAGATTTACCACCAGCTAACTGCGCTAGTTCTTCTCTGCGGGTGTTTAAATTATCCAAAGTTGTCACTCTGACAACGGTACGCTGTTCGGCGTTGTCATTGTTGGCTTTTTTACCTTTGCCTTGATTAATAGTTTGCTTGTCTACGCGAAAATGCCGATCGGCCATTGCCGCAACTAAAGGTTGATGGGTAACACATAATACTTGGTTGCGTTGACTTAGCTGGTATAACTTTTCCGCGATCGCTTGGGCTACCCTTCCCGAAACTCCAACATCAATTTCATCAAATACCATTGTCCCAACCACGTCAACCTGAGAAAAACAAGCTTTCAGCGCCAGTAAAAAACGGCTCATTTCGCCACCAGAGGCAACTTCTGTTAAAGGTTGCAGTGGTTCGCCGGGGTTAGAACTAAATGTAAAGGTAATTTTGTCTGCTCCCATCGCAGTTGGGAAAGCTGGTAATATTTCAACCAGAAACTTTACCTTTTCCATCGCTAGGGGCTTGAGTTCAGCTATCAAACGTGATTCTAAATTAGCAGCCGCCTTACTCCGCAATTGAGTTAACTGATTACTTGCTTGGGTGAGTTTTTCAAAACACGCCTTTTCTTGCTGTTCTAAGTTTTCGATAGATTGTTCGCTGTCGTTAAGTTGGGCTAATTCTGCTTGGATACGTTGGTAATAAGCGATCGCTTCTGTAAGTGTCGGCCCATACTTGCGGCAAATTTGCTTTAACTCCCGAATTCGTTCTTCCACCTCTTCCAACCGTTGGGGATCGGCTTCCAAACCATCTCCATAAGCATTAATCTGCCTTCCCACTTCCATTACCGCAGCTTGCGCGTCCCGCACCAATTCCAATAGATGTTGTAGTTGGGTATCGTATTCCACCATGTCATTTAATGTCGCCTCACTGTCTCCCAATAAATCTGCTGCGGCGGGAGTTTCATGATCGTTTTGATACAAAGCCTGATAAACTTTGTAACTCATTTGTTGTAAATCGACGACATGATTCAGGCGTTCCCGTTCTTGTCCCAACTGTTCCAATTCATTAGGCTCACTGAGATTGGCTGCTCCCAGTTCTTGCACTTGATAAGTGAGTAAGTCGAGTTGTTGCAACCGTTCCCGTTCTGATGTCCGGCGTTTTTCTAGTGCTAAATGCGCCTGTTGGTAACTACTAAAGCTCGTGGCAACTTTATGACGCTGCTGCATTAAGGAGTCGCCGCCATACAAATCTAACCAGTCGCGGACTTGGGCAGATTGTCCAACTTGTACCGTTTGACCTTGGGCGGTAATTTCCACCAAGCGATCGCGCATTCCTCCCATGATCTGCCGATTTACCAACACACCATTCACCCGCGATCGACTGCGGACATTACTCGCAGTGGCTGTGATTTCTCGGCTAATGACTACAGAATTTTCATCAAGCAAATCTATTTCTTGTTCGGTCAACCAAGCCGCTAGGGGGGCGTTTGAGGTGAAAGTAGCTTCTACCATTGCCCGACTTGTCCCCGTGCGAATGACTCGACTAGAGACTTTACCGCCCAAAGCGGCATCAATGGCATCCAAGATAATAGATTTTCCAGCGCCGGTTTCACCTGTTAACACATTTAGTCCCGCGCCAAATTCCAATTCCAATTGGTCAATTAGGGCAAAGTTTTCGATTCGCAGGCAAAGCAACATCAAGCCAAATTCTCCATGAGGGCAGATGCCAGATACTTCTAACTTACAAGACAATAAATATGATCTTTCAGCAACTAGCAATACCTACTACTATTGAACTAGTATGCCCGTTTAAGTGTAGCAGACCTATTAGTACTAAGGAGTAGGTGGAGCAGAGAAAGATCAGGAAGAAATAACCAATGCCCAATGCTCCATTCCAAATTCCCAATTTCTAAACATATTGTTACAATACTTAATGTGATCGTTCTGACTGGTGGCTTTCTTCATGATTGTTAAGACACTTCCCCCTAGTTCCCGACCGATTCAGGAGGACAGTCGCAACGGCACAAATCGCCGAGGCGACGAACTGGACGTTATTGATGTAATACCAGAAGATGGTACAAGCTTAGTTGTACGCTCGCCAAGCCTTTTAGCAGCTCAAAAAGCGAGGACAACAGCCCAACCTGAAACGCTTTACGATCCCGTGGGTATAGCGGCGCATTACCAAAGTAGAAAAGTGCAAGTTTTACGGCGGATTTTTGCCGTATTGGGGCCGACTCTATCCTTTGTTTTTGGCTTGTGGTCGGATAGTAAACGGGGAATTGTCGTCAAAAATGACCGCCGCCGAGCCACTCAGCTACGAGTATTGCTAACCCAATTAGGGCCTGCTTACATCAAAATTGGACAAGCTTTGTCCACCAGACCGGATCTCGTTCCTCCCGTATACCTAGAAGAATTAACAAAACTACAAGACCAATTACCGCCTTTTGCCAACGAAATTGCTTACCAGTTTATCAAAGAAGAATTAGGCGCACCTTCAGAAGAGGTTTACGCCGAACTCTCGGCCCAGCCAATTGCTGCGGCTTCATTGGGGCAAGTGTATAAAGGTAAGCTAAAAACTGGCGAAGAAGTCGCCGTAAAAGTTCAACGCCCCGACTTAAGAGAGGGGATTACTATTGACTTGTATATCTTGCGTAACCTCGCCGCCTGGGTGCAAAAAAAGGTTAAACGGGTAAGAAGTGACTTAGTTGGGATTCTCGATGAATTAGGCGATCGCATCTTTGAAGAGATGGACTACATCCACGAAGGTGAAAATGCCGAGCGATTTTTTGAGCTATACGGTCATATAAAAGACGTATACGTACCGAAAATTTACTGGGAATACACCAATCGTCGCGTCTTGACGATGGAGTGGATTAACGGCACCAAATTAACCCAAACAGAAGAAATTAGCGCCCAAGGCATAGATGCTCGTTATCTAATTGAAGTGGGTGTACAGTGTTCCCTGCGCCAGCTGCTAGAACATGGATTTTTCCACGCCGATCCCCACCCTGGTAATTTGTTAGCGACAACCGATGGCAAATTGGCTTATCTCGACTTTGGAATGATGAGCGAGATTAAGCCACCACAGCGTTATGGATTAATTGAAGCGATCGTCCACGTCGTCAACCGCGACTTTGAAGGATTAGCAAAAGACTACGTGAAGTTAGATTTCTTATCACCAGAAACTGATTTAACACCAATTATCCCAGCTTTTGCCAGAGTTTTTGCTGATGCCCAAGGAGCCAGCGTTGCCGAACTCAACATAAAAAGCATCACCGATGAACTATCAGCTTTGATGTATGAGTATCCTTTCCGCGTACCGCCCTACTACGCCTTAATTATTCGCTCCCTTGTGACGCTCGAAGGTATTGCAATATATATAGATCCAAACTTTAAAGTTCTCAGTGAAGCTTATCCCTACGTTTCTAAACGCCTGTTAACAGACCCAGCACCGCAATTAAGAGCATCATTGCAAGATTTGTTATTTAAAGATGGTAGATTTCGCTGGAATCGCTTAGAAAACTTGTTAAAAAATGCGCGTAATAGTCAAGACTACGACTTTAATTTAGTGCTGAATCAGGGGATAGAATTTCTGTCATCTGAACGCGGTGCTTTTATTCGTGACAAGCTAGTAGATGAATCTGTTAACGGACTCGATGCTTTAGGTAAAAATATTTTGCATAACTTTACCTCCTTGTTGCGAGAACGGGTAGGATTGACAGCAGTTAATAAAACTCCAGCGGCTACAGTTGAGCAACAACAAACCTTGGAGCATATCAAACGTATATTAGGTATTCTCCGAGAAACAAGAGGCTTTGATCCAGTGCAACTTGCATCCCAAATTGCCCAGTTATTGGTAAATTCTGATGTACAACGTTTAGGTCAACAAATTGCCAACCGCTTCACGCAAAAAGCTATAGCCAGGTTAATTAGGCAATTATTGGCATCCTAGTAAAAGTTATGAGTTAAAAACTTTATTTAACTCATAAACCATTCATTCTAGCAACTATATGACCCAACTTTTCTAGCTTTTCTAAGACCTTAGTTGCACTTTGAGCAACGCTTTCCTGGTGAGTTTTGCATTCGACTTCAGGACAGAGTGGTATTTCATAAGGATCGTCAATACCAGTGAAGTGCTTAATTTCCCCTGCTCTTGCTTTTTTATATAACCCTTTTACGTCTCGTTGTTCACAAACTTCTAATGATGCGTTGACGTAAACTTCAATGAAAAATGGAGTAATTTGGCGCACTTCTTCCCGAATTTGACGGTACGGTGAAATAGCTGAAACCAATACAATCACATTATTTCTGGCAAGAAGTTGAGCTACAAAACCAATGCGCCGAATATTCTCCACTCGATCCTCTTTACTGAAACCCAATCCTTTGCATAGGTTTTGACGTACCGCATCACCATCCAGAACTTCAACTCTGTATCCTTGTATCCGCAGTTCCTTCTCCACGAATTGACAGATAGTAGTTTTACCTGCACCACTGAGACCAGTGAACCATACTGTCACACTACACTCTTGTTGTCTCATCCTACTTTCGTCGTACATTTTAAATGGCACACCAAAAAAGTGTTTTTTAGGTATTTGTGGGTCAAATAAATAGTAATTTTATTTTTATAATCCTTTTTTAGCAAGAATTCCAGCCATTGCAAGGCAGCTCGTGTTAGCATTACTACTCTTAGCTGCTTTGTCTATAGGACAATCCCTGCCTGGTAATGCGCTCATGTCTTAAGGGTAATGCCCAAGTACCAGCATCTTCAGGTATCCAAGCAATCGTACTATATCCCTGACCAACAGCAATCGGTTTATTTTCTACAATATTGCTACAACAATGTTCATAAGTCCTCTCTTGAAGTGTTCGCACATCTGGGCGAGGCCAATTTGTGTGGTCGCCTGCAACTATTGGACGTTTCTGCGTTGGTATCTGTTTGGATGTACAACCACATCAGGTTCTGCCTTTGCGGTCTACCATCTTGCAGGGATTCATAAATACTCGGCCATTTTCGGCGAAATACTGGGCTGAGGGAAAAGTCCGCCAGGCTGTAGGCATTGCGGGTTAACAACACAGCATCTGTCAACTCAAACGTTGTATCACGGGCTTTTCCCAAATGTTTGTAAGCGGCTTGACGAAATGCTTTAAGTCTGGCAAGTTTCATTTTGGTAGCTGAGAGTTGGTAGTTCAACTTTAGTGTTTCTACCAATGGGTGGTGTATTCAATCACACCCCTTTTTTTCTTCTGAATCTAGCTTTTTTAGTTTAAACGCCAATCCAAAGTACCGGAGGTTCATCGCTTACAACGCACTCAAGGATGCTTGAGCCTACGGAATGCGATGCCTGCGCCTAGCGGAGCGATCGCATCCTTGAGTGGCCTGGGGTTAGTTCAAGCGTACTATGAAGACCCTACTCAAGTTTTGGGTGGGTACGCTTGCACGCGATTTTGTCACCGACATCCCTCTACCCTGGCAAAAACCAAAACCCAAGCTGAGTCCCGGACGAGTCGCTCAAGTGATCGCAGAAGTTTTTGCGGCAATTGGAACACCTTTTTGCTCTTTTCCAAGACAGAATTCGCACTAAGTCAATCTCAGAATACTACGCTTAATGCCAGCTTGTTCCGACTTGGTACCAGTGCGACAACAGCAAGCGATCGCTTTATCTACGATCAAACGACAGGTAATCTTTTCTTTGACGCAGATGGAATTGGTAAGGCTGCACAAGTTCAAATTGCTCAGTTCTCGAATCAGGCAGTGCTTAGTAGTGCAAATATTACTGTCATTGTCTAACGAAAGCTAACTATGGCAAGTATCTAGATATTACCCAGTCAGAGATAGATCAACTTTTACTGGATAATCTGTGATAAATACACACTTGAGTGCAACACAACTGCAAACTTTTAACTTTCCTCTTGGGAATAACCGTTTTTCTCGCGTTTAAGGCTTTCTTCTAAGGCTTGAATTTGTTCGCGTCTGGCTTCCAACTCTAAGGAACGCCTTGCTAAGTCTTGGTTTTGCAACGTCAGGGATTGTCGCCAATGTTCTGCTCGCTCGGCTTCGTGCTGCAAAAATTCTGGAGTAATGCCGATGGTGAGGTAGCTTTCTACCAGATGCAGTACCCAGTTGGTGGCGTCTTCTATTCTTTCAATGTCGCCTGTAGGAGAAAGTTCCACTAGAACAAGCAAGTTCTCACTCATGCTCTTTCCCTTTCCAAGCAGAATGAAAGCCTCTTCGGGAATTATCGCCCACAAGTTATCAGCTTCTTGACGCGCCAATAAGCGTAACTGGTGCTGGTCTAAAAAATCGTTTTTACGCACCTGGGCTAGATATAGCATGAGGGTCGCTTCGCTCCAATTAAAAATTAAAAATTAAAAATTAAAAAATTTAATATAATAATAAGTCCCAGAATTGATATTTGGATCTTGTTAATTGGTAATGGGTAATTAGGAATTATTGAGACTCCCATTACCCATTACAGTTATCCTAAGCCACGCAAACGATACCTACGGCAACGCCTTCAGACGCACGCGCAAAATTTCAGCTTGCTTTTGTGCTTCTGCTAACGCATCCCGCGCTCCCTGTACCACATCAGCCCTAGCTCTATCTACGAAACTAGGATTGTTTAATCTGGTACTCAGAGACTGAATTTCTGCTTCAGCTTTACTCAAGCTTTTTTCTAGCTTGGCACGTACAGCTTCAATATCTACCACACCGTTTAGAGGAATTAGCACTTGTATTGTACCAATTACACCTGCGTAGACGCTTTGCGGCTTGCCGTTAGGCATCGCATTTTCTGGTTCTTGTGGTTGTTCTAATTCTTGCTGCGGGAAAAAGCGTCTCCATAACCTAAGTCTTGCTTGAGCAGTGAGTAAATTTTGGCTAACAAACCACGCTGTGTAACCAAAACCAACTAGTTCAAAGAAAGTTCCGACGATGGGAGTCTCCTCAATCGCATACCCCACAGCTAAACCCACTCTACCAAAGACAATGGCCACGATAATTAAGCCAATTGTCTTCAAACCCCTCTGAGGTTTTTTAGCAGCAACACTTTGGTTTTCTTGCTTGTCAGTAATGGTTAAAGTCTCAACCTTAGCTAAATCTTTAATGTAATCTTGTCCAGCAGTGAGAATTTCCCGCTCCTTCTCGCTTTCAGTTTGCAAATTCGCCGTTATTTTTACCCCTGGTTTAATATCCGCTTCAGCCCGCAAATTCCGAATTGTGCGGATAGTAGCAATCAGTAATTCAAACTGTTCCTCTAAAGATTGATCAATAAGATTTGCATCTACCTGGGGATAGATTTGTAACGGTAAAGTTTGGGGGGAATCTGCTGATTGTTGCGTGAGAGTCTGCCAAATTTCTTCGGTAATATGAGGCATGAAGGGATGAAGCAGTTTCATAATCCCTTCCAATATGTAGCCGAGGGTTTGCTGTGCTACCCGCCGCGATGCTGGATCGGCATCTGCTTGCAATCTGGATTTCACTAGTTCAATATACTGATCGCAGAAATCACCCCAGATGAATTCGTAGAGTCCTTTTGCTGCTTCCCCTAAACCGTAATTATCGATGTAATTGGTGGTTTGTTTGATAACTTGATGATACCGCGAGATAATCCAGCGATCGCTCAATTCTGTAGCTATTGGATTCCCTAATTGTTGCGGCGTTTGTCCATCCAAATTCATCATCACAAACCGGGCAGCATTCCACAACTTATTTGCAAAGTTGCGGGATGCCTCTACCGATGCTGATTCATCCTTTTTGCGATCGTATTCTAATCGGATATCTTGACCCGCACCAGCCACTTCCCTAATTAGGGTATACCGCAGGGCATCAGTACCATATTTGTCAATTAATAACAACGGGTCAATGCCATTACCTTTGCTCTTTGACATCTTCTGACCTTTTTCATCCAGCACTAAGCCGTGGATGTAAACTGTTTGGAAAGGTATTTGACCAGTAAAATGCCCACCCATCATGGTCATTCTGGCTACCCAGAAAAAGATGATGTCAAAGCCTGTCACCAAAGTGGTAGTTGGGTAGTAAGTCGCTAAATCTTGAGTTTGTTCCGGCCAGCCCAAAGTCGAAAACGGCCAAAGTCCAGAAGAAAACCAAGTATCTAGCACATCTGGGTCTTGTTCTAACTTGACATTTTCACCAAATTGCGCTTTAGCTTTCTCCCAAGCTTCAGTTTCCGATTTCGCCACGACAAACGGCGTGTTATCGGTAATTTGCCCATCGGTTTCACTGATAGCGTACCAAGCCGGAATTTGGTGTCCCCACCATAATTGGCGAGATATGCACCAATCATTGAGTTTTACTAGCCAATCACGATAAACCTTTGTCCAGCGTTGAGGGACAAACTCCGGTGAATTTTGCTGGTCGAGGAATTCGAGAGTGTTGTCAGCTAGGGGGCGAATTTTGACAAACCACTGAGTTGAGAGGAGGGGTTCAATGGGTACTTTACCGCGATCGCTGTAGGGAACGGTATGCTTATAATCTTCTATCTTGACCAAAAAGCCATCTGCTTCTAGACGAGAAACCACATTTTTTCTAGCAACAAAGCGGTCTTGTCCTTGAAACTCCCCAGCGTTGGTGTTAAGAGTGCCGTCTTTATTCATAATGTTGATCAACGGCAGATTGTGACGCTTACCCATGTCAAAATCGTTCGTGTCATGGGCGGGAGTTATTTTCACGCAACCCGTGCCGAAAGTGGGATCAACATATTCATCGCCAATGATCGGAATTTCTCGTTGTAGAATGGGCAGAGTTAGAGTTTTGCCGATGAAATGTTTGTAGCGATCGTCATTGGGATTAACTGCTACAGCTGTATCGCCCAGCATCGTTTCTGGTCGAGTTGTCGCCACCTCCACAAAACCGGAACCATCGGTGAGGGGATAGCGGAAGTGCCAGAGATTTCCATTCACCTCTTGATTTTCTACTTCTACATCAGACACAGCCGACTGAGAAGCGGGACACCAGTTAACTAAATATTCACCACGATAAATTAAGCCTTCCTCGTAAAGACGAGTAAACGCCTCGACAACAGCTTTAGATAAACCCTCATCTAGGGTAAACCTTTCCCGTGACCAGTCCACCGAGACACCCAAGCGTCGTAGCTGATTCAGAATTGTTCCCTCAGACTCCGCCTTCCATTGCCAAGCGCGTTCTAAGAATTTTTCGCGCCCCAATTCGTAGCGAGTCTTACCCTCTGTCTTGAGTTGCTTTTCCAGCATACTATGCACAGCGATGCTGGCGTGGTCAGTTCCCGGTAGCCAGAGGGTATTACGTCCCTGCATCCGGTGGTAGCGCACGAGGGTATCAATTAAGGCACTTTCAAAAGCGTGACCCATGTGTAAGCTGCCGGTGACATTCGGTGGGGGAATGACGATGCAGTAGGGTTCGCCGCCTTTGTTGGGGTCAGCTTTGTAAACTTGGTTGTCTTCCCAGAATTTTTGCCACTTGGCTTCGGTGGAAAAGGGGTCGTAGAGACTGGGGAGATTGGGGATGGTTGCGGTCATGCGGGAAAACTAAGGAAGGACTCTAATAAATTTTGCCACAGGGTTGGAGAGAGGGTTTATATGGAAACGAACCGCAAAGGACGCAAAGTACGCAAAGGAAGAGGAGGAAGGTAAGATGAGGCAACCAAGTGTTCAGTTAGAAAAGTTAGCTTATAGGGTGATTGGAGCGGCGATTGAGGTACATCAGGTACTAGGAGCGGGGTTTTTAGAGGAGGTTTATCACAAGGCACTCAGAGAAGAATTTCTGATTCGCGGAATACCTTATGAGTTTGAGCATCCAGTAAAAGTACACTACAAAGGTCGTTCAGTAGGGGAAGGCAAATTAGATTTTTTGGTTGGAGACTCTCTAATTGTTGAATTGAAAGCTGTCCAAAACTTAACCCCCATTCACGAAGCCCAAGTCCTCTCCTACCTTAAAATGACTCATTACCCCCTCGCTCTCCTAATCAACTTTAACGTCCCTCTCCTCAAAGACGGCATCAAACGCATCATACTCTCTTCTTAATCTTCTTAATCTTCTTTGCGCTCTTTGCGTCCTTTGCGGTTCGTTCCCCAAACCCATGAAACACCAAACAACCTCCCCTTGGACATTCATCCCCACCCTATATTTCACCTCCGGCATACCTTACATCATCATCAACACAGTTTCCGTAATCTTCTACAAAAAGCTCGGAATAGATAACACTCAAATCGCCTTGTGGACAAGTTTTCTCTATCTACCTTGGGTCATCAAAATGTTTTGGGGGCCAATTGTCGATATTTATTCTACCAAACGTAAATGGATACTTTATACCCAATTTGCCATGTTCTGCTGCTTGGGTTTGATAGCCTTCTCATTACAACTGCCAAATTTCTTTTTCATTTCCCTCGCAACATTAACAATAGGAGCATTTATTTCTGCAACTTATGACATTGCTACAGATGGCTTCTACCTCCTCGCCTTATCTCCAGAACAACAAGCCTTCTTTGTTGGCATTCGCTCACTGTTTTATAGAATGGCTGTTATCTTCGGTTCAGGAATATTAGTAGTCTTAGCAGGTCAGCTTGAAGTATCACTTAATAATATTCCTTTAAGCTGGACTATAGCTATTGACTTCTCATCTCTAATTTTAGCAATCCTGTTTATTTTTCATCGCCTATTTTTACCCTTACCTGAGTCAGATAACAAACAACAGCTACAAACTACAGAAAAGATTCCTTTTTGGTCAATCATTAGCTCATATTTTGCTCAAGATAAAATTATAAACATTTTAGCATTTATCTTGCTCTACAGACTTGGCGAAGCAATGCTTGTCAAGATAGCCTCTTTGTTTTTATTGGACAAACCAGAAGTAGGTGGTTTAGGGCTATCAACATCAGATGTCGGATTAGTCTACGGTACATTTGGGGTAATATCCCTAATCTGTGGAGGAATTTTAGGAGGCTTACTAATTTCTAGATATGGATTAAAAAAATGTCTATTTCCTATGGCTTTAGCATTGAATTTACCTGATGTATTTTATGTGTATATGGCTTACAGCAAGCCTTCACTAACATTAGTGTATCCCTTAGTTTCCTTGGAGCAATTTGGCTATGGTTTTGGATTTACAGCTTTTAGTGTTTATTTAATGTATATCTGCCAAGGTGAATATAAAACTTCTCATTTTGCTATTTCCACTGGCATTATGGCTTTAGGGATGATGTTACCCGGATTAGTTAGCGGTTATCTGCAAAAAGCTTGTGGCTATCCATTATTTTTTATCTTGGTTTGTTTGTTAACTATTCCTGGGATGATTGCTCTGTTTTTTATACCTTTAAAAGAAGAACCGAAGCGTCAAAATAATTAACATTATTACAGATCATGAATTATGTTTTGGGAATAGATGGCGGCGGTAGCAAGACTGTTTGTGTCTTAATAGATGATTCGTGTCAAGTGCTAGGTCGTGGTGAAGCAGGCCCATCTAATTATCAGAGTATAGGTATCGAAGCCACTCTACAATCTATTCAATCTGCAATTCACAATGCGGTTGAGGCAGCAATAATTACAAATACTGTGAATATTGACGCGATATGTCTGGGTTTAGCAGGTGTAGGTCGTGCAGTAGATATCGAAGTAGTAAAAGGTCTAGTACAAGAGTTGCAAAATAACAAATTGCCTATTATTTGGGCATTACAGCCAGCCAATATTATAATTTGTAACGATGCTTTAATTGCTTTAGTTGGTGGAATTGGTCAGCCTGTAGGAATCGTGGTTGCAGCAGGTACCGGTTCGATAGTTGTCGGCCGAAATCAGCAGGGACATACTAAGCGAGTCGGCGGCTGGGGGTATATTCTAGGAGATGAGGGTAGCGCCTATAAAATTGCGATCGCAGGCATGAATGCAGCATTAAAATCTTCTGATGGACGGGAAATATCAACAAGTTTGCTAGAAGGTTTTAAACAGCATCTTGATTTGGAAAATATAGAAAATTTAATAGAAGTAATATATCGGCGAGAATGGGGAGTTAAACAGATAGCGGCTTTAGCACCAATTGTAGATTTTGCAGCAGCGTCAGGTGATATAGTAGCGAATAGCATAATTGATGATGCTGTCAAAGAGTTAGTAAAAGCTACATCTACAGTAATTGATGCAATTTTTACTGCCGACTCAGTTTTAGAAGTAGTCACAACAGGAAGTGTGTGGCGGGGTAGATGCAAGATGCATGAAAGATTTGCAGCGTCTCTTGTTAAGAAGTTTCCTGAAGTAAAGGTGATTTTTCCGAGGTATGAACCTGCTTATGGTGCTGGTTTGTTAGCGTTGCAGACAACTCAAATTTGACGGGCTACTAAATAATAGGAGTTTTCAGTCTGCAAATATGCGCCCTAAGAAAGTTACTATTTCAGACCAAGCTGCGGTGGTAGCACTAGAATCATAACGATAACCGTCGTCGCGCATGAATGTATGTTCTGCTTCATACAAAAAAACTTGGTGAGGTATGTTAGCATTCTCAATTGCTTTTATTATAGTTTGGCGATCGCTCTCTGGTATATGAGGGTCAAGAGTACCAAATACCATTAGCATCTCGCCTTTAATTTCACTTACCCTTTGGATTGTATCGGCTACCTCTTTACCTAGTTTGCCACTGGGAATACCAGTAGGGTAACAGCAGACACAAGCCCGAATTTCGCTTTTAAATGCGGCGCGGAAAGCTAAATGTCCACCAATACAAAAGCCGAGAGTGCCTATTTGATTTGGAGAAACCGCACTCTCTGTTTTCAGAAATTCAATCACAGCATGGCAATCGGCATCATAATCAGCTACCGAGGTTCGACGCGCATCGTCATTACCCCGCATCCTTCCCAGATCGTCTGGCTCAATTACTAAACCAACTGGCTCAATTCGGTGAAAAATTTCTGGGGCTGCTACTACATAGCCGTATCCTGCTAAGTAGTTAGCTAGACGAATCATTGGATCACCTAACTGATAAATATCACTGTAGAAGACAATACCAGGGTATTTTCCTGCTGCTTTGGGAGCCGCAACATAAACACGCATTAAGCTGCCATCTACTCTTAACTCAAGATTGCGCTTAGTGATTTGCACTTTTTTGTCTCCGTGTTACGCTTGCTGTTATTAAAGCAGCCTACTGCCGTCAGGCATTCATCTGCATTTATAAAATACCCGAAGGTTTTTCCAGAATCAGGATAGGCTACTAACTGTCAATGAAAGAAAGCAATGGCGTTGCATATTTGCGGGATGATTTTGTTAGTTTTGTGAGACGGGCAACATGAGCGTCCCTGGTATTAAAGGGGGGGCAATTTTAACACCCAATAAAAAAAAAAACAAAATTGAATTAAACCAA
>NZ_CAXTTT010000112.1:0-24800 GCF_964247315.1 uncultured Nostoc sp.
CTTCACCATTCCCTATTCCCCATGCCCCATTCCCCATTCCCCAATTGACGTATTACACTTCTTGCGGGGTATTTTGAAAACTGTAGTCGCCAATTATGCGTTAGATAAGTTAAAGATTGAAATAGCTGGAAATTCAGACCCAGCGTTACCCTCCTCTATCCTCTGAGAAAGACTGGGCCCTCAGTTCAGCGCATTTTCTCCCAAGCAGGCAGTTTATGTGAGGATTAAATCACCGCCCTAAGCGCGACCATTTATCTTGACAATTTGCAAAAGTTACCTCAATTTGACTGTTTTGCTTAGTAGCTCTTCTTTTTATTGAAATTTCCATGTCAACTCTCGTCATCGTCGAATCTCCAACCAAAGCTCGTACCATTCGCAACTACCTGCCATCAGGCTATCGGGTGGAGGCGTCTATGGGTCATGTGCGTGACCTCCCCCAGTCGGCTAGTGAAATTCCCGCTGCCGTCAAAGGGGAATCATGGGCGCAGCTAGGGGTAAATGTGGACGCCGACTTTGAACCGGTATATGTTGTCCCGAAAGACAAAAAGAAAATTGTCACCCAGCTCAAAGATGCCCTCAAAGATGTAGATGAACTGATTCTGGCAACGGACGAAGACCGGGAAGGTGAAAGCATTAGTTGGCATTTATACCAATTGCTAAAGCCAAAAGTTCCGACTAAGCGGATGGTGTTTCACGAAATTACCCAAGAGGCAATCAAAAAAGCTCTTAAAGACTGCCGGAATATTGATGAGCAGTTGGTTCGCGCCCAAGAAACGCGGCGGATTTTAGATCGACTTGTGGGCTATACCCTGTCTCCCCTGCTATGGAAAAAAATCGCCTGGGGATTATCTGCTGGGCGAGTGCAATCTGTAGCTGTGCGGCTTTTAGTCACTAGGGAACGCCAACGCCGCGCTTTCCATGAGGGTACATACTGGGATTTGAAAGCTAGTTTGTCCAAGGAAAAAACCCCCTTTGCTGCCCAATTGGTAACATTGGGAGGAACCAAAATCGCTAATGGCAGCGATTTTGACGCCGCAACCGGACAAATTATCGCAGGTCGCAATGTCTTGTTACTCAACGAAGAACAAGCGGTAGCGCTCAAAGAACGCTTAACTGGGAAAACCTGGAATGTTAACGACATCGAAGAACGCCCTGTGACGCGCAAACCGTCGCCACCGTTCACTACCTCGACGTTGCAACAAGAATCTAACCGGAAACTGCGCCTCTCAGCCCGCGACACCATGCGCGTTGCCCAGAATTTGTACGAACAAGGGTATATTACCTATATGCGGACAGATTCGGTACATTTGTCAGATCAAGCGATCGCAGCTGCTCGGAGTTGTGTAGAAAAGCTTTACGGTCAACAATACCTCAGTCCCCAATCCCGGCAATACACTACCAAATCCAAAGGCGCACAAGAGGCGCACGAAGCAATTCGTCCAGCAGGTAGCAGCTTCCGCACTCCCCAAGAAACTGGTTTGGGCGGTCGGGAACTTGCTGTCTACGATTTGATTTGGAAGCGGACTGTCGCCTGTCAAATGGCTGATTCCCGCCAAACTCAAATTACCGTGCAATTGCAAGTCGAGGATGCTGGATTCCGTTCTTCTGGCAAACGCATTGACTTTCCCGGATACTTACGTGCCTACGTTGAAGGTTCAGACGACCCGGAAGCAGCACTGGAAGACCAGGAAGTAATTTTGCCGAATCTGAAAGTAGGCGATCATCCGAATTGTACAGAGCTAGAAGCCGTTGGGCACGAAACCCAACCCCCAGCTAGGTACACCGAAGCTTCTTTGGTGAAAACCTTAGAAAGCGAAGGTATCGGTCGTCCCAGTACCTACGCCAGCATTATTGGCACAATCATCGACAAGGGTTATGCCCATTTAGTGACTAACGCTCTCATTCCCACCTTCACCGCTTTTGCCGTCACCGACTTGCTGGAGAAACATTTCCCGGACGTTGTTGATCCCAGTTTCACCTCGAAGATGGAGCAAACCCTTGATGACATTGCTACAGGTGAAGCGAAATGGCTACCCTACTTGCAGCAATTCTATCTAGGAGAAAAAGGGCTGGAAACGCTGGTAAAAGAGCAGGAAAGTCAAATTGATGCCACCAAAGCTAGGACTGTAGAACTGGAAAATCTAGATGCCAAAGTCCGCATTGGGAAATATGGCCCTTACATTGAAGTCGAAAATGGTGAGGGAGTTATTACCGCCTCAATTCCCAAAGACCTGACGCCAGCTGACCTCAACCCCAAACAGGTAGAAGTTCTGCTGCGGCAAAAGACCACTGGGCCCGACCAAGTAGGTCGCCATCCCGAAACTGGCGAACCAATTTATGTGAAAATTGGTGCTTACGGGCCTTATGTCCAATTGGGTGACAAAACCGACGAAAACCCCAAACCGAAACAAGCCTCTCTACTCAAAGGTGTCACCCCAGAAACCGTTACCCTGGAAATGGCTGTTGGTCTGTTGGCACTACCCCGCACGTTAGGGGTTCATCCAGTTACTGGCGGCAAAATCCAAGCAAGTTTAGGACGCTTTGGCCCTTATGTGGTTCATGACCAGGGTAAGGAGGGGAAAGACTACCGCTCTCTGAAAGCTGCTGACAATGTATTGACAATTAGCTTAGAACGTGCATTGGAATTGTTATCAGAACCAAAAAAGGGACGCAGTTCCACCAACAGCAAGTCCAAAGCAGCCTTACGCGAATTGGGTAAGCATCCAGAGGACGAGGAAACAATTAATATCTACGATGGCCCTTATGGGCCTTACATTAAACATGGCAAAACTAATGTCAGTATCCCAGAAGGTCAAACGGTAGAAGATGTAACCCTGGCGGCGGCGCTGAACTTGTTGGCAGCTAAGACCTCGATTGGGAAATCGACTCGCAAAACGAGTAAATCAACGAGTTCCAAATCTAAGTCAACTGCTAAATCATCAACAACCACTGCCAAGAAAAAAGGCACAGAAGGCTAGTGGCAACTCAAACAATTTTGGATTTTAGATTGACGCTAACGTAGCGTTAGTGACGTTCGCGTCAGCGTCTCCCCTTGGGAGAAGGAGCGTCTTTGAGATTTTAGATTTATTTTGTCCATAATGGGCGAGGTATGAACCCTAAAATTCTCTTAATCCAAAATCTAAAATCTAAAATTCCTACTCAAGAGTCTATCTAAAGTCCGATTTTTAAGTCTTGACCCTTGATATCCATCCTTGATAGGATACAGTTCGGTAGGTTCAAGTGTGATACTCTAAAAAGTAAGGGAAAACACAACGCCGAATTTAAGAAGTGGCTGATGTCCCAAATATGGGATTGTATATCAGCCCGATTGGAAAAGCCAGAGGTGCGAAAGTATGTCATTTTCTGCGTACCTGTTAATCAAAAATTGAGGTAGTATCTCAGGAGCGATCAGTTCATGGACTATATAGAAAAGGTGCTGGAAAAGCTTAAGGAATTAGCTCGTAGGCTAATCGAAAGCCTATTAGGGCCAGAGGCTGAACCGGAACCGGAACTGATTCCGATTCCCGTGAATGATCGCTCGCGCCGTCGCCACTAACCCCACAGTGGTAAACTCGACGTTGCAACCCTTAAATATTCTGGCACTGCACGGGCCAAACTTAAATTTGCTAGGACAGCGAGAACCAGGAATTTATGGTTCGTTGACACTAGCTGAAATTAACCGCCTGTTAGAAGAAGAAGCATTCAAATTACAGGCGAAAGTTTTTCCCTTGCAGTCAAATCATGAAGGAATTTTGGTAGATACTATTCATGGCGCGATCGGGCAACATCAGGGAATTCTGATTAATGCAGGAGCTTACACCCACACAAGTGTGGCATTACGAGATGCGATCGCTGCTGTTAATTTGCCCACAGTGGAAGTACATCTGAGCAATATATACCGCCGGGAAGATTTTCGCCATCATTCGTACATCGCCCCAGTAGCGATCGGACAAATAAGTGGTTTTGGTGTTCAAAGTTACTTATTGGGTTTACAAGCTTTGATAGATCATTTGAGAGTTAGGAGTTAGGAGAGACGCGATTAATCGCGTTTGTATAAGAGTTAGAAATGGTAGTTGGTAGTAAAGTTGGGAATTAGTAATATTTCATTAACTCCTCATTCCTCACTTTTAACTACAGAATTTATGCGTTACTCTCCTATAAGTCGGTTTAAAGGAACTTTACTCGGAGCATTCCTGGGAGGAAGTTTAGTTGGTAATAAAGTACAGTATGAGAGTTACCTAGATTTAGGCATGGCAGTTCTGGGTATCCAGAGTTTGATTGCATTGGGTAGATTAGATTTAGATGATTGGATAAAACGTCAGCAAGAAGAATCTCTTCATTTAGTAGCAACTGATGACATCTCGATAAAAATAATTATTGCCACATTACCAGTAGCACTCTTCTTTCACGAAAATCCGATTAAGCTCCGACAAAACTTGCTGCGTGTACTGGAAATCTGGGAAGATGACCCAGTAATCAGGGATGGAACGCTAGCAATAGGATATGCGATCGCTCTTGCCCTAACTGAAAAACTCGACCCTCTAACTCTTATCTCACAAACAATTTCTTTTATCGGAGAAACACCAACATCAATACCAAAAAAATTTTTAAGAGTCCAGAATTTATTAGAGCAAGGGGCAGGATTATCAACGACGCAAGCTGAGTTTGCTAAGGAAGAAAAACTTAGTAACACTATTGCTATGGCATTCTACTGCTTTTTGAGTACGTTAGAAGACTTTCGCCTCACAGTTTTACAGGCTACTCACAATGATAATTCTCAAGTGCAAGATGCTACGCTTCTAAGCTCACAGGCTACAGGTGCAATTACTGGTGCTTTGTCGGGAGCATATAACGGTATAAGCGGAATTCCTGTAAATTGGCAAGTCTTGCTCTTGCAGAGGAATTCTCTAGTATGGGGACTAACTAGCTTTTCCCAAATGTTAGAATTGAGCGATACATTTGTGGGGGTGTGGTCAGGAGTGTATAATCTTACCTTAAACCCAAAAGAGTTAACAGAGGAGGGATGTGAGGTGGCTTTGCTTTCAGTTTACGCAGCTCCTCGCGTTATTCGGTCGCGTTATTCTTAAACTAACCAGATAAGGGGTTAAAAGTAGGCAAACTTCCGCCACAGTGTATTAGTCTCATATACTAAAATTTTTCAGTAAACCCTTAGACTGATTCTGTAGCTAACTATTGTGGCAAATCAGCAATAAAAAAGCTGCGCCACCGAGTTGCAGCCGCCGCAGATCGAACTTTCCTGATGATTGTCTTTTTTTGAACTATCAAAGTCGGCAATTGCAGGTAGAGATAATGAAAATGCATAAATTTTTGCAATTCTTGAACCAGCAATTGAATCAGTGGCGGCGACAGTACAAAACACTACGCCGTAAGGGAAAGTTAATGAGAAGTCCCAAAGGTAAAACCCATAGAAGGGAACTTCTAAGGACTATGCTCAAGAATGTATTCCTGTTTTTATCAAAAACCAATGAGAAAAGCGAACGCCGAAAACAAGAAAGAGCGTTAAGGTCAAAGGCAAAATCGGTTAAAACCAAGAGTAGTATTTATGCAGTCGCTTTAGATTGGGTATATAAACAGCGTTACTCGGTGATTTTGGCGATCGCTGTAGTCTCCCTCACAGCTATTATTGGGCATAAATTATACAATCAGACTCAAATCCAAGTAGGACATCCCGCGCCCCAAACGATTACAGCACCTTACACAGCTAGCATCGAAGATCAGAAAAAAACCGAAGCCGAGCGCAAAGCCGTCAGCACAAGCTCCTTACAGGTGTTGATGCTTGATACGCGAATCAACGAAAAAATCAACGAAAATTTGCAACAACTTCTAGATGATGGCAACGAAATTCGCGCTGTCGCTGGAGCTTTTCCTTTTTTTGATGCTGTCGTTTTATCCATCTCTACCCAACGTTACCTCCGTTCTTGTCCTGAGTTGGAATGGCAAGCACTACTATCGGCTGTAAAAAAGAGTAAAAATCAGCAGCAAAAGGGAATCGGACAAACCACCGCTTCATCCCGTCCATCATCCATAGCTGCACCCAATCAAAAACGCCAGCCACGCATCACATCTAAATCTGATACCCAGAATTTAGAAAAGACAGAGCCAGTATTTTCTCAAAACACTGATTTTACTCAAGCTGTAGCAGAACTAGAATCTTACCGCCTGACATCTTCTGAGAAAAGCTTGTCTTTACTAATTGCCCAAATTTCTCAAACACGCCAAAGATATACCCAAGCTACTGCCAAACTTTTACAGTTAGAGACTCTTACTCCAGAAGTAGTATACGAGGAATCTCTACTTTTGGATTTGTCAGATGTGGAATGGGAAAAAACACAAATGGGAATCCATCAGAGTATAGAACGGATTCTCACCCAAGGCATTCCACAGGGACTGCCAAAAAGTATCTTACAAGATGCGGTGAGTTTACAATTACAGACCTTTGTACCAGAATCCGCCCAAACATTGGCAAAGAACCTGTTGTTAGCTGTACTCAAGCCGAATCTGCAAAAAGATGAAGAACAAACCAGACAAAACGCTCAAAAGGCTGCGGCTGATGTGCCACGTGCGATGGTGAAGGTACGGCATGGTGAGGTAATTGTCAAAAAAGGAGAGCAGATTACTGCATGGAACTTTGAGGTACTGGAGTATTATCATCTGATTCGTCGGGAGATAAAGTGGCAGGAGTTGGTGAAGTTAGCAGGCGTTATTGCGATCGCTATTGGCATTTTTGTCTGGGTAGAACGCCATATTGATTACGAATTGCGACAACGCGATCGCCTATTAGTGTTATTGCTAACTCTGAGTGTGCCAGGAGTAATTGTAATCGGATTGCCCTATACCACCTGGAGCGCCCTTGGTTTATTGTTGGGAAGCTTTTACGGCCCAACTTTGGGGTTGACAGTTGTCGGCCTACTGTGGCCGATATTAGCCATTAGCTTGGATATGAGCAAGGCTGCGCTTTTAGCTGGTGTAGGAGGAGGAATATTAGGTAGTTACATTGCCCAACGATTGCGATCGCGTGAAGAATTGGCATTATTAGGCGTTGCGATCGCCTTAACTCAGGGTGGCATTTACCTGATTGTTAAAATCTTAATTGGTCAAGTATTTGGTTCAACCTGGTATATTGTCTTCCAAGAAGCGGGATTATTTGCTTTATCCGGCTTAGGCTGGAGTGTTATCGCCTTGGGTTTAAGTCCTTATCTAGAAAAAGTTTTTGATTTAGTTACCCCAATTCGCCTAGCAGAACTGGCGAACCCTAATCGCCCTTTATTAAAAAGACTCGCTACCGAAACTCCGGGAACTTTTCAACATACCTTACTTGTAGCTACTCTTGCTGAAGCTGCTGCCAAAGAATTAGGATGCAATGTTGAACTAGTCAGGGCTGGAACATTGTATCACGATATTGGCAAAATGCATGACCCTCTTGGCTTTATTGAAAATCAAATGGGGGGGCCGAATAAACACGATACTGAGATTAAAGACCCTTGGAAGAGTGCAGAAATTATTAAAAAGCACGTAACTCAAGGGTTGGTAATGGCGCGTAAACACCTATTACCGACGGCGATTCAAGCTTTTATTCCAGAACATCAGGGAACGATGCTGATTGCTTATTTCCATCACCAAGCCCAGCAAATGGCTCAGTCAGATCCAAGTTTAACTGTAGATGAGGCAGATTTTCGCTACGATGGCCCAATTCCCCAATCACGGGAAACCGGAATTGTCATGTTAGCAGATTCTTGCGAAGCAGCGCTGCGATCGCTGCAAGTATCGGCTAAATCCGTGGGAGAGAAGCGATCGCTCAAAGATGTTTCCAGCGAACAAGCTTTAACAATGCTAAATAATATTCTGCGTGCCAAATGGCAAGACAATCAACTCGTAGATTCAGGACTAAAACGGGAAGAAATGTCACAAATTGCCCAGATATTTGTGGATGTTTGGCAGCAATTTCATCACAAACGGATTGCTTATCCTAAGTTGAAGGCTAGTAGCACTGGGCGGAATTCGTAATTCATTATAAATATTGGCTAAGAATGCGATCGCTTCTTTGAGTTAAGCGATGCTCTTTCAAAATTCCTTGAGAAGCGATCGCTTGGCACACTAGGCGATCGCTTTTTTAGGATTTATACTGGACTGGCACTACTAAAAGTAGACCTAACTAGATTTTTTATAGATATATATGGTAAGAATACCAATTGGTACAAAAACTTTTGGAGCAATCAAAGCATTTGAATCAACTCCACTTATCACTCAGTTTTTTATGATAGGTTATGTACCAATTATCCCAATTAAAAGTTTTTATTTATTGCAGGAATATGAAGTTGAAAGAGGATTATTAAGCCATAAACAAGAAATGCGTATAATTAATTTAAAAAATATATCATTTATATCTGTAGGTTTTGCGTATCTCAGAGCTTTTTTTATAATTTCAGCGTTTTTTTCTATAGCCTATTTATTGACTGCTCAAGGAAGCAGTCAAAATATATTAATCCCTATTGCACTTTTTATTCTTAGCGTTACCATAATATTTTTTTCTTATAAATTAAGTCAGCAAATATCAATTACAGAAAAAACTATCAGAAAAGCTGCTTACTCTTCTATTGGTCTAGCTATTGATCCAGCAATTATAGAAGAAGAAGTTGCCCGTAAGATTTCTCACCTACTAGATTTAGAATTAAAAAGAAATGGATGTAATGATTGGAAGCTACTTTTAGAAGAAATAGCACAAAATACATCTTTTTTTAAAATTAGAAAAAATGAAAAATACTCGATTAATATCAAAAATATCCTACTAGTTAAAATTCGTGCCGCTATTGCTTCCAAAGAAATAAAGCTAAATAAAGCCCTAGATTTAATTCAAGAGCTTTTAGTCGAAGATATAAGCAATCAAAAAAAATGACTAAAAATTCATTAAAAATTAACCATATTACTGTTGAACCAACAATAAAAACACTGTTTGGAATAACCCCACAACAAAACCCAAAACACCGCCTAAAGTGACAATCGCCTGCAATTCACTTTTCACAATTCCCTCAATTGCAGCTTCTAAATCAGCCGGTGAAGTTGATTTTACCCGGTCAACTATCACTTCATCTATCGACAAAATTGGAATTGCCTGCGCCACAATTGCTTCTAAATCTTTTTCCAAATACTTCTCTAAAATTAGAGCCAACTCTTGACTCATGACTTCTAAAGAAGTACTGACAACGGGTGAAGTACTGAGACGATTCAGCAGCACTACAGCAATATTTTGCCAATCAACAGAATCAGTTAATCCTTGTAAAAAATCGCTGCCACTGTTTTGCAGGTAATGGCGGACACTTTCGCGGGTGGTCTTTCGTAGTTGACGCACTGTCCCCATTGGCAAGTTTTGTAATGATAAATTTTGCAGTAATTTCCGAATGCGATCGCGTATCTGCAAATCTTGAGTCAATTCCTGCAAGCGAGTATTAGCAGCCTCTTTTTCATCTAAACAAAAAGTTCGTAGCCGTGTAAGAGTATTACGTAAACCAAACAAATTTGCTACTACCCAATAAGTTCCACTGGTTTTTTCGCGGAAGCCTTCATCAATAATTTGAATCGTGCGATCGGTCAAAAAATCAACTATCGTTTGGCGGAGAAGATCCGGCGGTAAAACGACTTGCAACAACCAATCAGCAAGCCGCGTAGCTTGTTCTTCACTCAGTTGAAATTCCAGCAATATCTGGTCAAAAATTTGATTGATCTGCACTTCCAAAAAATCTTCGCGCCGCGCTAAAACCTTAAGTAATCGTGGCAAGGATTCTCCTAGTAAATCCCGCAAAATTCCCGCTACAATTTTGGCACTTTTCTCGTTTTGATCTGTTTTAATTTGTTCAATTGCCAACCGCAACAACCAGAGAATTGCTGATTGCACGCGTTCTGTTTGCAACAAACGCCGCGCCAGATTTTGTAATTCTTGTGGTGTCAACAGTGACCCCATGATTGTATTGGAAATGTTCTTAGCCAGACGTTCCTGATTGCGGGGGATCAATCCAGGGGTGAAGGGTACTCTTTGTCCAGCGATATAAATTGCTCGGTAAGGACGGAACAACATTTTGATGGCTATATCATTTGTGAAATAGCCAATAATTCCACCCAGTACCGGGGGAGACACATAAAGCCAAAGATGAGACCAGTCCAAGGGAAGAATTAAAAAAGTTAGGAGTTAAGAGTAGAGACGCGATTAATCGCGTCTGTACAAGAGTGAGGAGTTAAGAATGATAAATTTTAAACGAGAATTTATCAGTACTGATAATTCATAATTTCTGACTTATAACTCCTAACTCCTCACTCATTTTTGTTGACTATCAGCACTCCCATCATACCGTTCGCAATGGGATAGTGTGTGGCAACAGCAAAACCAACTTGATGAGCTAACTCTATTTGCTCTTTACCAATAGGAAAGCGATCTAAGCTGGGACTGATGTAAGCATATTCTTCTTTTAAGCCTAAATAACTGGCAACTGGCACTACAAAACTGTCCAGATACAACTGCTGAAAGGCGCGTAGCTGAGGATTACTCGGTCGATGAAAGTCTAAAATTGCGGCTTTAGCTCCCGGTTTCAAAACCCGGTATAACTCTTGGAGACTGCGGGGAATATCTTTAACATTTCTTAAACCATAGCCCATTGTTGCGGCATCAAATTGGTTGTCGTCAAAGGGTAAATTGAGGACATCAGCTTCTACCCAGCTGATAGCAGGTTGGGGATACTGCCTTTGGGAGCGTTCTTTAGCGTTTTCTAGCAGGTTTTGGGAAAAATCTACACCGTACACCTGTCCTGTTGCTCCGATACGCCGTGCCAAACGTAAAGCTAAATCACCACTACCGCAACACAAATCTAATGCAGTATCTCCTGGTTTAGCTGCACTCCATTTTACTGCCATTTCCTTCCAGATTCGATGCTGTCCCAGACTCAACCAATCGTTCAACTGGTCATAAACTGGAGCAATACGGTTAAAAATGGACTGAATTTCGTTAGTCATTGGTCAATAAGTCATTAGTCCTTGGTCATTAGTCATTTGTCATTTGCCAAGGACAAATGACAACTACACAGTGGTTTGATGGCAACTACTACTAGTCAGAGCGATCGCCACCAGTTGTGCTGATAAATTAATTAGCACCAATTCATCTTCTCGCAAAGTGCAAGGTTGTTTCCACTGTAGCGACAATACACCCAAAAGTTGATTGCGGTAGCTAATTGGGATCACTAAATGTGCTTGCACACCCGTATTCTGGTAGTGAATCGCATCAACTAATTTAGTGTCTTTAAGTACATTTAAGGAAACTTGCATTTGTCCCGTGGCGATCGCTTCCCTAGTTAGTGGGTCAAGAGATAGCCAATTTTCTATTGTACCTGTCTCGCTGTAACTTCCTTGAGTTGCAACTAGAATATTTCCATCTGTAAGTTGTAGAATACAGCCTTCTGCCCCAAAAGTTTCACTCACAGCCCTAGCAATGGGAGCAAGAGTTTCTTCTAAGCTAGAAGCGGCTTGAGTTACCTGTACCAGAACACTCAGCAGCGCCATTTGAGCATGAGCACGGCGTAATTCTTCTGTACGTTGCTTGAGCAAGTCATAGGTTTCTGCTGCTCTTTGCACCACTGCCTTCAGTTCGCCTGGATCCCAAGGCTTGGTAATATATTTGTAAACTTGTCCGGCATTAATTGCTTCTACCAAGTCTTCTATATCAGTAAATCCAGTGAGAATAATTCTCACTGGATCGGGAAACTGAGGTACAGTCTTGCTGAGAAACTCAGTCCCTTTCATTTCTGGCATCCGTTGATCGGAGATAATTACCGCTACCTCACCTTCTGCTGCCAAAACTTGTAGGGCGTTTACCCCACTATCAGCTTTGAGAACATTAAAGTCGCGTCGAAATGTGCGATAAAGTAAATCGAGATTATCTGGTTCATCGTCAACTACCAAGATTTTCAGCTTTTTTGGTCGTTCGAGAGTCATAACTTGAGATTGGACTTTATCAATTTCGAGATTGGGTTTATTCATAAGATATTTCCTTTAAATATTCACTCTCTTGTTATATTCCATACCAAGTTTAGTTGAGAATAGCCGAAGACTGCCAAGGGTTTATACGGAGTTATTTTGCATATCTTAGAACGCTAATAGTGAGCGCTACAGAGGAAATTTGTCTGCCCAAATATCTGAATTAAAAAATGTTGCGCTATAAAAACCAACTAAATTAGCGAAACTATGGCAGTTTCGATCGCGGATGAGGTGTAGGTCTGGGTATAGATTAGAATAAGACTTGCTCATGAGGTGTTAATTAGCCTCTCAAGTTGAAGCTCGCACTCCGATTATGACTGATTTACCACCCAACACTCAGAATCCCGAAGATAATACTACCAACGATGTAGCACAAGAGTTACTGCGAAGGTTGAGGCAAAAACAAGGCAACTGGGTGGAATGGGGAACCGCGATCGCCTCGTTGTTAAAAACCGGTTACAACCCTCAAGAAATTTTTGAGGCGACTGGATTTGAGCCGATTCAACAAAATCAGGTGGTTGTTGGTTCTCAAGTTTACAATTCTTTAGAAAAGTTTGGAGTATCGCAAGAAACGCGATCGCACTATGCCACACGCGGCAGCGATGTTTTATACGAGCTGCGTTTGCTTACTCAAGAAGAACGCGCCGCCGCCGCCGAACTGATCTTTGTCCACAAACTTGACACCGATGAGGTGAAGGAAGTGGCAAAAGCAATTAAAGAGTTCTCCTATTTCCGCACTTTGCCAGAAGGGTTTTCTGCCCATCCTGGGGATGCTGTTGCCTACCAAGTTTGGAAACTGGCACGCCAAAATGCAGATTTACAACAGCGATCGCGTCTAATCGCCAAAGGTTTGCGTTTTGCTCACACGCCAGGTGCAAGGCAAAAAATCGAACAGTTACTGACTGATTTTACTACCGTTCCCCAACGTCCAGCGCCAATTTTACCCTTTTACCGCCTGGAATTTGAAGAACAGTTACCCCGAATCTTGCCTGTAGTAGGCGAGTTGCCATTATCGCGGCAAGACTTGCAAGCTGTGCCCATACTGACAGAAATTGAACCATTTCGGATGGTCAAGTTTTCTGGAGAGCAAGCTTGGGTGCCCTTACCAGGTTGGCAAGTGCTATTGGCGGCAGAAGATCCAGTAGTGATTTTAGCAAATAGCGATCGCTTCCCCATCCAAACCCAAAACCAAACAGGGCCAGTCGTAGTAGTAATAGATCGTGCCCAACGAGAATGGGATGCCTCTAGCTACTTTGTCGTTGAAAATGGTGGTGAATTAGATTTTCAGTGGTTTGAAACTGAGCCAGAAATTCCTCTACTAGGACAAATTATTATCATCGTGCGTCCTAAGAAAATTCTGGATGAAGAATTAACTAAGGATTCATGGCAGATTGACGAATAAATTCAATTTTAGACGAGCTAACTGCGTAACACTCCCACATCAAAAGGTATGGGAGTGTTGAAAATTAAACTAACTAAAGCAAAAATCTCAACACGGTTGAGTTAATGAAAATCGTAAGTTGGTTTGAAGAACTAAGCCCAACATTTTTGGTGATTTTTTGGGTTTGCCTTGATACCATTACTAGATAAACAAGCTACACAGTTTAAGGTTTTTGAAGCTAAGACCAACCGTATTGCAACAAATTTATTATGAGAGCAAAATCCTTAAGAAATTAGGTATTTTTTTTTGTTATTTTAGCTTTTGCTGTATTTTCTTATTCTGTCACCACAATTAACTATTTGAGAAAAAAATTCCTATTTTTTTCGATTTAGTTTCATAACGCAACGAAGGCAATAGATTTTCTGTTGACAAGAATGACTTATACCAATTTCTCCAAAATGAGGCAACAGATATAAATCACGAAAGTCTTACTGAATCTAGGTTTCTTAATTGCGAATTGCGAATTGCGAATTGGTATTAGAGGTTGTTTGAAAAGTGGTTGGCTGTGATTTTAATCGAATTTTTACCCCCCTTAATCCCCCCGATGTATTGGGGGAAACTGGAAAATCTAGTTCCCTCCCCAATACATACGGGGAGGGTTAGGGTAGGGTAAAAAAACGTTGATACACCAATTATGACTTTTCAAACATCCTCTTAAACATTGTGTAACGTAACTATCACTCATTTGTAGCAGAACAAGGAATTTTCCAAAAATGTCTCTTACAAAACGTTGTTTGGCAGAATTTATCGGCACATTTTGGCTTGTTTTAGGTGGCTGTGGTAGTGCTGTTCTAGCCGCAGCCTACACAGCAGATGCTGCAAAAATCAGCGAGAATACTTCTTTTCCATTGGGTATAGGATTAGTAGGTGTATCTTTGGCATTTGGACTTACTGTCCTCACAGGGGCTTATGCTTTTGGTCATATTTCTGGTGGTCATTTCAATCCAGCTGTTTCGTTTGGACTGTGGGCAGGTAAGCGCTTTCCAGGATCTGACTTACTACCTTATATCGTCTCTCAAGTAATCGGTGCAGTTGTTGCTGCGGGCATTATTTACCTGATTGCGAGCGGCAAAACTGGATTTACCTTAACTGGCTCTAACCCATTGGCCACTAATGGCTACGGTACTCACTCACCAGGTAGTTACACGCTGTTTGCTTGCTTCATTACTGAAGTTGTGATGACTTTCATGTTTCTATTGATTATTTTGGGTGTAACAGATAGGCGTGCTCCTAAAGGATTTGCACCACTAGCAATTGGTTTTGGACTCACTTTAATTCACCTGATTAGTATTCCTGTAACCAATACCTCGGTTAATCCTGCCCGTAGTACTGGAGTTGCTCTATTTGCAGGTGTAGGACTCTTTTCACAAGTCTGGTTGTTCTGGATAGCCCCGATTTTGGGGGCTATTTTGGCAGGATGGTTGTATGTAGCTGTTTTTAGTGAATCAACTGTGGACGAACGGCAAAATGTCAAAGAGCTAGTCTAATTTTCTTAACAATCCCCTAACTAAACAAATTAATCAAGCGTTATATATTTAGTCAGGGGGTTGACACACTATTTAAGTATATATACACGCATTTGATGCAGGTCGTTTACTAGAACAGTTAAAACAAGAACGGTGGAGTAATTTGGGATTAAGAATTACCGAAAATTATTCATATCTGCGGTTTGGGAATTAAATTTAATATCTATTTAAAATATATAATTTGATATGTCCAACTCTAAATTTACTGCTCCTGTTGTTCAAGAATTACTCGACTCAGAATTGTCTGAGCGATCGCTAATTCCTTCTTTGCAGGAGAAGATTCTTGCAATCCGCAACAGTCTCCGCCCTGGACAGCAGCAAATGGCTGATTGGCAATCTGGGCCTTTGGCTATTTCAGCCGTTCCTGGTGCAGGCAAATCTACTGGGATGGCGGCGGCGGCGGCGATCGCAATTGCACGTCAATATGAGCGTTCATCCTCCCGCCGTCAGTTGGTAGTTGTTACTTTTACTCGCTCCGCTGCTGCCAATATTAAAGCGAAGATTCGCAAATTTTTACGAGATGATTTATCTCTACCTCAGACGGGCTTTTTTGTCTATACCTTACATGGTTTAGCATTGAACATTGCTAACCGCCATTCTGATTTGTCGGGTTTGCAGTTAGAAAATGTCATATTAATTACGCCAACCCAAAGTCACCGCTTTATCCGAACGGCTGTAGAACAATGGATTGCAAATCATCCAGGAGTATATTTGCGGTTATTGGAAGGTCATCAATTTGACGGAGAAGAGACAGAAAGGTTGCGTCGTCAATCAGTGCTGCGAACAGAAGTATTGCCAGAATTGGCTAATACGGTAATTCATGAAGCAAAAAGTTCTGGGATATCGCCAGAATTGTTGCGGGAGTGGAGTAAACAAACCACAGACGAATATGCAATTTTGAGTATAGCGGCGGGATTGTACGAGCAATATCAAAACTTAATGCGATCGCGTGATTTCATTGACTACGACGATATGATTTTAGCTGCGCTGCGCGTTTTAGAAAACGACAGTGCCCGTCACATCGAGCAAAACCAAATATTCGCCGTCTTTGAAGACGAAGCTCAAGATTCTAGCCCTCTTCAGACGCAGCTATTAGAAATTTTGGCAAGTAATGGGGAATATCAGCAAGAGAATTCTTCACTCCTAACTCCCAACTCCCCACTCCTAACTCCTAACTCCCCATTCCTAACTCCCAACTCCCCACTCCTAACTCCTAACTCAGCACGGGCTAAACGCCCCGCTACCGCTAACAGCACTCAGCACTCAGCACTCAATTTAGTCCGAGTTGGCGACCCTAATCAGGCAATTAACTCTACCTTTACTCCAGCCGATCCGATTTATTTCCGGCAATTTTGCGAAGAGTGCGATCGCATCGAACGATTGGCAACTATGGATCGAGCTGGTCGCAGTACTAGAATTATCATTGAAGCCGCTAACTTTGCCCTCAAATGGATCAATAATCAGTGGTTAGCAACAACCAAAACCAACAATAAACAACAGACTCCTGACAACCGACAAGTACCATTTCGCTTGCAGACAATTCGCCCTGTGGAAGTTGGCGATCCGCAAACTAATGCCAACCCCGCACCCGTAGGACGAGGATTAGAACTTTATACACCGCGTGACATTCATCACACTGTTGAATTGTTATCTCAAAGAGTAATTGAGTTATTTGGTGAAGACCCAACAAAAAATAGTGCCGCGATTTTAGTCCGAGAAAATCGTCAAGGACGATGGTTAGCAGAGGCTCTGACACCTCTGTGCAAAGAGCATAAAATTACACTTTACGATGTCGGAGAACGCGATCGCCGTTCCCATGTCCCCCAAGAAATTTTGGCATTATTGCAATTTTGCGATCGCCCCCACTCCCCCGATTACCTCAAAGCTGCCCTAGAAGCATTAGTACAGCGCCAATTAATTCCTACCCAAGACCTCAACGCCCTTGCTAGTCTGCCAGAAGAGTTTTTGTATCCTGGCCCCCTAGCAGAACCCCAGCCAGAAACAGTACAAAAAGCTGCCCGCTTATGTCGCAGCTTACTCCGCGCTCGTTTAGAATTGCCTCTTTACCAGCTAATTTCCTTTCTCGCCTTGACCTTAAATTACGACCAGGCAGAATTGGCAACTGCTGATAAACTCGCAGAACGGGTAAATCAGCAGATAGCTGGCAATAGTTCGATGGGGGGAATGCTTTCAGCTTTAAGTGAAATCGTTAGTTCCGAACGGTTTGAACCAGTGGAAACCGAGGATTCGGAAGAACGTTATACCCGTCGCGGTCAAGTGACGATTATCACTATGCACAAAGCTAAAGGGCTAGATTGGGACTATGTATTTCTTCCCTTTCTCCACGAAAACTTGATTCCTGGCAGATTTTGGGTTCCTCCCCAAAGCCAATTTTTAGGCGATTTTACCTTATCAGAAGTAGCCCGCGCCCAAATTCGCGCTACTCTCCACGAAGAATCTATCATACCGGATGTTAGTCAGGCATGGGAGGTGGCAAAAAATTTGAAAACATCTGAAGAGTATCGTTTACTCTATGTTGCCATGACACGAGCAAAACTTCTGTTGTGGATGTCTGCGGCGCAGAAAGCTCCCTTTACTTGGAGTAAACCGGATAATTTACAAGAACAAGCGCCTTGTCCAGTGTTTCCAGCATTAAAACGCCAATTTCCTGAATGTGTTGTGAATTTAGCGGCAATCAGCAAACAAGTATAAGGGATGGGGCATTGGGCATTGGGCATTGGGCATTGGTTATTAATTATTCTCCCGTGCTCCTCTGCTTCCCTGCTCCTCTGCTCCCCGGCTTTCCTCTCCCCCACTCCTTATAAGGAAACTGAATTGAGAGTGCAACGTCAAAGAAATTACGATCGCAATTGCGATATTATCCGTTCAATTTTTAACAATCAAGATATATGAAATCAATCATCCAAGCATCTGCCGTAATTAAAAGCACCTTCCAGTCACCCAGAGGAATTTTTTTGACGCTGGTGTTGACAAGCTTGCTATCTTGCGGATTCGGACTTATTGAAAACAATTCTGCTGGAGCTATACCTCTCACTGAAAACACTCAATTATCCCAATCACAAATAAACGAGTTGCCGAAAGCGATCGCTAATAAAATTTTAGGAGATGCATCCTTCCGTTCCGGTCAACGTAAACGGGAATTAGAGATTACCCAAGTCACATCAAAAACCTTTAGTAATCCCTGTGAGTTCAAATTTGGAGAAGTTTGTACCAGGGAATACAACCCCATTGAAGGCTGGGAAGTAGTTGTCAGAGTCCGTCAAGATTCGTGGACTTACCATGTAGATAAATCTAGCAAGAAAATCGTTTTAGATCCGAAAGTGATTACTTTACAAACATTGCCCAAGGCGATCGCAGATGCAATTTTGAGCGATGCCTCAAGCCGTTCTGGGGTAGAAATTGCTGATTTAAAAATTACTAAAACTACACCAAAAACCTTTGGTAATCTCTGTCAATTCAACTTTGGCGAAGTCTGCACCCAGCAGTACGACCCCGTGGAAGGTTGGGAAGTGATTGTCAAGGTTAAAGAGCAATCTTGGACTTACCATGTGAATAAATCCACTTCGCAAATAATTTTAGATCCCAAAGCCAACGCCACTGAAAAAAGTTAAATAAATCAATGACTTTGGCTTTTTCCCATATCCTCATTCCGTGCTTTGACCATCAAAGCACGGATATAGTCATTTTTACCATTCGTATAAGCCTCGCGATCGCTCCAAAAACTTGCCACCAAATCGCGTTTTAGAACTTTGTAGCGATCGCGGTTGCTTAAATCCTTTATTTAATTGCAGTTATAGCAATTTTAATAGTATATAATAATGGATCGTGTCGAATCAAAGCTAGACCATGCCTAAACTAAAGACTCGTAAAGCCGCGGCAAAGCGATTTCGTGCCACTGGTAGCGGTAAAATCGTCCGTCGTAAAGCGTTCAAAAGCCACCTTTTAGAACATAAATCTTCTGATAAAAAACGTGGTATGCGCCAGAGTACGCTTGTACATGAACGCGATGAACTTAACGTGCGCTTGATGCTCCCATATTTGTAAGTATTTTAGGAAATAAGTTATGACTCGGGTAAAACGCGGTAATGTAGCTCGCAAACGCCGCAATAAAATTCTCAAACTAGCTAAAGGTTTTCGCGGTTCCCATTCAACTCTGTTTAGAACTGCCAACCAACAAGTGATGAAGGCGCTACGTAGTGCCTACCGCGATCGCAAAAAGAAAAAGCGCGATTTTCGTCGCCTTTGGATCGCCCGCATCAACGCTGCTTCCAGGCAACACGGCTTGAGTTACAGCCAGTTGATCGGTAACTTGAAAAAAGCTGATATCCAACTAAATCGCAAGATGTTGGCGCAATTGGCAGTTCTCGATCCAGCTAGCTTCGGCAAAGTTGCTGAATTGGCAATTCAAACTAAAAAATAAAGGTGGTAAGGGATGTATAACAGATGTAACAAATTGCAAGTAATTACTCGGTTACATCTGGTATTATCCGCCACTATCTTTTGGATTTTTTGCTTTTCTCTAGTAGGAACAGGATTAACTGCGTCTGCTGCCGAAATGTCAAAAATTCAGCAGCGCGGCTATTTAACTGTTGCTGTGAAAGATAACTTGCGTCCCTTGGGATTTAAAGATGACAACGGGAATTTGCAAGGTTTAGAAATTGACTTAGCAAAGCATTTGGCAGTTGACTTGGTTGGTAAAGCCGAAGCTGTAAAATTTCAACCTGTAGCGAATCGCGATCGCCTGTCTGTAGTCTTAGACAAGAAAGTTGATTTTGCGATCGCTAGAGTCACAGCAACCGAGTCACGCGCCCGCATAGTTAGTTTCAGCGTTCCCTACTATTTGGATGGCACTGTACTAGTTACAAAAGATGCATCTGTGCAGCAGTTGAGCGATCTATCAAAACAAAAAATTGCCGTACTTAACAACTCCAGCACCATTGCTAAAGTGCGATACTATCTGTCAAACGCCGAGTTAGTAGGAGTGAATTCCTATCAAGAAGCGCGAGAAAGAATAGAAAATAATGCAGCCTTTGCCTTTGCCGCAGATGCTAGTGTTCTAAGCGGCTGGGTACAACAATATCCTCAATATCGGCTACTGGCAATTAAGTTATCAACTGAACCTTTGGCTGTAGTAATGCCCAAGGGATTACAGTACGATGAATTAAGACGAAACGTGAATCAAGCGATCGCTCGTTATTTAGAAAAAGGTTGGCTCCAGCAACGCTCTGAATATTGGGGTTTACCGTAAATTGGTCATTAGTCATTGATCATTGGTCATTAGTTATTATCATTAACGAATAACAAAGAACAAATGACAAAGGACAAAGGACAAATGACAAATAACAAACTTTATAATATTTGTATTTGCAGCAATGGATAACAGTCTAGCCGTTGTTTATCTCTCAATTTTGGTGGTTATACTCACAATTGCAGCCGTGAGTGTTTCTCGCCAGATTTTCAAAACTCGCAAGGTTGAAGGCTCTTTTGCAAAGTTGCGAAAGAAGTTAGAGAAAGAAAAGGGTACGACTCAAGAATATTATGAGTTAGCCAGTATTTATTCAGAAAAAAAAATGTATTCTCAAGCGATCGCGCTATTTCAAAAAGCTCTCAAAGCTGCCCAAGAAGAGGAAGAAGAAAATATCGCCCCCATTTACAACGGGTTGGGCTATGTTTATTTTACCCAAGAGCAATATGACTTAGCAATTCGTCAGTACAAAGAAGCCCTAAAAGCTAAACCAGACTACGTAACAGGATTGAATAATCTCGGTCATGCCTACGAGAAGAAAAAATTAACAACTCAGGCTTTACAAAGTTACGAAGAAGCACTCAAATTTGCTCCAAATAACTCTATTGCTAAACGTCGTGCTGAATCTTTACGCCGTTTGGTTTCGGCATAGATTGGGTAGGGCATTGGGCATGAAAGAGAGAGAAGAGAGAGGGGGAAGTAAATTCTCCCTTGCCCGTATGTCAATCCTAAAAGTTAGACATCAAAGTGATAACGGATAGCTCCAGTGTTTGGATCATTGTTGACCTCAGCGTACCCCATCTTCGTTGCCTCTTGAAGTAACTCTTTGAGATGCTCTGATTCTAACTCAGTATACATAGCTGCTTGAGCGATGGAAAGTTGACCATTATGTTCCTTTGCAGCCTTAAGCAGCTTTTGCATTGGACTACCTGTAGATAATGTTGACGGCTCTATTGCTTGTAATTGTCTAAGTTGTGGAATCTCACCAATGTTCAACGTAACTGATTGATTTACACTAGGGGTTCCATTACCATGTAGCCCACGCAGATAAATATTTCGCTTTTCAACCATACCAGGAATGAGAGCCAAATCGATTAGTTGACCAATTCCAAAAAAACCGACTGTGAACAGGTATACCAAACCACTACCAATCTGTCCGGTGTAAAATCTTTGCCCACCACAGATCCCAAAGAAGCATAAACACCAAAGAATGTATGCTATACCTGAATTTGTTTGCTGCATAACAATATACTCCAATTTCCCATGAATCCCTCTATACAGTGTTCCCACGTTTGAATGTAAAGCTAACAATTGATTAGATTGATAGGGTTTTAAGCTGTTCTACATTTAACTTGCATAATTCGGGTGCGCAAGACTTCGGCGTGAGCGCTACTTCTTTACGAGAGGCTACGCCAATGACAACGTTCAGTACAAGTCAGTCGAACGCTACCCACCCACAAAAGTTATATAAATTTTAGATATGCAAACTAGATGTGGTTTACCTTAAAATCGGGGATACTAATTAACCCAAGTTGCTAGTTATTAAAAAGTGCCTTTACTTAAGTACAACATTTTATTTTTTGGTATTTAGCAGTACTTAAAACCTAGCTTTTTGTATTATTTAGATACAGTTTATGGACACTAACTAGCAACTTACGTTATTAACAAATTAATTTAGCTTTAGCCTCTTAATTTATCGGTTTTCACTCTTAAGGTTGGAAATAGATAACTATAAGTCTTTTGTAAAAATGTAAAAGATGATTAAGCGGCTAAAGCGTTTTTTATGGCTAGCTATTGCCATCATTGTTGTCATTTCTATCTCAATCGGATTAATGGAAACACTGACGGCTCAACAGACTTCGATTTCCCATCCTCTCACTTCACTAACCGAGGTAGAAATTAGCACAGCTGTTTCGATTATCAAAAGTAAGAAAACTTTGAGCGAAATGGCAGCTTTTCCACTTATTGCTTTACAAGAACCAGATAAAGAAGAAGTTCTAAATTTTACACCTGGTAAAGTCTTTGGGCGAAAAGTTTTTTTGGTAATCTATGAGCGATCGCAAAACAAAACCTTTGAAGGAATTGTTGATCTGAGAAGCAAAACCTTAAGTTCTTGGAAAGAAATAGCGTCTGTTCAACCTGCGAGCATGAATTCAGAATATGAGCTAGCAACTCAGGTGGTTAAAGCCGATCCTCGATGGCAAAAAGCAATGCAAAGGCGGGGAATTACTGATTTTGAGCAAGTCAAAATTAGTTGGTGGGCACCAGGAATTCTGAGCAAACAGGAAGAAGCAACAGGTAATCGTCTTTGTCGCGGCTTATCTTACTACAAAGGAAAAGGCTGGAACTATTACGGTAGTCCGATTGAAGGAGTCTTAGCAACAGTCAATTTGAACACGGGTAAAATTGCCAGTTTTGTTGATAAAGGAAACGTACCTTTCTCTCAAGAAAACTGGAATTATGATGTCAAGTCATTGGGCAAATTGCTGTCACCACTTAAAGCATTGAAAATCCTCCAACCTAATGGTAGAAGTTTCCAGATAAAAGACAATGAAATTAGCTGGCAAGATTGGAAGTTTCGCTATTCAATGCATCCTCGTAATGGATTAATGCTCTACCAAGTGACGCATAATGACGAGGAAAAGATTCGACCAGTTTTATACCGCGCTAGCCTATCAGAAATGGTAGTACCTTATGGAAATCCTGAACCTACTTGGTCGTTCAGAAATGCCTTTGATGTTGGAGAATACAACTTAGGTCTACTAGCAAATACGATGGAATTAGGTAAAGAAATTCCCGAAAATGGCTTGTTACTAAATGCTGTATTTGCTAATGAACAGGGAGAACCTTATCAAATACCAGGGGTTATCGGCATCTACGAGCGCGATAACGGAATGCTGTGGAAACACTATGAGTATAATACCCAGCGTAATGATGTCCGTCGCAGTCGAGAATTAGTGATGAAGATGACGGTAGCCATTGATAACTATGATTACGGCATCAATTGGATCTTTCACCAGGATGGGACTTTGGAAGTCCAAAATGAATTAACGGGCATTATACTGACGCAAGGAACGGCTGCCCAAAAGCAATCTGATGATGATTCTTATGGTCAGCTAATTGCAAAGAATATCTTTGGAGTAAATCACCAGCACTTTTTCAACTATCGCCTAGATTTCGATGTCGATGGCCAAGCTAATTCTGTAATGGAAATGAATGTAAATGCTTTGCCGATGGATGAGAAAAATCCTTTAGGAAATGCGATCGCAGTTGCAGAAACTCCACTAGCCAAAGAAACGGCTGCTGTGCGCGATTTGAACATGAAAAGCAGTCGAGAATGGATGATTGTTAGTGCCGACAAAAAGAATGTTTTAGGGGCTGCACCGGGATATATGCTGATGCCTGAAGGAAATTCCATATTTTTCCCTGTGGAAGGCTCAAAAATCCGGGAAAGGGCAGAATTTGCAACTCATCACCTCTGGGTAACAAAATATAAACCTACTGAACTTTATGCTGGGGGCGATTATCCGAACCAGACGAAACCCCAACAGGGTTTACCAAAATATATCTTAGACAATGAGTCTTTGCTGGGTGAAGATATCGTACTGTGGTACACAATAGGCGTAACTCATATTCCGCGATCGGAAGATTGGCCTGTGATGCCTGTTCACCGAGTTGGCTTTAAGTTAGTTCCTAGAGGATTCTTTAGCCGTAATCCAGCGATAAATTTGCCAGAGTAAAATATTTGTTTTCTAAAGTTTCCTTGGTTCAGTTTTTTCGTAATCTGTAAACCTGTAACTTGAATGCTGATAAGCTTATCGTAGGTCAAACACTGGCAATTTTCAAAATAGGATATCTCATGAATTTTCCAGAAATTAATATTCCCGGTGATGGAACGCTGCACGCTCGTTTAACTACTTCCTTGGGTGAAATTGTAGTTCGTTTGGAAGAAGAACGAACCCCCAACACTGTCAAAAATTTTGTCGGTCTAGCAACCGGAACAATCGACTGGAAAGACCCTAAAACTGGTCAATCTAGTAAGGGAACTCCAGCTTACGATGGGGTTCGCTTTCACCGAGTCATCCCTGATTTTATGATTCAGTGTGGCGATCCTCTGAGTCGTTATCTAGATACAGCCAGTCGGTGGGGTACTGGCGGCCCGGGATATCAATTTGAGGATGAGTTTCATCCTGAATTGAGACATACTGGTGCAGGTATCCTGTCGATGGCTAATGCTGGACGCGGTACTAATGGTTCGCAATGGTTCATTACAGAAGCACCAACCCCTCACCTTGACAAAAAACACAGTGTTTTTGGTAAAGTTGTTCAAGGTATGGATATTGTTAGCAAGATTGCTAATGTGCCTACAACTAGAGATCGTCCGAATCAAGAGGTAGTGTTAGAAAAAGTAGAAATTTTTCGGCAGTAATTAACACTTCGGTTTGTAGTAAACACTTTAGTGCTTATACAACAGATTGCAAGTTAATGAAGTATAAAAATACCCCACCCTAACCCTCCCCTTATAAAGGGG
>NZ_CAXTTT010000113.1:0-24387 GCF_964247315.1 uncultured Nostoc sp.
AATGGGGAATGGGGAATGGGGAATAGGGAATGGGGAAGCAAGGGAGCAAATAGCAGAGGCGAAAGATGTAAAATTTTTCATTCTCCCCAATGCCCACTTTCATAAAGCTTGTGCCAAAATTAAACCAAACTTGAGAGCAAAAGCGAAGTGGGGTTTGTACCCATGTCAGGAAAGCAAAACTATGCAACCGATTCGTCAAGGCGATGTAATCTTACTGCCTGTGCAGCAAATTGAAGGACAAAAAATACCTCACTTAACTTTGGCAGAAGGGGAAGTTACAGGGCATAAGCATTGCATTACTGAGGGAAAGGCAGAATTATACGAGAAAGATAGCACACTTTATTTGCGTGTCTTTTCAGACTCGGCATTGCTAGCTCATGAGGAGCATCAAGCTATTTCTATTCCCCAAGGTGACTGGATGGTGAAAATTCAGCGGGAATACGAGCCTGAAGGTTGGCGTTATGTCGCTGATTGAAAAGCTAACGCCTGAGCAAGAGGCTTTGATTCCAGTTTATCGGGAAAAGTGGAGAGCGATCGCGCTTTCAACTGAGAGAATAAATAGGAAAAAAGCTGTAAAATCGATAAATAAAGCCTATGCTTTAAATGATTTAGCTAAACCTGAGATTATATTTATTGATAGTCCTCGTACTGTTATATCTTATAGCAGGTTTAGTGTATGGATAGAACCAAGAGGAGAACTAGATAGCTACCTTTCAAGTCAGTTTCGCAATCAACTTGGAAAATCTATCTGGAACTTAATTTCGGCAAACCTTTTTCATACTATTAATATTGACCAGGAGATATTAATAGATTTATATTCTTCTATAAAATATTTAACTGTAGACAAAAGATTTAAAATAGATGGATATAATACTTTTGAACCAAAATACTGGTTAGCTTATAGCTGTTTATTTGATTTTTGTACTTCTGTTTTAAATTGCGCTTATCCAGCAAGACATTTGCAAGCTGTACAGGATGTAGCTGAATATTGTGGCTTAATTTTTTGTTCAGAAAGTCTAGTAGTCATCTGTGAGCGCCCCACAAAATTATCTTTTGATAATCAAAATCGCCTCCACGCTGAAGGCGAACCAGCCATTGAATTTACAGATGGATATAGCCTCTACTCCTACCACGGTGTAACCTTGCCTGAAAAATACGGTAAAGTCCACCCGCAACACTGGCAATCTCAATGGATTTTAACAGAAGAAAATGCCGAACTACGGCGAGTATTAATTCAGGGTATCGGTTACGCCCGAATTTGCCAAGAATTACAAGCTATTGAATTAGATAATTGGCAAGAATATACATTATTAAAAATTGATAACAATGTGGATATAGAGCCGATTTATTTATTAAAAATGACTTGCCCTAGCACAAGCTTTATTCATGCCTTGCGAGTTCCACCAAGTATGAACTCAGCGCGTGAAGCGATTCGCTGGATAAATTGGGGTGTAGATCCAGAGGAATTTAGTGTGCAAACTTAATTGCTTAAAAGACTTTCCCGATTTATTACGGGTTAATAACTACTCAATTTCTTGATAAAATCTCCATGTTCAGCAGACTGCAAACCTGCTTGTAAAACCTTCAACACCCCCTGCATATTACCTGCTAATAACTCCGTCGCCGCTAACCACAACCCTGGAAATACCCGACTTCGCAAAATGCTTTCATTGTCAGGTACTAATTCTAGATATTCACCCTGTTCAAGAAAAAACCAAGTCAATTTTTGGTCTAAAACTTGCCAAACAACATATTCTTTGACACCGTTGCGACGATAAGCCTGTTTTTTGCCATGAAGGTCAATAGCCGCACTACTAGCAGCAATTTCCACAACTAACTCTGGCGCACCTTCAATATAATCATCTTCACTCAGCCGCGTTTGACCTCCTGCTTCTGGTTCAATCAACAGAACAGCATCGGGTTGAGGTTCGTTATCTAAGTCTAAGCGGACGGTAGGTTCAACTCCCAACGCTACACCAGAAGTCGCAGCTTCGTAAGTAACTAACCAACCAATAATCCAACCATGCGGTTGACCGTGACTTCGGAAACGCAAAGCAGCAGGCATAATATAGACAATCCCTTCGGTTAATTCAGCTTTTTTTAGGTTAGGGGTGGCATTATAGCGACGCTCAAATTCGTAGCGGGTGAGTTTATCGCCATTTTCCAAAGGAGGAATTGTCCAAAGCTGGGAGGGTGTCTTCACCATAATTGTTATGAAAATTAGCTTGTGTACATCCTAGCGAATTAAGTAAAAACGCAATTGACTAGGGAATGAGAGATAAATCAACAAATTTACTTGAATATTAAGATTTTTTTCCAAAATCACCAGCAATATTGTTTAAATTGATAGCTGCATCCCAAGCATTAAATAGGTTTCAGCTATATCGCCTCACCTAAAACCCGCAACAAACCTTATTTTTTTTCAGCCAGCAGGTTTGAGAAAATCAGAAACGATTTAATAATCAAGTACTTATAAGTAGATGGGCTGAATTCAAAGATAATACCTCTCTCCAAACCTCTCCCCTTCCCTGCTAAGGGCACGCTGGGCGATTGCACGAAGGGGTTGGTGGTAAGCTCTATCTTATATTTTTTACGCCCACTTACTTAGTTATTTGAGTTTAAAAGGGACACACAAACATGAAATTAGCTTACTGGATGTATGCTGGCCCAGCCCACATCGGCACTCTGCGAATCGCTAGCTCTTTTAAAAATGTTCATGCGATCATGCACGCCCCACTTGGCGATGACTACTTTAATGTCATGCGCTCTATGCTATCGCGGGAGAGGGATTTTACCCCGGTGACAACCAGTGTCGTCGATCGCAACGTTTTAGCACGCGGCTCCCAAGAGAAGGTGGTAGATAACATCGTCCGCAAGGATGCCGAGGAACACCCAGATTTGATTGTGTTAACTCCCACCTGCACCTCTAGCATTTTGCAAGAGGATTTGCACAACTTTGTCGAACGGGCGCAGTTGGAAGCAAAAGGAGATGTCATGCTGGCGGATGTGAACCACTACCGCTACAACGAACTGCAAGCTGCCGATCGCACTTTGGATCAAATTGTCCAATATTACATCGAAAAAGCCCGGAAGCGGGGCGAATTGGCACAGGGCAAAACAGCAAAGCCCTCGGTTAACATTATCGGTACTACCACCCTTGGTTTTCACAATAATCACGACTGCACCGAACTCAAACGGCTGATGGCTGACTTGGGAATTGAGATAAATACTTTAATTCCTGAAGGTGCTTCAGTGAACGACTTGAAAAAGATGTCCCAAGCTTGGTTTAACTTAGTGCCTTACCGCGAACTCGGTTTGACCACAGCCCGTTACTTGGAAGAACAATTTGGCACACCTTATATAGACATTACTCCAATGGGTGTAGTGGAAACTGCCCGTTGTATTCGCAAGATTCAGCAGGTAATTAACGCTCAAGGTGCAGAAGTTGATTATGAAGACTTCATCAATGAGCAAACCTTACATGTCTCTCAGGCTGCTTGGTTCTCCCGTTCGATTGACTGTCAAAACTTGACTGGCAAAAAAGCTGTAGTCTTTGGTGATAATACCCACGCCGCCGCCATTACCAAGATTCTGGCGCGAGAAATGGGGATTCATGTTGTTTGGGCTGGAACCTACTGTAAATATGATGCAGATTGGTTCCGCGAACAGGTTAGCGAGTATTGCGATGAAGTGCTAATTTCCGAAGATCATGGTGCAATTGGGGATGCGATCGCTCGTGTCGAACCCTCTGCCATTTTCGGCACTCAAATGGAACGTCACGTTGGTAAGCGTTTAGATATTCCCTGCGGCGTAATTGCTGCACCAATCCACGTCCAAAACTTCCCCATTGGTTACAAACCATTTATGGGTTACGAAGGTACGAATCAGATTACAGATTTGATCTACAATTCCTTCACTTTGGGAATGGAAGATCACCTATTAGAAATCTTCGGCGGTCATGATACCAAAGAAGTTATTACTAGGGGAATTTCTGCTGATTCTGATTTGAATTGGACAAAAGATGGTCAAGCAGAATTGAATAAGATTCCGGGATTTGTTCGTGGAAAAGTGAAGCGTAATACTGAGAAATTTGCCCGCGATCGCGGTTTAAAAGAAATTAATGCTGAGGTGTTGTACGCTGCGAAGGAGGCTGTTGGGGCTTAGATTAGCGGTTAATCTAGAAGATTGAGGGGTGAGGAGTTATGTATACTCTTTACCCCATTTTTTTGCTTTAGTGATAAAAATTAAATTATGAGATATCATAGATTTAATATTAATTTTTTTTATATATTTCTCTCAATAACTATTTAAAATAACTAAATTAAATATGAACGATGACAAAGCGGCATTGTTTACGGCACTGTGTCAGGCTGGTATTAAGCACAGTCCAGAAAAGGTTGTGCAGATTGCCAAGCAAGCTGATGGCAAAATCGTATTTTTAGAAGAGGGCAAAGCTGGTAGAGGAGGAAGGGGACTAGCGCACATCTTAGAGAGACATCAAGAGGACTTTGCCAGACGTGGAATCTCCGAAAATGAAATCCCGGATGCTGTTATGGCTGCTGTGACAAGAGGAAAGTTTCTGAGTTATCAACGAACAATAGAACCTCGCCGGAAAATCTATGAAGTAATTTTTAATGGACAAACACAATACATAGCAGTGACGATAGGCGATAATGGTTATATAGTCGGAGCTAATCCCGCCTCGTTACCATAATTTCACCTGAAGAGCTATGGCAGTAAAGATAAAATTAATGGCTGATTATGGGTGCGATCCCTTATGGTGGGCAGATGCTGATAAAGTTGGTAATATCGATCCAGCAAGACTGCCCCTCAGTCAAGAAACCATTAGCCATTTGAGAAAATGGGCATCTGCTTACAATGAAACATTAAATTGGCAAGATCCTGCTAACTCACCAGATTTGAGTGCAGAAGCTGAAGCGGCTTTTGAAGAAGAAGGAATTAGTCTGTGGAAGCAACTGCAAACAGAACTTACACCGAATTATCAAGTTGTTTATTTCAGTGAGCTATTAGACAAGGTTTTAACTCATCCTAGTGAATTAGAAGTTTTACCTGCTATTTAGCAATGATTTCACCTAACATAATATAAATTTAGTGCAGCACCAATAAATTTAATTGCGATCGCGGTTTCAAGGAATTAATGCTGAGGTATTGTACGCCGCGAAAGAGGCTGTCGTAGCTTAGTTTAGCGGGTTAGCGATTTTTAATTTTGAGATTAACTTCAATCGTTTGGCTGATGTTTCAGCCAAACGATTGATTTTTTAGTAGTATTACTCAGGGCAGCTGTAGTCAGTTTAGTTCAGTATTTCACTTTTATTTTTGGATTTGTTCCCATTCCCCTTGAATACTTTCTAATACTTTCAAGGTACGATTTAAACGAGCTTTCTTTAACTCAGGAATCTCTTTTTGGAATAAATTCGGAGAATTTATTACTTTATGTAGTTCAGATTGAGTGGAATGCAAGCGATCGCTCAAACAGCGTTCAAAGACTTCACCATTATCACTGCTCACATTTTCTACTAATTGACGATATATATACTCTTTAGAACTGATTTGACCTTTGAGGTCAGTATTAACAATTTCCTCGATTAACTTGTGGTAGCAGTCAGATAAGGAATCAGATAGTGCGGCTGGCGTAGGTTCTGCTGCTAGATTATTTGTTTCAGAAGTAGAGGGATCGGATATTTCTTCTTTCGTTGGCGTTACAAAAGTTTCCTCAGAACTAGGGGATTCTTCTTTAGTTGGTGTTGGTAAAGTTTTCCGAGAATTTGTAGGCGAAGAATTCGCTTTAGAATTAGATAAGTAATAATCTGCTAAAGAGCCGCAGAGAAACTCTTCACGAAAGCGGTTTATTTTGGCACGTGACTGGATTTTGCGGTAACGACGTTTCTGATACCATAAACCAGAAATGAGTAAGCCTGCGATCGCTCCTATGCCAACTCCTGTCATAGCAACTTTGGCATCTTCTAAAGCTTGATTTTGTTGCCCAGATTCAACAGTCGGATTGGAAGATGCACTTTCAGCAATAGTATAGTCACTCACTGAATTTAGCTGCACGCTAGTGGCGAGCCCCGCAGCCGACAGCATTAATTTAAATATTAACTTTGATTTCCACATAATGTTACAGTTTAAAAATATGTTGTCATTTCTGGAGATTAATTGCCTCCCCCAAGAGTGAATAGTTAATAATCAAACTAACTAGATCCCTCTTTTACTAAATAAGTTCCACTCTACTCATATAGAAAATAAACTTTCTCAACAGTAGTTTGCGGAAGATGTTCTTATTTTTTAACATTATTTGTGCGTTTAGGAATTTTGACAAAGCCAGATGTTAATACCATTTCTCAAAGTATCTGTATGAGGTATTTCGTCAAATGGTGATGATTTATAGCGATCGCATAATCAAGCAGCATTGAGTTCAGTAGGCAATAGTCGAGGATGTGCGATCGCCACGAGGCTCTTTGTTGGTATTACACATTACTAAGCATCAAGTCTATAATGACATGAAATTGTTAGTGCAAAATCAGAAGTTGGCATGGATGTCATCAGTGCGTCATCGATTTAATTTCTCTGTGTGCAGTTTTGTTTATAGAATAGGGGCTGTTTATAAAGCAGATTGAACTCATTTGGAAAGTTGTTATTTATTTTACCTCCAATCAGCTTTTGGAGTTACCGTGACTACTTGAGTAAAAGTGTTACGTCAAGGTATCTGTACTAGCTGCGATCGCAAAGATAAGTTAACACTCAAGGCTATCTTAAACCTTTAAAGCGAGGTTAAAGGGTTCTGTAGTGCGAGCATTTTTGTCTTTATTCATAGAGGTCAGATCTCACAGATGAGGTGTGGTAGAGGTAAAGGCTCAGTGTCAAGCTTTTTTTAAACTTGATGAATATATTACCTCATAGCGATACATATAGCGATCACATTCCTTAACGCAGAAATTTACTGATAAATAAAAATTAAAAGCGAACAAATATCACAATACAAAATTATTACTTCAGCGATCTAATAGGCAGAATAACCCACTAACTCTATAACCGATGTGCCTCCAAAAGGGAAGTAAAAAAAGCATCATAAAAGCCTCGCAATCTCGCGTATTAAAAAAAAGTAGATGCATGTTAGTGTTTTAATCTCATTGTGTTCCCTTCGAGGCTTTCCCTATGCATCTGCACTATTTACACCCCCAACACCTTAAAGAATTAGTCAAGAGTAGTGGTATAGACTTACACTTAGTGCATCTCAATTTTAGGTCACTCCAAGGCGTAACAGCTTATGAGTACCTGCTGATTTCTGAACTACTCCCCCGTACCAATACCGGAATGGTAAAAAGTAGTTGGTTGCAGCGTTATGCTCACATCACTGAAGGTGGTTGGTGGTGTTCGGGACTAGACCCTCTGAATAATTGGCAAATGATGGAATGGGGATGCTTTAAGCCAAACCAACCCCGACAAAATCACAATGGGAAGTCCATCAAGTACGAGCATCCACCCAGCACGCCAACGCGAGTGTTTTGTTTGCGGGTAACTTTGCAAGTGTGGCAGCAAGTCGCTGGGCGTTACAATCTGGTCATGCCTGACAATATCACTATTACTGATGATGGTGAAGCTAGGGGCTTTTGGCAATGGGTGATGCAACAAAACATTCCCCTGATCATCTGCGAGGGTGTAAAAAAAGCAGCCACGTTGTTGACACAAGGATATGTAGCTATTGCCATACCCGGAATTACCAGTGGTTATCGGGTTGTGAAAGATGAATTTGGTAAAGTTACCCGTCGTCAGCTAATTCCCGATTTAGCAGCGTTTGCAATTACAAAACGCAGCTTTTACATTTGCTTTGATTTTGAAACTCAACCCAAGACAATTGCTGCTGTAAATAATGCTATTTCTCAACTTGGTTGTTTATTCCAGCAAAAAAATTGTTTGGTTAAAGTCATCGAACTTCCAGGAATGGAAAAAGGGGTTGATGAATTTATTGTTACTAAAGGTGCAAGTAGTTTCGAGAAAGTTTATCGCCAAGGTGTTGATTTAGAGATTTATCTTGCTCAAACCAAACCCCACACCGAGTTAAGCATTCCTGCTGCACTCACCTTCAACCGTCCTTATATAGGTGAAATACCTTTCCCTCCCTCTGGATTAGTAGGCGTAAAATCAGCAAAAGGAACGGGGAAAACTACAGCACTACAAGGCGTTGTTCAGCAAGCGAAAACTAAAAATCAACCTGTTTTATTAATTACTCATAGAATCTTACTTGGACGATTCTTGTGTGAAAAAATTGGTATTCAATGGGGAACACATAAAGAAGATGGGGAGAAAAAGATTGATAAAACACTTACCCCCGCTCCTCCGATTCTCCGCTCTCCCTTTGCTCAACAATCCCTCGGCTTATGCGTTGATTCGATTTGGAAACTTAACCCGGAAAATTGGCGCGGGGCAATAGTCATTTTAGATGAAGTAGAGCAATCTTTATGGCATCTGCTAAATAGTAATACTTGTAAGCATAAACGGGTAAAAATATTAAAGTTATTCCAGCAACTCATTGCGACAGTTTTAACAAGCGGGGGGTTAATAATTGCCCAAGATGCTGATTTATCAGATGTTTCTCTTGAATATTTACAAGGATTAGCAGGAATTAAACTAACACCTTGGATAATTCTCAATCAGTGGAAGCCTCAACAAGGTTGGGACGTGACTTTTTATGATTCGCCAAACCCAACACCCCTAATTCACCAACTAGAATTGGATTTACTTGCAGGACGTAAATGTTATGTTACTACTGATAGTCGGGCTGGGCGTTATAGTTGTGAAACAATTGAACGTTATCTAAAAGAGCGACTACAAAAATTACGGCGACAATATCCTAAAACTCTGGTAGTTAGTAGTCACACTATAAACACACCGGGTCACGCAGCAGTTGATTTTATCGCAGCGATTAATCAAAAAATATCTGAATATGACGGCGTTTTTGTTACCCCTAGCCTTGGTACAGGAATTAGTATTGATGTCCAACATTTTGACCGAGTTTATGGAATTTTTCAAGGGGTAATTCCTGACTCGGAAGCAAGACAAGCGCTAGCAAGAGTTAGGGATGATGTGCCGCGTGTTGTCTGGTGCGCTAAACGAGGTATTGGTTTAATAGGTAGTGGGAGTACAAATTATCGCTTGTTATCTGATTGGTATCAAGAAAATCAAAAAGAAAACTTAGCTTTGCTGAGTCCCCTACATAAAATAGATGTGGATTTACCTTTAGTTTATGACCCAATTCATTTGCGAACTTGGGCAAAACTATCTGCAAGAGTAAATGCTTCGATTCGCCTCTATCGGCAATCTATGCAAGACGGTTTAATTGATGATGGACATAAAATTCAGGTGCGGAGTAATGCGGTTAACAATAATATTATTCGAGATTTACGCCTAGCTTTTTTGGCAACTGATGCAGGTGATTTGGCTACTCGTAAAAGGTTAATTTTAGAAATTGTTAAAGTTCAAAAAGATTGGGCACAAAGTCGTCAAAAAGCTAAAGAAATTAAACGCAAAATTAAAGAGATTAAGCAACAAAATCAACTATCGATAGCAACTGCTGTAGCTAATGCTAAAGATATCAATTATATGGAATATGAGCAGATGTTAGTTAAGCATTCCCTAACGGATGGAGAACGCAACCAAATCAACAAATATATTCTTACACAAAGGTATGGTATAGAAATTACTCCTTGGCTAAAATTGCAGGATGAACAAGGATATTATCGTCAACTGTTAATTCACTATTATTTAACTCACGAGAGCGAGTATTTTCATGTCAGAGACGAGCAAGAATGGCATCAGCAATTGTCTTGGGGTGAAGGGAAAGTTTTTTTACCAGATTTAAAAACTTACACGCTAAAAGTTGAAGCTATGAGAGCTTTAGGAATGCTTCAGTTTCTTGAATTAACACGAGAATTTACTGAGAACGATCAAGATTTGATATTGTTAAAAAATATCGCTTTCCAGCATAGTAAGCATATTAAAAGAGCGCTTGGTATTAATTTAATTGGAGAGAAAGAGCAGGTTTCGGCAATAAAAATACTCAGCCGACTATTAAATTTGTTGGGTTTGAAGCTAAAACGAGTAAATGATGTTTATCAAATTGACCTAGAAACGCTATATGATGGCAGGGAAAAAATATTTGCTGTTTGGCATCAACGAGATGAGTTGATGTTGGCTCATATTAAGAGTGTTGGTTATGAGTTTCCTGATTATTCTTCAGAGTGGAAATTTGAAATTACACAAACTAAATCTGTAAAGGCAAACTATATGATGTCTATACCTACTCTTCCGTTATCCAAGATATAGTAATCCTGAATTATTCTTGAGTATTACAAGCCGCAGATACCCGACTTTGTAAAAGTTAATTCATCCTGATTTAACCACTGCCCGAAAATCAAATTACGCTCATCATCAGGGGCAACAAACGGGTAAAATTGGTAGTAAATTTCGATATCGCAACTAACTGCCATAAATCTTTTTTTCATAACCTATCCATTCTTTCTCTCGTAACAGATACTTTTGAATTTTCCCAGTGCTAGTTTTTGGCAGAGTAGTAAATTCAATCGTCGTAGGGCATTTAAAAGCAGCAATTTGATGGCGGCAGAATTGGATTAATTTTTGTTCTGTAACTTGCGCGTTTTCTTTGAGGGTAACAAAAGCTTTTGGCACTTCACCACGCTTGGCATGAGGTACAGCAATAACTGCACACTCTAACACCGCTTCATGGCGGTAAAGACATTGCTCAACTTCAATACTAGAGACATTTTCCCCATTTGTAATGATGATATCTTTGATGCGATCGCGCACTTCAATATAACCGTCAGGGTGCATTACTGCTAAATCACCGCTATGAAACCATCCTCCTCTAAATACCCTTTCGGTTGCTTCTGGGTCATTATAATAGCCTTTCATCACCATATTTCCCCGCATCACCACTTCCCCCATTGTTTCACCGTCCGCCGGGACATCATTCATATTTTGATCTACAACTCGCAAACCATCTGCACCGATATAAGGTACGCCTTGGCGTGCCATAAGTTTTGCTTGTTTTTCAATATTTAAATTATTCCAATCTGATTGATATTCACAAACACTATATGGGCCATAAACTTCTGTTAAACCATAAACGTGAATAATTTTTGCGCCAATGTTAGTAAGTTTTTCAATCAATATTGGTGATGGTGGTGCGCCTGCTGTAGTAATAGTTAGAGGTTTTGCTAATAATTGCGGACAGTCTGGATGATTGAGGAGAGAAATTAAAATTACAGGTGCAGCATTTAAATGAGTTACTCCAAGTTGTTGAATTAACTTCCAAATATTAGCGGGGTTAAACTTACGCAAACAAATATGAGTACCACCGATAGCAGTTACCGCCCAAGTAAAACACCAACCATTGCAGTGAAACATAGGCAGAGTCCATAAATAAACTGAGTTAGGTGTTAGTGTTGTTTCAATTATTTCTCCTAAAGAGTTAATATATGCGCCGCGATGAGAATACATTACACCTTTGGGTTTCCCAGAAGTCCCACTAGTGTAATTAATAGAAATCGTATCCATTTCATCCGTAATTACCCAAGATAAAGGAGTAAGAGTACCAGTTTGGAGAAATGCTTCATAATCCTCTCCATCTATAGGTTCAAATCCTTCAATATCACTGATATTGATTATATATTTAACAGTTTTTAGACTATTTTGAATAGGTCGAATTATATTTGCTAACTCTGTATCAATAAAGAGAAATTTAGCACCGCAATCATTCAAGATATAAGCAACTTCTTGGGGAGCTAAACGAGTATTAATAGATACTAGAATACCTCCTGTTAAAGGCACAGCAAAATGGGCTTCCAGCATGGGTGGAGTATTGAAACAAAAAAAAGCGACGCGATCGCCTTTTTCAAGTCCAGCATGATGCAGTGCTGAGGCTAGACAATTTATCCGCTCTGCAAATTCCCTGTAAGTGAAGCGTTTTTGATTATATATAATAGAAACTTTATGACTATAGACTTTAGCATTACGTTGAATAAAAGTTAGAGGTGTGAGAAAGCTGCGCTCAACGGCTTCAGGGTTCATGGCTAATACTAACAGTAATTATTTACAAAGGAGCATACCATACGCTCATGTAGCAACTATCTCTCTTTCATCAGTCTAGGCGATCTGCTTTTAAATAAATTAAACCCGTTCGCAAGATTAAAAAAATCCTTGCGACAGGCACAATAGTAGTTGGAATGATTTTTAAAACATATCGTTAAGAATCCTAATGTTTTAGGCTAGAAAATGTCAAAAGCCAAAAAAGTTATATGAATGCTGAAGATTTTTTCAACCAAGGATTAAACCACAATTTGCAAGGAGACTATCAAGCTGCGATCGCAGCTTACACCCAAGCAATCAAGTTAAATCCTGACTATGCCGAAGCTTACCATAATCGAGGGCTGATTTTAAGCAGTCAACTCAAAGATTATCGCAATGCGATCGCTAACTTCAATCGCGCCATCGAAATCAATCCCAATTTTGCCATAGCCTATTACAACCGGGCTAATGCTCGTTACTTTCTAGTCGATTATCAAGGCGCGATCGCAGATCATAACGTCGCATTACAAATCGATCCTAATCTGGCGCAATCTTACCACAGCCGAGGGAATGCCTACTTTGCTTTAGAAAACTACGACAAAGCGATCGCAGATTATATTCAAACAATAGAAATGAGTACCCAATTAGCTGATAATATCAATATTGATATTGCTAATGCTTATCATAATCGGGGCGTAACTCGTTTTGAACGTGGCGATCATCAAGGTGCGATCACAGATTTTCAGCAAGCTTTACAATGGTATCCCCATTTTGCCGCAGCTTACAGCAATCGCGGCAATATTCACCAGATTTTAGGAAATTATCAGGAAGCGATCGCTGACCATAACCAGGCATTACAATTAGATCCTAACTTGGCGGAAGCTTATCATAACCGAGGTAATGCTCACTACGCTTTAGCAGATTATCAAAGGGCGATCGCAGATTACAACCACGCCCTAAAAATCAATCCCAACTTTGCTGGAGCGTACTATAATCGGGGTCTGGTGCTTGCTCACCTCAAAAACTATCACGGAGCAATTGAAGACTTTAACCAAGCATTAAAGCTGAATCCTGATGATGTGCAAGCTTATTGTGAGCGAGGTCTGGTTCGTAGTACTCTTGAAGACTATCAGGGTGCGATCGCAGATTATGACCAAGCGTTACAAGAAAACCCGACTTTAGCTTTAGTATACGGCTTTCGGGCAAATGCTCGTCGCCGATTGGGAGACTATCAAGGTGCAATTGAAGATAGCAATCGCCTTTTACAACTCAATCCTAATTTAGCTGAAGGATATTGCGATCGCGCGGCGGCTCGTCGTTCTGTAGGAGATCATAAAGGAGCAATTAAAGATTACGATCGAGCATTACAAATTAATGATAACTTAGCCGCAGCTTATTATGGTCGGAGTATTGCCCGTGAAGCTCTGCAAGATTTACAAGGAGCAATTGATGATAACACTCAAGCCATAAAGCTTGTTCCTGATTTTTCCCAAGCGTATTGCAATCGGGGAAATGCTCGTCGTCTTTTGGGGGATGAACAAGGAGCGCTCGCAGATTATAATCAAGCATTAAAAATTAATCCTGATTTAATTGAAGCATATTATAACCGAGGTTCTACACATTATGCTTTAGAAGCTTATGAAAGTGCGATCGCAGATTACACCCAAGCTTTGCAAATCAATCCCCAATCTGCTGCATTTTACAGCGATCGCGCTAATGCTCGCTATGCCCTAGAAGATTATCAAGGGGCAATAGAAGATTACAGTCGAGCGATCGCGCTTGACCCCAGCTTTGCCGAAGACTGGTACAATCGGGGTCGTAGCCGTTCTTTGTTGGGAGACTTACAAGGAGCGCTTGCAGACTTAAACCAAGCCTTACAGCGTCAGCCTAATTGGGCTTCAGCTTACATTCTCCGGGCAGATGTCTACCGAAATCTGGGAGATTCTCAAGGAGCAATTACCGATTTCCAGAAATCCGCAGACTTATATTACCAAGAAGGAAATATCCAGTATTACCAACAAATTATTGAGCTAATTGAACAGCTTTGAAAAACCCCACCCCGCCAAATCTGTGCTTTGTCTCCCCTCCCCGCTTGCGGGGAGGGGTGCAATGACTGTGGGAATCGCAACTAAATTATCCAGACATGATATTATTCAAAGCGAAAGCGTTCCATGAAGCGGCGGTCAATCCAATCTTTGTAATACCATAAGAGTTTGTGGGGTGGTAAAATAAAAGTGCCTCGTGTTGCGTAGGCGTAGCCCATCGTAGATATCGCTCGTTTGTCTCCTGTACCAATTAAACTCAAATATTGTTTCTGTGGCCTATAAGGTTTAAGTGACTTACCTAATAAAATTCCCTGCAAATTCTCAAATAAAGGTTTACCTTGCCTAACAGCAAATACCCCAGCTTTCGGGCGTGGATGATTTACCATTGTGGCAATGTCACCAGATGCAAATACCTGCGGGTGCGTTTGAGATTGCAGCGTGTCTTCTACCAAAATAAAACCTTGCTCATCAGTTCCTAGTCCAGCGTTTTTTAACCATTCGGGTGCTGATGCTTGTGTTACCCAAAAAATTTTATTGCACTCTACTGTCAAACCAGATTTACATTTTATTTCAAATACTTCTTTAGCTTCATTATGGGTTTTAGGTGCAATTTTACACACAGTTTCTCCCAGATGTAACTTAATACCTCGATCAGTTAAAATGTGCTGAAATTGATGCCGCACTGATTGATGATAATTGGGCATCAATTCTTGTCCACGCTGGAATAAATGAATTTCTTGGTTTTGAATAGGTTGTTGAGTTTCATCCAAAATCCGATGTAAACGAGATTGCATCGATAGCGCTAATTCTACACCGCCAGCGCCTCCACCTACGATCGCAATCCTAATTGGTTCTTGAGGATTTTTACCTACGGTTTCAACTAATTTATGCCAATGCTCTAATAGCTGCGATACTGGTTTAGCTGCGATCGCATATTCTGCCGCACCTGATACAGATATTGTAGCCGGAGTGCTGCCAATATCAATAGACAGCACATCAAAATCTACCACAAGTCCGTTAGCACAGAGAACTTTGTTGTTTCTCAAGTCAAGGGCAACTACCGTGTCAATATATAATTGTGCTTGAGCAAAGTTCACCAAGGGTCGTAAGTCAATATGGCATTCATTATGGCTGTAAAATCCGGCAATGTGTCCTGGTAACATCCCAGAGTAGGCTGTCTCTGATGCTGTGGTAATCAGTATTAAACGTACTCCTGTTAACGGTTTGATACCGAACATTTTCATAACAATAGCATGGCTGTGACCGCCACCAATTAACACCACTTTTTTAACTATTGGTTGTATATTTTGCTGAATTATAATAGTCATTTTTATTTAATCAATGATTATAAATAAACCAAAATCATCATGATGAGCGTTAATTGTCAGTGAAGACTAAAGACTAGCGAAAACAACTGATTATTGAAAACGGTAAGAGTCTGTATGCTTATATCTAGTTACTCGAAAGTTAGATTTTATATTTTGTTGGTTACATTAGGATATTTTAGCATTAACTATATATCAAACAATAGCAGATACGAATATTTAATTCAATCAAAAATAGGTATTTGAATTTATTTTCATTAATTATTAATGCTTTTAATGCCATGAAAAATATTTTATCAAAAAATCACATTCAGCTATCGAAAATATTCTTGTGGATACCTGTTTTCCAGCAACAAGTTAAACAAAATCAACATTATTCGCTAAAAAGACGCTTAAGAATAGCAACTGAACAGCTTGGAAATAATACTATAGAAACCACTGTAGCTGTAATTAATGATTTAGAACAAATTGCCCATAGTCATCCACAATACCACTGGACGATCGTAGACATTCTTACTACTTTTGTACGAAAAAATGCTCCTTATATGCCCCAAGAGGAAGTAACGAGCAACCTGTCAACAAAAGTTCGTGTAGACATTCAAGCCGCGCTGACTGTTATCGCCAGAAGAGATGCAAACAAAGACCCAGTAAATCAGCAACTTGATTTGAGCTTCACGGATATGAGAGGGGCAAACTTGAAAGGGGCGAATCTACAACAGATAAATCTCTATCAAGCTAATCTAGCTGGGGCTAATCTCAGAAAAGCTAATCTAGCGGGGGCAATACTTAGTGCAGCTAATCTAGAAGGAGCTAATTTATATCTAGCGAACTTAGAAGGAGCAATCCTCAGTGCAGCTAACCTTTCTGGAGCTAACCTTTCTGGAGCTAACCTGCATCGTACTAGTTTATATTTAGCTAGCTTGCATGGGGCAATTCTCAATAACGCCATACTTGATGGCGCAAACCTCAGAGAAATCAAATTCTCTGAATAATATCATATCCGCTTGATTACTGATTCAACCTTAAAAACTTTACCCTGCCAAAGCGTAGCTTTGTCTCCCATACTCTTAGTAAGGGGACGGGATTAAGGAGTAGGATGCAAGCAATGAGGTTTTTTCCCTATTCCCCATTTCCTATTTTCAGGGAAATTCGTAATTCTTGTAGCACAAGCGTTTTATTGATTTGGAATGGTGGTTTCTTGATGTCGTGATGTAAAAGTATATTCGATATCATTGCTTAGTTCAATGAGTGTTTTGACACCTATTATAATTTTCTGCTAAATGCTATACTATTTTTCCTCAACATCTAAGTAATAATTCTAGGTTGTAAGGAAAATTTTTACCATGTCTTCTAAAAAGACAGACGCTCTGTTGAATTGGTTGATAACTTTAACAGTTATATTTGGCTGCTCGTTGACTGTAATTTTCTTCGCCTTGTCTAGTATTAAAGAATTGTCAATTCAAGAAAAAATCCAGTATAGAAACCAAGCTTTAACAACTACTGCAATAGTTTTTCTGGCATCGGCAGCAATGTTTAATACTTATTATGCAGCAAGGCGTGCCCAAGCGATGCACAAGAGTGCGATCGCATCTGAGAAAAACTTAGAAATTGGCCTGCAAAATGCCAAACTCAATCAAGACAGATTGATTGCAGAGCGCTTTATGGGCGCAATTGCCCAGCTTGGTCATGAAAAGGTTGAAACTCGGACAGGCGCAATTTATGCTTTAGAAAGAGTTGCTCAGGATTTTTCTCAAGAACACTGGACAATTATGGAAATTCTCACAGCCTTTGTGCGAGAGAATGCACCCATCCAGTACGAAAAAGGGGAGCAACAAAAGCCGGAATATCAAGGAGCAGTTTACTCAAGTAAGAGTAGAAGTGGGTCGCGTCTGACACCGCAGGTAGAGCAAAATCTCCATGAAGAATTTCCAAAAATACGCACTGATATTCAAGCAGCCCTTACTGTTATCGGTAGGCGTAATTTACTCGAAGACCCAAAAGATCAGAAACTTGATTTACGTAACACCGATATTAGACAAGCAGACCTGCTAAAAACTAACCTGCAACAAGCTGATTTACGTGGGGCTGACTTGAGTGGGGCTGACTTACGTGGGGCTGACTTGAGTGGAGCAGACCTTACTGGCGCTAAACTTATTAGGTCGATTCTTTATGAAACCAAATTACTAAAAGCTAGTTTATATGGAGCCAACCTTTGTTGGGCTAACCTGAATCGTACTGACCTCTCTGGAGCAAACCTGCGTTCAGCCAACCTCTGTGGTGCAAGTCTGCGTGCAGCTAATTTACAGGGAGCGAACCTTTATAAAGCTAACTTACAACAAGCGACCTTAAAAGTTGCTAACCTCTCTGGAGCAAAGTTATTTTTAGCTAACTTGCAAGGAGCAAAATTGGGTAAAGCCAACCTGCGCCAAACGGGTTTAATTGGTGCTAATCTCTGTGGGGCGAACTTAAATGGAGCTAACCTTTCTGGGGCTAATTTGAATGCAGCCAAACTCCACCAAACAGAAATCTATTTTGCCAACCTTTCGGAAGCCAGCTTAACTGAAGCTGACTTATATCAGGCTAATCTGATTGGAGCAAACCTGTATAGGGCAACCTTTTATCAAGCTAACCTGACTCAGGCAAACCTCATGGGGGCTAACTTTTCAGAAGCTAATCTCAGTGATGTAAAACTGGAAGGGACTATTTTGACAGGAGCGAAAAACTTAGAGTTGCACCAGATTAGAGAGGCGCTTGGCGATCGCACCACTCGCCTACCTGATTATATCGAAGCACCGACACATTGGCGGCAATCTGGTTAAGCGATCGCAGCATCATTAGTTATTTGGGCGCATTCTACCAGTTTTACTTAATGCTATAGTTTTTACTAAAAGTCTCCGTAACAATTCTGGAGATGAACAAGATGAAAGCTATGTCTGATAACAACACAGACACAGCGAGAAATTTGTTTATAGTTCTAATTTTATTTATTAGATTATTTATTCATTTAGCGAAAAACAAGAAATAGCAATAGATGAGAGTACTGCTACCCTTTATGGCTTGTAGGAGAATATAGAAGAGAACAATCTTGCCTACAGTATTAATTAATGTTGAGGGAAAACCATGCAATCAGCTTTACGTATCACAACCAAAGTTTTACCAGGAAACAAAATAGAAATTGAAATTCCAGAAGCTGAAATAGGCGATAGCGTTGATGTATTTGTGATTTTACCAGAAAAAACTGAACCTAAATATCGTTCTGTACTGGACATTATAGAAGAAAGCCGTAGGAGACACCCTTCTCGAACTGCTGAGGATATAGACAGACAATTACAAGAAGAACGCTTATCATAATTAAAAATTAGTAGACCAAATTAAACTCATTCTTCTGGCGATCGCACAACCATCCTACCGGAAAATCTTTAACCACCCGAACATTGGAAAGGTTAATCAGCTATTTCAGACTTGTGTATACACCGTAGCCTCGCTTACGAGGAGGGGTTGGGGGTGGGGTTGATCTGAATTCTGTTTAATTAAACAGACAAAAATAATCACTCAATCTGAAGAAGTTTTTTCCGAAATAGCCGCTTTATCGTCTGTATAATCACTGAAATGGGCAAGAGCCTTAGGCTGATTTCGGGTAATTTGTGATGAAACTAGATTTAGTCAGGTTTTTTCAAGCTTGCAACCCCAGTAAAACTCTGGTCGTGAGCAAACCGGAGGATAGACAATATTATATTGATTTCTCTAAAGTGCGTGGTGCCAAGATTATTGAGGAACTTGGGCGAACTATCACCCGCCTTTCACCTGAGCAACCCACTTGTCAATTGTTTACCGGACATATCGGTTGTGGCAAATCCACTGAATTACTGCGGCTAAAGGCAGAGTTAGAGCAGCAGGGATTTCATGTGGTTTATTTCGAGTCTAGCCAAAGCCTGGATATGGCTGATATTGATGTTACAGATATTTTATTAGCAGTAGCTCGTGAGGTTAGTCAAAGTCTGGAAGCAATCAAAATTAACCTCAAACCAGGATACTTTAAAAATCTGTTTACGGAAATTTCTGAGTTTTTGCAAACGCCCCTAGATATAGGCGTTGAGGCGGAATTATCTGTAGGTATTGCCAAGATTACCGCTAAAACTAAAGATAGTCCCAAACTTCGCTCTCAGTTACGGCAATATTTAGAACCGCGCACCAACGGCATTTTAGAATCAATTAACAAAGAATTGCTCAAGCCTGCTAGAGAAAAACTCAAGCAGCAGGGTAAAAAAGGACTAGTGGTAATTATAGATAATCTCGACAGAGTGGATAATTCTCAAAAACCTTCCGGTCATTATCAGCCAGAATATCTCTTTGTGGAACGGGGCGAACAGTTAAACCAGCTAAATTGTCATGTTGTTTATACCATTCCGTTAGTGTTGATTTTTTCCAACGCTTTAGGAAGGTTAACAAATCGCTTTGGCGTAGACCCGAAGGTTTTGCCGATGGTTCCTGTGGAATTACAAGATGGTTCGCAATTCTCACACGGAATTGTACTGCTGCAACAGATGGTTATGGCCAGGGCTTTTCCTGGTGTTAGTTGGGAACAAAGTCGAAATTTAATTACTGAGGTTTTTGATAGTCCTGATACTTTAGAGCGACTTTGCCAAGTTAGCGGTGGTCATTTGCGTAACTTGTTAATGTTATTGTTTCGCTGTCTTCAGCAAGAAGACCCACCTTTGTCGCGGGAGTGTGTGGATAGGGTGATTAAACAACGCCGCAATGAGCTAACTTTGGCAATTACGCCTGATGAATGGGAATTACTACGTGAGGTAGCGCAAGAGAAAAACTTGAGAGGTCACGAAAGATACGAACTTTTGCTCCGCAGTATGTTTGTATTTGAATACCGGAATGAGGATGGTTCGTGGTTTGATATCAATCCGATTTTGGCAGAAGCCAAGGAATTTAGGTTATAAATCGGCAGTAGAGGCGTCAGCCCCTTTGGGGAAGTCAAAAGTCAAAAGTCAAAAGTCAAAAATTTTGAATCCCATAAATAAATTTCGGGGCTTGTACCTTTTTCTTTCTGGTCAGCAATTATGGGAACCGTATCAGCAAGTGCGGGAGCTACATCAACAAGTGCGGGAGCTACATCAACAAGTGCGGGAGCTACATCAGCAAGTGCGGGAGCTACATCAACAAGTGCGGGAGCCGTGTCAGTTGTCATCTTCACAACTACAGCTTTTTACAACTAGCAGAAATCGTCCTTTCTGCCTCCTGCCTGCTGCCTCCTGCCTCAAAACCCGTAGCTTTATACTTCATGCAAAAGAAAACTGCTTTATGTTATGAGTAATCAGCAAGAGCCAGAAAATTTAGCCTTTGACAATGAGCATTCATTGCAAACTCTGGTGCGAACAATTACCCTTTCTCAGGAAGCATTTTCGCTGATTTTACTGCGCTGTAACTATGCTGATTTACGTCAGCGTATGGTAGAACGCCTGCGCCAATTATCTCCTGTACACATTCGCGAAATTACCTTACCTGCATCAGTCAAAACGCTTTACACAAATATACGCGAACAATTGGGAGATGAACAGCCACCTGCGTTGATGATTTTTGGTTTAGAGTCGGTTAAAGATATTGATACAGTTCTGACTTCAGCTAATCAAGTACGGGAGGAGTTTAGAAAGAACTTCCCGTTTCCGATATTGTTGTGGGTTAATGACCAAGTTCTGCAAAAATTTATTCGATTAGCAACTGATTTAGAGAATTGGGCAACTATTATTGAGTTTGAAAACCCTACCGATGAGTTAGTCAACTTCCTTCAGCAAAAAACTGATGAAATCTTTGCTGGTAATATCACGCCCAATTCCCAAATGTGCCGGGAACTAGAAACCGCCCGTGAAGATTTGCAAAATCGAGGAGAAGTATTAGAAGCAGCACTTCAAGCAAGTTTAGAGTTTTTGCTTGGTTTAAATGATTATCTACATGACCAGATAGATTCTGCTCTATCACATTATCAACAAAGTTTAGAGTTCTGGCGACAAAGTAATTATTTAGAGCGACAAGGTATATTACTCGTTAATATTGCTTCAGCTTATAACCGCCAATCGGAAAAAAATCAGACAGAAAATCAACGCTATTGGCAAGAGTCGAGAAATTACTTTCAGCACGCGATTGAGATTTTTGAACAAGCACAACGTTCAGATTTAGTTGCAAAACATATTACTAAACTGGGTGAAGTGCTACGACGTTTACAAGCATGGTCAGAGTTGCAAATCCTTGTGGAAAAATCTCTGCCGCTACATCAAAATTATGGCACGCCGTTGCAGTTGGGTAAAGATTATGGTTTTTTGGCAGAAGTAGCCTTAGAACAGTCACGCTGGCAAGAAGCTAATCAACTTGCTGGACAAGCATTGCAAATATTAGCTGATATCCCTAATCTTCAATCAAATGAATTTTGATTGCATCGGTTTATTTTAGCAAAATCTCAACAAGGTTTAGGTCAATATCAAGTAGCGATTAATAGTTTAAAAACTGCAAAGCTGGAAAGTAATCATCAGTACAACCCACAATTATATATATCTATATTAGAAAGGTTGCGTTTACTCTACTTTGAACAAGGTGAATATCTAGATGCTTTTAAGAGTAAGCAAGAACAATTACAAATTGAACAGCAATATGGTTTCCGCGCCTTTGTTGGTGCATCTTATCTCAACCCGCAGCGACAAGCAATTAATTCTGCACAATTGCAAGTAGAAAATCCTGAAACCATTGCTGAAGAAATTGCCGCTTCTGGTCGGGGACAAGATGTGAAGCGGTTGCGAGAAAGAATTGGCGGGACTGAGCATAAATTGACTGTAATTCATGGTCAGTCAGGAGTGGGTAAAAGTTCGATTTTGCAGGGTGGGTTAATCCCAGCACTGCAACAGCAAGCAATTGGTGAGCGAGATGCTTTACCTATTCTGTTGCGAGTTTATACAGATTGGGTGGGAATGTTGGGGCGGAGTTTGGCTAAGGCATTTGAGGAAGTTAGAGGTATTCAATTATCTGTTAATCTTGATTCTTCAGCCGCTATTTTAGAACAATTGCAGAGAAATGCTGACCGAAATTTGTTGACGGTTTTAATGTTTGACCAGTTTGAGGAGTTTTTCTTTGTTTATCCAGACCAGGGTCAACGACGAGAATTTTATGAGTTTTTACGAATTTGTCTGGATATTCCTTTTGTCAAAGTAATTCTATCTTTACGGGAAGATTATTTACATTATTTATTAGAGTTAGACCGTCTGTTTGATTTGAGTGTAATTAATAATAATATTCTCGATAAAACTAATCGCTATTATTTGGGTAACTTTTCGCCAGATGATGCTAAAGCTGTTGTGCAGAGTTTAACAGCACGCTCTCATTTTTATTTAGAGCCTATATTGATTGAGCAATTAGTGCGGGATTTAGCAGGTGAGTTGGGGGAGGTACGCCCGATTGAGTTACAAATTGTGGGGACGCAATTGCAAACTGAGAAAATTACAACTTTAGAAAAGTATCGTCAGTTTGGCACTAAAGAAAAACTGGTTGAGCGATTTTTAGAAGAAGTCATTCATGATTGTGGTTTGGAGAATGAACAGGTTGCTCGACTGGTCTTATATTTACTCACAGATGAAAATGATACTCGTCCCCTGAAGACTCGTGCTGAGTTAGCAGCAGATTTGCCAGCAGAAGTTGATAAACTAGATTTGGTCTTAGAGATTTTTGTGGCATCAAGGTTAGTGTTGCTATTACCAGAATCTCCGGCTGACCGTTATCAATTGGTGCATGATTACCTTGTGTCGTTCATTCGCCAACAACAGGGCAATGAAATATTAGCAGAACTAGCTAGAGAGCGAGAACAACGCTTGCTAGCAGAGGAGAAGCTGATATTATCAGAACTAGCTAGAGAGCGAGAACAACGCTTGCAAGTAGAAGAGAAGCTGAAGCGTGAACAAGATGCAAGACAGATATTAGTTGATGCTCAACAAGAAGCCAAGCGACAAATTCGCCAAGGGCGGATGGGGTTGATGGTGAGTTCTGGTTTAGCGGTATGTCTATTATTATTGGCAGGTATATCATCAAGATATGCATTTAGTCAAATTCAAGTGGCTAGAGATGCTGAAAATAAAAAACAAGTGGCAGAAAATAAATTTACAACTGCTGAAGCCAATTACAATCAAGTAACTCAACGCTTGCAAGCTACACAAAAGCAACAGGTAGTAACACAAAATAAAGCGGATGAATTAGAAACTAAGAAGAAAGTTGCAGAGCAAAAATTTCAAGCAGCGCAGAAGAATCAGCAAGCCGCAGAAGTAGAATCAAAATTAGCAAAACAAAAAACTCAACAGGCAAACCAAAACTTACTGGCTGCTAAAATAGACTTGGAAGAGGTAAACCAGAAAGCCTCAGAATTACAAGAGAAAAATGCCCTAGCACAGGAAATAATTAAAACTGCAAGCGAAAAAGTAAAAACTGTTGAAGTAAAATTACAACAAGCAGCGACAAAACAACAGCAAGCAGAATCTCAAGCTCAACAAGCCCAAACCACCCTCAACCAAGCGCAAGCAAAACTTGCACAAGCACAGAAAGCAACAAAAGCAGCAGAAGCAGCACAAAAAGAAGCACAAAAGGGAACGGAATTAGAACGGGCAGGTACTAACGTCTTAAGACAGTTTGAGTATGCAGGCGAGTTAGAATCGTTGGTGGCAGGAATGCAGAGTGGGAAAGAGTTAAAAACTTTGGTAAAAAATGGTCGCCCTTTAGAAGAATATCCAGCTATCAGCCCTATTTTTGCTTTGGATAGTATTCTTGATAAAATTAAAGAACGTAATCAGTTTCAAGGGCATCAAGGCTTAGTCTTAAGTGTGAGTTTCAGCCCGGACGGCAAAACCATCGCCACGGCATCATCTGACAAC
>NZ_CAXTTT010000114.1:0-24276 GCF_964247315.1 uncultured Nostoc sp.
TCTCCACGCTCTCCGGCGACTGATTCCTCTTAAATTTTTGAATTTGGAATTGCTGAAATCGGCGAAGGTAGTACGAGTTGAAGGGTCAATAACTGCTAAAATCAGTGACCCAAAAACCAAAGATAGGATAATCATTCCAAGAACTGCTTCTTTAGAAAGAGACTTTGGTATCATATTTGGAGCTTAAACAAGTTATAAAAAAAAAGGTTTAGACAGGGTTCAAGGTTTTAAATAAAACTAAATCTTGTCTTAACCTTTTACCACAACCAGAAGGGCCGATAAAAGCAGTCACCTGATTTTTCGGTATATCTATCAATACCAAAATTAAAGATGCTGCCCAAGCTAGAGATTGCCAATTTTTAAACGGAGAAATGGCGTATTTGTAAACCAAGACAGCCAGAGAAGCTGTTGGTTGGAATAAACCATCTGGTCAAAAGTTAGAAAATAGAGCAGTAAATAGCAAAGGTGCGGTTTCTCCAGATGCTCTGGCGATCGCTAGGGTTGCCCCGGTTACAATAGCTGGTAAAGCTGCTGGTAAGACTACTTGACTCACCGTTTGAAAGTTAGTCGCTCCCAACCCTACAGATGCTTGTCGCAAATCTTGCGATACTAACTGCAAGGCTTCATCAGTAGTTCGCAGAATAATTGGCAACATTAAAATTGCCAGTGCAAACCCTCCAGCTAGAGCTGAATACGATCCTAAGTTCAACTTTACCATTGTCAAAACTACAATCCCATAGGCAAATACCACTGGCGACAGAAATTTTATACTCTGGGCTGATTTGGTCAGCAGCAGCAGCCACCTTTGTGATCACATTTGGTGGTAGAGGAACATATCCTAATGCACTAGCCTGCTTCTGCCCATCAGTTAAAGCGTATTCGATCGCAACTTCAATCGCCTTGGCTTTTGCCGCATTGGGATATTTCTTGTAAGCCAAAATCCAGGTGTAAGTGACGATGGGATAGGAATCAGCCCCTTCGGGCTCGGAAATGAAAGAGCGGAGATTTGCAGGTAGAGGTACTGATTCGAGAGTTTTAGAAGCTGACTCTTCACTAACTACAACAAACTTACCGCCTTTGTTTTCCAAAGCAGCAAACTTGAGACTATTTTGTTTGATAAAACGTGGTCTTATAAAAGATTTTAGGACTTACGCATTGACAAAAAGAGTAGCCCATGTAATCAAGCAGTACAAGCACTGGTCAAATTATCTAAAATGTATTCACGTACAACTAAAGTGAATAGGTTTCTTTGTAATTCATACCAATTGGAAATTATTTTTTCAGAACGCATTTTTTCCAAGCGAACAAATGCTTGAAGTCAACAAAATATATGTGTTTTGATTGCATGGCTATCTCTAACCAGGAATCGACAAATCCCGCACAACTGTTTGATCGCTCTATGAAAACTTTCAATTCCCCAATGGGTATCATGAATTGTGACAAATTCACTTCTTGTGACCTGCTTGAGAGAATCATCATCTGGGAAATATAAGATGTAGTGTCTAGAGTCCTCTTTTTTGAAGTCTTTCCTAAACAACTTGATAAATCCAAATCCTCTCAAATGAGTGCTCAACCCTTCGTCTAGAATATCCAGACTGCTGACTTGGCAATACTTACCAGGCTCATCCGAGACAGTTCTGTTTTTCTCAATTCCGAATATAAAACCCAATTTCTGGTTTTTTAGAAATTTCAAATTTTCTACTCCTGAGTACCAACTATCTCCTGTCACTAACTTGGGTTGCAAACCCCAACTAGTTACTTCTACTAACATTTCTTGGAAATAATCGTTTTTTGTTTTCTCATTTTTTTTGTCATAGATTCTGTAGTTTATTGGAACTGAGTTTCCCTGACTATCGCTGTAATACAGCGTTATTAAATTTAACCCTTTAATCGTTTTATGATGTTTACCTGACCAAAACTATCCAATTAGTTCTGCATCTTTTGGATTGCTATACAACTTTTCTAATACTGTGTCGTCAACGCTTAAAATTCCGCCGTTCACATTGATTATGCTCGTCACCATGTCGAACAAATCTTTCGGTTCGTACCTCTCCCTGAGCAAAAAGCGATTTACACTATCATGCGATACATTTCCCAATATCTCTGCTAATCTACAGCATCCTCCATGCTTTGGTTCTGATAGTAAAAACAGGGTGTATTGTTCCAGATTGCATTGTGCTGTCGAAGGTTTGCTGATTTCTCTAATTGCCCGATACCTGTGTGTAGACGACTCTCGTTTCTCAATGCATTATTTTATCACTCTGTCAATGCGTAAGCCCTAGATTTATAAATTTGGAAGATTATGAAAAATTGTTTCTGCTTACCAGCCGAAGCAGACCTGAAGCAAATAACTAAACAGTTTTATCTAAGTAAGTGGGCGTAAATAATTAAAGTTTTGTGTAATGGCTGTAGGCGCTTGACGATGGGCCAATTTAATTAATTTTACATTGCTTAAGATTGTTTGATTTATTTTTGCCCACTTAACATAGGCAGCAGATTGCCTATGTATGGAGAGTAAGCAGAGCAATCGCCTAAAAAAAGTGGATTAAGGAAATATTATTTATTTTGCAGCCAATTTAGGAAATGTTGTGAAAAACTAGTACAAATACTAAGTTCAATGATATCGACTCTACCATATTTTAGGTTAAATACCAGAATTAAAACAAACATCAGTCAATAAAATCAGACAATAGACACCTAAGCAGCAATTGGCAGAACTGAAAAATTACATACCAAAAAGGCAAAAGAAAATATGTTACTTGTTAAGATGTCAACACAAACTTTATTATCAATATTAATGAATATACGACTTGCTGTTGGTTTTGCCTTTTGCTTTTCTTTGGTTGCCTGATAAATGTTTGCTGCTTCCAATCAATTACTATGGTCTATGATTGGCTTACTCCTGACAATGGGTGGTACCTTCTTAGAAGTTTATGGCATCACCTTACCTTGGACTTGGAGTCAGCACGGAATTCAGACTTTTCCTTTAGGTGTCACTTTTCAAATTGGCGCAGTGTTGTTGGTGGGTTGTTTAGGGGGCAAAAATGCGGGTGCGCTTTCGCAAATTGCCTATTTAGTTATGGGGTTAACCTTATTACCAGTATTTGCCGATGGCGGCGGTATTGGTTATGTCAAGCTATCTTGGTTTGGCTATCTACTAGGCTTTATTCCTGGAGCTTGGATTTGTGGCTTAGTTGCCTTTAAAGCCAGACCTCGACTAGAAACTCTTGCCTTTAGTTGCGTCTGTGGCTTGTTAACTCTTCACATCTGCGGTATTACTTATTTGATTATTAGCTATCTTTTTCAGTGGAAAGGCACAGAAAATCTATCCTTGATGCAAGCAATCCTTAGATACTCCTGGTTTGCACTACCAGGTCAACTAACTGTGGTCTGTGCAGTTACTGTAATAGCATATATATTGCGTCACTTAATGTTTTATTAGTTCATTGTTATTTGTCCTTTGTCATTTGTCAAAAGCTCATGACCAATGACCAATGACTAATGACCAATGACCAATGACCAATGACTAATTTGCCATGCGTTTAAAAAATCGTCTTTTCTGGATCGCTGCCTTCATCGCTTTTTTCTTAGACCAAATAACAAAGTATTGGGTAGTACAAAGCTTAAGCTTGGGGCAGACAGTACCACTCTTACGTGAGATATTTCACTTCACCTATGTCACTAACACTGGTGCGGCTTTTAGTCTGTTAAGTGGGAAAGTAGAGTGGTTACGCTGGCTATCTTTAGGAGTGAGTTTAGTCTTGATAGGGTTGGCATTAATTGGCCCAACATTAAATTTGTGGGATCAGTTAGGCTATGGCTTAATTTTAGGTGGAGCTATGGGCAACGGTATCGATCGTTTTGTTTTAGGCTACGTCGTTGATTTTCTTGATTTTCGCTTAATTAACTTTGCTGTATTTAATGTGGCAGATTCATTTATTAGTATCGGTATTGTTTGCCTGTTAATTGCTTCTTTGCAAAAAACACCAACTCCAACTGGCAGATCCCATTAAACTATTAAGCCTGGGATGATTAATCCCAGGCTATTGACTTAGTGAAACCCTTGCTCAGTCTTATATGCGAAGACTTTACGTATAAGGTTTTATCAATTTTTATTTGTCATCTGACACCAGTTTGCATAACTGGTGCAAGAGTTAAAGAAAGATGCACCAAAGATTACTGATGGCAAACCATTATTTAGATTATGCCCCAGCTTTTAATTTAATTACCTGTGGTAGGAGTTTTTGGCAAACTAGAGCCGGGAGTACTGGGAGAACTACCGGGTTCGATACTGCTGCCAGGAGTGCCAGGAGTGCCAGGTTGTTCAGGTGTGGTTGAGTTTCCTGGTTCGGTAGTGCTACCAGGAGTGCCAGGTTGTTCAGGTGTGGTTGGAGTAACGCTTCCTGGTACTGGAGTTAAGTTGCTAGGTGCGCCTTCAGGTGTGGTTGGAGTAACGCTATCTGGTGCTGGAGTTAAGTTGCTAGGTGCGCCTTCAGGTGTGGTTGGAGTAACGCTTCCTGGTGTTGGAGTGGTTTCAGGAGTGCCACCTTCAGGACGCGTGGTTCCTGGTGTAGTGGTTCCTGGTGTAGTTGTACTATCAGGAGTGGTGGTGCTATCTGGCGTTGTTGTTTCTGCTGGTGCTGTAGTGCTACCAGGAGCGCTAGGCGCAGGAGCGCTAGGGGTGACTGCTGTACCGCCGGAACAGCGCGAGTTGAGCGGAAAATGCTCGCACAGAATTTTCATACCTTCTGGCGACATCTTGATTTCCGTTGGTGTGCTAGTGGAGTCGCTACTAGACTGGGCTATGGGGGATTTACTGGATTCGGCTACAGCAATATTAGTGGTAAGTGCCAAAGATAAAGCTGTACCAATCAGGGTCAGAGATTTTCCCAACATTACTGTAATTAACCTCAACGGAACACTCGCCCTATTAAAACAGATAACTAAGATTTAGAAAATCTTCCTAAATGAAGATATTTAGGTTTGTTTTAATATATGTGGATATGTAAAATTGGTAAAATTTAAATCAGTGGTTTATTTATAACTAGTCTTAAAAAATACAAAAAAAATATTATGGTTCTAGTTATATAACTATTAATACTAGCTTAGATAAGCCTTTGAGAAGGGATAAAAAATTTTACCTTCAATAAATAAGTGACTAAAATCACAAATCAGTTCTAACTTTAATTTATATTAAAGTATAAATTAGTTTAGAAAGTTCCGTATAGGCAATTTATGCTTTGGCTTATGAGTAAAATGATGAAAGACTAACATCTAAATTAATTGTAATTCGCCCGATTCTTCATTAAAAACTGTGATGTGAATAGCCGATGAGTTCTCCCCAACCCCCTCACAAGCCACAAACGTTACTAGGTCAGCTGACTCAAGCAGTACATACGATTCAAGCTAGGGTCGATTTTTCTAAATTAGCGCTCAAGCCTAATGCCAAAGTACCAGAACTTTGGGTGCAGGATGCGGGGGCGGATAAAGCAGAGGTATATCCACTCTTGGGCGATCGCTATATTCTCGGTCGTAGCTCCAAATCCAGCGATATCGTCATCCGTAACCCTGTTGTCAGCCAAATTCACCTGTCACTATCGCGGAATTCTACTCAGCGCACACCAGTTTTCACGATCAAAGACGAAAACTCCACCAATGGCATTTATCGGGGCAAGCGTCGTGTTAGCTCCCTAGAACTGCGTCACGGCGATATTCTGACTCTGGGGCCCCCAGAACTCGCTGCTTCTGTACGGTTGCAATATGTCGATCCACCAGCATGGTATGTCAAAGCTGCAAGTTGGACAGCTTATGGTGTTGGTGGTGTCAGTGCCCTGTTAACGTTAGTGATTGGCGTTGAATGGCTGAAATTTACAGTCAAACCTCTACCGACAGCGACACGTGCCCCAGTCGTTGTTTACGCGCGTGATGGAGCCACTCCCTTGAGAGAACCTCGGACAATCTCTCATGTTGACATGAAGCGATTAGAGGAATTTGGCCCTTATTTGCCTGCTGCGGTAGTGGCTTCAGAAGATAGTCGTTATTACTGGCACTTTGGGGTTGATCCTCTGGGGATTTTACGAGCTGTGTTGATTAATAGCCGCACCGGAGATGTGCAACAAGGAGCCAGCACTGTAACCCAGCAAGTTGCCCGCAGTTTGTTCCGCGAGTATGTAGGTAGACAAGATACCCTTGGCCGCAAATTGCGGGAGGCAGTTGTCGCCCTAAAGCTTGAAACATTTTACAGCAAAGATGATATTTTGTTGATGTACTTAAATCGGGTTTTTTTGGGAGGAGACACCTCTGGCTTTGAGGATGCAGCTCGATATTACTTTGAGAAGCCAGCTAAAGAATTAACTTTGGCAGAAGCAGCAACATTGGTAGGAATTTTGCCTGCTCCCAACGCTTTCGATTTTTGTGGTGATGGGCCAAATAAGCTAGAAGCAGCTGAATACCGAAATCGCGTAATTAAGCGGTTGCTGGAGATGGGCAAAATTAAACCAGAGGATGCGAACCGAGCTAGACGCTCCACTGTCCAAATTAGTCCTAAAGTCTGCGAACAGCAAGCTAAAACGATCGCACCTTATTTTTACAGTTACGTCTTCTCTGAACTCGAATCAATTTTGGGGGAGGGAGCTGCAAGAGAGGGAAACTATATCATTGAAACCAAGCTCGATCTAGGTATACAGAAACAAGCAGAAGCAGCGTTAAATAATTCGGTCAACAACTCTGGTAGAAGTTTTAATTTTTCTCAAGGGGCATTAGTCACTCTTGACTCTAGTACAGGCAGTATTCTCGCAATGGTAGGCGGGACTGATTACAAAAAAAGTCAGTTCAATCGTGCTGTTCAAGCCAAAAGACAACCAGGTTCCACCTTCAAAATCTTTGCTTACACTGCCGCTATTCAACAGGGAATTTCGCCATCAAAGAGTTATTCCTGCGCCCCTCTAACTTGGCAAGGCTTTACTTATAAACCCTGTCGTGCTGGTGCTGACACTAGCTTCGATATTGCTACTGGGCTAGCGCTTTCAGAAAATCCTATCGCTTTGCGAGTTGCTAAAGAAGTCGGGCTAGATAAAGTTGTGGCAATGGCGCAGCGTTTGGGGATAAAATCAAACCTTGATCCGGTTCCTGGCTTAGTACTGGGTCAAAGTGTAGTTAATGTTTTGGAAATGACTGGTGCTTTTGGCGCTATTGGCAATCGTGGTGTGTCGAATCCTCCCCATGCCATTAACCGAATTTTAGACAGTGGTGATTGCAGCGATCGCAAAGATATCAAAACCTGTCGTGTAATCTACTCCTTTGACCAAGATCCAGGTGCCAATAAACGAGTGTTGACAACTAATGTCGCCGATGAAATGACTAGTTTGATGCGTGGTGTAATCGCAAGAGGTACTGGTCGTAGTGCTGCCATTGGATTAGGTGAAGCTGGAAAAACTGGCACGACTGATAAAAACGTTGACTTGTGGTTTATTGGTTTTATCCCCAGTCAGCGACTTGTAACTGGCGTTTGGCTGGGAAACGACAATAATTCCCCGACATCTGGTAGCAGTGCTCAAGCAGCTCAATTATGGGGGAATTATATGCGGAGAATTACACGGTAATTGGGCATTGGGCATTGAGAATTAGGAACATTGATCAATAAATGATCGATGGACTTTTGTGAGAAGACCTGATTTTGAGGGCTTAGAAGTTTATCAACTTGTCCCAAAGCTAGCTAATGAAATTTGGCGTATTGCTAAAGGATGGGACAATTTCACTAATACACTGGGCAAGCAAATTATTCGGTCTGCTGATAGTATGTTGTGCGAACATCGCAGAAGGTAGAAGTAGGTACAACAACCAAGACAATCGATGTTTTGTCAAGATTGCGAGAGGATCTTTGTATGAAACTATCAGCTGGTTGAGGTTAGCCTATGCCAGACAGTTATTGACAAATGAACAGGTAAGTAGATTTCAACCAATTCTTGATGAACTATTACCCAAGCTCAATGTTTATCTAAAATCTATAGGGAATAGGGAATAGCAACTTAATTCTCTTGCCCCATGCCCCATACCCCATACCCAATTACTGATATCCCTGCCAAGGAGTGACTTCGAGCTTGCCGTTAGGCTTGAATATCACTTGGAAGTGGGCTAGAGGTTCTTTGTCATTGGGAGGAGCTACATTAGAACCATAGACAGCGTTAAACATCTTAGGAAGAGGTGTTTCTCGGAAATAATCAAAGGCGACTTGATTGAGTGGTTCATAGTCAGCAATTACACCATCTTTGTTGACTGCTACCCGATATTTCAAATCTCGCGTAAAGGTGGGAGTGCCACTCCAAGTTTGGCGAACTGTATTGTAAAGCTTTTGATTTAAACCTTTAGTGATATTAAAGTCAGTAATTTTTGTACCGACTACCTCTGGTGTTTTAGCATATCCTCGCCAAGGGCTAACTTGCAGCACACCATTTGTAGTAAACACTATTCGGAATTGAGCAATTGGTTCATTGGAAATGGGAGCGCGGTTAGCAGGATTGTAAAGTAGGTTAGGCAGAGGAGTTTGCCCGACTCCTTGATTGGCCTCTTTATTCACCGCTTTATAACCAACGATCGCTCCATCCGCAGCTACACCCAAACGATAGACCAAATCCTGTTGCAATCCTGAGCGTTTAGTCCAAGCTGGATGGATTTGGTTATACACTTGACGATTCAATGCACGCAGCTGAGATGGGTCGGTAATTTCTGGAACTGTATTTAAAAGTGCTTCTAAATCTTTAACTGCTGGCTTTTCATTAACTGTGGATGGTGTTGGTGTTACCGCCGCGATAGGTGTTGCAGCCGCTGATGCTGGAGGATTAAGGCTCTTTGTTGTAGAGCTAGTTTGCTCATCTGGCTTAGGCTGCGGTAGACGTATTTGGGGAGGTGGAATCAAGTTAAATGCGATCGCTGCTACTGCTAAACTCGATACTCCCACAGCAGCAGGAACAGCCTGCCTAATTACAGCCTGACTAGCACCGCCATAGCGTCTAGTAACTGGTTGTAGTTCTAGGGATAACTCTGGTAAAGTCTGGGTATCAGCAAAAAACTGATCCACTGCTTCTACCAAATCAAACAACTGCACCGTATTCAAATCTATTTCAATCGGCGGACGTTTAGAATTATTAGAGTGATCGAACCCCTCTGGAGCGTTTTCTGAATGTATGATTAACCTGTGAAGGTTGCCGTCAATTTTTTGAAACTCTACTAGCTCCGATTCTTGGTTGTGTGCTTGCGGATTGGGTATAGTACTCAGAAATTCTTGAGCGTAACCACTAACAGCCCTCACCAAACTTTCAAAAAATTCTCGCCCTCCCGTTAGGGGTTGATTGTAACCAGATAAATAGCATTCTGCATTTACCAATATTGATAATTCTGGGCGCATTTCTTGGAACTGTGCAGCCCTAGTGACATCACTTAACCCTTCTAAAAGAAGAGTACAATTAGGTAGACTGTACTTACGTTGAATATTCATTCCACTTCACCGTCAAAAAGACTAATCCAGAACCGCTGCATTCCAGCAGTACCAGTACAAAATAGTAATTGTCCTAACAAATTTACTGCTAGCGCATCTAATTTTTCATCAGAAGTTAATGCTAGTACACCAGAACGTCGAGCATTCATTCGGCTTTTAAAATGCGCTCTAAACCGCTCTAGGTAATTAGATAGCCGCAAATTCTGTTCTAATGGAATCTGTTTTTCTTCCATTTGTTGACATATCATTAATAACTGGCGGATGACAACAGTTAAACGCCGTGCTATATAGCAAGCAATAACCACCAAAGCTTTTGCTTCCATAATAGTTAAGGGACGGCGTATATGCGCTCTTCGTAGCGGGTTAGAGCTACGCATCCGCCATAAATTCACCCTGTCTTTAACAATTCCTTTAAGATCCAACTCTTGAGCAAAAGCCAGGATTGCTTCCGAACCACCAAGCTCTAAAGCTTCAATTGCCAGTAAAATTAGGTCAATTTGCAGCCTGGTTCTGCGAGGACACGTTTTAGAAGCGATCGCAGGATCTGGTAAAGTGTCCAGAATCATCGGCAGTGAGTCTTGGGTTGGACTGTTGAACGGCGTTAAACTTGCTGAGACATTCATTCTATAAATACCTTGTGCGGTTCCAACAGACTAGATAAAACAAATTTAAGATCGGTAGCCAAGACTTGAGCCTTAGACTTGTGGCAGTAGCATGACTACCTGATATATACATTACTTAACTCTTTCTACTCAAAGTTTTCCCTATATTGAAATCAAAATTTTAAAACATAACTAAATTCACCTCATTTATTAGTGAAATACCTTTTATAGCTTGGTTTAGATTCTAATTATCGTCAATGAAAGGCGAAGTTTCAGCCTCGACCCCCAGCGTATGACATTATAGTGTACGATTTTTCAGGTATCTGAAATTGGGCATTGGGCATTGGGCATTGCTTATTAATTTATCTACCTCATTCCCCATGCCCCATTCCCCATTGCCTACTCCCCATTTCCCATTTTATGGATTTAAAGTCTCTCATTCGTGACATCCCAGATTTCCCGAAACCCGGAATTTTATTTCGAGATATTACTACGTTACTGCGCGATCCAGAGGGATTGCGTTACACTATTGACTTTTTAACACAAAAATGCAATGAAGCTGGAATAACAGTTGATTATGTCATTAGTATGGAGTCGAGGGGATTCATTTTTGGTTCACCTCTGGCTTATAAATTAGGAGCTGGTTTTATTCCCATCCGCAAAAAAGGGAAGTTACCAGCAGCCGTTCACTCAATTGAATATCAACTAGAGTATGGTACAGACTGCCTAGAAGTGCATCAAGACGCTTTACATCAAGGTAGCCGAGTTTTGATTGTGGACGATTTGATTGCCACAGGTGGAACTGCAAGTGCCACAGCCAAATTGGTGCAGAAAATTGGCTGCGAACTAGTAGGGTTTGGGTTTATTATCGAGCTACGGGATTTACAAGGGCGTACACATTTACCGGATGTGCCGATTATCTCTTTAGTTGAATATTAGTCATTTGTCCTTTCTCATTAGTCATTAGTCATTGGTTAATAGCAAAACAACTGGCAAATGACGAAGGACAAAGGACAAATGACATAGACGCGCCAGTGGCTTCCCGCAGGGTAGGACAAAGGACAAAGGACAAAAGACAAATGACATCTGCGAAAATTTCCTTGGAGACAAGTCGGGATTGGCTAATTGAGCTAGTCACGAGCGAAACTTTTGTTTATGTGGCAAAGCGGCTATTGCAGGCACTGCTAACTTTGTTGTTGGCGTCAGCGTTGTCGTTTTTCATCATTCAATTCGCTCCTGGTGATTATGTAGATACGCTACGGCAAAACCCGAAAATATCTCCTGAAAGAATTGAGGAAATCAAGCGGCAGTTTGGTTTAGATAAGTCTTGGCCAGAGCAATTTGGGCTATGGCTATGGCGAATCTTAACCAAAGGAGATTTTGGCACGAGTTTTATTTATCAACGTTCAGTAGCATCGCTGTTGTGGGAACGAGTACCAGCGACATTGCTATTAGCGATCGCATCTTTAATTGTCACATGGGCGATCGCCATCCCTCTAGGGATCTTTGCCGCTGTTAAACAAAATAAGCCAGCAGACCGGATTTTACAGGTGATTAGTTACGCTGGACAAGGCTTTCCCAGTTTCATCACTGCCTTAGCGCTGCTGGTTTTAGCCCAAATCACCTCCCCGTTGTTCCCAGTAGGTAGCATGACTAGCATCAATCACTCAGAACTGTCGTGGTTTGGCAGAATCTTAGATATCGGCTGGCACATGATTTTACCCACAATCGCACTCTCAATTACTAGTTTTGCTGGTTTGCAACGCATCACTCGCGGTGAATTATTGGATGTTCTGCGTCAAGATTACATCCAAACCGCTCGTGCCAAAGGTTTGCCAGAAAACCGCGTCATCTACGTTCATGCACTCCGTAACGCCATAAATCCTTTAATCACCTTATTAGGTTTTGAATTAGCTGGTTTATTAAATGGTGCCTTCATCGCCGAATTTTTCTTCAACTGGCCCGGTTTAGGGAGGTTGACTCTACAGGCTTTACAAGCTCAAGATTTATATTTATTAATGGCAAGCTTGGTGATGGGCGCAGTGTTGTTGATTGTTGGCAATTTAATCGCCGACTTGATGCTTAAAGCAGCCGATCCACGCATTCGCCTAGAAAATCTCAATTAGCAGCAATTCTAAAATCCAAAAAATTAAAACGTATTGGACGGTTTCCAGAGTAACTGCCAACTATAAAATAAGCAATAAGTAGAAAGCCAAAGTGCGGATGACGTTGAAGAAAGTGTTCTTGATTCCTTCATCCCTTCTTGAATTTGGTTACTCTGAGTCTCAAGCTACTTCTGTATACTGCAAAATTTATAATCGCTGTTTAACTAGTTGTTTTACCAAGATTTAGACTTAGTTTTTGCACTCGTATATTTAAGAGTTTTTTTCTAAGCGGGCGGCGGGAATCGAACCCGCATTAATAGCTTGGAAGGCTATAGTTTTACCACTAAACTACGCCCGCAAATTCCCAACCCTATAAACTTAACACAGTTTTTGCCAAAATTCAAGTATTTAGTTGGAATTGGCAGGTTGGATTTTGATCCTGACATATAGATTGCTCAATTCTGGTTTTGTGCCATCGTTATTATGAGCAGCAATAAAGTTTTCTGTTTTGAAAACTTCGCTCAGGACTTGCTCATATATAGTTTTTTCACTTTGCAGTGTTGCTGGTTCTATTTCTAGAACTACAGCCTGTTGAAAGTTGCCATTCTGATCGATTATTAAGCTTGCCAAGAGTTGTGCTGGCTCAACTCCCGAATTGGGAACAAGAAAACTTGGGTCTAATTGTTTTGTGTTGCTTCCTCTGTATAAAGCGATAACGTCTGGTAAAGAATCTTGTCGGAATCCTCCTGATTGTATCAAGCTAATCACTTCATTTTTAGATAAGGGAGCTACTATTGCTACCGATGCTCCCCCAGTTGAAGTTGCTGGAGTTTCTCTAGTCGAAGTTGCTGGAGTTTCTCTAGTCGAAGTTGCTGGAGTTTCCCTAGTTGAAGTTTCTGGAGTTTCCCCAATCGAAGTTGCTGAAGTTTCCCTAGTTGAAGTTGTTGGAGTTTCTCTATTTTCAGGTTCTGAAACTGGTCGATTTGATGGAATACCTGTTGGTAGTTGCGTTCCCTTTCCCAGTTTAATTTCTTGACGACGGTTCCAAGGTAAATTACCGATTGGAACTGTAGGTGTCGGTGTGACTTTAGGTGTAGGTGTCGGTATGATTTTAGCTATAGGTTTCGGTGTGGCTTTAGGTGTAGGTTTCGGTGTTGGTGTGGGAACTATCTGTTGTCTAGAGGGTTTGCTATTAGGTTGAGAAGCGGAAATTCGGCTCTTTTTCTGGAAATTATCAGGGGAATTTATTGCGCCAAAATATTCATTTTTAGGCGTAGTTCGTGCTGTTTGTGATGAACGTGTTGGTACAGACTTTTGAGTTGAGGATAGTGGCTTTGACGAAACTATTTTGGCTGTTGATTTTGATTTGATTATTGATTTGGTTTTAGGAGCAATGTCTATCAATTCAATGGGAACAGCAGATTGATTTTGCTGGGGAAACCACAGACTAAATGCATTAGATGAGCGCATCAGCCAGAACACCAGCAAGTGTAGAGAGACTGAACTGACAACAAAAAAAATCCACAAACCTGGTGGATCGGTATGTCGTCTCCAGACCTTGGCTGGAATTGGAGTTTTGTCTGCAACCGATGGTGTCATATTATATAAACTGGATATCGATTATGCACTTTTACTCATTGGTAATGCTTTAAAATACCAGTCTAAATTTTAGCGATTAACCATTACCTCTGGTGAAACAGCGAAAGTCAAAACTGTTTCATCTACTCCTTTAAGTTCTAGCGGACTACCTTTAGTAATTTCTCCTTCCTGTAAATAATCTGCTACGGCAGCAGAAACCAGGATTGTACCGGGAACAGCGGCAGCTTGCAACCTTGCAGCAATATTTACACTTGGGCCAATAGCAGTATAATCGGCACGTTCAGCGCTACCAAACATCCCGACAACAGCAGTACCTTGGTGAATACCGCACCGGAACTGTACGCTAGTAAGTTTGTCGCTATCGAATACACCTTGCTCTCGCCAGCGCTGGTTTAAGTCAGCCAGTGAGCGGTGCATTGCTCTTGCTGTATTAATCGCACGACGTACTTGTTCGTTAGGGGTTAGTTCTTCCGGCGCTCCATATAAAGCTAAGATAGCATCTCCCATAAATTTATCTACAGTGCCGCCATTGCTAAAGACAACTTTAGTCATGGCTTCCAAATATTCATTTAACAACTCTGCAACTCGTCGGGATCTGAGAGTATTTGCTAGCTGTGTAAAACCCACAATATCGCTAAACAAAACTGTAATTAAGCGTGGTTCTGGGCGCAAATCTAACGTTAAATCTCCGGTTGCGGCTTTTTGCACCAATACAGCAGGCAAAAAGCGCTTTAGCACCGATTCTGTTAGATAAGTATTTAACTCCACAATTCGCCGTTCATTTTCTTTCAACGCTAAAAGATTTCGAACTTCCGCCAAAAGTTCCCGATCGTTAAATGGTTTTGCTAAATAAGCGTCCGCACCATGTTCTGTACCTTCGATGCGGGTTTCTTCATCTACTTTCGCTGTCAGCAGAATGATTGGTGTTCCTTTCAACGTCTCCTCATTGCGGATCATCTGAATCATCTCAAGTCCGCTCACTAAGGGCATCATTAAGTCAGTCACAATCAAACTGGGTATAATTTCCTTAGCTTTACTGTGCCCTTCATGACCGTTACGAGCCGTCTTGACATGATAGCCATTACGGCGGAAAATTTCGGATACATAGGTTCGCAAATCGGGGTTGTCATCTACAACTAAAATTGAGTGCTGAGTCTTAAGTGCTGAGTCTTTAGTCTCAACACTGGGGGAGAGGTTTATTGTAATATCTTCAATATTGTCTGTTGTTGACTCTACTAGTTCTAAATCAGCCAATTCTACGCTAGCGCGGCTCGTATTTAGTTCGATAGGTGTCTCTAGTATTTGCTGTGCAGGTAAATGAGCATTTCCAGTCACCAGCCATAAACTAAAGGTAGTACCTTCACCATAAACTGATTCCACAGTGACTTGACCACCATGTAATTCTACTAATTCTTTAACCAAAGCTAAACCCAAACCACTACCTTCATAGGAGCGATTTGCTGAACCTTCAGCTTGGCGAAAGCGCTCAAATAGGTGAGGAATTTGTTCTTTAACAATGCCAATTCCAGTATCTTGTACTTGCAAGATGCAATGATCGCGCTCAGATTTTAGTCGAACACCAATCGTGCCACCTTCGGGAGTAAACTTCATGGCATTTGACAAGAGATTATAAACCACCTTGTCAAATTTTTCCATGTCCAAGTACACCGTCGAACATTCATCTAACTGGGTAACGAGATGCAGTTTCTTTTTCTCGCAGTAGGGACGAAAAGATTCCACTATTTGGCTGACAAATTCGACTAAATCGCAAGGATGGAAGCTAGGCTGCATTCTCCCGGCATTCAGGCGTTGTAAATCCAGGAGTTGATTTACCAGTCGCAGCAGACGGCGGGAGTTACGTAGGGCGATCGCACATTGGGAGTAAGATAATCCCTCACCAGCCGCCACCGCCGACTCTAAAGGCCCTTGAATCAAGGTAATCGGTGTGCGAAACTCATGGGAAATATTTTGGAAAAATTCAGTTTTTTGTTTGTCTAATTCCAGTAAGCGTTCAGCTTGTTGGCGAGTTTTTTGATACAAGTGTGACTGCTGCACAGCGATCGCGGCTTGCGCTGCAACTGCTTTGGCCAAATCGATATCAGATGGCAACCATTGGCGGACTTTTTTTCCTTCATGCAAGGTAATACTACCAATACATTTACCATCAGCTAATAACGGCACAAACATTAGCGATCGCGCTGGCATTTTTAAAGGCAAATCAAAACCCCGCACATCAGAGGGAAAATGACTCACATTACCAATTACCACAGGTTCATGTGTCTGTAGCATTTGTTGGAGGATGGGATTCTCCCGAATAGATGCTTGAGAATAGGGTAATCTCTGAGTTGATAGGTGATTATTGCTACTTAATCTATTTTCTAGGGCTGGTGATCTAAAATTTTCTAGATGTTGAAAACTGTCATACAAGCCCACACACTCAACAAACTCATCTTCCTCTGTCCATAAAGACAAGACGCAGCCATCAACTTGTAAAGCTTGTCCTAATTGCTGGGTAATTGCCGCAAAAATATCTTGAGGATCTAAGCTAGAGCGAATCGCGCTAGTAATTGTATTAATCAAGCTCTCTCGCTTGGCAAGGGCACGTACTTGTTCGTAAGCATAAGCTTGAGATAAAGCTAAGGCTGCCTGATCCGCTACCATCAACACTAACTGCACCTCATCATCTCCCCAAAAGCGAGGCAGAGAACACTGGTGTAGTGCTAGCACTGCCATCAGTTCTTGTTGGCAGATCAATGGCACAACTAAACTAGAACAAATGTTAGCAGCAGCAAAAGCTTGCCCACGTTCGCGTAGTTCGGGAGTGTTACCGTGAATGCGCTGATCATCGATCGCATCGTGAATCACCTGAACTTCGCGGGTTTCCCACACCGTCTGAGCCAAAAGAGGAGCAGAGGAGGCGGGCAGAGATGAAAGACCTACTGCTAGTTCCCCTTCGTTCTCCTGCACCTCTGCTTCTTCAGAAAGAGGCTTCTGATAAATAAACCCTTTATCCGCCAACTGCTCATCTTGGAAGGGACGCAACAGACAGACATCCACTTCCAACATGTGACCCACTGTATCTACAATTGCTTGCAAAATTTGTCTGTAGTCTAAAGCACTGCGAATCGTATTGGTAACGGTATTCAGCAGCGATTCTTGACGGAGTGTGCGGGTAAGTTCGCGGGTTCTGGCTTTGAGAACATTATGGGTATCCAAAGCTTGGCGTACCACTGCTTTGAGTTCCTCCGCCTCCCACGGTTTAGTGACATATTTAAATACCTTACCAGCGTTGATTGCTTCCACCAAGTCTTCAACATCGGTGTAGCCAGTTAAAATAATCCGGATAATATCTGGATATTGAGTTGCTGTCAGGCTCAAAAATTCTGTACCGCTCATCATTGGCATCCGCTGATCGGAGATGATCACGGCGATCTCTCCCTCTTGAGCCAGCAGATCGAGGGCCGCAGGGCCAGAGGTTGCCCTTAGCACCTTATAATCACGATAGAAAGTGCGGTAAAGCAAGTCAAGGTTGTCTGGTTCATCATCGACAACCAAAATTTTAGGCTTACTGTTTGCTTGGGATTTCATGCACCGCTTTCCTGCTGCAACGGCAGTCGGATAAAGAATAATCTGATCAGGTAAGGATTTTTCTGAGTCAGGTAAGAGCAGAGCATTTCGACCAATAAGGCTGTTTGGCTACATGACTGCTGAGTGTAGGAGCGTTTACTCACAGTAATTCGTCTCAATTGCTTGTACCAATTACCGTTTGCGTTGGTGCAGTGTAATTGCTTTCATTGTCAGTTTTAGTTTTATAGAGTCGACACTTGCTTGCCAAATCCTTTTTCACCTCCTGTGAGCAATGTCTGATAATACATACAGCGCTCATAGCCAGCTGAAAAATCCAGATAAAGCTGCATATTAAGTTTTCCCTCTGTAGCTGTTGTAATAACACTTGTAGGTAAATTTTATTTATGGTAGTCATGGTAGAGTCAGCCAAATTAGAACAATTAAGATTTAAAGCCAAAGTATACTATTAGACAAATACCTCTTTCTAATTTAGCAATCAGAACTATCATTAAGACAAGTGGTAGTCGTTGAGGAGTTAAAGATTAGGGATTAGAGAACCTTGCAGATTCTTGTCCCAGTACCTGTACAGCCTATTTGAATGACTTGGTAGCAAAGTAGTGTCAGTGTAGCGGCAACTGCAAAAACAAGTTCAGTATTGCAAGCAAGGGTGGTTTGAAACCAAAGTTTGCCAATAGTGTACTTACTTAACAATTTCGGAGATGCTGCTTACGGACAAGTTATGCTATTCCTCTGCCCACTCATTCAAAGCTCTATCACTTTACAGATGCTTTTGTGGCAATCAGTTTGATATTCTGGCTACCTAAAACAAGGGATGCAATGAATCTACTGAATTTAAGGTTATAGATTTATGAAGTTGTAACTCCTAATACTCTTTCAAAAATGCAGATTATAAAACTCCAAACTAAAGTGTAAAAATTTGTTTAATCGATAAGCAAAAGTGAATTAGCAATACTGGTTCAGTTAAATCTCCGGGCAACTCTAAAGTTCTGATTTAGTTTAAATCTTGTTTTAGGATATTTGAGAAAATTTTTGTTGAATAAAATCAATACTAAACTAGCCTTGAAATATCGGTTTTTTCACCCATACCACCAACAACCAATCGATCCAGCTTCCTACCAATTCCAAATTCGTACAGCTACATCGGCTGATTTGAATGGTGTTGCCCAAATTATTACTGAAAGCTTTCACTCCCACAATGGTATATGGGGATGGGCTTTCCCGTTGCTACGTCTGGGTATTTACGAAGACTTAAGGCATCGGATGGCATCACCCACGCCCCGTCATATTTGCTTAGTTGCCCTTGAATCTACTACTGGTGAGGCTAATAACTTAGTGGGAAGTGTGGAACTGGGTGTACGTTATAGTAGTGATTCATGGAGCCAAGTTGGTGTAGGTTTTCCTTACTTATCTAATTTAGCGGTTCACCCAAAATACCGTAGATATGGTGTGGCTTCAGGATTGCTTACTAGCTGTGAAAAAGTCTCTCGCGAGTGGGGATTTCAAGACTTATATCTCCATGTTTTAGAAAATAACCATCAAGCAAGGCAGCTTTATTTCAAGCTAGGATATCGAGTGCATAAAGTCGAATCGAACTGGAATACATTTCTTCTAAGACGCTCAAGCCAGATGTTATTGCACAAGCACCTGAGTGCTGATTCCATTATCTGAATTTTGTTTTGGCAATTGTCAAGTTTTGTGTTCCATTCCAATTAATTCGATAAAATCTATAACTTATAGCGGCAATCAAACACAAACTAAGTTAAACCACGTCTACCTTGAGAATTATAATTCTTTTGATTTAGAGAAAGCTCAAAACTCAAGCTAGGATCAAAAAATATATTTTTCTTAAGAACTCCAGCTTTTCAAATAGATGAGGTTTAATTATAAATCTAGCCAATCTTAGCTAAATATCCATAGAAATCCGCTTTAATTTGGAGGACTTATTTGGTTTAGCAGGCAAGAGTTAACGATAAAGAAGGCTCTTTCAGTTATACTGAGTTTTTTCACACAATCAAATAGGAGTCCTATAGATCAAAACTAAAATATGTTTATTAATCTCCGAAACGAGTAAATAGCTTTTGAATTTTTTTTTCAAAAGAATATTTGATTTAAAATTTTTACAAAAAATCCCCTCGTCCGTATGAACAAATTATCTTTTTGGTAAATATTTTTAATATTAAAAAATGTTAAGTTTATCTTTTGGTATTTATGGTTAACAATTTTTTTAAAGGATTCGATATAGATGAAAATGGACTATACTAGGAACATACGCGAAATCGCACTGAAAGAAATCATTATTTCCTCATAATAACTTTGTAATTTATATATTCATCTTTATAAAAACTTTAAGAAAACATTAGTATAGTTTACAGACAAATCTAGTTATATATCTTAAAATATAATCACTCAACTACAGAAACAACGCCTTTCTATTGCTATTTTTAGTTGGATTGACCAGAAAATCTTGATAATAAAAAATTCAAAAACTTGATTTGATATAACAGTTAATTCCGTTTTGAAGTGCATACTACAACAACATTCATTAAAAGTTTAAAAAACATGGATAGCGAACAGCATCGACGCTATCAGACCTCTATGGTATCAACTTATTACCCTGAAACAACTTTCCTTGACTCTGTTGTCATGTCAGATGGAACTGAGCAATCGCAAGGCTCGGATATCCTTACACGTTTGCACAGTGGAGAAGTTTTCATTGTCAATAGTCGTAGGCGAAATGGATTAATACTCTTTAAACGCTACCATGCAGAGTTTGCTGGGCCTGGGGCTGCTGTGGGTGGGGATTACGATTGTGATTGCCAAAGGGCACTGCCTATAGGTAATCTTTCTTTATTAACTCCTGAATCTAATGAAGAACGCCAGAAGGCTTACTTGATTAGGCGACAGTGGATTCGATTGATCAAACAAATTACAGAAAACCCACTGCCTGGGCAGCGAGTCCAGAAAATTCTCGATCAATTTGAACAATACTTTCCACCAGAAATAGTGGCTCTTTTGCCGGATGTTGCTTTTGCTCTTTTAGTGGGTGTGCTACCACAAACAGTGGGAGTAGTACGCCGTTTGGGCAATGAGGTAAATAGCAGGTTTAATTACTGAGTAAATTGCTAAGATGACAAATTGGCCAAAGCAGCTTTTACTCGATTAACGGTGCGGGCGTTTTCTTCTATCGTTCCGACAGTAATTCGCAATCCTCCGCTAATGTATCGCACAAGAGTGCCCAGTGTTCTAAGTTTCTGGTAGAAGGTTTTTAAAGCAGCTTCTTGTGAATTAAAGCCATTTGGCTTAAGACGCAGGTAAATAAAGTTGGCAGTACTTGGAGTAATTTGTAGTTCTGGTTGCTGGGATAAAATTTCGATGAGTTTGGTTCGTTCACTCAGGGTTTGGGGAATTGATTCCAGCAAGAGTGTACGATTTTGTAAAGCAACTAATGCTGCTGCTATGGAAAAACTGGGGAGATTATAGGGTAAGCGAACTTTTTCTAAGATGGCGATCGCTTCGAGATGAGCGACGCAATAACCTATACGGAGAGATGCCAATCGGAAAGCTTTAGAAAAAGTGCGTAAGATTACCCAATTAGGACGCTGTGCTAATTCACCTACTAAGGTAGTTTGGCTGAATTCAAAGTAAGCTTCATCAATTACTACCAAAATATGCTCTGGCAAACTTCTTAACCATGTCAACTCTGCCTCAGTTAAACTGTTGGCAGTCGGCGAATTAGGATGTACTACGAAAACTACGCGAATCGGGGGATTTTGAGTTTGTTCGATCGCAGACTGTGCAGCGCTTATGTCAATTTCAAAATTTGTTTCATTTCTCGCCACCGCCACTACAGGAATCCCTAAAGTTTGTGCCAAAATTCCGTACATTGAGAAAGTAGGATTGGCAACGAGAATTGACCCTTCTCCTCCTAGACAGGTGGCGATTAATAAAGAGCGGATAATTTCATCTGAACCATTACCAACAGAAATATTGGCAGCAGTAAACAACGATGATGAGAGGGCGGCTGATTGATTGACGTACTCGGCGATCGCATTCTTAAGTGTTTCATGTCCGCCATCTGGATAACGATTTGTTTCAATTACTTGCCGATACGTCCACGCCAACTTCTCTTTTAACTCAAGTGGTAAATCGTAGGGGCTTTCATTTGTATCTAACCGATCGAACTGTGTGGCGACAGAATCGGCTGTATTGCTGCTAGGATGAGGTTTATAGGCGGTGAATTGTGCTAAATCTGACCGGATGAAGGGAAGCATAGTTTTAGTCATTAGTCATTGGTCATTAGTCATTGGTCATTAGTAACTAACAAAGGACAAATGACTAAGGACATTAGTTATGTGTGAGTCTAATATTTTACAACTTCAAGGTAATTGGCAAAAGAGGCGAATTGCTAGCCAAATTTCTTCCATAACATTACCCAAGGCGTGGTCACTGTCGAGTTCGATTAACTCCACCCAAGGACGCAATCGCGCAAAGTCACGACTAGCTTCAATCGGAATGACTTCATCCTTTTTGCCATGCAAAATCAGTGTGGAGACAGGGCGTTGCAAAAGCTTTTCTTGGTATTGAGCAGCATCTGTAACGAAATCGTAACTTAAGGAAAGCGATCGCTGTTCTCCATAGTGGTAGACCATGATATATTTTTCTTGCTGCCAACACTGTACTTCTTCATCCCCTAGTTTGGGCAACCAATGGGATAAAAACCCAAAAGCTGGTGCTAGCAAAACTAAGCGTTGCACTTGTAAATTTTGTTGTCCCAAATGGGCAGCGGTCAAACCACCCAAACTTGAGCCAATAAGGGTTACTGGTGTAGAATCATTGCTGAATTCTGCGGCAACTTCAGCGAGCTGACGAGTAATTGTCAATTGGGAAAAATCGCCAGCATTGAGATCGGGAATTTTCAACTTTGTCTGAATTTGAGTAAAGCGATCGCCTATATCCCGCGCTTTAGCAGATTTAGGGCTGGAAGCGAAGCCGTGAAGATATATGTAGTGCAATGTTAATAGTTAGGAGTTAGGAGTGAAGAGTTAGGAGTTGTAAGTTTTAAGTTATGAGTTTCTTTCTTCAACTCATAACCCATAACTCTTATTACCGCATTGTGACAAATTCCTCTGCGGATGAGGGATGAATACCCACAGTGGCATCAAAGTCTTTTTTAGTTGCGCCCATCTTGAGTGCGATCGCCACACCTTGGATAATTTCAGCTGCACTTTCACCTACCATGTGAGCACCTAGAACTTTGTCGGTGTTGCTATCAACCACCAACTTCATCATTGTCTTCTCTTGCTTACCAGTCAAACTATGGTACATGGGGCGGAAGCGAGTGTGAAAAATTTTGACGGCATCACCGAGTTTTTCTCGTGCGTCGGCTTCTGTCCAGCCGACTGTTGCGGCTTCTGGGTTAGAAAATATGGCTGTGGGCACAGTTTCGTGACTGAATTCGCGGTGATTATCCCCAAATTCACTATCGGCAAAGGCGCGACCTTCGCCAATAGCTACAGGAGTTAAATTGATTCGGTCGGTGACATCGCCAACAGCAAAGATATTCGGTTGACTAGTTTGACTATATTCATTGACTGCGATCGCACTTGTGGTAGGGTATCCAGGCCCTTCAATAGAACTAGCAACAACCTCAACTCCGGCGTTTTCTAAACCTAATCCATCTACATTGGGGGTTCGACCGGTCGCTACTAAAAACACATCAGCAATTAGTGGTTCTTGGTCGTCTCCTGATAAAGTCAGTTTCAACCCTTCTGGGACGCGTTCAATTACTTTCACCACATTATTCTTAATCAAGCGAATTCCGTGGTTCGTCATACCCTCTTCAATTTCTATGCGGACATCTTCATCAAACCCATTCAAAATCTTTTCACCTCTAGTAATTTGTGTCACCTCAGAACCCAAACCGCGCATAATACAAGCAAATTCCGTGCCGATATAACCAGCGCCAATAATGACGATGTGTTTTGGTTGTTCTTTTAAATGAAAGATTTCGTCGGAGGTAATACCATGTTCCATCCCTGGTAAATCTGGCTTGACGGGACGCCCACCAACAGCAATTAAAATTTTGTCTGCTGTAACTTTACGTCCATCAACTTCTACAGTGTGGGGGTCTACTAATGTGGCGCGACCGGAAAATAGTTCTACTCCAGCTTTTTCCAAGAAGCTTATGTGTAGTTGCGACAGTCGCCGAACTTCCTTATCTATAGATGTAATGAAATATTCCCAGTCCAATTCCGCATTACCCACTTTCCAGCCATAGCCTGAAGCTTCACTGAATAGTGCAGGAAAGTGAGAGCCATAAACCATGAGTTTTTTGGGAATGCAACCGCGAATTACACAAGTCCCACCAACTAAATCATATTCAGCGATCGCCACTTTTGCGCCGTAGCTAGCCGCTCGTTTAGAAGCCGCCAAACCTCCAGAACCCGCACCAATTACAAACAGGTCGTAATCAAAAGTCATAAGTTTATGTTCTCTTTCGCAACAAGTTAGTTCCTGGGAACTTACACACAGAACGTGATTGAACTATATAAGGATATCCCGTGAACGCTGTGTAAGTCCTGTCCTTGATTTAATCTAGCGTTAGCAGATGCTATCTGGTCGTAGGGAATATCACTTTTTGCTTTGGCGGCGGCTGTAAAGGCAGTAGTTAAGAGTTGTTATAGTTCTGCCCGTGGTCGAGCATAAGTCTGTGCTACTGCATTAGAGCAGCTAAGTTCTACAGGACTTACGCAAAATTATGACAAAACTTACTGCCTTCGGCATTCGCAGAGCATTTTTTACCCCATTAGCAATCTTTATGTACTTGGAGAGTCCGTTGGGGTTACAGGTGTTGGATTTGTTGGGGTTACAGGTGTTGGATTTGTTGGGG
>NZ_CAXTTT010000115.1:0-23838 GCF_964247315.1 uncultured Nostoc sp.
CTGCTCCCCTGCCCCCCTGCCCCTCGGCTCCACTAGGAATACTCGGCAAAGGAGCCGTATAAGCAATATTAAATTCGCCGCGATCGAGTTTGGGAATAAACCCTTTAGGAATTAGTGGAATCAGTGCTATTCCTGCAATGAAACTGAGTGCAGCTAACCCGATAACTATCTTCCGGTGATTTAAAGACCAACTCAGCAAGTTTCTGTAAGATTGGGTAAAGGCTACCCAGATTTTTGCTTCCCGACGCGGGGAGAGCGATGATTTCGGTTTCAACCAGTAGATAGCCAGAACTGGAGATAAAGTCCGAGCAACTAGCATAGAAGCAAGCATTGCTGCGGATACAGTGATGCCGAAGGGCTTGAAGAACTGACCGATTACCCCACCCATCAAACCTATAGGTAGAAAAACCGCTACTGCTGTCAAAGTGGCGGCGGTGACTGTCAACCCAATCTCATTTGTAGCTAAAAGCGCTGCTTGGCGAGGAGTTTCTCCATCTTCAACGTGTCGCATGATGTTTTCCACATCGACGATCGCATCATCAACAATGCTACCAATCACCAAAGCTAAAGCCAGCAGGGTGATTGTTTCCAGGTTGAAGCCGAAAATCGCCATGACGATAAATGTCGCCAACAAAGATGTGGGAATCGCCAAGGCAGAAATGAGAGTTGCCCGCCAATTCCATAAAAAAGGAAAAATTACCACTATCGACAACAAGACTGCTTCCAGCAAAGCATCGATTGTTGACTGGGTGGCTTGACGGATATATTCTGCTTGGGTGGCAGCTAAGGTGAGTTTGACATCTTTTAGGGTAGAGCGTAGCCTTTGAACTTCTTTCTCAACTTGATTCACTACTTCCAAGGTATTAGCACTACCGCGTTTTATTACCTGAAATGCAAGTGCATCTTCACCGTTAAACCTGACTAATGTCGCCCCACCTTGGGGGATCGTTGCACTCGCATTCGCTGGATTTACTGGAGGAGTCGCCGTAGCAGCGCCTAGTAGTGAGACTTTTAATACTCCTGGTAATTTAGCGATCGCACTAACAATCTCATCTTGCGCTAACTTCGTCAAATCTTTGAGATTCCGTGTGGGACCCTCTATGGCATAACTAATGGCGGCTGACTCGTTTAGATTCAGAGGAATAATTTTAGAAGTTCCTCCTTGAGGTAGATTCAACTGCTTCAGGGCAGTTTCAACCTTTTTGGTCGATGTTTCTAAATTCGTCCCAACGGCAAAAGAGAGGCTAACAGCAGTTTGACTAGGATAGGTGGATGAGCGGATGTCTTCCAGTCCTTCAAGAGAGCGGAGGCGTTCTTCTAAGGGTTTGGTGAGCTTCGCTTCTGTATCCAGGGCAGTTGTCAGAGGAGCTGTAGCATTTACAACCACCACTGGAAAGGTAATATCTGGAAACAAGGCATATTTAAGGGAACTGAAAGCTAGAACACCAGCTACCATTACGGCAATCCAAAAACTCACCGTCAGCCACGAAAATTGAATCGCCAATTTGGAAATATTGAAGAGTTCTCGTGCGGATTTGGAGTTATGAAGCTTTACCATCTTGGAAAATTATCGTGTGGATGACACAATTATTTAGTCATGCTACAGCAATCATCTTCGGTTTGCGAATTTTGGTTACTACTAAACGGCAATATTACTTATTGTCACTCAGATATAGCAATCCTATTTGATTTGTGAAAATGCGCGGTGTTCAGATCCCCGACTTCTCAAAGAAGTCGGGGATCTAATTGGAAGTCCTTTAAAACTTGAAATTATTGAAAGAGCTAGTGTCTAATTTTTTGCCCATCAACACAATTCTGGTGCCTCAAGGAGCAGAATATAAAGCTGTGTGTCGCGGATTAAGCAGCGTTGCTGCCTCCATCCCAACGGTAGTAGCTATACCTGTTGGGATGAAGCCTTTACTCAAACACCTGCAACAAGGAGAATTTCTGACTCCAAAATCCAGAGTGCTGATTATGGGTATATGTGGCAGCTTGAGCGATCGCTACACAGTTGGTGATATTGTGCTGTATCAAAATTGTATTTATCAGGCGAAGCAGCAAGAATGCGATCGCACTTTTACAGCACAATTGCACTCTTATATATCAGAAAAAGTATCTCTTGTCAAGTCACTGACAAGCGATCGCGTAATTTGGTCTGCGCTCGAAAAACGCCGTTTAGGTGAGACTTTGGCCGCTGATGTTGTTGATATGGAAGGATTTACCGCTTTAGAATTTTTCAATGCGGCTGGGGTGTCTGTGGCAATGCTGCGAGTAGTCAGCGACGATTGTCAGCATAATATCCCCGATCTCACACCAGCAATTAACTCTGATGGCTCTCTAAACCCTTTTATTTTAGCGATCGCAATGCTTCGACAACCTTTTGCCGCTACTCGGTTGATTCGAGGTTCATTAATAGCATTAAAGGTGTTAGAGCAAGTTACAAATCTGCTTTTTTCTGGCTCTAGCAATAAATAATCTGTTGCGTCTTTACAGCCATTTTTAGGTAACATAACCACGCAGTGGGGGCACAGCTTTGCTATCCCCTTACAAAATATAGCAATCCCAAATCATTTGTGAAAATATCTCTTTACTCTCTTTGCATTCTCTGCATCTCTGTCGTTAGTTATAAAAAATGATTTTTCGCCAATAAAATCGAATTTGTATATATTTTTACTCTTACATCACTTGAAGAAAAACTAATAAAAATCAACATGATGTAGGTATTTCTTGTGAAATTGTTTATGGATAAGTTTTACATAAACTTTATCGTTAAACATATAAATAGAAACCTAGATTGGGAAGCATAATATATAACCTCATCAGGGTTGGGTTCCATGAGAGCTAATTGCACTGAATTGTAAATTATAAGTACTCTTTTGCCAGAATAGCTCGGAACTAATTTACCAACTATCGAACAGAATTTATGAAGCTCAATCTATACTCGTTTCTAGCTAGTTTTCCATTACTCAAAAAAAGTTACACCGCTAAAATCATGTTGGTGGCATTTTTGGGTACTCACATACCACTTCTTAGCTTACTCTTAAGTTTCGTCATCTCAAACTCCTATTCTTTAGAGATGGCGATTCGAGTTATGCTTATTGCTCTGTTGGCTACCTTAGCAGGTACAGCCGTCACCCTCTACGCACTACACCACCTCCTCAAACCGATTATTTTGACATCTGCGGCATTGCAAAATTATCTAAACACCAAAATCTTACCTGAATTGCCCACAGAATTTGCTGATGAAGCCGGTACATTGATGGCGGATACTTCACAAACTCTTTACAAATTAGATGAGTTAATTCATTACATCAGTAATTATGACGATCTAACTGGATTGCCCAATCGTGATTTATTTCGCGATCGCCTTTATCAGACTCTATCTCAACCTGAAAACAACCAGCGCTTTGTAACTGTTTTTTTACTAGGTATTGATGATTTCACTGCTATGAGTCATGGATTGGAGCATGAAACAACAAATTTGTTGTTAAGAGCAGTTGCTCAGAGGTTATCACTCTGCATGATACAAACAGATATTCTTGCCCATTTGAGTGGAGATGAATTTGCCATTGCCCGCACAGACATTGTTTCTTTTGAAAGTGTAATTAAGCTATCTCAGATGCTGTTAAGCACCCTGAGCAAACCCTTTTCTATAAAAGGGAACTTGATTCATATCACCGCCAGTATCGGTATCACAATTAATGCAATAAATGAGCGTGATAGCATAGATCAACTTTTGCAGCAGGCTCATATCGCACTGTACGAGGCAAAGCAGCAAGGGCGTAGCAAATACCAATTCTATTCACCGGAAATTAATGCTCAGTTGCAGGAGCGAATAACTTGAGAAAATGAATTATATGGGGCGATTAAGCGCAATGAAATGCTGGTTTATTATCAACCTCTGATTGATTTACATAGCGGACAAATTACAGCTATGGAAGCGTTGGTTCGTTGGCAGCATCCTACATTAGGTTTGGTTTCTCCTGTAAAGTTTATTCCCATTGCTGAAGCTAATGGTTTGATCCTACCGATTGGTGAATGGGTCTTGCGAACTGCTTGTGCCCAAAACCGTGCTTGGCAGCTTGCTGGCTTTAACCCAATTCGGATATCTGTAAATCTGTCAGCTCGACAGTTTGAACTACCGAATCTAGTTGAGGTCGTCAGTCAAATTCTTGAGGAGACTGGACTGCAAGTATCTTACCTGGAATTGGAAGTGACAGAAAGCTTCTTGATGGCTGATATGGAGCGATCAGTTAAAATTTTAAAACAATTACGAGAACTGGGTATATGGTTGGCTCTAGATGACTTCGGTACTGGTTATTCCTCCCTCAACTACTTGAAGCGCTTTCCTGTGAATATGCTCAAGATCGATCGGTCATTTGTACAGGATGTCACGTCCAATCCTGATAGTGCCGCTGTCACTAATGCGATTATTGCCCTAGCAAAAAGCCTGCGATTGAACATCACGGCAGAGGGTGTAGAAACCCAAGAACAGCTTGACTACTTGAAAATGCAAGGATGCGATGAAGGTCAGGGTTACTACTTCAGTTGCCCTGTGCCTGCCGATCTAATTACCCCGATGTTGCAGAAAACTTCTCAGCAGATGGAGACAATTACAGCATAAGTGGATGCCTCAGCCAGAAAATACACCCCTGATAACGTTTCACTTGAATTTTGCTAGAAATGGTTATCAGGGACAGGTTAAGGGGTAGCTATGCTGAAGAAATCCCCATAAATAATCAATTCAAAATTAAATTCAGCCAGCTACAAGGGGTGAGGTTTCTATTTACCTTGGGAGATAAGGATTCTTTTGCGCCACTTGCGGGCGAGGTTTTAAACCTAACTTTTTCCATAAATAAATTTAGGCTTTTGCCGTGAGCGTCATGCGAACGGAGATTTAAACCAATTTGCAATTCACAATGGGCTACGCCCTGCTACGCTAACGCAATTCGCAATTATGTTTTGTAACGGGGATTTAACCCCGACACAAAACCTGCTGCCTGTAGAGGCAGGAGACTTAAACCCCCAAAGTTAGTTAACAAAGACACTGTATTTCTTGCACTTACTTAATAAAATACATATTTTTTGTTTTTCATAAATAAATTTAGTTGCTTTGGGACGATTTTGGCTCCAGAAAAAATTCTTTTCTAAAACCTCCTGCCTTTCTTCGGTGACATGAGCAGAGAAATCCAGGATTAATAAGGCGAATAAAAGGTAATTTATTTTGAAACTGTGGAAAGCTTTGCAACCATGTGAGCACGAGATGAAACCTCAAGCTTGCGAAACATCCTTTTTAAGGCTTGCTTGACAGAGTTTTCAGTAATCCAAAGTTCAGCACTAATTTCTGCATTGGTTTGTCCTTGAGCCACCAAGGAAGCAATTTGCATTTCACGAGGTGTTAAACGCTTTGTCTGTAACAGTGGTTGTTGCAATTGCGCCATTGCTACCCAAGTAGAAATGTGCAGACAAAGCGCACTCAAATCTGTAAGATTTTGTGAATCAAATGCAGGCATTCCTTGCTGACGCGTCAAACCTACTACACCCACTAACTCACCATTGCTGACAATTGGCCCTGCCATGACGTGCCAGTGGTCAGCACGAGGACAAATCAACTTCCATGTTTTAGGTTCTACTACCAAAGCTTCATGAACAGGGGCATGGCGTTCTAGCAAGTAGCGTGCAACTGGATTGTGTTGAGGTGATAAGGCAATTTGCAGTGCTTTTTGAATCTTGCTGTCAACTAAAGAAATTTGGGCAAAGAAAAACAGCCCACATCGTGTAGCTGAAAAATACTCACTCATTTGAGCGGATATGTGCGCTCGCAAAGTCTGTTCATCTTGAGCTTGAGCAATTCCATGAAATAGAGCTTGTAAGGCAACCATGATTGGCAAAGTGTACTCGTTCGAGGTCTAGGCGCGGTATCGCAACCAGACCTATCTTAGCTTTAGTCACACCAAGTCAAATCTTTTGTTTGGTTTTTGGAATTACTTCAGATGACTGTAAATTCTGGCATTGATGACACACAGATATCCGGGCGCTGGATTCAAATCAGTTTTTTGATCGCAGCAGTGCTTTTCAATCTCTGTTTAATAATCCAAATATTCAGTGTTGGACTGGCTTACTTTTACAACTCTGATTGGTGGAATCTCCATATTTGGCTCGTGCGAGGATATGGCGGACTCTCACTAATTTTGTTGATATGGGTGTTTTTGATTCCCTTTCCCCAAAGAATCCGAAACCTTACGGTAAGTATGCCAGTGCTGCTGGGACTGCAATTTCTCACAATTCACTTGCATTTTTTGCCTTTAGCAATATTTCACCCGCTCATCGGCTTTTCCTTATTCTCTATTTCCACAACCTTAGTGCATCGGACATCACACATCGTATTTCCCAACCACAACCAAAACTAAATCGTTGAGAAAACTACAACTTTCAATTCTTTTCGCGCTATTACAGGAGAAATACAAGTGTCTCAATACGCCGATCCATCTGTTATCGTTGATACCCACTGGCTTGCAAATCATCTCAACGATCCAAACATCCGCATTATTGAAGTGGATATGAGTCTAGAGCCGTACAAAAATGCTCACATACCTGGTGCTGTATTCTGGAATATCTTTACAGACTTACTCTTGCCCGATTTGAAGATGAATTTGGATGCGATCGCTTTTGAGAAACTGATGGCACGTTCAAGCATCACCAATGACACCACAGTGATTGCTTATGGCAGTTATCCGGGAACAGGAGCCTGGATTTTCTGGTTGTTGAAAGTCTTTGGTCATGAGAATATACGAGTTCTCAATGGCGGCTACCAGAAATGGAAATCGGAAGGTCGTCCACTAGCAACTGAACTATCTACGTTTGCTTCTACTGATTACCATGCCAGAGGTATTGATGCTGATCTGCGAGTATTACACAATGAAGTTCAGGCATCAATAGGTAGAAGCGATCGCGTGTTGTTGGATGTCCGAACACTGCAAGAATACTGTGGTGAGTGGTTTTTCGATCGGCCACCAAAAGCAGGCGAACGTACTGGACATATTCCTGGTGCAGTTCATCTTGAGCATATCTTAACTCTCAACAAAGATGGAACTTTTAAATCATTCAACGAATTGAAAAGTCTTTATGACAGCAAGGGCATTACGGCTGATAAAGAAGTGTTTCCCTACTGTACTATCGGTGGGCGTTCTGGATATATCTGGTTTGTGTTGAAGTATTTATTGGGCTATCCGAATATTCGGAATTATGATGGCTCTTGGAATGAGTGGAGTCGCTTGCCTGATGTAGCGATCGAGAGGTAGTGAGATAAATCGTTAACGTAACGAAAGAACTCTGCGAATTAAAGAAGGCAATACCCTGCAATGCCAATGCGTCGGCTTACATTGTTAATGCGTCAGCTTACATTAAAAACGCTACGCTTTTTTACGCAAAACTGTACTTAGCTATTACGAGAATTTATCCTGTTTATCCCTTAGTCCTCTAGGAACCGTTTGGAGATGTCATTACTCTTGCTTGCAATATTACCAATAACCACACCTTTACAGACGGACACCACTACCGCCATCAAGATTAAAATCTCTTAACCTTTCGTTACAATAAAAACATCGAGAAGGACAAAAGCAAACCTCTCGAAGCTGAAATCAAAGGTGAGCGACATGAATGGCACAATTCGCGTTGGTAATCTCTTCGGAATTCCCTTCTATATCCATCCGTCATGGTTTTTAGTTCTGGGTTTAGTAACTTGGAGCTATAGCAGTGGACTGGCGGCGCAATTTCCCCAATTGTCTGCGGGATTAGCTTTGCTACTAGGATTGATGACAGCGCTGATGTTATTTGCCTCTGTCGTCGCCCATGAATTAGGCCACAGTTTCGTTGCGATTCGTCAGGGAATTGATGTCAAATCCATTACGCTGTTTATATTTGGCGGTTTAGCAAGCTTAGAAAAAGAATCGAAAACCCCAGGTGAAGCTTTTTGGGTAGCGATCGCCGGGCCAATAGTAAGCTTACTACTATGCGGTATAGCTACAACTATTGGTGTTACTACTGCTGCATCAGGGCCGTTAGCTGCAATTATTGGTGTTCTAGCTTCTGTTAACTTGGCATTAGCCCTGTTCAACCTAATTCCTGGCTTGCCCTTAGATGGGGGTAATATACTGAAATCAATTGTTTGGAAAATTACAGGTAATCCTTATAAAGGTGTAACCTTTGCGAGTCGAGTTGGACAAATCTTTGGTTGGGTAGCGATTCTTTCTGGTGTACTTCCTCTATTATTATTTGGCAACTCCGGTAACTTCTGGAATTTGTTAATTGGCTTCTTCTTGTTGCAAAATGCTGGTAATTCGGCTCAATTTGCCAGAGTGCAAGAAAAACTCACAGGTTTGACAGCTGAAGATGCTGTAACTCATGACAGCCCGATTGTATCTGCTAATCTTACCTTGAGAGAGTTTGCCGATGAGCGAGTTATAAGTGGACAAAACTGGCATCGGTTCTTAGTGACTGATGATGATGGACAATTAGTAGGTGCGATCGCAGTTGATAATTTAAGAACCATCCCCACAGCACTGTGGTCAGAAACTCAAGTTAAAGAAGTCATGCGACCAATTACTGAATCTACCACAGTCCAATCAGATCAACCTCTGCTGGAAGTCATGCAGTTACTCGAACAGCAAAAACTATCTGTGCTTCCAGTGATTCGCAAGAATGGCGTCCTAGTTGGAATCTTAGAAAAAGCTGCAATTATCCAGCTACTTCAAGGCCGAACCCAACCTAACCCTGCATGAAGACGCAATTCATCGCGTCTATGAAAAAACGGTAAACCCTTGTAGAGATGCGATTTGTCGTGTCTCTACATTTTTATCGTCAAAATTTTGGCGTTGCATAATTAATAGATGAACTGTCCATATTGTGCATCTAACCTTAGCCGTAAGAACGGGCATCGTCATGGTAAACAAAACTACATCTGTAGCGATTGCGACGTGCGTTTTGCCCCGTTTTACTAACGCCAATTTCTAGAATCATATTCAAAACGCGGATACAACGACGAAATTAAACAACAATGTCTAACCATGTACGTGAATGGCATTGGTTTGAGCGCCATTGAGCGGCTGACTGGAGTCAATGATAATACGGTAAGAAATTGGGTTAAAGAAGTTGCTCCCAAATTCCCAGATGCGCCTGAACATTCAGATTGACAAGTTTTGCTTTGTGCAGAGATAGTACCTTGTTGCGCTTCTTTTTGTTACTTGGGCTTGGGCGCTGTTGAGGTTTACACGTTTTTGGTTTCAGGTTTGCCAAGAAACTTGTAGAGACACCTTAGCACAGCAGGGTATACAGTCCGATTTCGCATTTTTACCAAAAATTTTGGGCTTAACTCAACGGTATTGCTATATTAGCCGTTGAACTCAAGTTAGCTGTGCATTATAGAAAATAGAAAATTCTGATGAGAATTTACCATAAAACAAAGCCCACTTACACATCACAGTGTCAAGTGGACTTGTTAACTATTTTTAGTGGATCCGAGCAGAGTCGAACTGCTGTCCAAATTGGGTATTGACCCCCCGCTCATTCACAGGTTTAGCCTTTCTGACCCTCAAGGCGGGAATCGTTCATTATCCCGAACGTAGGATGCTCTGATTTAATCTTAGCCAGCAAGCCAACCAGAGAACGCTTGCTAGAGCATCCGTTGGGGTTTGGTCTTCAGTCCTTAACGGAGTCAAACCGAAGACGCTCGAACCTGTAAGAGGTGTTTTAGGCTGCTACTAGAGCATCCTTACGAGCAAAGTTAACGATGTTATTCGCATTTACTTTTTGTTTGAGCCTTTGATTTCCGAGAGGAGACTCACTCTCGACCTGAATCACAGAGCAGCGTTCGCCAACCTGTCGAAACCGTGACGGACCCATGCACTTCATACTTCAATTATAATACGCAATTCTTGAAATGTGTTAATGGACAAAAATTTTTGCTTTATATTGAAAATCCCAAATACTAAAATAGCCAATTGCTAATTTTAAGATAATTAGCAATTGGCTATATATTACAACGCACTACAAATAAATAATTAGCTATACCTTAAGTTAGTGCTTCAGCACCGCCCACAACTTCAAGGAGTTCTTGGGTAATTGCAGCTTGTCGGGCTTTGTTGTAAGACAGCGTGAGGGTGTTAATCAGTTCACCAGCATTTTCACTGGCATTACTCATGGCTGTCATCCGGGCTGCTAGTTCGCTAGCTGCCGATTCTTGTAGCGCCCGCAATAACTGGTTACTCAGATATAGGGGCAACAGAGAATCGAGAATCTGCACGGGATCTTGCTCGAAAATCATGTCAGGAGCCAAGGTGCGGACTTGGTTAGTGACTTTCTCCCGTTCGACTTCAAATTTACCGCCACGGGTTGTCAAGCGGAAGATTTCATCATCGCCTGCTTCTAGACCTTGTGGATCGAGGGGCAGTAAGGTTTGGATCACAGGACGCGAGCTAACCAAGGAAAGGAATCTGGTATAGATTAATTCGATGCGGTCAACTTCTTCCGAAAGGAACAAGGAAAGTAGTTGATCGGCAATCTGATTGGCTTCTGCTGCGGTGGGAATTTGCTCTAAGCCGCTGTAGGTGGCATCAATTGGCTGATTGCGGCGTTGAAAGTACTGCGTAGCTTTGCGTCCGACGAGTACAAATTGATAGTCTAAACCTTCTGCCTGAATTTCTTTGGCGCGGTTTTCTGCACGACGGATAACGTTATTATTGTAGCCGCCGCATAAACCGCGATCGCCTGAAATTACCAACAACCCAACTGACTTAACTTGGCGTTTTTTCAGTAGTGGTAGGTTTGCTTCTTCAAAGCGCAGACGGCTTTGCAAACCATACAATACTTGTGCCAAGCGATCGGCAAAGGGGCGAGTTGCTAGTACTTGTTCTTGCGCCCGACGTACTCTAGCCGCAGCTACAAGACGCATGGCTTCTGTGATTTTTTTGGTGTTTTTGACCGACTGAATGCGATCGCGTATTGCTTTTAAATTGGCCATAACTGTAAGTTCTGAGTCCTGAGTTCTGAGTCCTGAGTGGTAGAAAGTGCTGAATGCCAAGCTTTATAGGAATTGGAAATGTGAGAATTTGTAAGCATCATGCTCATATATCTTCACTCTTGACTCCTCTTCTCACTCAGCACTCAGCACGGGCTTAACGCCCCGCTACCGCTAACAGCACTCTATTACGCTGTAGCTTTGAAGGTCTTCTTGTATTCGGTAAGTGCTTCCTTCAAGGCAGCTTCTTCTGCATCACCTAGTGCTTTAGATGCTTGTACTCCTTGGGCATACTGGGTTTTTCCAGTCTTTAAGAACTCACGTAGACCTGCTGTAAAGCTAGTTACTTGACTTACAGCTATATCATCTAAATAGCCGTTGATACCAGCGTATAAAATTGCTACTTGCTCGTATACCGAGAGTGGCGAATTTTGTGGCTGCTTGAGGAGTTCGCGCAACCGTTGACCCCGTGCCAACTGGTCTTGAGTGGCTTTATCTAAGTCAGAAGCAAATTGTGCGAAGGCTTGCAGGTCGTCAAATTGGGCTAATTCCAATTTAATCTTACCGGCAACTTTTTTCATTGCCTTGGTTTGAGCGGCAGAACCCACGCGGGATACTGAAATACCGGGGTTTACAGCCGGACGGATACCAGCGTTAAACAAGTCAGAAGAGAGGAATATCTGACCATCGGTAATAGAAATTACATTGGTGGGGATGTATGCTGAAACGTCACCAGCTTGGGTTTCGATAATTGGTAAGGCGGTCATACTGCCTTTACCTAATTCGTCACTTAGCTTTGCGGCTCTTTCTAACAAGCGGGAGTGGATGTAGAATACATCTCCGGGGTACGCTTCGCGTCCGGGTGGACGACGTAGCAGTAGGGACATTTGGCGATAAGCTTGGGCTTGCTTGGAGAGGTCATCATAAATTACCAGGGTAGCTTTGCCTTTGTACATGAAGTACTCAGCAATAGTTGCGCCTGTGTAGGGAGCGAGGTATTGCAGGGTAGCTGGTTCACTGGCACTAGCGGCGACGACGACGGTGTAATCCATCGCGCCTTTTTCTTGCAATGTTTGCACCACGTTAGCAACTGTGGAAGCCTTTTGACCGATCGCAACGTAGACACAAATTACATCTTCTTGTTTCTGGTTGATGATGGTGTCGATCGCGATCGCAGTTTTACCAGTTTGGCGATCGCCAATAATCAATTCCCGTTGACCGCGACCAATAGGAATCATTGAGTCAATAGCTGTAATACCCGTTTGCATGGGTTCGTGTACAGACCGACGGGCAATGATACCGGGTGCTGGAGATTCAATCAAACGGCTTTCTGGGGACTTGATGTCTCCCTTCCCATCGATAGGACGACCCAAGGCATCTACAACTCGGCCAATTAAGGCTTCTCCTACTGGTATCTGGGCAATTCTACCAGTGGCAGTTACAGAACTACCTTCTTGAATTTCCAGCCCTTCACCCATCAGCACCGCGCCCACGTTGTCTTCTTCTAAGTTCTGGGCGATGCCAATTGTGCCATCTTCAAATTCCAAAAGTTCCCCAGACATAGCCTTTTCCAGACCATAAATCCGGGCAATACCGTCACCAACTTGGAGAACAGTACCAACGTTAGCAACTTTGACCTCTTGATCGTATTGCTCGATTTGTTGTTGGATAATGCTGCTAATTTCGTCAGGTCTAATTGATATGCTCATGTGTCTATCTTTTTGCTTTCGAGACGGAAAAATTAATTCAGTTAGGAGTTAAGAATTAAAGATGCCAAAATTACAAGTTAAAAGTCAAAATAAATTACTATTTACTTAACTCCTAACTACTAACTCCTGTACAGACGCGATTAATCGCGTCTCTCTAACTCCTAACTTTCTAACTATTAGTTAGGCGCAATGAAAGGCGGCGCAACTGACCCCGGATACTAGCGTCAATTACCTGCGAACCTACTTTAATGATCACACCACCAATTAACTCGCTGTCTACCCTGGTTTCTAGTTCTACCTGACGAGCATTAGAGATGGCGATGACCTTTTGAATGATTGCCTGCTGTTGAGCTTCTGTGAGGGGAACGGCTGAAATTACTTCCGCTAATACGGTTTGATTCAGCTGCCGCAACAGCGCCAGATATTGTTGAAAAATCTCTTCCAAGAATGCAATGCGCCGTTTATCTACCAATATCAGCAAAAAATTGCGTAAGTAGGAGTTAGCGCCTTCACCGAGTATTTGTTTGATGAGAGATTTTTTGTTCTCAGACTGAATAAACGGGTTGCTGAAGAAGTTGTATAGCTGTTTGTCTGCCCTGAGTAGTCCCAGGAAAGTACGCGCATCTTCCCCAAACTCTTCTGTCAAATTTTTCGATTGCGCTATTGACAAAAGTGCCTGTGCATAAGGTTGGGCTACTTCGGCTGCCGCTACCTGACTTGTCATACATTGCCTCCCAGTTGTGCGATGCTGCGGTCAATTAAACCTTGTTGAGCATCGTCAGCAATCCCGCTTTTGAGTTGCGATTCGACTTTTTGCAATGCTAGTGTAGCTACCCGTTGCCGCAGTTGAGCAATCGCTCGATCAGTTTCGGTGTTTAAATCTGCTGCTGCTGTTTGTTTCAAGCGTTCTACGTCTTGCACTGCCTTCGCTAACAAGGCTTCTTTTGTCTTTTGGGCGTTTTCGGTAGCAGATTGGCGGATGCGTTCTGCTTCTGCCTGAGATTGTTTCAACTGTTCTTGCGCTTGGGAAAGGGCAGTCTTTGCCTCTTTTAAGCGCCCTTCTGCTTCCTGAATTGCGGTGGCAATATTGGATTGTCGCTCGTTCAGGATATTGCTTAAAACTTTACGTCCGAAGTAGAATAATATGCCAATCAGAATCGCTAGATTAATTAGATTGGTTTCAAAAATGTCTAGGTTTAGACCGAAACCACCTTCTGCTGCGCCTTCTGCCAATTCAGAGTGAACAGCGTTCGCTTCTGCGGCAAGTAATAAGAATGTCCCCATGATACCCATTTACAAGTGCGCTGCTCGCTTGCTAATATGTTGTATTTTCCCGAAGGGAAATTAAGTATTTTTTCCCCGAAGGGAAATTAAGTATCTTTCCCGAAGGAAATTTAAGTATCTTTTCCCCAGAAGGGGAAAAAGTGCCTTTTTCGACACTTAATTAAGCGCTCTGGACTAGGGGCCAGCTGCGCGTATGCTTTCACAGAACCAGTCTAGTTAGTTTATCTAACTGGAGTTGGCCCCAATAGTTTTTCTAGAATCTGCCTGCTTAGAGCATCAACTTGTTGCTCTAAGGTGCGAAAAGCTTCCTGCTTTTGTTGTTCTATTTCAACAGCAGCTTGTTCTCGTTGAGTCTGAGCTTCCTTTTGGGCCTCAGCTATTTTCTCGGCAGTAATTTTCTTAGCTTCTAGTTGAGCTGCTTCTACAGTAGCTTGCGATTGTTTGCGAGCGTCTGCGAGTTGCTGCTCATATTCGGTAGCCAAGCGCTCGGCTTTAGCCAAGCTCTCCCGCGCTTCCAAGGTATTCGTTCGGATATAATTATCGCGATCGTCTAGTACCTTGGTCAGTGGCTTATAGAAAATTGCATTCAACAAAGCTGCTAATAGCAGGAATTGCAATGCCATGAAGGGCAAGGTAGCATCGAAATCAAACATTTGTCTCCTCTTTGGCTGGAGTAGCAGTTTTCCTGGCTAGCAACATCATCCAACCTTTCATATTTTAGAGACCCATAGCCAATAAGGGTCAACTGAACATTAGAACTTCTATTTAAGATACCCAAAAAATTTCGATTGTAGAGGCGTGATGGTTCACGTCTCCACACTCACAAAAACTTTAAGGTATTAGCCGAAAGGATTAGCAAACAGCAATACCAGGGCAATTACTAGACCATAGATAGTCAAAGATTCCATGAATGCCAAGGTTAATAGCAGAGTACCGCGAATTTTTCCTTCTGCTTCAGGTTGACGAGCAATACCTTCTACTGCTTGTCCAGCAGCGTTTCCTTGACCAATACCAGGGCCAATTGCAGCTAAACCAATCGCTAAAGCAGCAGCGAGAACTGAAGCAGCCTGAACTAATGGATCCATGTTGATTTTCCTTGCTTTGATTACAAAACTAACAAAAAGTACGTTAACGATTAGAAACGTGGTTTTCACGCTGCACCGGGTTCTTTAAATCGCGCTTTGCGATGTTTTGAGCGAACATGCTCTGGGAACTGTGCTATCAACTGAGAAGTTTAATGCTCCTCATGTTCATCTCCGCCATGCCCCTCCATTGCCTCATGAATGTATGCTCCGGCTAGAGTGGCAAAAACCAGGGCTTGAATGGCACTGGTAAATAAACCCAAGGCCATTACAGGCAGAGGTACAAATAAAGGAACTAGCAGCACCAATACCGCTACTACCAATTCATCCGCCAAAATATTACCAAATAGACGGAAGCTTAGGGAGAGGGGCTTGGTGAAATCTTCTAAAATTGCGATCGGCAACAAAACAGGTGTTGGCTCTATATATTTCTTAAAGTAGCCTAAACCCCGTTTGCTAAAACCTGCGTAAAAGTACGCTAAAGAGGTCAGCAGTGCTAATGCAACAGTCGTATTGATGTCATTAGTGGGAGCTGCCAATTCACCTGAAGGTAGCTTGATGAGCTTCCAGGGAATTAACGCACCTGACCAGTTCGATACGAAAATAAACAAGAATAGTGTGCCAATAAATGGCACCCAAGGGCGGTACTCTTTCTCACCAAGTTGGTTTTTTGCCAAATCACGAATAAATTCTAGGGCGTATTCCATCAAATTTTGGATGCCCTTGGGAATTCTTTGTGCGTTGCGAGTAGCAGCTATTGAAGCCACTACTAGAATACTAATCACAAACCATGAGGTGAGAAAAACTTGCCCATGAATTTTAAGATTGCCCAACTGCCAGTAGAAATGATGACCTACTTCTAATTCGGCGAGGGGAAAAGAATTAAAGGCGTTTAAGACACTAAGCATTTGCATTCTTCAAGCATTTTCCCCAACGAGCGAGGATGGGATTACTATCTTTGTGAGCCTGACTTTTTAAGAATCAGGAATGAACGCAATTTGCACCATATAGACGAGGAGCGTGGCTTTGTAAGTTAGAAATCCCAAAAAAATGGGCAGAATCTGTAGCTCACGCCATTGAGTTGCCACGATCATCACTCCCATAAACAGAGCAAAACGAGTTTTGCTCAGACTGGTTTTCTCACTACCAAGCTGCTCAACATCTCTAGCCAACATTTTTAAGTAAACCACACCTGTACACGCCCCAATTAAATAATTGAGGGCAATGTTTAAGGAATAAAAAATCCACACAGAGATAAAAATAACCCCCGTCAAGACAAGCGTGATTACCAACAATCGCTGGAAGAGTTGATAGAACTCTTGCATGGAGTTACCTGATTCTGTATCTTCAGAACCAGTTTTAGCATCTTGTTGCGTTGTCGGAGTGGGCGCAATTGATTCGTCAGACAAGCTCACGGGACTTGAAACCAGTACAGTTAAATATGATGACTGCACATTCAGTCAGCTGAATCATATCACGATGCGGTAACAATACTTTAGGAAAAAACAATTAACTTCTTGTCAACATTCAGAGAGTAAGTACCGACAGACTAAAGCCTACAGCACTTTTACTAAGTTCGTCGAGGTGTACTTGGTGAAAAAGTAAGGGTTTTATAAGATATTGATAAATAGGGGGCAGGCAAGATGCCCGCCCCACAAGAGTTTTGGGTTGAATATACCTTTCGATTAAATTATCTTGGCAGTCCGCAGACCGAACAGCAAACCTACAGCTAAACCAAAGAATAAACCCAAGAAGACGACATAAGATATAATTGCAAACATTTATTGCTCTCCAGAATACTTCCTAAATCTATTGAATCATTAGTTGTTGGGTATTGGGCATGGGGCAAAACAGTTCTGAGTTCCGAAGTGCTGAGTAGGGAATCTCACTTCTTTACTCAGGACTCAGGACTCAGCACTCAGCACTCCTGAAGGGCATTGGACATGGGGGTAGAGGAGAAATAGTTACTGCAACTTCTCCCCCTGCTTCCCTGGTTCTTACTAATCCCCAATCCCCAATTCCCTATGCCCATTTCCTAGATTGCGATACAATACAGCCCACGGGCGCTTGTTTGGGGTTGGGCAATGACTTCTGTAATTAATGTAAATCTACCAGAGCAGTCTTATGAGATTGCGATCGCACCTTCAAGTTTAGACCAACTGGGTCAACAGATGGCCAATCTCCATCTGGGCAAGAAAGTTTTGCTGGTTTCTAATCCGACGATTTTTAAGCATTTTGGGGAAAGAGCAATTACATCCCTGACATCTGCTGGATTTGAAGTTGCTAGCTGCACTCTACCACCTGGTGAACGCTACAAAACCCTCAATTCCATCCAAAAACTCTACGATGTAGCTTTGGAGAACCGCCTAGAACGTTCTTCTACTATGATAGCTTTGGGCGGAGGTGTAGTTGGGGATATGACTGGCTTTGCAGCCGCAACTTGGCTGCGCGGTATTAATGTTGTCCAAGTGCCTACCTCTTTGTTGGCGATGGTAGATTCAGCAATTGGTGGCAAAACTGGCGTGAATCATCCCCACGGTAAAAACTTAATTGGGGCATTCCATCAACCGCGCTTGGTTTTGATTGACCCAGATGTGTTAAAAACTCTACCTATGCGTGAGTTTCGAGCAGGGATGGCAGAAGTTATCAAGTACGGTGTGATTTGGGATGCCGAATTGTTTACCCAGTTGGAAGCAAGTAAACGCCTCGACCAACTCCGCTATGTCAAACCCGATCTAATAACAAACATATTAACGCGCTCTTGTCAAGCTAAAGCTGATGTTGTCGGCAAAGATGAGAAAGAAGGCGGATTACGCGCAATTCTCAATTATGGACACACCATCGGTCATACAGTAGAAAGTTTGACTGGTTATCGTTTAGTAAATCATGGCGAAGCGGTGGCTATTGGTATGGTAGCAGCCGGTCAAATTGCTGTGGATTTGGGACTATGGCACAAGGAAGACACAGAACGTCAAAATGCTTTAATTCAAAAAGCGGGTTTACCTACTCAGTTACCAGATGGGGTAGATATTGAAGCAATTATTGAGGCGTTGCAGTTAGATAAGAAAGTCCAAGCTGGGAAGGTGCGGTTTGTTTTACCAACAGAGATTGGTGTAGTAACAATTACCGATGAAGTGCCATCGGATATTATTCGGCAAGTGTTGCGAAGAATGTGAACAATTTGAAGAATAATTCAGGATTCAGGATTCAGGAGTCAGAATAAAACTTAGTTGCTCTGTCCTTTAATTACGAATTACGAATTAATGAGCCATGATACTCCAAGCCAAGAATCAATTAACCTTGCAAGAGTTCTTGAATCTTCCACCAGGCGAGGGAGATATTACCTACGAACTTGTTGATGGTCAAGCAATTCCTAAAATGTCACCAAAATTTTTTCATGCAAAACTTACCCGTGTCCTTCTCAATTCGATTGAGCAATCGTGTGAGGGAAAAGGAGAAGTTTGCCCTGAATGGTCTGTTGCATTGACCCGTCGGGGGCAAGATTGGATGCCAATTCCAGATATTTTGTATATTTCTTATGAACGTTTACCTGCAAACTGGGATGAAAACGAAGCTTGTCCTGTTCCTCCTGATTTGGTGATTGAGATTATTTCGCCGGGACAAACCTTTGGACAAATGGCGGCTAAAGCCAAAGACTATTTAGATGCTAAGGTACTGCGGGTGTGGGTATTAGATAGCAAGGCCAGAAGCATTACTGTTTTTTATCCAGATGCAGCACCACAAACTTATATGGGAGAAGAATTACTTACAGATTCTTTATTTGAAGGACTGCAATTTACTGTTGAGCAGGTGTTTCAAAGGGCGAAAATACCATTAACTACTGAATAGCACTTTACATCTAGCACAATTCTCTTGCTTTCAACATCCATCGAAATTTCAAGTGACGGAAGGTTTGTCTAACTTTAACAAGTTGCTTGAGAACTTGTTTGGTTAATTCAGATGGTAATAGTTTAGCTGATTAATTCACCCATTTGTAGGAGGTAATTACCAAGGAAATAAGTATACTTTGTTTATAATCAGACCAACACAATATGGTTTGAGCCTGAATTCACGCAACAAATGTATTAATCATGTTAAATATAATATTCACCGGATGTATAAAAATAAAACCATTGGTGGTTTCAACAGCTTTTTTACTGGTTGTACAGACTTGTGCCAATGCTGAACAAGCAGTTCCTAGTTTGACGCCAGCACAAGCTCAACATTTATCCCGTGACTTGGTTCCATATAATTCTCAAAACTTTTTTAGACAAGGAAAAGATTCAATTGAGAGAGAAATTCAAATTCTTAATCAAAGGCAACAGCGCCTAATTAAACCTATTCTTAAGATGGATTTAGTACCGCAAAGCAAAAAACCACATACTCAGCAAAAATCTCAACGTTTTATCTAAGTAAAAATCATCACTCTTCTACAGCTTTTTATCGTCCTGTTAATTCTTGATCTGTAGTACATAACCTACATCTCCAGGCATCAGAATTACTATGTTCTGTTTTTGGATAACAGAGGTTTTCTATTGTCAATAAACGCAATATAAATTTACAATTTCAATCATCTAGCAAACTCATCAACGCTTGAATTTCAACGTCTTGCTCTTGCGGCTCTGATAATTGAGACTGTAGCTGTAATAATTGACTCTGCAATTCTTCTGCTACATGAAGCATCTCAGACTCTTGTGCAATTTTTAGCTGACTTTCTTTAATTTTGATTTGTTTAAGCAAGTTATTTTCAACATGAATTGAGTTGTAATGTTGAGCAATCATAGCTTTACATTTATTATCAATCTATGGAGTGCAATTAAATTTTCTCCCTATGTATTATTCCATACTTTTGTCATTTTTTAAATATGTTGATGATTTAATCTTGATGTTCATAGTTTTTAGCCCGTTCTATTCTTCTCAAAATTTTGGGAATATTGAATTAAAGACTTCCAGTGAAAAAACATCCCATGTAGGGGCGTACATCTGTGCATTGGTGTCAACTTAAGCTGAAATCTCCTGAATGCATGAGTTTTACCCTTATACCATTTCACTTTAAGGTTGATACATTATAGTAATAGTATTTGATTTTAACTGACGATTTTCCGGCTAATTGCCTCTCCAATTTCCATCAGTGTCTTTTCCTCTTTGGCAGTAAATTCGTAGGAAACCGACTTGGCAATGCCCAAAGTACCATACAATCGGCCATTCAGCATTAGCGGCACTGTAATGGAGCCTTGTACCTTCGTTTCTTTTGCTGAGGGTCTAGCCACTCCTGATTTATCGGTTTGCAGGTTGCAAATCTGTACGGGTCGCTTGCGTTCGGCGGCGATACCGGCCATTCCTTTACCAATAGGAATTACCGTCATTTTAGGCAAAAGCAATTCTGGAATGCCTTGGTAAGCCTTTAGGTGCAATAACTGGCTATCTCGGTCTAAGGTATGGATGCTACCTGTAGAACAGTCGAAAGCGGCCAGGATTTCAGTCAGCAGTCGGTTCCAGTCGATGGCAGACTCTTCGTCAGTCAGGATATTAAAAATGGTTTTGGTATCTGAAGTCATAGTCGCAGGAAATAAAGTTTGATCGTAAACGCGGAAAATAATTAGGAAAATTCATTTAGCATAGCCAATCTCCCCTTTCCACATCCTGTGAAAAGTCAGGGGAATTCATGGGGCGATCGCACCTGGAGAGGTCTGTTGTCTCCATAATATAAATACAGGGCGTGTGATAATTAGAGGTTTTATGTCCCTAACACTTGAAGACTTGGAACAAATGCAGCAACAGCATCCTGACTTTCGTATGGAACTAGTCAAGGGTAATATTATTGTTATGAGTCCATCAGGATACGAATCAGATGAAGTTGCAGCTGAAATGGTAGCTCAGTTACGTAACTGGGTTAGACCGCGCAAACTGGGACGAACAGCAGCTTCTAGCGCTGGTTTCAGGTTGCCTAATTCAGATTTGCGCGCACCCGACGCCTCATTTGTTTTAGCTGAACGCTTGCGTCGCAGTCCGAAATCTTTTGCTCAATTGGCTCCCGATTTGACTGTAGAGGTGAAGTCCCCTAGCGATAATTTAGAAGAACTGAGAGCCAAAATTCAAGAATTTTTGAGTTTGGGAACTAAGGTAGGAATTTTGCTCAATCCAGATGAGCGGATTGTTGAAGTTTACAACTTTGGACAAGAGCCAATAATACTTCGTGATGGCGATATTTTAACAGTTCCCGAACTGCTCCCAGGATGGGAAGTACCAATTGCAGATTTGTGGCCTCTAGAGTTTGACTAGGATAGTGGTAAAAAACCCTACAGACATAGATGGATGGAACTAGAAGTTTATGCGATCGCTTTCAGTACGGATAGCAAAATTTTGATTAGTGGCGGTAAGGATAAAATTATCAATATTTGGCAACTACCATTGTGATTTAGTCTCTCATCAACTGAGGGACGGTAGAATATACCTAATTTTCGTAGCTTCAAAAGCCAAACTATGACGATGCATTCCACACTCCAACGTGCATTTACTAACCGCCACGTCCTGAAAGTGATCAGCGGCTTGAATAACTTCGACGCCACTAGCGTTGCTGCTACTGTTAAAGCTGCTGAATTTGGCGGTGCTACTTTTGTTGATATTGCCGCCGATCCAACTTTAGTCCAGCTAGCTAAAAGTTTGACAAATTTACCAATTTGTGTTTCAGCAGTAGAGCCAGATAAATTTGTGCAAGCAGTGGCAGCTGGTGCTGATTTAATTGAAATCGGGAATTTCGATTCCTTCTATGCTCAAGGACGCCGCTTTGAGGCTGTGGAAGTACTAGCGCTGACTAAGCAAACCCGCGCTCTCCTTCCAGAAATCACCCTATCTGTCACCGTTCCTCATATCCTGGAACTAGATCAACAGGTACAGCTAGCAGAAGAATTGGTGAAAGCTGGAGCAGATATTATCCAAACCGAAGGCGGTACTAGCAGTAACCCAGTTCACCCCGGAACTCTAGGATTAATTGAAAAAGCTGCCCCCACCTTGGCAGCAGCTTTTGAGATTTCTCGTGTGGTGTCAGTGCCAGTATTGTGTGCTTCAGGCATTTCTAACGTTACTGCACCATTAGCGATCGCGGCTGGTGCTGCTGGTGTTGGTGTTGGTTCCGCCATCAACCAACTCAATAGCGAAGTCGCAATGATTGCTGCTGTGCGCGGCTTAGTAGAAGCCTTAGCGACTGCAAGAGTGTTGACTGAGAAGTAAGAACTAGGGAGTGAGCATTGGGCATTGGTTATTAATTACTCTCCTCTGCCCCTTTGCCCCTCTGCTTCCCTCACCCTAAACAATCTTTCAACGCATAAATCACTTGGTCTTGCTGCTGTTGGGTTAGTTCTGGGAACATAGGCAAGGATATAACCTCATAGCAAGCTTGCTCTGCTATTGGTAAGTCCCCAATTTCATAGCCCAGACTTTGATAAACTGGCTGCAAATGTAAAGGGTGGGGGTAGTAAATCATTGAACTCACGCCCTGTTCTTGCAATTGAGTACGCACCCAATCTCGATATTTGGCACTAGAACCATTGCGCCCTTCGCCGGATATGCGAATAGTGTATTGATTCCATACCCCAATACCCCCAGGTAATTCTTGGGGCGGGACAATCCCCGGAACTTGGCTAAGGTAGTGGTAGTAATAATTGGCGATATCTCGGCGGCGATCGTTCCAAATATCTAAATAACGTAGCTTAATCTGCAAAATGGCTGCTTGGAGAGCATCCAATCGGCTATTTACACCGATTTCTTCGTGTAAATATCGAATTTTACTACCATGATCTCGTAGGATTCGCAGTTTAGTGGCGATGGCTGGATCGTTAGTCGTTATTGCTCCACCATCACCGCAACCACCAAGATTTTTGGTAGGGTAGAAACTAAAGCAACCAATATGTCCAATACTTCCTACTTTTTGATCGGCCCAAATTGCCCCTGTAGACTGAGCGCAATCTTCAATTATTGACAAATTGTGAGACTGAGCGATTGCCATTAATGATGTCATATCCACAGGTTGTCCAAATAGATGAACCGGGATAATCGCTTTAGTCTTGGGTGTAATCGCCGCTGCGACTTGCTCCACATCTAAATTAAACGTAGTCGCGTCAATATCAACGAAAACAGGCTTTGCACCCACGGCGCTAATCACTTCAGATGTCGCAATAAAGGTAAAAGGCGTTGTAATCACTTCATCGCCTGCACCAATGTCCAAGACTCGTAACGCTAAGTAGAGCGCATCAGTACCAGAATTACAAGCCACACATTCAGTAACAGTATTATAAGCTGCAAACTGTTGTTCAAAGCCTTCGACTAAGGGGCCGCCGATATAGCGACCAGAAGCCAAAACCTCTAAGACAGCTGCACTTACTTCTGCTTCGATAGTGGTGTATTGCTGTTTGATATCAAAGGCAGGGATGGGATTTACACTTTGGATCATGAGTTCTCATTTTATCGGGAGATACAAAGGATGCACTTCGACAGTCAATTTTTGCTGATTGAATTGTTAATCAAAGAGGAGCTACTAAAAGACTATCGCCCAAGATACGCATCTATTAGGGTTTTTACTTAAATTGTGGTGCGGCAAATCACCGCACATTTAATTTACAGATAATAGGCATACTAGTACCGCAAAGCGGAAGTTAAAAGTCAAAAGTCAAAAGTCAAAAGATTTGTATTCCAAGCTCTTGCGGCATTTGAAATGGTGAGGCAGTCCGGTCTTGGGGGTTCCCCCCATGAG
>NZ_CAXTTT010000116.1:0-23568 GCF_964247315.1 uncultured Nostoc sp.
TTTGTTTATTTGGCGTTCGCATTTGTTTATTCGGCGTTCGCATTTGTTGATTTGGCGATCGCATTTGTTACTTCGGCGTTCGCATTTGTTGATTTGGCGATCGCATTTGTTACTTCGGCGATCGCATTTGTTGATTTGGGGTTCGCATTTGTTGATTTGGCGTGTCCATACCGCACCCTACGAAACTACTATAAGAGTTGAAACCTATGCTGGTCATACTTGTGTGTACACCCCAAGCTTACAAGCAGAGAGGCTTTAAGGCTTACTCCCCAACGCTAGTAGGGAAGGGGTTGGGGGTTAGAATATTCGTAGGTTGGGTTGAGGCTTTCCTCAAACCTACCTACACATTTTACGCTAGCTGATCTCTGAGTATTTAAGTTTGTCTGCAATGAGTAGTAAAGTTTAAATTGCTAAAGTTTCAATCAGCTACAAATATCTTATTATTTTTATCCAGGATACAGCAATGACTCAGGCAATTGATCAAGAACAAATAATCATTGATGAATTTAGAAAATTATCTCCAGAGAAGCAGGAGGAGGTAATTGATTTTATTCAGTTTTTGCAGTTTAAGGAGATGCAAAAGCAGGATGTACAGCATAAAGAAGAGAAAGAATCTATTTCCGCCTATGAAGCAGCCAAAGAGTTTGCTGGTTGTGTTGATGGAGGGCCTGGCGATTTAGCTACCAACAAGAAGTATTTAGAAGGCTACGGTTGGAAATGAGGAAAAAGGTACTTCTAGATACAGGCCCCTTAGTTGCATTTATCAATAATCGAGAAAATTCGCATGATTGGGCGGTTAATGAATGGAAAAAGATTGAACCGCCATTATTAATTTGTGAAGTAGTGATTACTAAGATGCTGGACTATGTTACGCTTGCTCATGCTTGAGTATTTAAGTTTGTATTCAATTAGTATTAGAGTGTAAATTGTTAAAATTTAAATCAATTACAAGCATTTTATTATTTTTATTTTCATTAAGGAGACAGCAATGACTCAAGCAATGAGTAGAGAACAGGCGATTTTAGAAAGTGTTAAAGCATTAACGCCTCAGCAGCAAGAGGAGGTAATTAATTTTATTGAATTTTTACAATATAAGGAGATGCAAAACCAGGAGACAGTTGAGGATAAAGAGAAGGAAAAACAAGTTTCCTTTTTAGAAGCTGCTAAGGAGTTTATTGGATGTATTGATGGAGGCCCAGGAGATTTGGCGACTAATAAAAAGTATTTAGAAGGGTTCGGTAGGTAGTGAAGCAAAATATCATTATTGATACTGGCCCACTAGTTGCTTTAATTAATAATCAGGAACAATATCATCGTTGGGCTACTAAAGAAGTCGCTAATCTAGCTTACCCTTTCTTTACTTGTGAAGCAGTAATTACTGAGGCGTGTTTTATACTACAAAATTTTTATAAGGGTGAAGATACTGTGATGGGATTAGTTAGTAGCGGCAATATTCAAATCTCTTTTCGTCTCAGTGATGAAATAGGAACGGTTAGAGAGTTGTTGAAGCGGTATCAGAATGTGCCAATGTCTTTAGCTGATGCGTGTTTGGTAAGAATGAATGAGTTGATTAATGGTAGTAGTGTGTTAACTCTAGATAGTGATTTTCGGGTTGATCGGAAGAATAAGAATGAAATGATAGATTTGATTATTGCTGATGGAATATCAGAGGGGTAGGGATGGGTGAGATACAAGTGCCGCCTCATTGGAAATTGATGCAACTAGGTGACTTAGGAGAGGTTTACGGCGGTGGTACTCCCTCAACTAAAATTTCAAAATACTGGGATGGAGATATTCGCTGGCTCGTTCCTAGTGAGGTAACAAAACATCGGGGAATTTATATTTCAGAAACAGAACGATATATCACGCCAGAAGGATTACAGAAATGTGCATCAAAGCTTTTTCCTTCAGGAACAGTATTAATGACTAGTAGAGCCACAATTGGTGAAGTTGTAATTAATAATTTTCCAATGGCAACTAATCAAGGATTTATTAATATTTGCTGTAATAAAAATAAAACTTACAACGAATTTTTAACTTATTGGATTATTCAAAATAAACAGATATTCAAAGATAGAGCCAATGGTGTAACCTTTAAAGAAATATCTAGGTCTAATTTTAAAACAATTCCTATTTATCTCCCCCCACTTCCTGAACAAAAAACGATCGCCCACACTCTGCGAACCATCCAGAAAGCCAAAGAAACCCGCCAGCGAGAGTTAGAACTGGAACGCGAACGCAAAGCAGCACTGATGCAGTATCTCTTTACTCATGGAACTCGCAATGAACCGCCTAAGCAGACTAAGGTTGGCGAAATCCCGAATACTTGGAAGGTTATAAAATTTGGACAAATATGTGAGTCGAGTGCTTATGGGCCTCGCTTCAGTGGAAACCTATATAATCCAAATGGGACTATAGCAACTTTAAGAACAACTGATATAGATAAAGATGGAAATATTAACTATTCAACAATGCCATTTGCAAGTTTAGAACTTCATAAATTTAAAAACCATTTGATTGAAATAAAAGATTTACTTATTACACGTAGTGGTACTTGTGGAATTGCTGCTGTGTTTGAATCATATAATAGTCCGGTTATTCCTGGAGCTTTTTTGATTCGGTTTCGATTAAATGAACATGCAGAACCGTATTTTCTGAGATACTATATCAACTCTCATATAGGGAGAAAACGAATTACTCAATTAGCATCAGGGGCTGTTCAGAAAAATATATCAGGAACATCTTTACTAAATTGGTTAATTCCTTTGCCAACGATACCTGATCAGCTAAAGATTGTCGGTATACTACATACCTGCGATCGCAAAATTCAAGCCCTAGAAAAAGAAATCGCCCTTACTGACGAACTATTCCACGCCATGCTAGAACAACTGATGACAGGTAAAATTTCCACCCAACCCTTAACTGAGACTTACGTATGAGCGAAGCTTCCGCCGTTCAAAGACCGATGCTGAAATATGCCTATGATATAGGCTGGGAATACCTAACTTCAAAAGAGGCATTACAACGGCGGGAAGGCAAAGAAGACGACAAGCGAAAAGAACGCTACTTTGCCGATGTTCTTCGCAGTCAACTAATTAAACTAAATCCTGGCGTTGTCACCGATAACAACGTTGATGAAATTCTTCGCCGCCTGCGAAACATTGACAGCACCATCGAAGGCAACCGCGAAGCTTTAAACTGGTTGCAAGGCAAACAATCTATTTTTGTCGCCCAAGAAAACCGCGACAGAAACATTACCCTCATCGACTTTAACAACCTGGAAAATAACATCTTCCAAGTCACAGATGAATGGTCGCAAAAAGGCGTAAAGTTTCCCAACCGCGCCGATATTATTTTTCTAATTAACGGTATTCCCGTTGCCATTGCTGAAACCAAAGGAGAAAAGAAAACTGATGGTTTAGCACTAGGCATTGACCAAATTCGCCGCTACCACAACCAAACCCCAGAATTGCTAGCCTTTCCCCAAGTTTTTGAAGTCACAGAACTGTGGAATTTCTGGTATGGCTTAACCTGGAATACCAACCGCAAAAACTTGTTTGAATGGAAACTGACCTCTCCCCTAGCCCCTCCCCTGCAAGGGGAGGGGAACAACAATATTACTTCCCCTTCCCTTGTAGGGAAGGGGGCTGGGGGGTTAGGTTCGATTATCCAAGAAGGCGACTACGAAGAGAAAATCAAAAGCTTCTTCGACCATCAACGCTTTTTAGAGATTCTCAGATATTACATTGTTTTCCTCGAACGCGATGACGGCTTAACCAAAGTCGTTTTACGCCAACACCAAACCCGTGCAGTCAAAAAAGTCCTGCAACGCATCCAAGACCCGAATAAAAAACGCGGACTGGTTTGGCATACCCAAGGCAGTGGTAAAACCCTGACGATGATTACAGTTGCCGCCCAACTCCGCAACATTAGCGGCGATAATACCGTAATCATGATTGTTGACCGCAACGAACTAGAAAACCAACTAGACAAAAACCTCAAAGCTTATGGCATCAAAAGTTATGAAGTTGCAACCAGTAAAGCAGACTTAGAAAAACTCATCCAAGATGATTATCGCGGCTTAATCGTTGCCATGATTCACAAATTCGACAAGATGAAGGTAGAAAATAAGCGTTCTACAATTACTGTCTTAGTCGATGAGGCACACCGCAGCACAGGCGGTAATTTCGGCATATATTTAATGGCTGCCCTCCCCAACGCTACATTTATCGGTTTCACAGGTACACCCGTCAGTAAAGCAGCTAAAGGACAAAGTACCTTCCAAACCTTCGGCGAACCTAGTGACCCGAAATACAGCCTAGATTTGTATTCAACCGCCGACTCGGTACGAGATGGCACAACCCTGAAGCTAAATTATGCCCTGGCGAAATCAGAGTTTCGCGTTCCCCAAGAAATTTTAGAAAAAGAATTTCTCCAACTCCAAGCCGCAGAAGGCATTAACGACATAGAGGAACTTGATGGCATTCTCGATCGCGCTGTTAAATTAAAAGAGTTTCTCAAAAGTGCAGATAGAGTAGATAAAGTAGCGAAATTTGTCGCCGTACACTTCCGTGACTACGTTGAACCAATGGGCTTTAAAGCTTTTATGGTTGGTGTAGATCGGGAAGCTTGTAGACTTTATAAACAAGCTTTAGATAAATATCTCCCTAGCGAATACTCAACCGTCGTTTATTCCCGGACTACAGCCGCAGGACTGCGCGAGTACAACCTGACTGATGCCGAAGAGAAAGAAGTCCGCAAAGCCTTTATTAAAAAATCCGTCGTTTCTGCCAAAATATCTTTACCAAATGCAGTCATCGACTTTATCGAATCTCGCCCGAAAGATTTTAACTACGACACCACCAAAACCCTAACTTTTACAGGTTATTGTTCTGCTGAAGATGCCCAAACTTTAGAAATTCTTTGCGGTGGCGATGCTGATGCTGTAACCAAAATTCGCCAACTTTACGAAGACTACCGCAAAGCCTTGCCGAAAATTCTCATCGTCACCGAGAAACTACTGACGGGATTTGATGCACCGATACTTTACTGTATGTATCTCGATAAACCGATGCGCGACCACGTTCTCTTGCAGGGAATCGCCCGTGTGAATCGCCCTTATGAAGACGCAGAAGGTTTAGTTAAGCCCTACGGCTTTGTTCTAGATTTTATCGGTATCTTTGGCGACAAACTAGAGCAAGCCTTGGCCTTTGAGTCCGGAGAAATTAACGACATCATCCAAAATGTAGATGCGATCAAAAACCTCCTGCAAACGATGATGGAAAATACTGCACCAGAGTATTTACCGCTAGCTAAGGGATGGGACGACAAAGCAAAAGAACGCGCTGCGGCTTATTTTGCAGACAAAGATTTGCGCGAGAAGTTCTTTAAATTTGTCCGCCAACTCCAATCAATTTACGAAATTTTGTCTCCTGATCCTGACCTGCGCCCCTTCATGGAAAATTATCAAGTTATTATCAGGCTTTACGGAACAATCCGCGCTGCTTACAATACCAGTCCCTACATTGATATTGAACTCACCGCCAAAACCAAAGAACTGGTACGCCGCAACGTCACAATCGGCGAGTTAGAAATGCCCGGAACTATCCACGAACTCAATGCCCAACAATTAGAACAATTCCGCCAAAATAACACCACAGATACAGTAAAAGTTCTAAACTTGAGTAAGGCATTGTTGAAAGCAGTACACGAGCAAAGTCAGCGATCGCCTTTTTTGATTTCCATTGGCGAACGTGCCGAAACTGTCCGCGCCAGCTTTGAAAACCGCCAAATAGAGGCTCACGTTGCTTTAGCGAGACTAGATGAAATTGCCAATGAATGCACAGAAGCAGAAGTCTTACGGCAACGGCTCAAAGTTGATGAAAACACCTTTGCGATTTACATTACGATCAAGCAAGCAGGCGATCGCCTTGATATCAACCAAGCCGAAACCATCAACGCCATTTATGGCAACTTCCCTGATTATTGGTGGGATGCACGTCAGGAAATTGATTTAAGAACCGAACTTTACGCTACTATTTATCCTATTACAAGCTCAGTTGAGCAAACCATTGAAGTCACCAACAACCTGCTGAAACTCGAACGAGTCGAATCATGATTGCTAGCTGCGACAATCCAAAATCCCAAATCCAAAATCTAAAATGGAAAGACGCACAAGCACTTAAGGATGCTGTGGGAGAATGGAGCGATCGGATTAAAGTTAAAGTCAAACAAATTCAACTGCGTCCGATGAAGCGCAAATGGGCATCTATTTCTACTACAGGACGCTTAACGCTGAATACTGAACTCCTAGATTTACCAAAAGAATTGGGTGAGTTTGTCATTGTTCACGAACTCCTACATCTCCTTGTTCCTAACCACGGTAAACTATTTAAGTGTTTTATGTTTGCTTATCTGCCTGACTGGGAAGAGTTAGAGATAAAGTTACAGAAAAATTGTCAGCAATGACTACTGATTTACGAGCGGCCTAAATTGTTTATTAATTCTTCTATGGCTCTATTTTTTGTATTTTCGTCAGGTAGAAAATAAAAAACTTTTTGTAAAAGCTCTATAGTTGCATTTTGAGCAAACCAGTCATCGCTAGGATTGTCTAGAATATTTAAAAAATACTTTAAACGCTGCTCTATAGCATCTTTATCTGCTTTAGCTAGTTGTCCCATGCGTTCCAACCAATTTCCTGCTGAGTCTTTGAAGCAATTAGCATCAACAGTACACAGTTGATGAACCAGAACATAAGAATTTTTCTCAAGACCGTTTTGGCTAGTAGGGTTAATTGGATACGTTGTTGGTAAACCGTTAGATGTTGTTTGTGAGGTTAGAGGAATAACAGAAAAAGTTGCTATATAACCTGACTCATCCTGAAACTCATCACCTGTCCAAACTACATAAGGATGCGTTCCTCTAAAAACTCTACTAGAATTGATGTTTTCAGTGCAAGAGATAGTCTGACATTGTACTTCACCTGGCTCATCCAAATCATAAATATGAGTGTGTCCAACTCTGCAACGTAGAGATACCCTATAGGGATTAATAAAATAGATCCAACCTTGTCTAGGTTTTTGTCCAGCCACCTGATAATCCTAATTGCCTAACTCATTGATTAATCTATCTCTTTCTGCTTGTAAGTTAAGTTTAACTTTTTCTTCAGGTCTGTAGGTATCTTTTACTTCCATCATGGGAGCAGTGTTATATACATACTCTAGTAACTGAGTAAGTTTATCTTGTCCTGCACCAGCCCATTCTCTCCTAATATTATCCAGTACTAACGTCAAACTTACAGGCAATTCTAAATCATCTACATTACCTGCTTGGGCACCAAGTTTGATAAGTATTGTATCTCCCTGAGATTCTTGAGATATTTCTTTACCATCCATTTGATTTAAAGTATTATCTATATGCTCATTCCAAGGGCCATAGTAATAATAACGCCAATCTAGATGTGTCAGCTGCTTTGCTGTCCATTTGACAGAGTAAAGATCAGCTAAATACAAAAACTTGATTAGCTGTGTTTTTGTAATATAACCTTTTGTCGCGTAGACAAAATATTTTATGAGCTTCTCCAACATCGTTCTCTCTCTTTGCTAACCATAAGACTTTTTTAGGAATTTAATAAATATTAATAGGTAAAATCATTCCATTGACAACTCTACTGTTTGAGAGCTTTTCATGGATTGATATCGCTTTATTATAATGAGTTGTATTCAGCTCTTGACACTTTCAGGTTTAGATGCCAATCGGAATAGTTCATGTGTACTATCTATTTTAGTACATGATGCAGTTTATGTAATCACAAAATTTGTAACTAGCATTTAATCTGTTGGTGACAGTTAATAAGCGTTGTGGGTAGTTAGACAGCCTTCTGCAACTTTATCATTTCCTTGACGGGCAAAAACACTACAGACATAACCTATCTTTCAACCTTACCCACGGTTAAGACACTTTGCTCCCAAGTGTAATTTCTGGCGATGTCTGTGACGGGCTTCTCTACGAGACGCTACGCGAACGCCTACGCATCCCAGTGTCACCTTCAACTGCCATTCAATTTTGTGACATAGTGACTCGGTATAACAAGCAGCACATAACCGAATCGGCTCCATTTTCATTCCCACCCCAGCAGGTGCTTGATCTGCACTAACCTATCGACATCAACCCCTACTACAACAGCCAATGCTTCCAACTGCTGGCGAGACGGTGGGGGATTAAAGCGAAACTTTTCCCATCGGGCGATCGCGAACACAAAATTACTATCAGACTCTGGTAGCTGCGTATGGTCGGGAAAGGGAGTGAGGGCAGTTGATGGGTTGGTTGCAGAGGTTATAGGTATAGCCTCGCGCTGGGGTGTAAGTTTATTTTTTAGTTTAGCTTGTATAGTTAACCAAGTTTTACTCACAGCTTGGTCTGTATAAGATGGAGATTGTAATCCTTGGGAGTAATTAGAAATTGGAGCAAGAGCGACTTGACGAGCCTCACTCCCGACTCAATACGGTTCGGTTAAGGTTTATTTAATGAAAATTATCGATCGCCAAAGATGCGAGAAATCGCCGTCAAGACGAAAGACTGATTATTGTAGAGACGGCGATTCATCGCCTCTCTTACCTTAACCGAACAGTATTGACTCCCAACTAATTTCAAAGTACACGCAGTAAGCTAGGAATGCTTTCTATCGCTGAGAAATTCTGAATTTCTGCCAAAGCTTGCCTAAAATTGCCTTCTAGCACATCATGGGTGACAACCACAATCTCTGCTAGTTCCTCTTGAAAGCCAGTTTGGACAATTGACTCTAAGCTAACGCCATAGTTACCAAAGCAAGTACCCAATTTCCCGATAACTCCAGGTTGGTCATTGGTGAGGAAACGGGCGTAAAACCGAGTTATCAATTCTGCCATCGGCGCAATTTGGCAGTATTCCTGATGCCCACAAGTTAATAATGGATTTGTAACTGCTGTATTAGTTTTGAGGACAGCAACTAAATTCAAAATATCTGAGGTGACAGCACTGGCGGTTGCACCAGCACCAGCACCGGGGCCAAAAAACATTACTTGCCCGATGGGTTCTCCTTCGACAAGAATGGCATTGTAAACGCCGTTGATGCTAGCCAAAGGGTGGGCTTGAGGCACTAAGGTAGGATGAACTCTGACGGAAAGGGGGGATGAGGGAGTATCACGTTTAGCGATCGCTAACAATTTAATCACAAATCCCAATTTTTCGGCGTAGGCAATATCTGTTTTACTTACTTGCCGAATCCCCTCAGTATAAACGTCTTGTAGGTTGATGCGTCCACCAAAGCCTAATGATGCGAGGATGGCAATTTTATCAGCTGCGTCTAAACCATCCACATCAGCGGTGGGGTCAGCCTCAGCATAACCTAATCGCTGGGCATCAGCTAAGACATCATTGAAGTTGCTGCCTTCAGTTTGCATCCGTGTCAGGATGTAGTTTGTTGTACCGTTAACGATCCCTGTTACAGTATGAATTCGGTTAACACTTAAAGATTGCTTTAGGGGTTGAATCACTGGAATACCACCACCCACAGCGGCTTCTAGCATCACGTATACGCCAGCTTGATTGGCAGTGGTGAAAATTTCTGCTCCGAAGCGGGCGATCGCTGCTTTATTGGCTGTGACTACATGCTTACCATTACTTAAAGCTTTGAGAATGAGCGATCGCGTCGGCTCCAATCCACCCATCACCTCAACCACAATATCTACTGCCGGATCGTTGACAATAGATTCTAAATCTGTAGTTAGGACTTCCGTAGACAATTCTACTGCACGGAGTTTATCTAGCGATCGCACTCCCACCCGATAAATTTCTATCTCTTGCAACAATGGGTGACGCCCAGCGCTATCTTGCAACAACTGCACTGTTCCCGTTCCCACGGTGCCTAATCCCAGTATTCCTAGTTTCACACCCATTTTGCACCCAATTCATTTTTAAGTGCCTCGGCTTAGAGTGCTGAGTGCTGAGTAGTAACAAGTATTTAATACTTTACCCCCCAGAACTGAGAACTCTTTCCTCAGCCATCTATATAAAACAATTGTAGGGTAGGCACTGCCCACCCTACTCATTCATAACTTAGAACTCAAAACTCAGCACGGGCTAAACCCTAGCTATCCGCTAACGGTACTCAGCACTTAGTAAGTTTCTACGTGCCAGCGATGAGCTTTCTTAAGTTGCTTCTGGTAATCACTCCAGGTTACGCCTTCTTTTGCAGCAGCAGTAGTCAAGGCTGCATCAATACCTTCTTCCATACCTCGCAAACCGCAAATGTATGTGTGGGTTTTTTCATTTTTAATCAACTGCCACAATTCATCAGCATGTTCTGCTACGCGGTCTTGGATGTACATTCTACCACCTTGAGGATTTTTTTGTTCCCGGCTGATGGCAGGAGTGAGGCGGAAGTTTTCAGGATATTTTTGTTGAATTTCTTCCAGTTCTTCCTTATATAAAAGGTTTGGAGTTGTCGGTACACCAAATATTAGCCAAGAGAATCCTTTAAATTCGTATTCTGGGTTAGCTGCTTTTTCTGCATCTTTAAACTGACGCCACAGATAAGCTCGCATCGGGGCAATACCTGTTCCGGTTGCCATCATGATCACATTAGCATCAGGGTCATCGGGTAACAACATTTCCTTACCCACAGGCCCTGTAATTTTTACATCTGCCCCTGGTTCTAAGAAACACAGGTGTGTGGAGCAAACACCGTAGACTGTTTCGCTAGTTTCTGGGTGCTTGTACTCCAACTGGCGGACGCACAATGATATTGTCTTATCATCCACATCATCGCCATGACGAGTTGAGGCGATGGAATAGAGTCGAAGTTTTTCTGGCTTGCCGTTCTTGTCTAATCCTGGTGGAATAATCCCAATACTTTGACCTTCTATATACTTTAAATCCCCGGCGGAAATGTCAAATTTAAGGTGTTGAACAATACCAATACCACCTTCTTTGACTAGCGGTTCATTAGATATTACCTTGCCAATAAACGGAGCATTGGGACGGTAAGTGTTAACAGGAACGTCACCGTGGTCTTTTTTGGCTTTCGCTTGAGTCATGGTGTTGCCTTTCTTGTCCTTGTTCTTTAGCTGTTCTTCAGCTGGTGGTTTAGCGAAATCTTTGGTTTCACTATGAGTATTTACAGGTGTGGCTTTACCATTCCCTTCACTGTTAGCAGTTTCCTCAGATGTAGCTAACTCGCTGACAACGCTTTTAGCACTCCCAAATGAGGCTTTACCATTAACCGTCTCTAAAGCAGTTACAGGCTGGATGCTAACAATTGTGCCGCCTAGACGAGTGATACGTCGCATTTCTTGATTCATGCGGTTGTAAGGCACTCTGATGAACACACTGCCACTTTTCCGAATTGGGTAGTTAGTTTGATCGGTTTCTTCAGTCTGACGCAAACCTACTACTTCATAAAGGAAGACGCGGCTACCTAATTCTGTGTTGGCAGCACCCTCAACAGCACCTTGATTGTACATTCGTTCTACCACTCCGATAATTTACTTAACCGTTTTTCAAAAAAAACTATTCCCCTACCTTGCCAGCTTTAGTTTACCGGATTTTCGTTTCACAAAACTGGCCCTGAAGGAAAAAGGCATCATTAAATTAATGCCTTGCTAAGTACACTCACCAAAGACATGCAGGCATAGCAAAAAACACACCTGTTCACCTTCTAAGGTAAAGGATAAGTCTTGTGGAGAATGTTAATAATGAATCAATTTAATCTTTTTTTCGTTAACTACCACCCCCATCAGGGAGATAGCTTTTTACCTTAGCACGCAATCAGCAACTCATACATAGCAGATATTCTCGGAAGACTGCTTTGATCGGTGTAAGCTACCGCTCATTTTACCTCCCAAATCTATCCTTGTGCTTGCTTACTCTAGGAGTTTAAATCGGAGAATGCCAAGAGAGGAAATTTTTCTTCACGATCGGTTTTACTTCTCCAAATCTATTACTCTTCTGGAATGTTGTTAGCTATCTTCATTACCTATCTATGAAAAATTACATAACTAGGACAACTCCAGCTATAAACATAACGAGATAGAGAATCGTAATTCAAGCAACTGTAATTAGTTTCACTTGATGCGAAAAATCTGTCAACCTCGGATCAGTACTTTGTCATAACGTCAACGCTTCTATCTATATGAGCACATCCATAAATTTACAGCCAATAATTTGAGTAATGCAAGTTGTTTTCTCATTCGGTGGATAGATTTTTGCTTTGAATATATTAAGTATTGTCGAGCGGGAATTACAATTAAGGAACATTAGAAAATTTGCGGCAAGAATAAATTATACATTATAGTCTTGTTCTATAGAGTCACAAGTAGCAGACTGATAAAGGTACAACGCTGATGTGCGGCGCTGATCCCCATTTTTAAATTAACAACTAAATTAACAAAAAAATAATTGATGAATTATGTTAATTCTTCTTGACAGCAATCTTGTATGGGATACACCCTTCTGTTAAAATCAAATATATCACTAGGATTAAATACTTACCGGCACCAACATTCAGGCTAGTCCGACGAGTAGCAACTTAAAAGAGAGGCAGGAGGCAAAGGGCAGAAGGCAGGAGGAAAGAAGTATGAATGAAGTTTTTTTTATTTCTGGGTTAAAAGCCCAGTTTAAAAATAAGAATTGTATTGAGCAAAAGTGCTGCGGGATTCAAGGCATTTACAGCTTAAGTCCCACGCTTTTAAACGTGGTTCACTCCTGTTTCCTACCTCCTGATTACTTTGTTACCTACTTGCTTGGTGTCTTATAGATGTGCTAGGTAGCAAGAACGCAGGATAAACCAAAGGGGTAAACTCCTGGCTTCAGAATCTGCTGTGTGAAAAATTATTGACACAACTTTAGTATTTTAGAGGAGATTTATGACAAGAAAGCCAGAACGCGTGGTACTGATAGGAGTAGCCGGAGACTCTGGGTGCGGTAAATCTACGTTTTTGCGTCGTTTGATAGATTTGTTTGGTGAAGATTTAATGACAGTCATCTGCTTGGATGACTATCATTCCCTGGATCGCAAACAGCGCAAAGAAACGGGGATAACGGCACTAGACCCCAGGGCAAACAATTTTGATCTGATGTATGAGCAAATTAAAGCGCTCAAAAGTGGTGAAGCGATTGATAAGCCGATTTACAACCACGAAACCGGTTTGCTCGATCCGCCAGAGCGGATCGAGTCGAATCACATTATAGTTATTGAGGGGCTGCATCCTTTATATGATGAGCGGGTGCGATCGCTAATCGATTTTAGTGTTTATTTTGACATTAGCGATGAGGTCAAAATTGCCTGGAAAATCCAGCGAGATATGGCTGAACGCGGTCATCGCTACGAAGATGTGTTAGCGCAAATCAATTCCCGCAAACCTGACTTTGATAAATTTATCGAACCGCAAAGAGAATTTGCTGATGTGGTTCTCCAAGTATTGCCCACAAACTTGATTAAAAACGACACTGAACGTAGAGTCTTACGGGTACGTATGCTCCAGCGGGAAGGTAAGGAAGGCTTCGATCCAACTTACCTATTTGATGAAGGGTCAACAATCAATTGGACTCCCTGTGGACGCAAGCTGACCTGTTCTTACCCTGGTATGCAACTATACTATGGTTCCGATGTTTACTACGGACGCTATGTCTCAGTACTAGAGGTGGATGGTCAATTTGACAATTTGGAAGAAGTCATTTACATCGAAACCCATCTTAGCAATACATCCACAAAATATCAGGGTGAATTGACTCACTTGTTACTCCAGCACCGCGAGTATCCAGGTTCCAATAATGGAACTGGTTTCTTCCAAGTGCTTACAGGTTTGAAGATGCGTGCTGCTTATGAGCGGTTGACAGCTACAGAAGCAAAGTTAGCAGTTCAGGTTTAAAGCAGCAGTGTTTGTGTCAAAGCTTTTGGGGGCGCTTCCGGGTGCCCCCCTTTTTTTGTGTTATTAAATACATTTTAAATAAAAAATAATTAGCATACATTTATCTTACTTACGGATATTTACCTTATAGTTAGTGGTTTTTATCAATATCAATAAGATACTAACGACTGAAGTATAAATATTGTTATGATTTCATAAATTAGTAGTTGAACTAAATGCTTACATTTAGTCAACGAAAAAACTCTCGATGGAGGAATTTCCTTTGTCTCGTCGATATCTATTTACCTCTGAGTCAGTAACCGAAGGTCATCCAGATAAAATCTGCGATCAGATTTCTGATACTATTCTGGATGCCCTATTGACACAAGACCCTAGCAGTCGTGTCGCCGCTGAAGTCGTAGTTAATACTGGTTTGGTGCTAATCACTGGTGAAATAACCACGAAAGCCAATGTGAATTTCGTCAATCTCGCCCGGAAAAAAATTGCCGAAATTGGTTATACCAATGCCGACAATGGCTTTTCTGCTAACAGCACCAGCGTTCTGCTAGCTTTAGACGAACAATCACCCGATATCGCCCAAGGCGTTAACACCGCCCAAGAAACCCGCGAACAAGATAGTGATGAACAATTCGACAAAATTGGTGCGGGCGATCAAGGTATAATGTTCGGCTTTGCCAGCAACGAAACACCAGAACTGATGCCCTTACCCATCAGTCTCGCCCACCGCATTGCTCGCCGATTAGCAGCAGTTCGTAAAACAGGTGAATTGTCATACCTGCGTCCTGACGGTAAAACCCAAGTAACTGTGGTCTACGAAGATGGACGCCCCGTAGGTATTGATACGATTCTAATTTCCACCCAGCATACAGCTAATATCGGGGAAATTACGGATGAGGCGGCAGTACAAGCCAAAATTAAACAAGACCTCTGGTCAGCAGTGGTCGAACCTGTTTTTGGCGACATCGACGTTAAACCTAATCAGGAAACACGTTTTTTAGTCAACCCCACTGGCAAATTTGTCGTTGGTGGCCCTCAAGGAGACTCTGGTCTGACAGGACGGAAAATAATCGTTGATACCTACGGTGGCTATTCACGACATGGTGGCGGCGCTTTTTCTGGCAAAGACCCCACGAAAGTTGACCGTTCTGCTGCTTATGCGGCTCGTTATGTCGCGAAAAATATTGTCGCTGCCGGGTTAGCAGAAAAAGTTGAAATTCAGCTATCTTATGCTATTGGTGTAGCGCGACCAACAAGTATCCTAGTGGATACCTTTGGCACTGGCAAAGTGGATGAAGAAACCTTACTGGAATTAATCAACAAACACTTTGAACTGCGTCCAGCAGGGATTATCCATACCTTCAACTTACGTACCTTACCAAGTGAACGAGGCGGACGTTTTTATCAGGACGTCGCGGCTTACGGTCATTTTGGGCGGGCTGATTTAGACTTGCCTTGGGAACAGACCGATAAAGCCGAATTGTTGAAGCAAGCAGCAAATGAGTCACTTTCGGCAGCAGTTGCTCAGGCAGTAACTTAGACTTATACGCTACTGTAAAAACTTAGTTTATCTACGTGAGGGTATTAGTAACTTGGCAAGTTACCAATACCCTTATTTTTAGTAACTACCTGAATTTAGAAGGGGAATTTTATCCAATACGGTTCAGTTAAGGCTAAAATCCTTTGCCAAAGTCAATTTTTTTAACGTAGACGCAAAGCGGCTTGCCGCAGGCTACCGCCAAGGACGCAAAGAGAAGGAAGAAATTTTGTTGGGTTGCGCTTTGCTTAACCCAACCTACAATTTTTCTTAACTGAACTGTATTGCCTTTGAACCTGAAACTTTAAGTTTGATTATTGGCAAATAACCAATGACTAATGACTAATGACTAAATCCAAAAATAAGCCAGGATGAGAGTCAGTACAGTTAACGGTAGACCAAAACGTAGATGTTCCCAGAATGACAATTGATAACCAAGTTTTGCGACAGCCTCAGCAACAATTAAATTGGCAACTGAACCTAACAAAGTTAGATTACCTGCTAAGGTAGATCCTGCTGCTAATAATAACCAGGTTTTCGTGTCTGGATGGGGAATTAAATGTTGTAGTAACAATACTGCGGGAACATTAGAAACTAAATTTGAAAGCAGAGCAGTAATTCCTAATATACTCAAGGGCGTATAAACTAAATCGCTAAATAAATTCAAAATTCCTAATTTTTCTACTCCAGCAGTAACAACAAATAGTCCAGAAAACATCACCAGTAAATCCCAATCTACTTTATTTAAAACTCGTTGTGGTTTGATTCGCCTAGTAATGAATAGTAAACCAGCAGCTACAAATGTTGTTTGGGCTGGGGGCATCCCAATTAAGAATGCAATTAATAGTCCTCCTGTTATCAATAAGCTTTTAGTAAGCAACGGTTTAAATATGCGGTAACGCACGGGGGTTACACTCGGACAAGACTTAGTAGAACGAACATCAGGATAAAGCCACCACAATAACCCAATTTGAATTAACAAACTTACTAATGCGATGGGAGTTAATGCTTTCGCAAAATCGAGATAGCTGATACCAGAGAAGGAACCAATCAGAATATTTTGTGGATTGCCACTTAAGGTAGCTACTGAACCCAGATTAGTTGCTCCCGCCAAGGCAAGTAAGTAAGGAATAGGATTGAGGTTCAAAGTTTGGGTTAAACCGAGAACCAAAGGAGTCAAAATTAAAGCGATAGTATCATTCAAAAAAAAAGCAGAGAGAATTCCACTGCCAAAAGTTAAAACAATCAGCAAACCCAAAGGGCTGCGGGTAAAGTGTGTAACGGTATCAAGGGTTAATTGGAAAAAACCAGCGTAAGCTAAGTTTGTGCTGATTACCATCATGCCAAACAGGAAAATCAGCGTTTTATAATCTATCGCTTGCCATGCTTCTTTGAGGTCTAATACTCCGAAAGCCATCAGTAAAGATGCACCAACTAAAGCAATACTGGCTCGGTTCATCCGCAAACCAGGGAGATATCCTAAACCCAAACCGATATAAGTCAGTCCAATGATGATGTATCTGAAAACAATCATGATTTCGCTAGATTCTTTTGATTAAGTAGTCATTGGTAATTGGTCATTGGTTATTGGATTTTAGTGCATACCTTGACGCCACTTGCTTTATGCCGGGAAACCCGTCCACCGCAGTGGCTCCCCCTTGTGGGTGGAAAAACTTTGTCTTTCATGGGACTAATTCAAGCCATGTTAAAGAATGGACGTGTTTATTTTGGACTAATAACTAATAACTAATAACTAATGACTACCCGAAGCGGTTTTATGTGATGCTTTTCTATTGACTCCTGTTTTCGTTTCAGGTACACAGAACCAAAAGCTAAAGCGACAACTGCGATCGCTGCTAAAATCAAAAAACCAAGATTGTAACCAGCACTTTTAACCACAAACCTAGCCAACACGTTGCTCAAACCCTCACCAACACCAATGGCAGCGGCGATCGCTTAATAATTGCAATATGCCTTCATAGCGCTTGATGTTTTTCTTTATCCTCCTCTCCCTCTTCACCATCTCCACGCGCTAGCTGGTGTTTGAGCAATAACTGTGGCAATTGCCGAAGCTGACATTGCCAATCCAATCTGGGCTGGGTTCCAATTTGCTGAAGCTTTCAGGTAAATACTCAGATATGGCCCAACACCATCGCGCACATCTGCGAGAAACACATTCAAGTAATCAAGCGATCGCAAACTCTTCTCACTTGGTCTTCGCTGTTTTTGGATATTTTGTGAGCTATCAAGAGGTCACAAAATATCCAAAAATCGTGCCAAATCAATTGCATCCGGCTGCATCTAGCGAAAAAACCTTATTTGTGCAGATACACAATTTACGCAAATAATAGCCGAAACCCCTATTTTAACTTAGGGGCAGTAAAGTCCTCTAATGGGAAATAGTAAAGATTTTTAGATTTTAATTGCACTTTTTTGTGTAAATATCAGCGCGATCGCAAAAAGAAATCCCCTCTGCTTTTGCCATAGTAAAGTGATTACAACGCAGAGGGGTTTCATTTTTCTTAATATTTCTGTAGAGGCAGGTTTTAAGGATAATTCTGGCAAAAAAGTCGTTTATTTGATTTAAAACCCGCCAAAACCTATGTTGTATTGATTTTTAGCTGTGTACTCAGTTGAACCTACTTCCAATCAGGAATTTCAGCGTCTTCTCCACCAACCCCGATTCCAGTGTTAAATATTTCCGCATCAGTAAGATTTAGATCGTTCATTGATGCTTGATACACATTAGAATCGTGAATCGTAGCACGAGTAAAATTTACTCCGTTGAGATTAACTTGCTTTAAATTCACATTGGTTACATAAGCAGATGTTAGGTTAGCACCTGCTAAGTTTGCACCAGTTAAGTCAGCACCTTCGAGGTTAGCTCCTACAAGGTTAGCTCCTTGGAGCTTCGAGCCTCTCAAGTCAGCACCAATTAAATGAGCGCCACTGAGGTTAGCTCCTGATAGTTCGCACTTAACACATTCCCCAGTTGAAAGCAGCTTTTGTAAATCCTGTGGATTCTCGGCTCTAACCGAGCTAGCGAAAAATAGGGGTGTTGCTAAGGCCATGGCCGCTAATAGCTGGAGTTTCATAATTTTCCCCCTTAATAATCGAGTTGCGTCCGTTCTGTCCCTCACAGTTCTATTATCTCACTAAACTTCGTGAGGTCAATCTATCTTGTGACAATCTATCTCCTGACAAGTTAGTTGTGATCTGAAACACAGATAAAAGTGATATCAAAAATGCCATTAATTCTGAATTTTTGGCAATTTTTACCCAATAATTCCTCAAAAAATGCCAGTATTAAATTACTATTAAATCTTTTTAAAAGTAAAAGCTGGCGCTACTTGCTATAGCTAATGAGACAAGTATTTATACTTATTAGCTAATAGTTTAGCTTAAGTCCTCAGAAATTCTCGTATATACTGATTAACCAATTCCGGCTGTTCTTGCTGCACCCAATGGCCACAATTAGGAATGTATTTGATTTGAAAATCCCTGACATAAGCGGAGGTATCGTATGTTAGTTCCTTGCCAAGTGCAGTGTCGTTTTCTCCCCATATCATCAGTGTTGGCACTTCCAGAACGCCCCTATTTGGATTTAGCATTCTCTGCTGAAAAACATTGCGGTAGTAGTTCAACATTGCTGTGAGGGCACCGCGTTTTGCAGCAGCATCTTTATATGCGTCAATATCCGCTTTAGTGAAAGCACTCTTGTTAACTGCTGTACCTTTAAAAATTGTTTCAATTGCTTGGTAGTCTGTAGATTGTAAAAATAATTCTGGTATCCAAGGTAATTGAAAGAGGAAGATATAATAACTTCTCTGTAACTGTTGGGGAGTGCGTAAGCCTTGGGCAAATTTGGCAGGATGAGGCATGTTAAGGATAATTAATTGCTCTACCATTTCGGGATGAGCATAAGCAAAAGCCCAAGCGATCGCACCTCCCCAATCATGTCCAACTAATACACATTTTTGGTATCCTAAGGCTTTAATTACTTCCTCAACATCTTTGATAAACTCTTTCATTACATAAGCTAATTGCTCATTTGGTTTATCACTATCGTTGTAACCACGCAAGTCAAGGGCGACAACTTTAAAATTTTGGGCAAATTCTGGTATTTGATGCCGCCAAGAGTACCAAAACTCAGGAAACCCATGCAACATCAACATTAAAGGGCCTTCACCTTGGGTTACGTAGTGTAGTTTCACCCCATTAGTAGTTATATAATCGTGTTTCCAAAAACTTTCTACTAGAGACATAATTAATCAAATATCAACATTATGTTTTCATCAACCACCAAGAGCGCAAATATGCGATCGCTTTTTCTTTTTGTTTGGCTTCGACTTCGATCCACGGTCCTTGGTGGTAGACATTGGGCATATCGGTAATCAAGTCGCTGTGTTTTCTGTCATTGAAAGCTTGCTCACCATTGGAAATATGGACTAATTGCCAATCTGGATTTGTCCAAGTTTCTCGCGCTGCATAAAACATGGATGCTACACTCGGATGATCGTAGCTATCTAAATTTTCGTGGCAAATATGGTGATGGGCATCAAATACCATTGGCACGCCAGTTTGCTGACATACTGCTAAAATTTCGTTGGCACTGTAGGCGTATTCGTCATTTTCTAAAGTTAAGCGGCTTTTGATATTTTCTGATAGTTCGGAAATTACTTTTATTAGTTGTTCAGGACGTTGAGATTTGCCACCATGAATATTCATCAATGACCAAGACGATCGCGGTAAGCCCAATAAATCAAGTGTACGGGAATGTGCTGCTAGGTTCTTGATACTTGCTTGTACCACTGAGGGGGAATCAGAACTTAGCACTACAAATTGATCTGGATGCAACACCATTCTTATGCTGAATGCATTTGCTTGTTGACCGATTGTTGCTAAATCAGCGCTCATTGTCTTTAATATATTTGCCCCGATTTCGTCTTCTAAGTCACTTAAGGGAAATAAAGCAGAAGACATCCGATACAGTTGAATTTTATTCTGCTGACAAAATAACAGGGCGTCATGCAAGCGTTGCAAGTTATGTTGATACAGTTCACTCAGGGCGCTTTCACGTTCACTAAAGTCCAGTTTTAAATATCGTGTGCGCGTCATTGTCCGAAAACGCACTTGTTTATCAGAGGTAATACAAACTAGCCCTAAGTTGGGTATTGTAGTTGTTTGACACTGCGGTGCATTCGATAAATTTTGAAACTTAATTACAGTCATTAACTATATTTACTAACTGTTGCCTATTTTGAAGATTTTTTAATTTAAACAAGTTCTACTACTGACTTACGACTATCTAAAGAATGAACTTTTAAGTCACAACACTCTACTAATTCCAATTCTCTAAAATGAGGCAACACATTCAAACTCCGAAAGCCATGCCATATCTAACTTTATTAATTACGAATTAAACATTGGTATAATTTCAGTTTGGTAAATAAAGCTCAGTGCTATGATTGGGACGAGGATGGCTTTTAAGTATTGTGGCACTAGGTTTGATTGCCTATGAAATTTACATAATAAATACAGGCGTAGTATCGTCGGCTAGTCAATGTTTAGATGTGCAGTACCAAAAATTTCAATTTTATAGAAATGGCAATAATTGAAACCCGTGGTATCTGGCTGACCACTACTGATAGTAAAGTTCTCAGATCGAAAAAACGCATTGCCGAGGCGATGGATTTCCTGGCCGAGACGGGATTTAATGTGGTATTTCCCGTTGTTTGGAACAAGGCAGTAACTTTATATCCTAGTCAAATAATGCAGCAGACTTTTGGAATCGAAATTGACCCTATGTCTGTAGGCCGCGACCCTTTAGAAGAAGTGGTGATTGAAGCGCGGCGAGTTGGGTTGAAAGTTATTCCTTGGTTTGAATACGGTTTTGCCAGTTCCTACAATTTAAATGGTGGTATACTTTTACAGAAAAAACCGGAATGGGCTGCGCGCGATCGCAACGGTAACTTACTGAATAAAAACGGCTTTGAGTGGTTAAATGCCCTTGATGCACAAGTGCAAGAATTCTTGTTGAACTTGGTGCTGGAAGTTGTAAAGAATTATGATGTGGATGGTGTTCAAGGAGACGATCGCTTGCCAGCATTACCCTCTGAAGGTGGCTACGATCGGGGAACTGTCAGCCGCTATCGCCAGGAATTCGATCGCAATCCACCACAGAACCTCAAGGATAGGCAATGGTTACAGTGGCGTGCAGATATTCTTACTGAGTTTTTGGCGCGTCTCTACCAGGAGGTGAAAGCGGTGAATCCTAATTTATTAGTAGCGATCGCACCTAATATTTATGATTGGGCATTCCAGGAATATCTGCAAGACTCGCCTGCATGGCTGAAGCAGGGAATAGTTGATATGATTCAGCCGCAGATTTATCGCCGTGACTTTAGGAGTTATCAGGCGATCGCTGATAAACTGGTAAACCAGCAGTTCACAGATGCGACCTTGCCCAAGTTAGCACCGGGAATTTTGATGAAGCTTGGCTCTTATTGTATTAGTTCAGAATATCTGGTGCAGGCAATTGAATATAATCGCCAACTTGGTATTCAAGGAGAGGTATTCTTTTTTTACGAAGGTTTGCGAGAGAATAACAATACCCTAGCTAAAGTTTTGCGAAATGGCCCTTATGCTAAGTCTGCATCATTTCCTACTCTGTTAGATTTGAGTGCAGGTCGCGTGAGTCATAAGAGGACATCTTCAATTTGGCCAAGAGTGGAAAATTTGTTAAAAAAGATTTTTTAAGGAAAAAGGCGCGTGGAATATAAATTGCCAATGGAAAAGGTAATTAATACTTTAAAAGAAGACTTACCAACACTTTTTGAAAAAGATATCTCGTATCAAATTTATACACAGGATATCTATTTTAAAGACCCAGTAAATACATTCAAATACAAATTTAACTATCGCATTATATTTTGGACTTTACGATTTCACGCTCGGCTATTTTTTACCCAAATTTACTTTGATGTGCATGAGGTTTATCAGTCAGATGAAGACACAATTTTAGCAAAGTGGACGGTGCGGGGAGTGTTGCGTGTTCCCTGGAAAGCAGGTTTACTTTTTAATGGCTATTCAACGTATAAACTCAACCAATATAATTTGATATACAAACATATAGACACCTGGGATAGAAAACCAGGGGAGATTTTACGGCAGTTTTGGCAAAAGCAAGAAGATCGCTAATTAGCTGTTATATCATTGACAGACTAGTACCGCAAGGTGGAAGTCAAAATTCAAAAGTCAAAAGAATTGTATTCCGTGCTTTTGCGCCATTTTAAATGGTATGTTTATTTCCGCCGTGTTGTACTATTAGGGTACGTTACGGACTTTGGCTAAACATATTCTACTAGTCTATGAAGAGTGCTGAGTCCCGTTAGCGGTAGCGGTGCGTTTAGCCCGTACCTTTTAATAAAATGAGTACAGCTTAGAGGGTGTTTGGAAAGTTTTGAGTAGTCAAATTTTAGGCTAATCGCCTCACCACGATCCGGATCATGGCAAGGTAAATAAACGTCTCCGATGTTTGGGGCAATAACTCATAATCTCTGACCAATCGCCGACACAGCTTATACTGAGAGAGCTTTTTTACCATCCTTCCGACTTTTCAAACAACCTCTAAAGAGCAAGGTAATTCCTCTTGCTTCCTATTCCTGCATCTAATACCAATTCTCTATGAAGTTGCACTTAATAAAGCGGAGGTGATGTAATCCCATCCACAAATCGAGGCGATCGCTTCGTTCGAGAAGGAATCAAGAACCTGTTTTAACTGCTGTCTTAACTGATCTAAAGTTGTGCAATGTTCCCAAGACAATTTGTACTTGATGTGTTCCCATAAGCGTTCTATAGGATTCAACTCAGGACTATTTGGTGGCTGGAAAATGGGAATAACATTATCAGGCCATCTTAAATCCAAGGACTTGTGAAAGCTACCATTGTCCATCTGAACCAAATTCAACACTTCAGAATAAGTTTTTGAAAAAAGGTTTAAAAAATCTTGAAAACACGTACTATCCAAGTGAGAGAACTCCCAGAAAAAACTATCTCCTGTTGCTGGCTCAACAACCCGAATTTCTCACAAACTCAGAAAAAAGCGGAGGTTAAAACTGGTAAAAT
>NZ_CAXTTT010000117.1:0-23276 GCF_964247315.1 uncultured Nostoc sp.
GAGTCTTTGATACTCGCCGACGAGTCTTTGATACTCGTGAATGATTTTTTAGAATTCAAAATTATATTTAAATGCAACTCAGTATGATAAACAAAGCGATCGCTGAGGATATTTTAAATCATGCCAAATCTTAAAGAAGATGATAACGCCCTGCGTGAGGTGTTAATCCAAGCCAAAACTATCGCTGTTGTAGGTCACTCTGATAAACGCGAACGCACTAGTTATCAAATCGCCCAATTCTTGCGGCAGAAAGGCTATACAGTCTATGCCGTCAACCCCCTAATTAAAGAAATTGACGGTCAACCCAGTTATCCTGCACTCCCGGAATTACCCGAACCCGTGGATATTGTTAACATATTTCGTCGTTCTGAGTACTTGCCAGAAATCTTAGATGAAGCAATTTCCATCAATGCGAAAACTGTATGGACACAACTGGGTATCTGGCATCAACCATCAGCCCAAAAAGCTATAGATGCAGGACTCAATGTAGTTATGGATGCTTGTATCAAAATTGAATATCTGCGGCTGAAAGTAGGTTCAACAGGGGATGTTTAGTTTTGCATCCATAATTATGTATACAGATAACTCTAACAATCATGTAGATTGTAATTATTATGCAAAAAGCGATTGCACAAACATTTTATGTGTAGAGATATTGCATACTAAGTGTTTGTTTGAGTTACTTGCTTAAACCCTTCTAAAATAAAAACTATTGTAGGTAATTTTATTACTAAAGTTATTTTTATTGTGGGAGGTTATGATGAGCCGTCCAATAATTCTTGGTATTGTCGGTGACAGCGCGGCTGGTAAAACAACACTAACGCGAGGAATTGCTCAGGTACTCGGCCCAGAAAATGTCACAATCATCTGTACAGATGATTATCACCGTTACGATCGCCAACAACGTGCAGAAATTGGCATCACTGCCCTTCACCCCGACTGCAATCACTTAGATATTATGCAGCAACATCTGTCGCTGCTACGCACAGGACAACCAATTCTTAAGCCAGTTTACAGCCATAAAACCGGCAAATTCGAGCCACCGCACTATATCAAGCCGAATAAATTCGTGATTATTGAAGGATTACTCGGTTATTCTACTCGTGCTGCTCGTGATTCCTACGACGTGAAAGTTTACCTTGCACCCCCTGAAGAACTACGCACTAAGTGGAAAGTTAAGCGGGATACGCAAAAGCGCGGCTACACAGCTGAACAGGTAATAGCGGAATTAGAAAAGCGCGAACCAGATTCAGCAGAGTTTATCCGTCCGCAGCGACAATGGTCTGATATAGTGATTAGTTTTTATCCACCTACTGGGGAAGATGATGAAACCAATGGACATCTGAATGTTCGTCTGGTACTTCGTCCGACAATTCCTCACCCAGATTTTACCCAGATTATCAACTCTGGCTATGGTAATTCTGACTCTGCGATCCGCCTGGGGCTAGACAGGGATATGAGTAAACCTGTGGATGTCTTAGAAGTTGATGGTCATGCCACTTTAGAACAGGTAAATAAGCTAGAGCATATTATTTGTTCTGATATGCCTCATTTACGAAATATTTGCGATCGCGAAAGTAATCCAGAATTGGGAAAAATTGCTGGTACAACTGGAGAAGCACTCCAAAGTTATCCTCTGGCTTTGACTCAGTTGATCATTACCTACCACATGCTGAAAGCAACACAAATTCATCAATAATTAGGAAAAATTAAAGAGTTAAAAGGGTTTGCGATCGCGTTTAGTGTTAGGCTGCTGAATTATGCGATGCCTACGGCGGTAAACTACGCCCTTTGCTGACGTTATTCAAAGTTCAGATGCAGAAACGCGCCCTTCAATTGGTTCATACTCATCTTCTAGCAACCAGAGTTGAGCCTCTTCTTAATTTGAACAAGTAAATATAACTTTATAACCTAATGTCGATTTTCTGCATCAATTCCTCTATATAAAATAGCGGGATGCTTGACCCTTCTAAACTGATTCTGTAGCCAGAGGATTACTAACGTAACTGGTAGCCTACGCCCCATATACGTAAAATATCACGACAACCATCTTCAAAAGCTTCTTGAAAATTTATCATTTGAAAGCTCGATAGCACCCAAGAAAGCTGCTCATAATCACAATCTTGATAGAGAATTGGAATAATCTTATTTTCATAACGATTCTGTTGGAGGGCGAATATTAACTCCCGCTTAACCCACATTGAATTTACTGAGTTTGGAGAAAGTACTACAAGGAACCAATCACATCTTTTTAGTGCATTTCCAATCTCATTATGCCATTGCTGTGCACCTAAAATGTTCGTTTTGCTGTACCAAACTGGAATGCCATGATGACGCAGAACCTCTGTTAATTTAGAAACAAATTCTTGATCTTGGCTTGAATGCGAAAGAAAAGCTTCACTTGGTATCATTATTTAGAAAATCCACTCCTGTTAAGCAGCAGCTTTTTTGAGAGCTTGGGTAATATTTCTCAAACCTTCCTCATCATGCTCAAGATTTGATAAGTAAATTATCCCAAATTTCTTTAGAATCCAGGGAATTTCTAGTTCTAATTGAGAAATTTGTTCAGAAGGAGCAGCAAGGACAGGAATTACCTGACCTTTATAGCTCTGTTCGCCTAGAGCATAGCCTACTTCAGCATTCATGTAGGGAGAATAAACTGAGTTAGGCGTTAGTAAAATAACCATTGCATCAGACTCTCGAAGCTCATTAGCAATAACTTCTGCCCAGTTATCGCCTGGAAAGAATTGAGTATCGTCCCAAACTTGGAAATCTGCATTTCGCAGAGCATCAGCAATTTGCCAAGCTAACTTTCTATCTTGAGAGTTGTAGCTGATAAATACGTTCATCTCATCTCCTATAGCAAAGTGCTGAGTACTGTTAGCGGTAGCGGGGCGTTTAGCCCGTGCTGAGTGCTGAGTAGAAACCCAGTTGCTTCAAGGTTTTGAGCAATCAACACTGTCCTGACATTAGTGGCTACAGCTATATCTCAAGTCTGTTCGATTAATAGACTAAATCCAATTTTATCTAAATATTGTGGCAAGTATTTGAAAAGATGGTGTTATCAAAGGTATCTCTACATAGGAACTAGAGGTAAAATTCCCCAAAATTAAATATTTTCTCAAATAAAGATGATTTTGAGAGCAAACAAGGGATAAATAAGAATAGTTTCATGTCTAGTGACGATTTTCTTAGTTTCCTATGACCTATTGCCTCAGAATTGCTGACCTACCTACAAATGAGCGTCCGCGTGAGCGATTAATGACGCATGGGGCCAAAATTTTAGCTACAGCAGAGTTAATCGCAATTCTTCTAGGCACTGGTCAAGGGCCAGGAAAACTATCTGCTGTGGGTTTGGGACAATATATCTTGAGCGAATTAGGCAAACACCAACGCGATCCTTTGGTAGTTCTGCGAGAAGTTAGCCCTGCTGAGTTAATGCAAATTTCTGGCGTTGGCCCAGCGAAGGCGACAAGTATCTTAGCAGCAATTGAATTGGGTAAACGCGCTTTTCAATCTCGTCCCAATGATGGCACATTAATTGATAGTCCACTTGCTGCTGCTGCTACCCTTAGTCAAGATTTGATGTGGCAGACACAAGAACGTTTTGCAGTGGTGCTGTTAGATGTCAAGAATCGCTTATTAGGTACGCAAGTAATTACCATTGGTACCGCAACCGAAACCCTAGCCTCTCCCCGTGATATTTTTCGAGAAGTTATTCGTCAAGGCGCAACGCGGGTAATAGTTGCCCACAACCATCCTTCTGGGAACCTTGAACCGAGCCAGGAAGATATACAATTAACGCGTCAGTTGTTAGCAGGAGCGCAGCTTTTGGCCATTCCAGTACTAGATCATCTGATTTTGGGTAATGGCAATCATCAAAGTTTACGGGAACTGACAACCTTGTGGGATGAGCATCCACAGGGGGATTAAATGAACAGGACACGGGGACAAGGAGAGTTTTTTCACTGCGTCCCCGCGTCTTCTTTCTTTACGCCTGCCTTTAAGTTAAAACTTATTTGCTTTCCTGCATATTTCTGACTAGTTTTGTTACCAGCTTTCTGGGAGTAAATCTTACAGATTCAGCGAGTAGCTTATTTTTAATTCCAGGAACGACAACAGTTTTGTTTTCAAATAGACCACGATAGCCGATTTGGGCTACTGTTTCCGCAGTCATAATTTTTTGACCGCTTACCAACTTTGAGTCTTCCATTGCGGCTCTTTGTTGAAAACCAGATTCTGTAGGCCCTGGACAAAGCGCCGTCACAGAGACACCTGTACCTTCTAATTCATTAGCGATCGCTTCTGAGAACGATAAAACATAGGCTTTACTAGCGTAATATACTGCCATCAGCGGCCCTGGTTGAAAAGCAGCAGTGGAGGCCAAGTTTAATATTTTTCCAGACCCCCGCTTAACCATACCTTTGAGAAATAACTTGGTTAAATGTGTCAGACATAAAATATTGACTTGTAGCAATTGCATTTCAGCATTCAGGTCAATTTCGTTAAATAATCCGTAGGTAGCAAACCCAGCATTGTTCACCAGCACATCAACATTGATCGATGCTTGTTCTAGCTCCCTGAAAATTTCTTCTGGGGCTGACGGGTTAGATAAATCTTTGGAAATAACTTTGACATTAATGCCAAATCTATTTTTAAATTCATCAGCGATTTTATTCAGCTTGTCCACGCTTCTAGCTACCAACACAAGATTGTAACCATCCTGAGCAAATAATTTCACGAATTCATAACCGATGCCGCCAGATGCACCAGTAATAAGAGCCGTTTGTTTGCGATTACTTTGCATAATTTTCCTCTCTTAACAGCTTGAAAACAAATAGACAGGTGAAATAACTATGTGTTAATCCAGAACCTTTATAGAGACGTAGACTGCATCTCTCCATTTTTTTCACTCATGTCTCTTATGAATCATTAGTTATTAGTTATTATTAACCTAACGCTCTTTAAGCTTGGTTATTCTCTATTTAAAATAATTAAAAATTGTTAAGTAACCATAACTAATTACTGACTACACAAAAAGAAACATTTATTTATTGCCATTGGGAAATTTCCAAGCGAACTGCCGCATTGGTTCCTAAGACTTTTTGCCCGCGTTCAGGTAAGGAAACATACGCAACAAATACACCCGAATTGGATTCTGAAGTCGGATTTAACTTTGTTACTGGCTCTTTTTCATCAGAATTCCAACTGTATTTAGCCTCATAAGTGCTATTTGATTCGGCAACATCAGTAATTAGATAGTCAGACCATAGAGGTACTTGGTCGAGATGATGGTCGCGTAACCAATTCGTCTCTTGTTTTGTGAAGGAATGCAGTGCTAAACGCAGGGCATATCTACAGGTATTATCATCACTGGCTGAGTTTTTTGGAATTAAGAAAGCTGTAAATAGAGGAACAGGTTTATCTGTTCGGGTTAACTCTTGTGTAATTGGGCAATAATGAGCGATCGCTTGCTCATATATAGGAATAGGAAGACCGCGCAAAGCCACTCTAGTTTCCAGTTGATAAAAATTCTTGTCCAGGTCTTTTAACTCAACATTGCTCAGAGACAGTTTTACCTGGATATCACCAAACAAAAAGCGTTGCAAGTTTTGATAACCTTCTTCTGAGTTCACCATGCCATAACGCCCACCATGAGAACGGTGAATATAAGCACGATGAGAACCCATGATGTAAGCTTTCTCAATCTGAACTAGACCATCACTTTTGACTCCGACAGTCTTGCGTGAAAGACCAAAACTTTCTTCATAATCATGAGCATTAGTACCGATAATACAAAAAACGCGATTTGGCAAAAATGCGTCCCCTATACTTTGTAGTGTTTCTAACTTAAAACCCTTGGGTAACTCATCAGTTGGCTCGGCATTAGGTGTTAAATACTGATACATTCTCTGGGGGCCAAAGTCATCAGAATTATTTAATCTGAGGGTGTCTCTAAGGTTTTCGATCAAGCCATCTCCAATATCAAAAACAATGCCACCATGAGGTGTACCGTAGGTAAAGAATTTGTCAATGTGATTGGTAGCTGCGTCGTTTGTTTCTGGATAAATCTTTTGAATCAAGCTGCGACAAACAAGGCCGCCCATCGAGTGGGCAACCAAATAAATTTTATCGGCACCAGTCATTTCCTTGACATTTTTAATCAAGTCTCTTAAACCTTTCGCTATGTCCTCCATTTCCTGTCGGACTACACTTGAGGAGCCAAAACTCGGTGTAGATATATCATAAAATCGATAGATCCAAATAGTTTTATGAAGTTGATCGGACAATCTTTTAATCTGATTGCTCACATTTTGATTGTCAACAATCGGTTGATAACCATGATCGGTCATTAGTCGTAGCAATGGACTTTCGAAAAAAAACTTCTGAGGATTTTCCTTCTCATCTACTCGAATATGGGTTGAACCACTATTGAATCCATAAAAGGGATCGTCAACTGTTTGCTCAACGTCTTTTTGTGTACCTGCATATCCACGAACAAAGATAATTGGTAAATACTGCATATATATCCTTCCTATTTAATAAATATTTTTTTTCGTTCCCAGATTTAACCTGGGAACGAGTGCAGAATATCCAGACAAGTTGTCTTAGTACAACATTTTATTAATTCGTAGCGAATTCCCTGCGCCTCTGGAGCGTTTAAAACACTACGATTGTACACCGGAGCTGTACTAGAAGGTTTTCACGAACTCAATTAGCGCTTTCTTATCTTCATCTGGCAGATTTGAGCCGAAATAATGACCCTCATCTTCCACAAAGTCAGGAGATTTGTTGGCTCTTAAAAGCACGCGTGCCAACTTACCCTTAATTCCACCGCCCGGTTTCAAGTCTTGGAAAAGGTTACTGAGATTGAGAGATGTAATTGCCTCTCTCATATTGATGCTTGCTAGCAAATTCACAGGCGTACCTTTAGGAACAGGAAGTTTAAATCTCGGATTCGGATCTCCTGGGGGAAGCTCTAATTTGGTATCTCGATCTGTCCTGCTGATAATTCCCTCACGCTTTTCAGGCCAGAGCAGCTTTTCCATAGCATCCGTATAGGCTTCTACACGTCCTTTTACTGAAGGATCTTCGTTGTAAAGTCCTAGCGCGTTGTTGTGAAGAAGTGGTGCTGTTGCCCAAATGCTCACTAGTGAAGGTGTACGGTAATATCCCAAACCACCGTCAGGTATCTTAAATTCGATGGGTTTTTTCTGATCGAAGGGGTTGTACAGCGTCAAAGTACCTGGTGAAGGCAGTTCTTTGTAAGTCTTCGATGAGAACTGATCCCAAATATGCCCCTTAGCGGCATTTGTCCCTAGCGATCGCGCCGCATTGGTACCAATTAAAGTAACTGGATAACGCTGGTCATCAGACAAGAAGTTGTGGTCAAGAAAATTACTACTGAGTACAGACTCTTCGTACCATTTTTGAGCCTGTTCGGGGTCAGCAGCAATTTCAGCCGATGGCTTTTTGCTGGAATGGCAACTAGCACAAGTGCTGGCAAAAACCAGCTTGCCACGTTTGAGAACTTCCTCATCTTTAGTCAAGAACTCTTCACCACCTGGTGCATCTTTCAGGTGCATCGGCTTGATGCTTTTCAGGAATGCTTCGGCATCAGCCATACGTGTTTCTGTCTGTCTCCAGCCTTCGCAATCCTTCCGTGCCTTTTCGATGTCAAAAGGTTTTTGGGGAGTTCTGCCTAATAAAGGCTCATGGAGACTTGTCCAGTAATCGCCGCACATCCCAATATTGACGTAGACGCGTAATGAGGCAATTGGCACTCCTGTAGAGTCTGCACCATCCTTGAGAATATGATTAACATCCTTGGTTGAACCATCGTTCATTACCTCTGGATATTTGGGGCGATCGCCTAAATTAAAAATGGAATTGATTGCATTCGGATTGTTGATGTGATCGGTCGCAATTCGAGAAGTATCAGATGTCCCCGGTTTTTGAGAGTCAAGTACTTGCTTAATAAAACTATTGTCCGCAACGCTGGATGCAAATAATTTGTTTTCCTTGATGTACTGATTACCTAATGCTGCTACAAGGTTTTGCCATTTCGGGTGTTCCTTATCTTTGGGTGGATTGAGGGGATCTAATGCTACGTGACAAATAGCACAAGACTGCCCGATTACGTAGGGAGGCTCAATTTGTGAGGTTTTGGCATATTCAACAGGGTTCCATTTTGCCGAGTCGAAATTGGGGTTTGGAAACTTACGCAATCCAATAACACCAGTTGAGAGTCGATCTTTACACTTATCTAACCACAAACCGTATTCATCTGGCGCTGTTGCTTTTTCACATCCAGGATCGTTAATTGCGCCATAACGTTGCAATCGCTCGTCATGCACACGCGAGTCAATCAGCTTGAGCAGGTCAACACCGCCACGCGTTCGCTTCGCTAAATCACGATAGTACTTGGCGTTACCGCCAGTCCATAAGTACCAAGTGCAACGACCCCGTTTCTCGGCATCTGTCAAATTTTCCTTTGTGTACTCTGGGAGATAACCGATACCTTCGCAGTTATCAGGGTATTCAGATACATCAGATACAGCCGTATCTGAATACTCAGTATTTATGGACGCAGGTGTTTCACTATACTCATCGGCTAGAGCTGTAGGCGTTCCATAAAAGCCGCAGACTATAAACATAGTCACGAATAGGAGGAGCAGACAGCCCTTAAAAATTAGACTTGTCTTTTTCATAAAACTCTCTGGTTATAACACCTAAACCTTTTCCATTGCACCTCACGTTTGCAGAGGTACACTAATGCTCCATCACTAATTTCCCATTTTCCAGATTTAGTCTTGGGATATTTTGATGATTTAGAATGTACCTTACTGAGGTTCGTTATATATGAAGTTACTACACAAATTTGCAAAACGTCATCAATAAACTTTTATACATTTCTAAATCAAAAATTTAAAAAATTGTAAATTTACAATGGTGTTCAATAACCAATTTGCTATGGTTATATCGATTTCTTACCTAGTAGGTTAGGTTTGTAACAAATTGTTAGCAGCTACTTTTAAGGTTGCCTTAACCTTTTAAGAGTAATAAAAGGCGGAAATTTTCACTTTTTTTAAGAATTGCTCTGTAAATCCCATCGCTTTACAAACTGCAAAAGTCTTTATATAACTGTAAAAACCAATAAGGATAAATATCCATGCTGAAACTTAGTAGGTAAATTTAAGTAACAAAAACTTAATACTTAGCGATCGCATCCGAAAACCTGCACTGTAGATTTGTAGACATAAAAAACTGCCCTCCCAGAGACACTAGAAATAATAGTGCTCTGGCGAGACTGTTAGTGCTACGAATAATTTTGACACTAATTTTATTGCCGAAACAAGAAAAGACAGAGGAACACATGGAAAACGATATTATCTTTGAGCCATTGAGATTTCGTAATCTCACAGTAAAAAATCGGATATTTCGCTCAAGCATTTCTGGAAGATGGGATAACTATGATGGTTCAGGCACTCAAGCCCGAATTAACTGGGAAGAAAAGTTTGCTCGTGGTGGTGTAGGAGCTATTATTACTTCCTTTGTCCCAGTCGCCATCCGGGGACGAATTATGCCTAATTACGCCACCATTGACTGCGACGAGCGCATTCCTTTTTGGCGAAAAGTAGGTGAAAAAGTCCACGAATATGACTGTAAATTAATTTTGCAATTAAGTCATTCTGGGCGACAGCAGGACATTGGTGGTATAGAAAACTCAGGAAAAAAAGCGTTAAGTTCCACCAGCCAAACTGAGCCATTCCACGGGTTTCTGTGTCAAGCGATGACACTAGCAGAGATTAAAGAAACAATCCAATACTTTGCCGATGGTGCTAGACGTGCTCGTGAAGCAGGATTAGATGGAGTAGAATTGCACAGTGCTAATGGATATCTTTTTAACCAATTTCTCAGTTCTGGAATTAACGACCGTCAAGATGAATATGGTGGTTCATTAGAGAATCGAGCGCGGTTTTTGCTAGATGTCATTAGAGCAATCCGCAAAGAAGTAGGAAATGACTTTCATCTGCAATTCAAAATTAGTGCCGTTGACTATAACAACGCCGTTACCTTTTGGGAAAAACCAGGTAATACCATAGAAGATTCCATCCAAGTTTGTAAATGGGCAGAAGAAGCTGGGGCTGATGGTGTCCATGTGTCAACTGGTAGCTTGTTTCCTCACCCACTCAATCCCATTGGTGATTTTAATTTTGATATCATTACTAAAACTTATGATTCTATGTTGTCAAGTGGCGTTGAAACTACACGCAACTACATTTTATTCCGCAAAGCATTTTTGCATCCAATTTTCAATCTTTTATGGAACCGCGTCAAAAAGCAATTGCCTCCTCAGGCATTTAGTGGTGATGATGTAAAAGACCCTAAAATCAAGCAGTTACTGATAGAGAACCAAGGCAGAAACTTACTAGATTCTAGAGAAATTAAAAAGCACGTTAATATTCCCGTATTATGTACAGGTGGTTTACAGCAGGCTTCTTATATTCGTCAGGCAATTGACGAGCATTATTGCGATGGCGTCACAATGGCGCGTACATTAATTGCTAACAACGATCTAGTTAAATCTTTTAAAGCAGGTAAAGATTTGGCAGATAAACCCTGTACCTATTGCAATAAATGTCTGCTGAATGTAATTGAAAATCCCTTGGGTTGTTACGAGCAAGATCGCTTCAATAGTTATGAAGAGATGATGGAAGAAGTAATGTCAGTCTTTCATCAAACTCAGCTTGTCAATTCATCTAGATAAAAAAGCAATGCGTATTACATCAACAATTTCGCTTATAAATAATCTCGACAATATGGGGAGTGTTTCATGACTGAACAAACAAACCCTACCCTACTTCCAGCCTCAATCAAGGGAGTCTTCCAGCGGATTTGGGTTGTGATTGTAGGTATTGTAGCAGTAGCAGTATTTTTCCTTTGGCCTGTTTTGTCCAACTCGCCAGTGGCTTATGCTGATATTGAAAACCACTTTAAATATGGTTCAATCGGCAGCGAACCGGTTAATGGCATCCCTTACTGGATTTGGAAAGTTTTACCAGAATTATTCTCAGATAAATTACCTGGAAAAGGTTATACTTCTCTGGGATTTATCAAAGAACCTGACAAAGATTTGCCTATAGGTTTTTCGCAACGGCGAGTCTTTATCGATAGAGTTGGGTTGAATTGTGCTGTATGTCATACAGGAACGCTGCGAGATACCCCTAATAGCGAACATCAAATCATCACAACAATGCCTGCGAATGTGGTTAATTTGCAGGGATATATCAAATTCTTATCAGCAGTTGGTGTAGATGAGCGCTTTACTGCTAACCGGATGTTGCCAGAAATTGAAAAAATCAGTGGGGGTCTTAATCCCATTGAAAAATTACTTTATCGCTTCATTGCAATTCCTCAAACTAGAGATGCACTAATTAATCAGGCATCTCGACTTGATTTCGTTGAAAAACAACCAGATTGGGGCCCAGGTAGAGTAGATACTTTTAATCCTTATAAAGCAATTCAATTCCATTTCCCAATGGATAAATTGCGTAAGGATGAACTGATTGGTACTTCTGATTTCCCCTCCGTTTGGAATCAAAAACCTCGCGAGGGATTGCAGTTACATTGGGATGGTAATAACACTTCCGTTAATGAACGAAATAAGAGTGCAGCTTTAGGTGCTGGAGTTACACCCACAACAATTGATTTACCTCGGATTCAGCGAGTTGCCGATTGGCTGTGGGAACTACCACCACCAAAATATCCCTACGAAGTTAACGAAGCGATCGCAGCGAAGGGAGAACAACTTTTTGAAAGTAATTGTGCTAGTTGTCACGCTTTTGGTGGTGCTTATACAGGTAAAGTTGTGCCAATTCAAGAAATTGGTACAGACCCTCATCGTCTCGACTCATATACCTACGAAACGATGTCTAACCAAAATACTCTGTATACAGGCTATCCGTGGCGCTTTAAGAATTTCCGCAAGACTAATGGCTATGCAAATATGCCCCTTGATGGTGTTTGGTTACGCGGCCCTTATCTGCACAATGGCTCAGTCCCTACCTTACGAGATTTACTAGAAACACCACAAAATAGACCAAAAGAATTCTATCGTGACTACGATGTGATTGACAGAGTAAAAGTTGGTTTTGTATCTGATGTCGGTGTAGAAAATGGTAAGAAATACTTTAAGTTCGATACCACAAAAGCTGGAAATAGTAACAGTGGTCATTTATATGGTACTGATCTTCCTACAGAAGATAAAGATGCACTAGTTGAGTACATGAAAAAGCTTTAAAAGGAGAAAAAAATGAATAATTATGCTAAATGGTTTAGTCGCGTTACTTGGCTTGGCATTATTGTTAATATGCTTTTTGTCATTCCCTCGTGCTTCTTTCCAGAACTAATGCTGACGTTTCTTCAGATGCATATACCAGTGCCAATTATCTGGGTTCGCGCTGCGGGAATGCTGTTATTTATTATTAGTGCATTTTATATACCTGGAGCACTTGACCCATACCGATATCAAGCAACCGCCTGGATATCAATATTTCCTTCAAGAGCTTTTGGCTCGACATTTTTCATTTGTGCAGTACTTTTCTTTGGGCAAGATAAAGGATTTTTATCCATTGCCTTTGTAGACCTGTTTTTTGGATTAGCGGAAGTAATTCTTCTGACACTAGCAATGCGCGATCAAAATGCAATTGCTGCAACTCCTGTGAAGCAATTCTCCTAATTTTATCCCTAGTCTAGTGTAGGTATATTGCCTGCATTACAAACAGATTCTTCTGCAAAGGAGCAAAAGAGTGCCATGACAATACTCAAAAATAAAATAGGTAGGGTAATCGCAAGCATTGTTTTAATTGCGATCCTTTTAGCTGGTGTAGTTGGGTATGTGGGATGGTACAACCTTTTTCGAGAGGTTCCCACATATTATGAATCGCCTGAAGAACACTTTAAATATGGTTCTATTGGCACAGAAGAAGCACAAGGTGTTCCCTATTGGATTTGGCTGGTACTACCACGAATATTCCCTGATAAATTACCAGTGCCAGGTGGTTATACTTCTTTAGGAATCACATGGGAAGAGGGTAAAGAAATGCCAGTTGGGTTTACGAAAAAAACCATTGGCTTCCCTCGCGTCGGTATAACTTGCGCTGTTTGCCATACTGCCACCTATAGAAAAACAGAAAAAGATAAACCCACAATTGTGGCCGCGGCTCCTGCCAGTAAGTTTGATTCACAAGGCTATTTACGATTTTTGAGTGCAACTGCTGGTGATGCCAGATTTACAGCAGATTATATCCTTGACGAAATCAAATATAACTATCAGCTTTCGTGGTTAGAAAATTTACTTTATCGCTTTCTGATAATTCCTCAAACTAAGAAAGCGCTGCTGCAACAAAAAGCAGACTATAGTTGGACAGATTCTCGTCCTAATTGGGGCCCTGGTCGTATTGATCCTTTTAATCCTGTTAAATTCAATACTTTAAAGTTGCCCAAAGATAACACTATTGGCAACTCTGATATGATGCCTCTTTGGAATCAAAAGATGCACAAAGGGTTTGCACTTCATTGGGATGGGTTAGAGACTTCACTAACAGAAACTGTTCAAACTGGAGCAATTGGTGATGGTGCTACCAAAAAATCACTTCCTGTTGCGGATTTACAACGGGTAGAAGATTTTATTCAAGAACTACCACCTCCTAAATATCCATTTGCTATTGATGAGCAAGTGGCTGCAAAAGGAAGTCAAATTTTTGCTAATACTTGTGCATCTTGTCACGCTTTTGGTGGGGAAAGAACGGGTACTGTCATCCCTGTAGAAGAAGTGGGAACTGACCGCCATCGGTTAGATATGTGGACACAAGAAGGAGCAGATACTTACAATCGTTTTGGTGATGGCTATCCTTGGGATTTTAAAAACTTACGCAAAACCAATGGGTATGTATCTGTTTCTCTAGATGGATTATGGTTAAGAGCGCCATATTTACATAATGGTTCAGTCCCATCTTTACAAGATTTGTTAGAGAAACCAGAGAATCGTCCTCAAGTTTTCTATCGGGGATATGATGTCTACGACCCGAAAAAAGTTGGTTTTATTATTGAGGGAGATGAAGCCAAAGCTATAGGTTTTAAATACGATACGACGGTAACTGCTAACTCAAACCAGGGACATATTTATGGCACTGATTTATCTGATGAGAATAAAAAAGCTTTGATTGAGTATCTGAAAACTCTGTAATTCAAGTCGTTGCTACATCCTGATGTGATTTAACAACTTTCTAACGTTAATCATTTATTAGCAGACGCTAAAAAACTGAATTGGAGATAATCGTGAAACCATATTTACCACAAAAAGACCCTAATGTTAATGTCCGAATCAATTGGCTAGATAAAAATCGAGAAGAGTACAAATTTAATTACAATTATCTAGCTCCTCTACCAGTCATTGATAAAGTTCCTCATAAGGAAATCTTCTCGGCGGAATATACTGCTAAACGTTTGGCAAGTATGGCAACTCTTGCACCAAATATGCTAGCTGCCAAAGCCAGAAACTTCTTAGACCCATTAGATGAATTAGAAGAATATGAAGAACTTTTGTCACTACTCCCAAAACCTGATGTCATAAAAAATTACAAAACAGACTCTTGTTTTGCAGAACAACGACTCTCTGGAGCGAACCCATTAGCTATCCAAAGAATTGATGTATTACCTGAAAACTTTGCTGTCACAGATTCCTATTTTCAAAAGGTTACAGGTACAGAATTGACGTTGGAAAAGGCACTCAAGGAAGGCAAGCTGTATTTCTTAGATTACCCTTTGTTATCTGATATTCAAGGTGGTGTCTATGATAATGTTAAAAAGTACCTTCCCAAGCCACAAGCTCTATTTTACTGGCAAAGTAATGATAGTTCTAATGGCGGTTCTCTAGTGCCTGTTGCTATCCAGATTAATCATGATTCGGGTGCGAATAGTGTGATTTATACACCAGATGACCCCCATTTAGATTGGTTTTTGGCAAAAACCTGCGTTCAAATTGCTGATGGCAACCATCAAGAATTGGGTAGTCATTTTTCTTATACCCATGCAGTTATGGCTCCGTTTGCAATTGTAACTGCGCGGCAACTAGCAGAAAATCATCCCATCGCTTTACTGTTAAAACCTCACTTCCGTTTTATGCTATTTGATAACGATTTGGGGCGCACTCAATTTTTACAACCTGGAGGCCCGGTTGATGAGTTTATGGCAGGTTCATTAGCAGAGTCTCTTGGATTTGTGGCGAAGGTTTATGAAGAATGGAGTGTTGAAAAGTTTACCTTCCCTCGGTTAATAAAAAGTCGCAAAACGGATAACCCAGAAATTTTGCCGCACTTTCCTTTCCGGGACGATGGCATATTAATTTGGAATGCTGTCGAAAAGTTTGTGGCTGAATACTTGCAACTCTATTACAAAACCTCACAGGATATTAGTGATGACTATGAGTTGCAAAATTGGGCTAGAGAATTAGTGGCTCAAGATGGTGGTAGAGTCAAGGGAATGCCAGCCAAGATTGAGACTCTAGAACAACTGATTGAAATCATCAGTGTGGTAGTATTCACTTGCGCTCCTCTACACTCCGCTTTGAATTTTTCTCAGTACGAATATATGGCTTTTGTACCCAATATGCCCTATGCAGCATACCACCCAATTCCAGAAACTAAAGGTGTGGACTTGGAAACTATTATGAAGATACTTCCTCCTTTTAAACAAGCTGCTGACCAGGTGATGTGGACTGAGATTTTAACATCGTACCACTATGACAAATTGGGTTTTTATGATGAGGAGTTTGCCGATCCATTGGCGCAGGAAATTGTGGTGCAATTTCAACAGAATTTGCATGAAATAGAACGGCAAATAGACATTAGAAATCAAACTCGTCCCATACCTTACAACTACTTCAAGCCTTCGCAAATTATTAACAGTATCAATACTTAAACTGGGGATTGGGGACACTTCGACCCCGAACTTTTCTTCGCTGAAATTGGAGAATCTTGAAGGCAACCCGTTGAACTAATCTCAGAAAAAAGAGGAATAACAATGTCAAATCAGCAAGTAACTGTTACCGCTCGATTAAAAGTAAAGCCAGGTTTGGAGCAGGGATTCAAACAGGAATTTCAATCTGTAATAGCTCTTACAATTGCAGAAAAAGGTTGTATTAATTACGACTTACATCAATCTGTTGAAGATCCATCTTTGTTTCTGTTACATGAAAACTGGGTCAGCCAGGAAATTTTAGCACAACACCTAGAGCAGCCGTATATTAAAGCTTTGAGCGAAAAGTCAGGACAATTTTTAGTTGAACCACCTGAAGTCAGGTTATGGCAGCAGATTGCAAACAACTCTTAGTTGGTGATAATAATGACATCAAGGGTGTTATTGTATGGTGCAACTGGCTATGCTGGAAAACTCATTGCTGAATCTGCTAAAAATAACGGACTGGAATTAATTTTAGCTGGACGCAATCAAAGTTCACTAGCAGCAGTAGCCAATGAATTAAGTTTGGACTTTCGGGTTTTTGGCTTAGATCAGCCGCAAGCGATCGCTCGCTCTCTTGAGGATATAATTGCTGTCATCAACTGCTCTGGGCCTTTCTCCAAAACCTCAAAACCACTTGTCGATGCTTGTCTCCAAACTAAAACTCATTATTTAGATATAGCTGGCGAAGTACCTGAATTTCAGGCGCTACAGGTACGAGATACTGAGGCTAAAAGTGCAGGGATAATGCTTCTCCCTGGTGTAGGATTTGGGGTTGTCCCTACTGATTGTATAGCTGCTTACCTCAAACAGAAGTTAGCGATGGCAACGCGACTAATTTTAATCTATGAAACAGTGGGAGGTGTATCTCAAGGAACTGCAAATACAGTACTGCCAACTTTACATCATATCGGGGTAGTCCGAGAAGCAGGTAAGCTGATCTCATCTCGTCCAGCATCGAAAAGACGTAAAGTTGATTTTGGTTATGGCCCAGTGACAGCAGTAACAAACCCTTGGCGTGCTGATATTATCACTGCGTTCCAAACTACGGGTATCCCTAATATCGAGGTTTATACTGTATTTCCTAATCCTGTGCGCTTCCTGATGGAGTCAAGCCAGTATTTGGGATGGTTATTTAACTCGTCTTTATTCCAAAGTGCTTTAGCAAGTCTAATTAAAACTCTTCCGACTGGGCCAACGGCAGCAGAACGAGCCAAGGGGCAAGTTAGAGTAATTGGTATTGCTGAGGATGAAACTGGTCAACAAGTAAGTGCAAAGCTCTTAGGGCCGGAAGCATACGATTTTACGGCATTAGCGGCTATAGCAGTTATCAAACGGGTAATTAAAGGCGAAGTTAAGGTCGGATTTCAGACTCCTGCATCTGTATATGGGGCAGATTTTGTTCTTGAAATTCCGGGAGTTATCGGTTTCAATTAAGAGGTTGTTTAAAATGTTGAGAATATTGTAAAAAAGCTTTCTCAGTAGAGGCTGTGAATAAAGAGTGGTATGAGTAAAGCTTACCCTAGCAACTTAAGCCTGACACAATATAAATTGATTAGTGACCTAATTTGGAAGTGAAACCGGGTAGTCGCTTTTCTTGAAGTTGAGATGTGGGAGGTTCTCAACGCGATTTTCTACATTTTGGTGAAAGGAGTCAGATGGCGTAGGTGTAGCCCGTCGTAGACATCGCTACCAGTTTTAAGGCTTGCTTTGCATTGGCTAACAAGGTTTTATAATCTAGCCGCTCTCGATCTTGATTTTTTTCGGATTGCATTTTTATCTCTTGATCGACACATTTTCGGCAATTAACTCTCGTCAGTTATATAACAAAACTGGCGAGAGCTTAGTAAATATTGTCTGTGTTATCTGAGTATCAGCTATTTAATCAATAATGGTGATTCCGGGTTAGGATTTTCTTGGATGCTACTTACACAAAAACTAATATGCGAGCGAATAGCTCGTTCATAAACTCCAGTTTGCTGAGTGCGTACCCCTATAGCCTGATATATTAAGTTAACTTCTGGAAATTCAGACCAATACATCAAAAAGATGTCTTTAGCTGGAGTAATAATTTCATAATTATTCTCTTGTCTTTTCTTTCTGAGTTTACAATTATTTAGTTGTAGTTTTTGTCTGAATAGTTTTTCAAAGTCTGGAATTAAATCTGAAGTAGTTTTCATGGTTAATACACGTTTTAACGTGATAATTATGCAAAGACTATCTGGTGATATTACATATTACTAAGTATGACACTTCAGATACTTCTTACAATATAGTGTATCAGTTATCGGGTATTTGAAAAGGTTATTTAGAGGCAGGGTCACTCGTTAGCGTACTCTTTGATGGAGAAGCAGGCTGTGCGATCGCTGCAACCTTTTATCAGGATTTTTATGGAACAAATATACTATTTCCTAAATTATACTTACCAAAAGTTTGCCCGCTTGTAATGTTATGTCAGTATAGCTAGTACAGCCGAAAGTTTGCCTACCTTTAAGCAGTTGCTCAAAACAACTTGTCTGCCTATTGTCTGCTGAATTGAGATGGTAGCTGGATTTATGCGCCCGCTGTACTAGTTAGCAGAAACACCCTGTATAATTACACCACTAAATTAATCTTTAGGGTAAAACCTTGCGAGGTATTCACTAGCTAATACTGTTCGGTTAAGGCAAGAGACGCGATGAATCGCCGTCTCTACAATCATCAGTTTTTCGTCTTGACGGGGATTTATTGGGCCTTTAGCGAGCTAGAATTTTCATCAAAAAACCTTAACCGAATTGTATTGATTCGTTACCTACAGGCTACAGCCTGGGCCTTCAAGACCCTCTGCAAAACTGATTAATTCCAAGTACTCTGGATTTTCCACAAGCTTTTTAGCAGCTAGCAATCCGGCAATGCTCCAAGTTTGATAAATTCGGGCTTCTTTGCCAATTAAACGACCATTGTTGCCATCGTAGTATTCTGGGAATTTATCTTTAAATAAACGCCTTTCAGCAATAGCGATCGCTGCTTGAGCAAGTTCTGTTCGACCGACTTTCAACGCCGCAGCGGTAAATAACCATAGTAAAACGGGCCAGTTACCACCGTTGTGATAAGACCAAGCCCTGTTCTTAGCGTCACATCCTGTGACAATTCTCCACTCTAAACCTTCCAAAGCTGGAAAGCAAATTTTAACAGGCATATAACCGATCAAATCTTGCCAACGTTGGGCGAATAAATTCATAATGCTTTGAGATTCTTTTTCGCTTGCTAAGGAAGCTAAGATTGCCATCAGATTTCCCAGAGCAAAAAAGCGAAAATCTATCCGCCCCGGCCCCAGATTTCCCGCTAAATATCCTCCAGTTTCGGGCAACCACTCGGTCAACCAAGTAGGAATTGATTCTGAGTTGATGTTGAATTTATTAACAATTTCTTTACCAAATTCGTTATCTTTGTAACGATAGATTTCCCCCAATCGTTTCAGGTCTAACCAGTAATAGTTGCGGATATGATATTTCAAAGATCCCAATCGCTTATTGACTTTGCTAAGGTAGCTATCACCATCCCCATCTGGTAAAAGTAATTCACTAGCAGCCCTCAAAGACGCGTAGAATAACACCTGAATTTCTAAAGGATGTTCGTAAACTCCCATGCGACGGTCAATCATAAACGCGCCATCGGGAACTAATATTGTTGGATACATGGAAAACCGATGTACTAAGCAAAGATCCAAAATTAGTTTGATTCCGGTTTGAAAATCTGGCTGACGCGCCAAGGACAAATCGCCTGTAGCTTTTTCATAAGCTCGTAGCAGGAGAATCCACCACATACAAGAATCAATTGGGGGAACGCGAGCGATCGCCTGTTCGCCAAAATCAGCAACCAAAAATTCCTCATTCCCATTAGAATGTACTTTGAAACTGGCAGGCATTAATCCTGCTCCCGGTTCAAAGCAGTCCATCTGCTTTTCATGACTTTGTAATTTCAGTGTTTCTACTAAGAAGTTACGCACAATCTCTGCTTTACCGTGCATGAGAAACACTAAGGCAGAAGGGACAAAATCGCGGAGGAAGCACTGGTCATAATTGAGTGCATCTGACTCCGGATCGTGGGCGGCTACAGTACCAATGGGTTTTCCTTGGTAGTAAATTACGGACTCTCCCAATAATTCCCAGGCTTCTGCTTCCATCTGACTGTTTTTATCGATCGCACTAGTCATGGGTGTTTAATTCCAGTAATGGTATGTATCGGCTTAATTGTGGAAAGTACGCCAGCCTAACCTCAAGCTGACCAAGATTCTCGGAAGTCAGCATATACAGTCAATCCACCATCTACAAATAGCGTTTGTCCGGTGATGTAGGCGGCTTCATCCGAAGCTAAAAAAGCTACTGCGGCTGCTATCTCCCCAGAGGAGCCAGCACGTCCCATTGAGATGTAGACTTTCCACATAGGCGTAGCCCGTCGTAGACATCGCCTTTTTTTGAGGATCGTCTATCCAGGCTTGATTCATTCGCGTAATTGTTGCTCCGGGGCCAATGGCATTGACACGAATACCAAGGCTTGCATATTCCAAAGCTAAAGTTTTGGTTAGGTTTTCCATCCCGCCTTTGCTAATGGAATAACTGATATACATCGGTCGCCCAATAATTTCGTGAACGCTGGAAATATTAACGATCGCTCCCGGACGATTAACAGACAGGAGGTGTTTAATAGTTTCACCGGCGCAGAGATCAGCACCCCGGAGATTGACTGCAATTACCCGGTCAAAGTCTGCTGTGGTAACTTCGTGGGATGGACTTTCTGTTTGAATGCCAGCATTATTAACTAGAATATCTAAACTGCCAAATTCCTTGACTACGGTGTTGACCATCTCAACAATGTCTGATTTTTGGGAGATATCTCCCTAAAGCAGCAGCGATTTCACGCCACAATTTTCGATATTTCCGCAGGATTTTTTTGCAATGCCATCTCTTCTGTGTCTGCCGCGGCTTCAAGGTATGAGCGGTAATTGATGGCGATGTTGCACCCTTCTTGAGCGAGTCCGATAGCGATCGCCTGACCGATACCTGATATTGCACCTGTAATTAAAGCATTCTTTCCTTTTAAGCCTATCATATTTCCTCCCAAAGCTGCCCTAATTTGAATTTGCACCAGTCAAACAATTTTGGATTTTAGATTACTCTTTTGTAAATTTAAGGCTGCTACTGTCAACCCCTATTGGAGGGAATTTAAAGTTAAAAAATAGGTATTTGATAATTTTGAATCTCTGAAAACAATTTTCATCGCACCAGTTACGTCGTCCATCTTGAATTTCTGCAAAGATATAAGCCGCCTCATTCCAACCACCATAAGATAGCAACACAAACACCATTGCTAGTCCCCAGGTTCCTGATGATGCAGATTCTACAGGGGTAGCAGAATTAGGAATGGCGGTAAGCCCAATAATAACTACCAGCAACAAACCCAGAACTTTCGCAGCACTCAGTAAGTTTTGTGTCCACTTACCCTGTTGCAAACCGATAATGTTCAAAGCAGTTAAAAGTGCGATCGCTCCATAGTTTCGATTAAGTAGGAATGCACATCTGGGCGCTGTTAATTAATAAATAATATATCAATTTTTTATCCCTAATTCTTTAGTATCTGCTACTGGGAAAAAGTAAAATATTTATTACTTCACCTACTACCGATTTATTTATCTCTATCTTGAAGTAGCTTTCTCATTTCCATTTGTTCTTGTTGTTGGCGTAACTGTTCCTCTAGCTGTTCCATCCTGGATTGTTGTTGTACCTGCTAATTAGTGATAGCTGGTAGATGTGGCTTAGTTTTCCCCGCGAACATAGCTACATCTTAGTAGTATTTGTTAGCTATTTCTACCTTGTGTCCACACCATTTACTAACTATCTTTACATCAATCTCTAAGTCCTAAACAGCATGGGTAATAAACGTGTATCGTGTGTTGTAGGGCGGTAAATACTTTGTGACTTTACTTTGTTGAATCAATGTCATAACAATGCCAATAAATGGATTTTTTTACTCTTACTTCCCTTCCATGCAACGCAAAAAATAACTTCAATTAATGCTAAAAGTGTGGAATTAAGTTTGATAGTAACTGATATATAAATATTATAGGGTAAACCGTACTTTTCATCTTATATACCGTACTTTTCATCTTATATATATATACTTTACTATTTAAATAGTTACAAATTAGGTCAACTCAATCAGAATTCTAAATTATTCTAAAAACAATTAACAAGGAGGTAAATTTATGTCTCAAAATACAATTACCCACTTAATTCACGATCGCAATGCCCGTGGTCACGCTAAAATGGGCTGGCTCGATAGTTATCACACATTTTCCTTCGGTAGTTTTTACGATCCCAACCGCATGGGATTTCGCTCTCTGCGAGTAATTAACGACGATCGCATCGCCCCCGGTGCTGGATTCCCTACCCACAGCCATCGTGACATGGAAATCCTCACTTATGTCTTAGAAGGTGCTGTAGAGCATAAAGACAGCTTGGGTACTGGCTCGGTGATTCGCCCTGGTGATGCCCAGATTATGAGTGCTGGAACTGGAATCAGCCACAGTGAATTTAATCCTTCACCAACAGAATCACTACACTTGCTACAAATCTGGATTCTTCCCGATCGAGAAGGGTTAGCACCAAGATATGAACAAAAAGCTTTTCCTCTAGAAGAAAAGCGTGGCAAGCTTCGCTTAATTGCTGCTAAAGATGGGCGCGATGGTGCTGTGACAATTTACCAAGATGTTGATTTATACACATCTGTTTTAGAGTCAGGTGATGTTGTTAATTATCAAGTCAAACCCGGTCGTTATGCCTGGTTACAAATAGCCCAAGGCATAGTCAACTTAAATGGTGAAGAACTCAGAGCCGGTGATGGTGTACAAATCAACGGCGAAGAACAGCTAGAAATTAGCACCAACATCGGCGGCGAAATCTTGCTTTTCGATTTAGGCTAATATCTCCTTTCTCTGTTAAAAGGCTCATTTAGATGAGCCTTTTACTCAGAATATTACGTTTACTAATTAAGTATGTTTGCGGCTTCCGTGAAGGTAAAGAAAATCACTGGAAATGCTAGCAGAATGTCTCAGAGCGCTTGGTGCAGATCCAGATTCTTTGGTTTAGGATGTGCTTTGGGGTGAATTATGGCGATCGCAATCTCCGACAACCAAGCCACAAGTCTAAAAAACTGCTGAACGAGTATCAAAGACTCATTAATGGAGTTCAAAGACTCTTTAATGAAGCTCAAAG
>NZ_CAXTTT010000118.1:0-22581 GCF_964247315.1 uncultured Nostoc sp.
CTGAGTGCTGAGTGCTGAGTGCTGAGTGCTGAGTGCTGAGTGCTGAGTGCTGAGTTGAAAGACCGCCCACCCTTCGGCAAGCTCAAGGCATCGCAAGGGGCGGGGCTTCTACCAAGTACATAAGTACTGAGTAATTCTTAATTTACTCAGAAATCAGCAATCAGAATTCAGTATTGAGGCAATACAAATGCTACATATTAAAGGGTGCTATGCCTACCGTAGGTATCGCCTACGTACCCTTTAAGAATTCTGATTGCACTGAAATGTGCCTAAAAACATATCGGTAGTTAAAGGAGGATACTTATTTAGAGATATTGCGATCGCTCCTTCAGTCAAATTCGCCGAAAATAATCAGGGAAAATACCCATGCCATTTGTATTTGTTCGTAAACTACAAATGTATTGTGAGATTTGTGGCACAGGTCAACGCCTGCTCAGTATCAATGGTATTGGAAGAGATTTGCAGCGATCGCCGACTATTTTTGACTCACCACTAGCCCCACACTTTGAAATCCTAGCCTACGATCAGCGCGGTCTAGGTCAAACTTCAAAACCTGATATTCGCTACACTACAGCAGATTACGCCGCCGATGCAGACTCTTTGTTAAATGCAGTCGGGTGGGAGAGCGCTGATCGCGATGGCATATCTCCTCCTGACAATCTTCAGGCGATATACAAACAAATACCAGGTTCGTACTTAGAGTTTTTAAGGGCGGTCATAGCTTTCTTGACCAAAATCCCCAAGCATTCAAGCGCGTTATTGCCTTCCGGCAAAATAAATTTGAGTAATTTTACATAAGATATAACTACAAAGTGACAATAACTACTATATTTGTTGCCCTCCCACGGAAGCAGCGCTCGGCTCGTAAACTAAATAGATACATAAATATTATGAAGTTATGTAAAAAAAATTCACAAACATAACAATAATTTGTAATAAATAATGATACGGGAGCATTGTATAAAGAGAACTTGGAAGTAAAAAACAACATCTTAATCAGGTTTTCCAGTCATTCATAGAAGTTTGAAGTTTTTTAACAAAAGTTTTAATCTGAAAGCCTGGAGATCGTAAACTTATTTCGTGGATGTCTGTTTTAAACCTTTCGTAACTCGTCAGGCAGTGCTGACATCAAAAATTAACTGAACCATTCAGTTTTGAGTTCAATTATTCTTAACCAAGCAAATTAGGAGATTTAACGCAATGGTTTTAGATGCATTTGCCAAAGTAGTTTCCCAAGCTGATACACGCGGCGAATATCTCTCCGATGCACAATTGGATGCATTGAGCGAAATGGTCAAAGATGGTAACAAGCGTACAGATGCCGTTAACCGTATTACCAGCAATGCATCTGCTCTTGTAGCTGCTGCTGCTCGTGATTTGTGGGCAGAACAACCCCAATTGATCACTCCTGGTGGTAATGCTTACACCAGCCGTCGTGCAGCTGCTTGCATCAGAGACTTGGACATCATTCTTCGCTATATCACCTACGCTATCTTTGCTGGCGATTCCAGCGTATTAGATGACCGTGCCCTCAATGGTTTGCGGGAAACCTATTTAGCATTGGGAACTCCAGGAGCATCAGTTGCCGTTGGTATTCAGAAGCTAAAACAAGCTTCGCTGGCCATTGTCAACGATCCAAATAACATCACCAGAGGAGATTGCAGTGCTCTGTCATCTGAAATAGCTAGCTATTTTGATCGTGCTGCTGCTGCTGTGGCTTAAGCCAAGCATTGCTGATGTTGACTAAATAATTGTCCATAGGACAAAACAAAATTTCAACCATAAAGTTTGTGAAAGGGAAATAGCAAAATGTCAAAAACACCTCTAACTGAAGCAATTGCATCGGCTGATTCTCAAGGTCGCTATCTCAGCAGCACTGAAATTCAAGTTGCTTTTGGTCGCTTCCGCCAAGCGCCAGCTAGCTTACAAGCAGCAAAAGCATTGAGCGCCAATGCTCAACGCTTGACCGAAGGTGCAGCGCAAGCGGTATATAACAAGTACCCTTACACCACTCAACAACAAGGCCCCAACTTTGCTGCTGATGCACGCGGCAAAAGCAAGTGTGTACGTGATGTAGGCTACTACTTGCGGATTATCACATACGCTTTAGTTGTTGGTGGTACAGGCCCCTTGGATGATTTCTTGATTTCTGGCTTGGCTGAAATCAACCGCACCTTTGACCTGTCTCCTAGCTGGTACATTGAAGCTCTCAAGTACATCAAAGCTAACCACGGTCTAAGCGGCGATCCAGGTGTTGAAGCAAATTCCTACATCGACTATGTAATCAATACTCTAAGCTAGAGTGTTTCTTTAGCCCGGAGAGGAAATCAGCTCTTATGACAAGTAAGTTCTATGAGTTGTTTACCTCTCCGGGCAGTTTTTTGAGAAAAGCTAGCTGAAAACCCTGGAGAAAGAAGAACGTAGTTCTGTATTTTTTGCTTTAGAACAGGGATGAAAGCTACCGACGTAGCACGGTACTTGCTACAACTTTAAGAAAGTTCGCAATTGAGTGCCTCTTTTAAGCTACCGTTAATTGGCACAATATTTTTATCAGTACAAGATTTAAAAACCTACCCTCAGACTGGGGGAAAGTATACGCCCGAAATAACGTAAGGAGATATCACTACGCCCTTATGGCAAATGTGGTGAGGCAGCGAGCGCAATCTTTTTCCTTGACGCTAGCGCAACGTAAAGCCTTCTTTTTTCTTTCAGAGACGCTAACGCGAACGCCAACGGCATAGCTTCTCTACGAGAGGCTGCGCCAACGCTTAGAGCGAGTCCGCTTCCACTAGGGGGAAGTAAGCTACGCGCACTGTCTGGCAGAAAACGTCTGGAGGTTTTTCCCCATGAGGGACTGCCAAAACCGTAGGGTGAGCCTGGGAACCTGTGGAAACAGGATATTAAGGCAGCGATGTCTTAAAAATCGTCTTACTTTAGGTAAGGTGAGTGTTGATTTCAAAAAGACTGTTAAAAAACTAGAAAAAATTTTTCTAAAAAGTTTTCAGTTTTGCAGTTAAAACTGAGGAGGTTAAAGATGGCAGCTTTGGGACAAGCAGCAAGGTTAGGGATTGGAGCGTTTGAAAATACAGCGCCAGTAGAACTACGTCCAGATAGAACAGAGGCGGATGTGGCAGTGGTAATCCGGGCGGCTTACCGTCAGGTTTTGGGTAATGCATATCTACTAGAAGGAGAGCGTCTAGAGAGTGCAGAATCACTGTTGCAGCAAGGTGAAATCACCGTTAGGGGATTTGTGCAAGCCATTGCTCAATCGGAACTCTATCGAGATAAGTTTTTCCACTCCAACTCCCAAAATCGGTTTATCGAGCTGAATTATAAGCATTTATTGGGGCGTGCCCCGGAAGATGAGTCAGAGATTTCGTACCATGTTGAGCTTTACAGCTCACAAGGTTACGAAGCTGAGATTAATTCCTACATTGACTCATTAGAATATCAAGAGAGTTTTGGCGAAAATATTGTGCCCTACTATCGAGGCTTTAAAAGTCAAGTAGGACAGAAAAACGTTGGCTATAGCCGATTGTTCCAACTGTATCGGGGTTATGCCAATAGCGATCGCGCTCAAGGACAAAAACAAGGACGGCTAACCTGGGAAGTGGCTAAAAATCTTGCTTCACCCATTTACCCAGTCTCTGCCGGAGCCTTAACAGGTCTCTCTACAGGTGGTCGCGGCGAAACATACCGGATCAGAGTGCTACAAGCAGCTTCCCCATACTCAGCTGTAGTACGGCGCAGTACTGCGGAATTGATCGTACCCTACGAACAACTTTCTAGCAAATTGCAGCAGTTGAATCTTAAGGGCAGTAAGGTTATTAGCATTACAGCCGTATAAATAGGGAATCGGGGCGGGGAGTAGGGAGTAGGGAGTAGAGAGTAGGAAATTTCACCACTCTCAACTCCCCACTTTCCACTCCCCTTACCAATTAATAATTACAAAGGGAAAATTACCAATGGCTATTACAACAGCAGCTTCCCGTCTGGGAACAGAACCTTTTACCGATCAGTCTCCTGTGGAATTGCGTCCGAATGCAACCAAAGAAGACATTGAGAGAGTAATTGCTGCCGTCTATCGTCAGGTATTAGGTAACAACTACATATTGACGTCCGACCGCCTGACAAGTGCTGAATCTATCCTGCGCGATGGAAAAAATACAGTGCAAGAGTTTGTACGTCAAGTAGCTAAATCAGAATTGTACAAATCGAAGTTTTTCTACGACAACTTCCAAACTCGCGTCATCGAACTGAACTACAAACATTTATTGGGTCGTGCCCCTTATGATGAGTCTGATGTCGTCTATCACTTAGACTTGTATCAAACCAAGGGATATGAAGCCGACATTGATTCTTATATCGATTCTCCAGAGTATCAATCTAACTTTGGTGAAAATATAGTGCCTTACTATCGCGGCTTTGAAACCCAAACAGGACAAAAAACTGTCGGATTTACCCGGATATTCCAACTTTATCGCGGCTATGCCAGTAGCGATACCTCCCAACTCAAAGGCAAAGACTCCCGCCTTGCTAGCGAACTAGGTCGCAATAGTGCATCCGTCGTTGTTCCTCCCTCTGGTGCTTCTTCAGGCTTTTCATACGTTGCTTCTGAAAAAGGCGTTACCCCCAGCAGTACTTTTGGTGGTGCGGGAACCTTTGGTAAAGAAGGCAGACTTTACCGCATTGAAGTAGCAGGTGTTTTTGGATCTGGGTATCCCAGCACACGCCGCGTCAATCAAGCGGTGGTTATACCTTATGAAGAACTATCTAGTTACTTCCAGAGAGTGTTAAAGCAAGGTGGTAAAATAGCTAGTGTGAAACCTCTTTAGTGTCAATAGTCATTAGTCAATAGTCATTAATTAAGGGCAAACGACTAATGACGATTTAGTATTGGGAATTAATTTTATGATTGGAGCAATTAGTAGTAGAACGAGTAGTCGCTACTTTCGCTATGAAGTAGTAGGTCTGCGCCAAGTTGAAGAAACTGAAAAAACTAACTATCCTATTCGTTCTAGCGCCACTGTGTTTTTCACAGTACCTGAGAACCGGATGAATCAAGAGATGCAGCGAATCACTCGCTTGGGTGGCAAAATAGTCAGCATTCAGCCATTGAACGCTGTACCTCAAACAAGTGGCGAACAAAGCACTCCTTCTTCATAAATGAATTCTAGTCCGCAGAAATTTGAAGATTTATCACCGACAGGTAACTCTGGCGATGGTGAATCTTTAACAGTAGAGCAAGCGATCGCTAATCTTGAGAGTGCAGATTTAGGTCTGCGCTTTTATGCTGCCTGGTGGTTGGGTAGGTTTCGGATATGCGAAGCAGCGGCGGTTACAGGATTGATTAAAGCGTTAGAGGATGAAGCCGACAGAACACCAGAAGGCGGATATCCTCTGCGACGGAACGCAGCTAGGGCTTTAGGGAAAATAGGCGATCGCCAGGCAGTCTCACCTTTAATTGCGTGTTTAGACTGCTCAGATTTTTATGTCCGGGAAGCAGCGGTACAATCCTTAGAAATGCTGGGCGATCCGATTTGTATTCCCGCCTTGAGCGAGCTATTAAAAGTAGGTTTGCAGGGAGAACAGCTGATATCAAAACAGCCTGATTTATCTCAACCCTACGAGGCCATTTTAGAAGCCTTAGGAGCCTTGAGAGCGACTGAGTACATCGCTTTGGTAAAACTATTTTTGGAGCATCCAATCGAATTGGTGCAATATGCTGCCGCACGAGCCATGTATCAATTAACCCAAGAACCAGTTTATGGAGAACGGTTAGTTAAAGCTCTGGCGGGAGATAAATTGCAATTGCGTCGAGCAGTGTTAGCAGACTTAGGAGCGATTGGCTATTTAGACGCAGCAGATGCGATCGCCGAAACTCTTGCTGAAAATAGCTTAAAGTTAATTTCTCTGAAAGGATTACTAGAACATCAAGTTAACCACACAGCAACAAACACTTTGTCAGCAGGTGTGATTAAAGTGATAAATTTGATGGACTCGCTGTTGTAGTCATAATTTTTCAGTAATTAGTTGTTATTAATACGTTTAAAGCAAATGTTAACCACAGATAAACCCCCAACCTAACTGCAAAATCAGGGCTAGGGGGTTTATGTATGATGTCAACTACGGAGGACTTCAGCTACAATTGGCAGATCCTTAATGACTCATGAAAAATTATTATGAACAACAGTGACCTTGCCCAAATATTAATCCGTGCTGTAGAAGAAGCAGACTCCTCGGATCGCTTATTAGACGCAGTTCAGGAGTTAGCGGCAGCTGGTATCGAGGAATCTGTTCCCACTCTGATTGCAGCTTTGGGCTACAACAATCCAGGGGCGGCAGTGGCGGCAGTAGATGGACTAATTGCGATCGGGGAAGCCGCAGTACCGTCACTATTGGAACTAATTGATGACTACAACTACAGTGCTAGAGCCTGGGCTATTCGTGCCTTAGCAGGAATTGGGGATGTTAGGGCGTTGGATACCTTGTTAGAGGCAGCTAAAAACGATTTTTCCTTAAGTGTGCGGCGGGCAGCTGCCAGAGGATTAGGCACTTTGCGCTGGCATCAACTACCTGCTGAGAAAGTGGAATCAGTTCAGATTCAGGTATTAGAGGCGTTATTACTAATTTCTCAAGATCCAGAGTGGGTAGTGCGCTATGCAGCAGTGACGAGTTTAGAAACACTAGCGATCGCCATAGCAGTCACTTTACCCGATCAAACGTTGCGGATTACAAATCAACTTCAGCAAATGCTTGATACCGATGCCGATCTGGGAGTTCGTACCCGTGTAAAGTTTGCACAGCAAAAAATTCAGCCGCAACAACATCAAGAAGTGTTTGCACCGAAAAGAAAGCTAGAAGATACTGAAGTGTCTGAAATACCTCATCGTGGTAGTGGCAGACGGTAAATTACCTAACACCAACCGCGCTTGCGGTATGGTGTTATATCTGCCAATTCATCGGGGATAGCCTTCATAACTCCGTAGTTGTATTGGTCTGACATTCACTTCTTTGATGGGAAGTCCTGGTTTCCATTTCCCATTTCCAAGACCCAAATCTTTCTTATGTGACGTGTACCTCTTAGCTTGGTTTTTGTAAAACTAACCAGGCGATAAAGACTGAATTTCTGCCTGGATATTGCCACGAGCAGATGGTTCGGCAAACTCTGACATTAAAGGCGTAAAATAAATACGCGATCGCTTTAAAAATCGTTCTAAAACTTGCTGACGACCTGTGATATACTCTGCCTCTGCCACCCACCCATATTCCTGACGAATGGCATGGGCGTATTTTTGATAATCAATTGGGTTAGTAGCCAAAATCGCTAAATCTCCATCAAGTAGGACTTGGCTATCGTAATCATTTATCGCAGCTTGGTGGTCTTTAGTGTTCAGAATCAGACGGGTGACAGTAGTTATAGTACTTTCTGGAATACCTAAATTACTCAGCAACTCAAAAGCATAGTCTGCACTTCGTTCTTCGTTATCTTTAGCTTCAGTGTCATACACTACATCGTGAAACCAGGCAGCTAGTTGAACAGCAGCTAGGTTGTTGGCGTAGCCTTGCAAAATCTGAATTATGCTAAGGACGCGATCAATATGTTTCAGTGTATGGTAATAGCGACTAGGGGTAGAGTAAGCTTCAACCAAGAGATTAAAGGCTTTCTCAGCCGCTACCTGGTCAACGCCAAAGGGTTGGAGTGTATGTTGCCAGTTATAAAATAAAATATCCATAAAGTTTTCTGTAGGCATAGAGGCAGTATACCCATTCTGAGTATTGGAAAAAATAAGTACATGTTGTTAAAACAGCAATAGAAGACTTCAAGTAGAACCTCACCTTCTAACTCTGCTAGGAGAAAGAGAGAAAAAATTTCCTCCCCTTACTTGCGGCGAAGGGTTGGGAATGAGTTTACACGGATATATTTACAAGTTATAAATCAAGTTATAAATCAATGAAACTTTGGACGCCCAATCAATATCTGGACAACGGAAGATTCATTATACAAAAAGTCCTTGGTGGCGGTGGCTTTGGTGTCACTTATAGCGCCATAGAACAGGCTACAGGTAAATTAGTTGTTATCAAAACCCTCAACCATATTCAGCAAAGTAAAGAAGACTTTCAGCAGAGACAGGTAAAATTTGTCAATGAAGCGTTGCGGTTAGCCAGATGCAGTCATACCCATATTGTCCAAGTCTAGCGTCAGAGTCTAAAGCATTGCTGGGAATAGATAAAGAAAAATCAGAGGAAAGCATGACTGTAGTGTTGCCAAAGCAATTTAATCCTAAAATTAGCGACAGAGTAAAGGATTGGATTGTTAAACATATAGCATTGCCATCCTAAAAAGGTCTAAAATCGGTGCCGGAGTCTGGAGAAAAATCGTCTGAGATGAAGTTAATCTCTGCTGTGGGCATAGATTACACTCGATTGCGAGATTTACTAGCAGATGGAGAGTGGAAAGAAGCAAATGAAGAGGCGACGCGAGTTATGTTAGCAGTCCCTAAAAAAGAAAAGGAAGGCTGGTTTCGCCCTCAAGACATTCACGACTTTCCCTGTGAGGACATCCGTACTATTGACAAGTTGTGGGTAAAATACAGCGATAGACGCTTTGGTTTTTCGGTGCAAAAGCGCATTCATCAAAGTCTGGGTGGAACTAGAAATTACGACAAAAAAACTTGGCAAACTTTTGCCGATCGCGTCGGTTGGAAAAAAGATGGAAAATGAGTATTATACTCCAGACACCTGTGTACTTGGAATTTAAATGCACCTTATGGACACCTCCCCCTCCTTAATCATGGTTTTATGTGGAGTTGTGGGTGTTTTCTTTCCCATCAAGATTTGTAATCAGTATTCAACCGGATTTAATCTCAGAGACTTTGCGGGACATCAGTGGTTCAACACTGTGATATCTGATACAGGTAAGCTACCATCTTGGACATTAATTTTTTATTGTTCAGATGACAGCTAAAATCATTCTTACCGTTATCCAAGGACAATTATTAGGACAGGAATATATTTTTGACTGCCGCACTAGCTGCATCATCGGTAGAAGTCCAGATTGCAATCCTCAGTTACCAGATGATGAAAATCATCGGGGCATTTCCCGCTATCACTGTCTACTGGATATTAATCCTCCCAATATTCGAGTGCGGGACTTTGGTAGTAAAAATGGCACTTACATTAACGGTAAAAACATCGGCCAACGCCAACCAAATCAAACGGCTGAAGAAGCTGTAAAATTCCAGTTTCCAGAGTATGACTTACAAACAGGTGACGAAATCAACTTAGGTCACACTATTTTTAAAGTTAGTATAGAAGTACACCAAAAAGAAGTAAATCCACTAACCCTCATTCCTGATGATGTTACTGTCAAAAATAACCCAGTACAACAGGCTTATTTCTTAGACATCATCAAATACTTTCTGAATTTGGCTGAGAGTGGCGATCGCAACCTCAAAGCAATTAACGGTTATAATCTTGTCAAACTCCTCAGCACTAGTGAATTCGGAGAAGTTTATTTAGCACAGCATAATCAGTCTGGCAAGTTCATAGCCCTAAAAGTAATGTTACCAGCGGTGGCGGCGAATGAGTTTGCTGTGCAGATGTTTCTTCGAGAGACAGAAAACACCAAGGCTTTGCAACATCCTCATGTAGTGCAACTGATGGATTGTAGCTTCTCGGAAATCATCTTCTTTTTTACAATGGAATATTGTGAGGGCGGTAGTGTATGGGATTTCATGCAACAACTGGGTGGGCGATTGTCTGTTGATATTGCTGTACCGATTATTCTCCAAATTTTAGACGCTTTAGAATATGCCCACAATGTTGAACTTCCTTATGTCAAACTGGCTAATGGGAAGTTTGGCAAAGGTAAAGGTATAGTTCACCGTGACCTCAAACCGAGTAACATCTTCCTGACTAAGATTGACGGAAAACTGGTGGCTAAAATCGGTGATTACGGCTTATCTAAGGCCTTTGACTTGGCTGGTTTAAGTGGTCAAACTTTGACTGGGACTCAAGCAGGTACTCCTGTTTTCATGCCGCGACAGCAGGTGCTTAACTTTAAATATGCCCAACCGGAGGTAGATATTTGGGCAGTTGCGGCTTGTCTGTACAATATGCTGACAGGTTGTTTTCCTCGCAACTTCACAGGCGATCCCTTTCTGGCAGTTTTACAGAATAATCCCATACCAATTCGCCAACGAGATGCAACAATTATGCAACCTCTAGCGCAGGTGATTGATTTGGCGTTGGTGGATAAGCCAGAAATTCACTTTAAGAATGCAGCTGAATTTAAGCGAGCATTGTTAAGTGCGTTGTCATAGTAGAGTTTACAGCAGTTTTTATTTATTTAATCCACATCTGTCGTCGGGGCGCAATGCCTCTATGATGGAATATTTTTTAATTGCAAGTCCCTAGAACGCACGGCGTAAGTACATCATTCAAAATCAATGGAATCCTTGCGCTATGGGAATTACAAATTCCGCATAATGGTGACAGCTAAATGAAAGCGTCAAAATAGAAGACACAGGCTTTGTACAAAAAGCCTTGCCTTGATTAACGGAGTTTCTTATCAGTGGTATTACAAGTACAAACAAGCACCTACGAAGCTAAAACCCAAGAAATTGCTAAACAACTTCTAGCAGCAACGCAGGAAAATCGTTCATTTTTTTCTTCCCTGCGGGATCAAATGCGTTGGGATGATAAATTACTAGCTTGGGCGATGAGTAACCCTGGCTTACGGGTGCAACTATTTCGCTTTATAGATACGCTACCTGCTTTGCACAGTAAATCAGAAATTGCCTCACATTTACAAGAATATTTAGGCGATGAATCTGTAGAATTACCGACAGCTTTGAAGGGGATGCTAAACTTTGCTAACCCCGACTCTATGCCAGGACAAGTTGCTGCTACAACTGTTGGGACAGCAGTTGAGACTCTTGCCCATAAATATATTTCTGGGGAAAATATTAAACAAGTCATCAAAACAGTTGAACGACTGCGAAAAGAGAAAATGGCTTTCACCATCGACTTACTTGGTGAAGCCGTAATTACCGAAGCAGAAGCGCAGTCTTATCTAGAACGCTATCTAGAATTAATGCAACAATTGGTGGAAGCATCAAAGAATTGGGCAGCTATCCCAGCGATTGATGAGGCTGATGGCGAAGTAATTCCAAAAGTTCAGGTTTCTGTGAAGTTAACGGCATTTTATTCGCAATTTGACCCATTAGATGCTAAAGGTAGTGAGGATAAAGTTAGCGATCGCATTCGTATTCTCTTACGTCGTTCTAAAGAATTAGGTGCAGCTGTCCATTTTGATATGGAACAGTATGCTTATAAAGACATAACTCTCAGCATCTTGAAAAAACTCTTACTAGAAGAAGAGTTTCGGCAACGTACAGATATTGGCATGACAATTCAGGCATATCTGCGTGATAGCGAACAAGATACTGAAGACGTAATTTCTTGGTTGAAACAGCGCGGTTATCCCTTAACAATTCGCTTGGTGAAAGGCGCATATTGGGATCAAGAAACGATTAAAGCAGCCCAAAAGCATTGGAAACAGCCAGTTTACAACGACAAAGCCGCAACTGATGCTAACTTTGAAACCATCACTCAGTTGTTGTTAGAAAATCATCAATATGTCTATTCTGCCATTGGTAGCCATAATGTGCGATCGCACTCTCGCGCCATTGCCATAGCTGAAAGTTTAAATGTCCCTCGCCGTCGCTTTGAATTGCAAGTCCTCTACGGTATGGGTGATAAAGTTGCCAAGGCGTTGGTTGATAAAGGTTATCGGGTAAGAGTTTACTGTCCTTACGGTGAATTATTACCTGGGATGGCGTATTTAATTCGGCGGTTGTTGGAAAATACGGCTAATAGTTCTTTTTTACGGCAAAATCTCGAAAATCGTCCGATTGAGGAATTATTAGCAGCGCCAATTGTCAAAGAAGAGAAGAACGTACAGACGCGATTAATCGCGTCTCTTCAAACTCCTCACTCTCATTTCCTTGGTGCTGCTGATACCGATTATGCTGAGGAAGAGGTGAGAATGAAAGCCGCGCAAGCTTTCCAAAATGTTCGCCAACAACTTGGTAAAACTTATTTACCGCTAATTAATGGAGAATATGTTAATCCACCGGAATTTGTTGATTCTCTCAATCCATCTAAGTTCAGTGAGGTAATTGGTAAAGTTGGGTTGATTAGCGTTGAACAAGCAGAACAGGCGATGCAAGCTGCGAAAGCGGCATTTCCTGAATGGAAGAAAACACCAGCTAAACAACGCGCTGATATTTTGCGAAAAGCGGGTGATTTGATGGAACTCCGCCGCGCTGAACTTTCAGTTTGGATAGTTTTGGAAGTTGGGAAACCAGTTAAGGAAGCTGATGGAGAGGTTTCGGAAGCGATAGACTTTTGTCGTTACTACGCTGATGAGATAGAACGGTTAGACAAAGGTGTGAATTACGACATACCTGGTGAAACTAATCATTATATTTACCAGCCACGGGGAATTGCTGTGGTAATTTCTCCCTGGAATTTTCCGCTAGCGATTGCTTGTGGAATGACTGTTGCAGCTTTGGTTTCCGGCAATTGCACTCTCCTCAAACCTGCGGAAACATCTTCTGTGATTGCAGCGAAACTCACAGAAATCTTGGTAGATGCTGGTTTTCCCAAAGGTGTATTTCAATACGTACCTGGCAAGGGTTCGCAAGTCGGCGCTCATTTGGTAAATCATCCAGATACTCATGTAATTGCTTTTACAGGTTCCCAGGAAGTCGGTTGTAAAATTTACGCAGAGGCGGCAATTTTGAAACCCGGACAAAAGCACATGAAACGGGTGATTGCTGAAATGGGTGGTAAGAATGCCATTATTGTTGATGAAAGTGCTGATTTAGACCAAGCTGTTGTGGGGATAGTGCAGTCAGCATTTGGTTACAGTGGACAAAAATGTTCTGCTGCTTCTAGAGTAATTGTGCTGGAACCGATTTATGATGCCTTTGTGCAACGGTTGGTAGAAGCGACAAAATCCTTGAACATTGGGGAAGCAGAGTTACCAAGTACACAAGTTGGGCCGGTAATTGATGCTAATGCCCGCGATCGCATCCAGAAGTATATTGAGATAGGTCGCCAATCAGCAGAAGTGGCGTTGGAATTACCAGCACCCGAACAAGGATATTTTATCGGGCCAGTTATTTTTAGTGAAGTATCACCAAATGCGGTAATTTCCCAGGAAGAGATTTTTGGCCCTGTGCTGGCGGTAATTCGGGTGAAAGATTTCCAGGAAGCGTTAGCAGTCGCCAACGGTACAAATTATGCCTTAACTGGCGGACTTTATTCTAGAACACCTACGCACATTCAGCAGGCGCAGACAGAGTTTGAAGTCGGGAATTTGTACATCAATCGCAATATTACCGGAGCGATCGTTGGACGGCAACCCTTTGGTGGATTCAAACTTTCTGGAGTCGGTTCTAAAGCAGGCGGCCCTGATTACTTACTACAATTTTTAGAACCACGCGCGGTGACAGAAAATATTCAACGTCAAGGTTTTGCACCAATTGAAGGAGCAGATTAAACTAACGTCAATTCCACGGCTAATATAGTGTCCGTCTAATTAGCACACTCAAAACACCTCTCCCTGATTTTACTGCGTAAAACCCTCCTTCTCCGACTCACAGAGGGACAGGCTTACACTTTCGTTCAAAGCAGGGAGAGGTGTATCAAACTTACGTTAAACTACAATAGGTAGTAACATCAAAAAGAGTTTAATGAGTAATTTAGTTATAAAAATTGCTGAATTACCTAAAGATTTTCCGGCAATTAAAGCAATTAGAAAATCAGTTTTTCAAGAAGAGCAAGGGGTAGATCCTGCTTTAGAATTTGATGGCAAAGATGAAATATCCGATCATCTAATTGCTTATTTAAATATGGAAGCTGTGGGTACTGTCAGAATCAGATATTTAGATGATAAAACTGCCAAAATAGAAAGGTTAGCTGTTTTATCGACAGTTAGAGGGCAGGGTATTGGTAAGAAAATTATGGAAAATGCCCTACAGGTGATAGCTAACCAAAATATTCCAGAAGTCGTAATTCATGCTCAAGAATATGTGAAAAATTTATACAAAAAACTTGATTTTTTAGAAGAAGGAGAAATATTTGAAGAAGCTAGTATTCCCCATGTGAAAATGAGAAAAATATTTACACAGTCAAAGTGAATATAGTAAAAAATTTTCACTAATTGTTCGTACAAAAATGCATTTTTATGAGCAATTAACTCAAATATTTCATCAGAATTGACTCTAACTGGACTATCCGAATTGGCTTAATGAGGTAGTCACTAAGACTACCTGGTAGCGTGGCAATTTCCCCTTCTAAAGGTTCGCTACAAGTCATCATTACAATCGGTAAATGTTTCCGATAAGGTTCTTTTCTAAGGATATTCAGCAAATTCCAGATATGAACATCTTTTACTAATTGGAAATCAAAAAAAACTAAATCTGGTTGGAGGCTTTGTACCTGTTGTAAAAAGTTGTTAGCATTATCTATCCACTTGACTTGGTAGCCAATTGTGTGGAGATAATCTTGCAACACTGTTGCTGTGTTTTCCTCTTCTTCTACAAGCAAAATAGTTTTATTTGTAGAGATGACTGGAGAAGATGAGAACAAGGAGGACGAGGTAAAATTTGCTTCCTCTTCTGTCTCATCTACCTCATCTATCTCATTTGTCTCATCTACCTCATTTTCCAGACGCTCTGGATTTGGTAGAAACAGAGTGAACTGACTGCCTTTTCCTAAAGTTGATGTAAAGGTAACATCTCCACCATGTAAGCGCGCTAGTTTGCGCGTCAAGGCTAAACCCAAACCCGTACCTTCATACTGCCGATTTAACCGACTATCAAGCTGTTGAAACGGTTCAAATAGAAATTGAAACTGACTTGAGTCTATACCAATGCCAGTATCTGAAACTATAAACGTTATCCCTTGCGGTACTTTTTTGACTAGCAGCGATACTTTACCTGCTGGGGTGAATTTAATGGCATTAGTCAGTAGGTTGAGTAGCATTTGCTTGATGCGCCGCTCATCAGCAACACAAATATCCGCTTCTAGGTCAATTTTATGTGTAAGTTGCAATCCCTTTTCTGAGGCGCGATCGCGCACTGTCCAGATGGCATAATTACATAAGTCTGACACTGACAAAGGCGACAGTAACAGTTCCTCTTTACCTGCTTCTACCTTTGATAAGTCAAGGATATCGTTAATCACTGCCAGCAGATGTTCGCCACTACTATATATACAACTTACATATTCGTTCTGCTTTTCATTCAGAGAGCCAACTATTTCTTGTTGCAGTAACTGTGACAAACCCATAATCGCATTGAGAGGCGTTCGCAACTCATGGCTCATGGTTGCTAAAAATTCACTTTTTGCCCGACTGGCAGCTTCTGCTGCTTCTTGAGAGGCACGTAGTTTCAACTCTGTTTGCTTACGTTCAGTAATATCCTCAATCATCGCTAGAAAAAACTCAGGTTCACCATTGCTGCCTGGTATAACAGAAACAGAGAGATGAGTCCAAACTAAGCTGCCATTTTGATGCTGGCAGCGTCTTTCTATCTCAATACGATGTCTTTCGACAAGCTGTTTCTGATGTTTGGAGGGTTGTAAACCGTCCCTCGAAGTTCTCTTTAAATCTGTGCGAATTCCTGACATCAATTGTTTGTATAGTTTTAAATCCTCCTTTTCTATGGAAATGTAATCTGTAAAGCACTTGCCGTACAACTCTTCTCGGCTGTATCCTAAAATCTCGCACAATGCCAGATTAGTATCGACTATTTGCCCTTTCATATCTATAAGTCCAATGCCGATAGAGGAACGCTCAAAAATCGCCCGAAATTGTGCCTCACTCTGTCGCAGTGCTTCCTGTACGACGTTTCGCTCGCTCGTTTCTATAGCCAGCGTCACAAAATCTGCAATTGAGCCAGCAAAACTCTCTTCTTCTAAAGTCCATTGGCGACCTTCGCCTATGTGTTCGTGACACACTACGCCTACCAAATGGCCCTCTAGCCAAATTGGTGCATCTAGTATAGATGTGATGCCCAAAACTGAAAGATAAGACTCAGATAATTCTTGGGTTCTGGTGTCGTTTCTGGCATCATCTGCGGCAATGGTACGTTCCTCTTCTAAAGCCTGGAAATAAGCAGGAAAATTTGTTTTTAAAAGCGAGTTACCAAAGGTATGCTCCTTAGTCCTGACATCATACAAATTAATGCATTCAATTTTTGAACGTTCTTCATTATATAACCATACCCCCACTCGCTCTACTAACAGCGTCTGAGCAGCAGTTTCTGTGATTTCCCTCAACACCGCATTGAGATTACCTTGCTGAAATGTCTTGCTTCTTGCCAGTTGCACAAGCGCCTGGCTTTGTTTTCGCCGACTATTTTCTCTGATTCGTAAAGCCTCTTGGGCCTGGTTGTGCTCTGTAATATCTCTAGTTGACACGACCTGCATTAGTTGCCCTCAAGAAGAAATAATTTGGACTTGCAGTTCTACGGAAAAAGTAGAACTATCTTTGTATAACTACAATTACTTGGTATAGTTTTTCATAACCGGAAAGTATAATTTTTCTAATCAAATTTTATGATTCTGGTTAATTAGTTATAAGCTAGATTTTGCTCATTACTTCTATTACTTCATACTAGTGATTTTTGCCAGGGGATAATTAGCATTTCAAATAATTTCACTATCAAGTAATTCTACTAGCAAGTAGTATTAAGTAGTATAGTATTTTTAATTTGGGACTGGGGAGTGTTAAAGACTCTTCTTAATACCCAATCCCCAGTTCAACTTCTTGCTTAGTATTGACTAGCAAAATACCCTTGATTCTCCTAGAGAAAGATACCTAATGACTCAAATTCTGCCAAACTTAAGGTAACGGCAGCTTTTGTGGAGGTGAAGTGATGACAGATAGTGATGTGAGAATTGTTTCCCTGATTCCTGGTGGAACAGAGATTTTAGCGACACTAGGATTGGTTAATGCTATTGTGGGGCGATCGCACGAATGCGATTACCCTCCAGAAATCCTCAATCGCCCCATTTGTACCCAAGCACGTTTAAACACTAATGCCTCCAGCAGCCAAATTCATGACGAAGTGAACAGTTTATTGCAATCTGCTCTTAGCATTTATGAAATTAAAACAGATGTTTTAGAGCAATTGCAGCCTACCCACATTCTCACTCAAGACCAGTGCGACGTTTGTGCTGTCAGTTTACATGATGTTGAAAAGGCAGTTGCTACACTCATTGACAGTAAACCTCAGATTATTTCTTTACAACCCAATATTCTCCAGGATGTTTGGGCTGACATTGAGCGAGTCGGCAACACCTTTAGTGTAGACTCGGTAAAAGTCTTAGAAAATTTAGAAGCTCGCGTCAAAATTTGTCAGCAAAAAATTCAAGGACTTTCTTTAAATGAACTGCCTACTGTTGCCTGTATCGAGTGGATCGATCCTTTGATGGTCGCCGCTAATTGGATTCCTGAATTAGTTAACTTAGCAGGAGGACAGTCTCTATTTTGCGCTACAGGTCAGCCTTCTCCGATCTTGCCGTGGGAAACGCTATTAACAACTAATCCAGATGTAATTGTTTTTATGCCTTGTGGGTTTGATTTAAATCGCACTCACCAAGAAGCCAAGTTATTAACTCAACGTCCAGAGTGGGAAAAACTACACGCTACCGAAACTGGTAGAGTCTACATTACTGATGGCAATTCTTACTTCAATCGTCCAGGGCCGCGACTGGTAGATTCTCTAGAAATTTTGGCAGAAATTTTGCATCCAGAAATTTTTCAATACGGCTACAAAGGAACTGCTTGGGAACATTTGTAAAGAAGAATTCAGAACTCAGGAGTCAGAATTCAAGTCTGGTTAAGTGAGATTGGTTTAAAACCTTGCCGCGTTCCAATCCCCCACACTAATTCTGATTCCTGGATTCTGGATTCTTCTCTAAGGTGTTTGCTCAGAATCTGCTGATGGTTCATTGTTAAATAACAGCAGGCGTGCAGCAAGAATGGCAAATCCTACAGCCGCGATCGCTTTTAACACGCGTGTAGGTAATAATTCGGCTACTGCGCCCCCTGCTAACGATCCCAACAGGCTTGTCAACAGCAATGCGCCTGCTGCACCAAAAAATACTGCACGTGGAGAATTAGAACGTCCTGAAAGTGCGATCGCTGCTAGCTGACTTTTGTCACCCAATTCTGATAAAAAAACCGTAATAAAGCTCAGTCCTAATAGATGCCAATCCATATAATTAAGGGAAAGTGGGGAATTTTACTAATGACTAATGACCAATGACCAATGACTAATGAATAGTAAATACATCCCAAAAGAGCATTAGAGAAATTACCAACAGCATTACGCCGGTTGATTTTTCTACAGTTTTTGGGCTGAGTCGATTGGCTATCCAACTACCTAAAAGCACACCTAATAAGCTGGTAGTTATTAGCGCCGCCGCAGATCCGATAAATACCACCCACGGCGAATGAGATTGTGCGCTCATTAACAGAGTGGATAGCTGAGTTTTATCTCCAATTTCTGCTAGAAAAATAGTTACAAAAGTTGTACCAAAAATTACTAGCGCTGATTGCTGCTTTTGAGGACTATCGGCAATTACAGGCTGAACTGACGAAGCGATCGCGGGAGTTAAGTTAAAATCATTGCTGTCTTCTAGTTCTAGCTCGATCTCAGTGTGAGATATGCCAGAAATCTCCAAAGGTGCAGAATCAAGTTTCACAAGCAGTAGTTTTGGTTGCTAGGGTGTTTTCATATTTCTATCATTTTCTCAGATTTTTGTCATAAATTGCAACCCACACAAAAAAGGAGGTTGGGTGTCAAAGGCCAACAGCTTTGTCGAAGCGTAGTATTTCTAAACTGCGATCGCCATAAACTCCTTCTATTTGCTGGCGACAGCAGTCAATAGCAAAATCGTTAACTTCTTCTGGTTTAACCCCATACATATCTTGAAACACTTCTGATTCCACATGGCAGAAGCGCGGACGATTGGGGTAGATACGACATTCTCGCGTGGTGTGGTCGAAATTAACGCACCATCCTCCTTCGCCTACCATGCTGAGGTAGAGTTCTAGTTCTGGTGGAGAGAGATACTCTTCCAAGTCTGGACGCTCTGCTGGATCGAGATTACAGCAGGCTCCACATTGCTTTACACATTGCCAAGTTGACATTTTGGATTGGGAAATGGGGATTGGGGATGAGGAATGGGGACTGGGGACTGGGAACTGGGGAGCAGGGGAAGAAGAACTATTGATCAATCCCCCATGCCCAATGCCCCATTCCCAATCCCTTTATTTTACGTTTTTATGTCTTTTCTTATAATTTTGTTAAGTAAATTAAATCTAACAGCCCATAGCCATATATGATCGATTTCGGGTTATCTAATTAAGTTATTGAATTTTTTAAGACTATTGGAAGGAGAAAAGGAAAAATGTTTGACTCTTTGTTTAACGCTTTTACCAGTATTAATTGGGAAGTTATTTTCCAATTGCTGTCCGTGGCGCTAATTGTAATTGCTGGGCCAGTGGTAATCTTTTTGCTGGCATTTCGCAACGGCAACCTATAAGAGTACTGAGTGCTGACTAAGTAGTTAACAGTTAAGAGTTAGGAGTCAGAAGTTAATTAAAAATTCATAACTCATAACTCATAACTCAGCACTCAGTACTGATAATGCCTGAAGGGCAGCTTGAATAATGTTGTCATACTGTGGTCGAGAGATATCAACTTCTTTGGCATTTTGACGATTAGTGCCCAGTAAACCAATCATCTGTCCTGGCTGCATGGCTAATACTTTCCCTTCAGAATTTTTAATTCTTAATTCTGCTTCAATACCGTTTTTATAGAAACCACAAGTATATTGTCGCTGGTTGTATTCAAATATGGTGCTTGACTGAATAGGTGGCGAAACAAAAAATTGTTGAAGCCGAATTGGCAATCTGACACCGATTAACTCTAGCTCGATGCTGGTGTTACCGTTAAAGTCATTTTCTCGTAATTTGTAAGCGATATCCACTCGCGATGGTAGGTGGAAATAGTCGCCCCAACGCCAAGCGATCGCTTTGATTTTATACTCCTGATTATCAATAGTTTGGGCAACTGTTAGTTTGATATGACCCTTACCAACGATTTTTTGCTCAGCCACTTGGACATTAGGTGTCCAGAAAATTGGATCGGGGTTGTCCATACCACAGGGATGTAGAGCATTAAGCTGTTGATAAAGCTGCTGATTGATGTGATTGAGGTTGATTTCGGCATCAATTTTGAGCAGAGGTTTGAGATGTTGGGGTTCAAGACACTGGTTAGCAAATTCAATCAAACGCGATCGCAAAACTTGTAAATTCTCTGCTGGTAGAGAGAATCCCCCAGCTGCTTTGTGTCCGCCAAATTTGCCTAGTAAATCGTGACAATATTCCAAAGCTTCAAACACATGAAACTCTGGAATTGAGCGTGCAGAACCGCGTATATGTCCCTCATCTTCATAAGTCCCGATAAACACAGGGACACCGTAGCGTTCCACCAAGCGGGAGGCGACTATGCCAATAACGCCATGATGCCAATTGGGTTGAACAACAATTAATACACGGTCATTTTGTAGAGAAGCAACAAATTTTGTCTCTACATAAGCGATCGCTTCTTGTTCTATTTGCTGACACATCTCCTGTCGAGAGGCGTTGACTTGTTCGCACTGCATTGCTCTTTCCAGCGCCACTCCCATATCATCTGTAGTCAGCAATTCAATTACAGTCTGGGGATTACCAATCCGACCAATAGCATTAATTCGCGGCCCCAGGCGAAACCCAATATCTTCAGGCTTGAGCGATTTGGGATTTGAGGAGTTAGGAATATTGAATTTTTTCTCCCCTGCTTCCCCTGCTCCCTCTCCCCTCACCTGCACCCCAGCTACCTGAATTAAGGCCTGCACTCCAGCTAAATGGGATTTGGGTAAATGCTGTAAACCGCGTTTTACCCAACGGCGATTTACGCCAGTTAAGGGAGCTAAATCTGCGATCGTTCCCAATGTAAATAGGGCTAGCATCGGCTGGATCAAGCCCTTAGTCTGGCCTAGCTGTTGTGCTAGAGAAACTGCCAAGATGTAGGCAACACCAACACCAGCAACACCCCGATAAGGTGAGGATTCAGCTATTAGTTTGGGGTTGAGGATAGCGTTAGCTGGTGGTAATTTTTGGGGAATATCATGATGATCGGTGATAATCACTGCAAGACCAAGTTCTCTAGCTCTAGCAACTGGTTCAAACGCAGAGATACCATTATCTACAGTCAGAATTAATCCCACACCTTCGCTGTGGAATTCTTCAACTATGCGTTTATTAATACCGTAGCCTTCGTGCATCCGGCTGGGAATAGCATAATCTACTTGTGCGCCTAAAGTGCGGAGACTACGCAAAAGTAGAGCAGTGCTGGTCATTCCATCAGCATCGTAGTCACCACAAATAGCAATCTTTGTTTGAGAAGCGATCGCATTTTGCAACAACTCCAAACTAATTGCCAAATCTGGGAAATCTTCTAACGGCGAAGGCAAAATTAAAGACTCTGGAGCTAAAAATGCTTGTACCTGTTCTGGTGTTTCCATACCCCGATTAATCAACAACTGGCTGACAATCGGTGAAATGTTTGTCAAAACCGCCAGATTTTGAGCAAATTCTGGTTTTTGTGGATAAATCTGCCAGCGCTGATTGGGTAAGCGCCTGCGAGGCTTTGATACTTCAGATACAGCTCGGTCTAGCACAATAAAAGTTAGGAGTTTTCAGTTATGAGTGTTGAATTGAAAGTTGTTTCTCAACTCATAACTAATAACATTAATTTGCTATCTAAAACACGTTTATCTTACCATCATCCATAATATATAACGAGCGATCGCCTGGAGAGCGCAAAGTTGGACGCAGTTCCAGCCGCAATGTGCCAAAGTTAAATTTGGAGACAATTGCTTGTAGTGATAAACCTGTTTCGCTCCAAAATATCAGAGATGTATTTGGTTCTGTACCTTCTATTTGTTCTAAATTTAATTTCTGCCCTGGACTCAAGGATATTGCATCAGTCCCGGAGGGTTTTTGAATTTTAATCAGGTTTGGTGTGCTATTTATAACTTCAACTCGGATGTGTTGCCCAGGTGTAAACTGAATTGGGTGCGACCCACACTTAGAAGCACAAGTTCGAGCTAAAGTGGCACTGGGATTATTGATTGATGTAACTATAACGGTAGCTGTAACTAAAGCAAATGATAGAGTCCTAAACATAATACACAGTACAAATACTTGATTAAAATATTACTTTATTTAGCAATTCCAAGCCTCAGTGTATTTTCCAGAATTACTTTGCTAATTCCCAGTTATTAAATTACCAATTAATTTTTATAAACATCTCCTCTCGCACCAATGGCGTAAATTTCGATGTCTTTGGAATCAATATCGACTGTAAAAATAATTCTGTTATTACCTATGCCTAATACCAATTCTCTATGAAGTTGCACTTAATAAAGCTCTTGTGATGTAATCCC
>NZ_CAXTTT010000119.1:0-22510 GCF_964247315.1 uncultured Nostoc sp.
CACCCTAACCCTCCCCTTTATAAGGCTACGGTGTACACACAAGTCTTGAAATCCCACCTAAAACTTGGTTTCGTTGCCCTAGCCCTAAAAATTAGCGGGATAAATGGAGTTTCCAGTTGCCCAAAATTTGGGTATTTATGGGGCTGGAAGGGTTGGAACCCTTGCGGCCTATACTTGTGTGTACACGGTAGCTTTATAAGGGGGGTAATAATTCGATTAAAATTACAACCACTTTTTAAACAATTTCTTAGTTATATAAGCTAAAAATAGCAATGTGACATTTGAAAAATCTCACTGGAGTTGCTTGAATTTATTATTTGCCGATAGCAATAACTCTTGAGCTTTTAAATAAACAGTTGTACCTTTTTCTACCTTTTCTAATTGGTTAATTATCCTGTGTAACTGACTAATTATACGATTGCGATCCAAATTTTTCGGGTCAGTGGGAATTGAAGCCATTAAACTTTCTATTTCTTGTTGTGCTATTACTAAAGCCTGTACAGAACTGGACTCAGCTTGTCGTCTTACTTTGACTTGACCCAAATTAGTCTCATAAGTTGCTAATAACTTTTGTGCTTGGGCATAACCAACCAAATCTTCAGAAGAAATCTGTTTTAACCGATTAATGGCTTCTGACCATAAATTTTCTATTTGTTCCCATTCGGTGACTGTGTGCGGTGGATTTTGACCAGCTTTTGCAGCTTGCCAAGAAAATTGCTGTGCTGCGGTAATTAAAGCACTGACGCGTTCATTTCCCGCTGCTAATCCTACAACTTCTTTAAAATCACGCTTGTAGGCATCTAGTTGATTTTGAGCAGTTTTTCCGGCTAAGGTTTGTCCAGGAATCTCTTCTAACTTATCCAGTGCTGAACGCCAAGCTGCGATCGCCAACTTTTTATCGGTTACTGTTGTAGCAATTTGATACTGCTGTTTGGCATTCAATAATGCTTGACTATTATCATTGAACAAGGTTTGAGCGTTCTTTTCTTGAAAAACCTTGGCTTCTAATTGTCCTACTTGACGACGTGCTGCATTCAAACCGTAAACGCTGAACCGCCAGTCGTACCACCAATATTTGTATTCCGGCCAATCGTCAACTAACCCAACTGGCAAGTTATCCAAATGTGTTTTTGTCTGTTGCAGTTGCTGTTCACCCAACACTAAATCTGCTGCACTAGTGGGTTTTTCAATCAAGTATTCAGCTTGCTCAAGTGATACCAACGCCTGCCGATAGTTTTGTTCCACACTCATGTAACTGGGTAGCAATAAAAAAGGCGCATTTTGCACCACAGTTCGGCGAATTATTGGGTAAGGCAGATTCGCCACCCAAATTACACTTGCGGGAATGCCGATAAGTATTGCTATGCATATCAACTTAGTACCTATACCTCTGTTGGCTTTACTAGGTCTTTTTTGATGGGATATACTGCTAACCTGGCCTTGTGCTGCTATTTCCTGTTCTAATTCAGCTAGAGTTTTTGGTTTTGATGGTTTTGCTGGTTGCTTCAGCACTATAGGTTGTTGGCTGATTACAGATGGATTTATCCCAGAAACATTTTGAGAGTTATTGCAAGAAAATTTTTTAGTAATTTTGTGTAAAAAGGTCATAGATAGATTCAGTGCTTAGTTTAGTATTCCCTAACTAAGCTCGAAATAAAAACAATACGTGGCTTTTTACAAAAGCTCCAAGGGTGCGATCGCTACTATATAGTATTTTTGTACTATAAATGGGGTATCCACAGGTGATATTGGTGTGTAAGTTGAAGCAGAAATGGTAGACGTTGTGGCGCGGTTGAGTCTGGTATTGACGTTTAAGGCGTAGCTGCTAAGGGACTTCCAATTAAAAAAATACCCATCCCTTTAGTGAGCAGGGGAGGAAGAATCTAACGATCATCTTCGCTCACTCTCATTAGAATAATTTAATTTCTGGAAGTCCTAAATAAAAAGCCCCTGGTGCTGACCAGGGGTTATCCATCTTTATTCCCTCATTTAGAATGACATCTATGAAGCTATTGTAAATCCGTACCTATGCAATAATTGCATATTTAGAATGATTATTTTACAATAGGCGATCGCCTTCTGATCGAGTATAGATTTTAGTTCCCATCTCAGCCTTTGAGCATGGAAACCACGATTTCAAAATATTCTTCAATCATCGACAACAGTAGAGTTGGGGCACAAAGATTATCAATCGTCTGACAGGTGACTTGCAGAAAGCTTCTCCAGAGATGAAGGGATTTCCAGTTCGCAATCTCAAATATGTGCAAGTATGTACGGGGATTTGCTGAAGCTTATGCAGACGATAAATTTGTACAAGCACAAAGAAGATCGAGTGAGTAGGTATGCAAAAAACGGAGAAAGTATTTGATAATTTCTCCGTCTTTCCGCATCTTCAATAAATAACTACTAAAAAATTCTATTTCCTTCTTCGTCAACTCGCATTTGCCGAATTACGTCGGAAATCTCTTCTGCATCTTTAACATGGTGAAGTGCCTTTTTTTCGCCGTCGGGTTCATCCACAACGAAGTAAGTCGGGACTGTGATTCTCTCGCCTGTAATGTCTGGTACATCATCAACCGCTGCCTGTTTAGCCTTCTCTTCAACTGATTGAGGCTTATCAGAAATTCTATCTCCTGGATTCGCGGTTAAATTTTCTTTGTTTACGTCTAGCTCACGAGAATCCCGGTCTTCAGTTACTGGTTGATTAATTTGATTTTCTTGATTTTTATCACTCATGGCGCTTCCAGGGTATTAGAATATTTTACTTGACTAACATACAGCTTAAAAAATCAAAGACATAAAGAGTTCTTTCTCTGGAGAGAATTTGAGAATATATTCTGAAGAGATTTTGTGAGGAACATATCTGAGGTTATAGTTTAGCTCTGAGGTTTATAAATAACCTCATACTCCAGAAAGAAACAATAATTAAAAATTAAAGTTCAGGAACAATTCTTAAAAACAGCCAATTTTACGAAAATTAACCCACAGTAAACATAAATGTATATTAACAGTAAACCAAAAAGTTTTTCCTCAAAGAGCGAACGCTAAAATACTGGTAGTTTATAATACTAACAAATACGGAATTCTCTAACCAGCAGACATACTATAGATTATGATTACTTATGATTAGTTAGTCGAGAAATTGTCAGTACTAACCTGATGGAAGATAAATGCTTTCAACTACTTGATATTTACGCTGTAGGGCTTGAGATAAAAAGGCTAACATCTGTTTAAGTGTAAAAAGTGTGCGATAAATTAATCGACTCCCTTTCCTTTTACGACTAATTCTGAGCCAAAGAAGATTGACCCAAATATTAACTAGAAGAAAGGATATACCAACAAATAGTAATCTTCAAACTGGATTTTTATTATTTGTTCTGATTCGACAAATATTTTTTAGCCTATAGCTAGTTTCAATTCCAAATCTTTTGCGACAATCTTGATAGATGTAATCTAAATTTGTTTTGAGCTTGTAAGCTACGTAAGCAAAGTATTGAACACCATGCTTTTTATGCTTTCCCTTTCTATATTTACAGACAATCCATAAGTCAAATGTGACTGAATCATCTTCGTCTATTGTAATTGTATAGGTAGTTTTATAACTTTTTTTACTCCGGAATAAATTGCTTGATTCCTTTTTTATTTCCTGTCTTGACAGCAGGCATCATAAATGGAATATCTAATGCTTGTAACCATCTGATTACAGGAGTGTTAAAAAAGCCTCTATCCAGATAGAGCTTTTTTACATTTATCTTAAGGGAGTCAAGTTCTGCTAATAAATAAGTAATTATAGCGACACTGGTATCTAGTTGACGAACTCCACGACAGCAATGGTGACACGCTTATTTTTGGTAATATATGAAGTTGCATAGGCGTAAAATGAATGAGTACCAGATTTTGCTTGACTTCGATATATGTAAGGTAATTCCTCTAATGTTGGCTTATCATAATAGCAAATTAGATTTAAATTAAACGCTATTTTTAAACAACCTTTGTTTAATCTTAAAGGAATTCGCCTCTTCAATGCTTGATTTATCTGCGCCTCTAATTTTTCAAGATTATTGATTTTATTCAGATGATATCTAATATCATTAGCTGTAGGAACATTCTTTAATAATTTGGCTGTATTCTCAATACTATCTCCACTGCTCGCTGCTTTGATGAGAATCTCGAATAAAGTTTGTTGATCACACACCCCTTGAGTTTCAATCAAAAAATTTTCTACTAAACACTCAATAGCTTCCTCTAGGGTTTCTGAGTCTGTTAAAATCGGTTCTTCTGTAAACTCGTTTTTCTTGGTAATTCGATGAGATGAAACAGTCAATTTCAAGAGCCAATATACGACACACTACTTTGATCATTTCATATTTTGAACTTCTGTGAAATATGATAATTATTTGTTATGTAATAAGTGTCGCATAATACTCACCTCTACGTGGTCATTTATTGGTGATGCTTACGGTGTGCGTAGCGATCGCTCTTTTGGAAAAACCTTTTGGTTTACTGATTAATCCTAATGCGATCGCACCGTAGTATAGTAGAAGACCTTTGTTGGAAAATAGAACTGTAAAGTGGGGCAAAGCCCCTCCAAAAATTCCCACTTCACCGCGTCGAGGGATTACCAGACTACCTACTAAAACCCCTAGAGCAAACTATTTGGTATCACTAACAATCCATCTGCTATTTTGGGCATCCCATAAAAGGAAAAAGCGTACAGAACCAGGAATTACTTTTCCAGTGTTCATCAAGTATTTTAATTTAGCATTTACTGTAGCTGTTTGTGTACTTGCCTCTACCAAACTAACTTGTTCGATATCTACGCTTTGAACCTTTCCCCCCCACCAGTCAATGTATGAAAGATAGCCATCTGGATGCAGCCGTTTATTATTTTGATAGCTAGGAGATAGTTGATTCCATCCAGTTTGAAAATCACGTTTATTAATAGTTTCAAAATAATTTTGCACAGCTTGTTCTGGTGTTAGTCTATTGATTTGAGGCTGTGTTGAAGAAGGCAGTTGAGCAGATTGAGTGGGACTAGTAACGTTATTGCTGGGAAATTGTGATCGCGCAGATAATACTTCTTGATCCTGTGGTTCTTTACTTGTAATAGGTTCTGGAGTGATGGAAACTGGGGATTGTGCAGGTGTTGGCGTATCTTGCACTTCATCGCGGGTTGGGGATGAAACGCTTGACTGTACCACTGATTGAGGCGATTTACTAAGGGCAAAACCAATGATTATAGAACCACCAATCAAACCACCTGCAATTAGACTAGCGAGAAATATTTCTCTGTGCCCAGTATTTTGATGGGCAGGTTGATACAAAGGCGCTGGGCTGACAGAAACTGTATTTTGAAGCGTTGCAGGAGGTGCAGTTAGTGCTGGTGGTTGGATATAAGCTACTGTAGGCGGGAAGGTTGCTGCACCAAATTGCAAGACTTCCAGCATTTCTTTAGCAGTGGCAAAGCGATCGCGTGGATGGTAGGCGATCGCCCGATCTATGAAATTGAGGCTAATGCACTATTAACAACCGCAAAGCCAGGAATTCCGATTCTCGTAAAAGGCTTACCAAACCGTAGCGTTGATTATCTGATTTTTCAAGACGGGCCACAAATTGCTGAGTACGCTATCATATCGTGTCCGGTTAAAGACTTATCATTTAGACCGCAGGGGGCAGGGGGAAAGAGGCTTTTGCACTTTTTGCACAGATGCGGGAATTAGAACTAATTAGGCGGACATGATACATGATATCAGTCCAATTTGTACCTATTTAGGATGTACAGTCAAGTGGGATCTTGAGAAGAATCACTTTATTTGTCCTTGTCATGGATCTCAATACGATTCTCAGGGTCGAGTTGTTCGCGGGCCAGCTAAACGTTCCACACCACTAATCACCGTAGTAGTCAAGCAAAAATAAATTCGTTTAGTCGATCGCAAACTTGCTGTAGATCCTCGTTAACCTACTAATAACCAATCAAATGTCACAATTCCACCATACTTTTTCAGCAAGTTATAAATTATAAAAGACTAACAAAAATTACTGCATGATTTAAATTTGTCGGGTAAGCTGACAACAGCAGTTTTATTCTCAAACCAATGACCGCAAGTAGTCCCAAAATTTTAGCCCTGGACTTTGATGGAGTGATTTGCGACGGATTAATTGAATATTTTGAGGTAGCATGGCGTACTTACTGTGAAATTTGGTCTTCTGCTAACGACACACCGCCAGATGATTTAGCTTTGAGATTCTATCGCCTAAGACCTGTTATTGAAACGGGTTGGGAAATGCCCATTTTAATTAAAGCCTTGATAGATGGAATTCCTGACGAAAAAATTCTTCATGAATGGGTAAGCATTGCCCCACAAATTTTGTTAAATGACAAGCTACAAGCAAAAGAAATCGGTGCGAAAATAGATAAGCAGCGAGATGAATGGATTACCACGGATTTAGGTGGTTGGCTAAGTCTGCATAGATTTTATCCGGCGGTAGTAGAAAAAATCAAATTAACTATTGACAGTGGAGTAAAGTTATACATTGTGACAACTAAAGAAGGGCGTTTTGTGCAGCAGTTGTTGCAACAAGAAGGAGTGAATTTACCACCAGAAGCAATCTTTGGGAAAGAAGTCAAGCGTCCCAAATATGAAATTTTGCGAGAATTAATCCAATCAGAAGGAGACAAGTCAGTTAGTCTCTGGTTTGTAGAAGATAGACTCAAGACATTACAGTTAGTCCAACAGCAAGCAGACCTTGAGGATGTGAAACTTTTCCTTGCAGACTGGGGCTATAATACCCAAGCAGAAAGGGAATCTGCTCAAAACGATCCGCGAATTCAGTTGTTATCACTTTCTCAATTTGCCAAAGATTTCTCAGCTTGGCTTTAATATATTAAATATCTCGTGAAAAAGAGACGTAGCACTGCTACGTCTCTACAAGGATTCTGAATAACACATATTTAATTTCTGGACGTATATATATAAATAAAATATGTATTTTGTAAATTTAGGTGAAATAATAACTTACAAGTATTCACTCCTCACTTCGCACTTACTTTTATGCTTGACCTAACAAAACTGGCGCGAGAAATGCAGGGTTTAAGTCAGCATCTTACTTTAGAAGCTGCTGCTAGTCGTCAGCGTTTAGAACTGGCACAACAACATTTAAAAAATGCTTACGAGTGTCAACAAGATTTAATCGATCGCCAGGAAAAATGGCGCGATCGCATTCTCTTTGCTAATGCTACCCCAATTGAAGCACTAGAAACCTGCATCGATATCCCTGTTCCCCCAAAAATTCATACTGTCATTGCTACCGATGGTTCTCAAATTGCCCCCAACCATCATGAAATTGCTTACTGTTATCTGCTAAATATCGGCAGAGTTGTCTTACACTACGGACAAAATCGCCATCCGCTACTGGATAGTTTGCCAGAAGTATTTTACCGCCCAGAAGATTTATATATGTCTCGGCAGTGGGGAATTAGAACCGAGGAATGGATGAGTTTTCGCCGCACTGCTTCCGAAACAACGGTGTTAGCAGAACTTGCGTGTAGTGCAGCGCTAGGGGAAACGCCAGCGCTAGCGATGGTAGATGGTTCGCTAATTTACTGGTTTTTAGAACAATTACCGATGGATGCACGCGATCGCATTTTACCCCCCATCCTGGAAGCTTGGCAGCAGATGCGTGAGGCTAAAATTCCGTTGATGGGCTATCTTAGTGCCTCTCGCAGCATCGAAACAATGAACTTTTTACGGCTATTAGCTTGTCCCCATCCAGTACCAGACTGTAAAAGTCATTGCCCAAATCAGCTAGAAAAAGTACCTTGTAAAATTTTTGAACAGTTGCGAGATACTTCTGTTTGGGCAACCCGACTCAAACCCGGACAACGTAGTACCTTGTGGCGCAGTAATTCCCCCATTTTGGAACTCTACGGCGATCAAACCATTTACTTTTGCTACGTCCACGTTGGTACCGAAATCGCCCGAATTGAAGTTCCGGCATGGGTAGCGGAGAATGCAACCATGTTAGACCAAGCACTAGGACTGATGTTAGCACAAGTGCAAAAAGGATATGGCTACCCTGTAGCGATCGCTGAAGCGCATAATCAAGCAGTAGTAAAAGGTGGCGATAAAGCGCGTTTTTTTGCCCTACTCGAACAACAAATGATTAAAGCTGGTTTGAAAAACGTGGGAACTTCCTATAAAGAAGCTAGAAAGCGCGGGAGTATTGCTTAAAATAATTCGTAATTCGTAATTCATAATTAAATTCTGAAGTACGAATTACGTTTTACGGTTTTAATACCTTAGCTATTTAAGGAAAATGACAGATAAAAAATTATGTAACACTTCTTATCTTAAATTTAAAATCTAAATGTTTACTTTACAGCTTTTTAGGGAAACCTTTATTTAGTAGAGAATTAAGTCAACAGCTAGCTAGCTTACTCAGTAAAAACTAGTAGATACTTATTGACTTTACTATCAAGTTCATTACGTTTTTATTCGTAAGTAACCAGTCTTAGTCATAACTGACATTAGGCAAGTTTCTAGATTGAAACATTTATTGCAATGATTATTCAATTTTAACGATAAACGTATTAAATTTCCTCCAAAAATATTCATACCTAAAAAGCTGATGAAACTAGTTAAATCTGAGTACAAACAATATGAAGAAAAATACTCTCGATTTTTCTCACTTTCTATAGATTTATTGTGTATTGCTAATTTCGATGGTTATTTTAAGTATTTAAATCCAGTATGGACAAAAACATTAGGTTGGTCAATTGATGAACTAGTTGCTAAACCTTTTATCGAATTTATTCACCCTGAAGACCGTGAATCAACTATTGCAGTAGCCCAAAAAATCACCCAATCTTTAGACGCAATCAGCTTTGAAAACCGCTATCTTTGTCGGGATGGTTCTTACAAATGGCTATCATGGAATGCGACTGGCTTTACTGAAGAAAAATTGATTTATGCAGTAGCTCATGACATTACTATTAATAAAAAAAATGAGATAGCGCTAAACAATTCTATCCACGAATTAGAAGCTTTTAAATTTGCCTTAAATGCCCATTCACTAGTAGCTATTACTGATAGAACTGGAATAATCACTTATGTCAATGACCTATTTTGTCAAGTTTCTCAATATTCTTCAGAAGAACTTTTAGGGCAAGATCATCGGATTATCAATTCTGGACACCACACAAAAGAATTTTTTGCAAATTTATGGAAAACTATTGCTCAAGGAAAAATATGGAAGGGAGAAATTCAAAATAAAGCTAAAGATGGTACTTTTTATTGGGTAGATACTTTGATCGCCCCAATGTTGGGACAAGATGGAAAACCCTATCAATATGTATCAATTCGTACAGATATTACACAGCGCAAGCTTTCAGAGTTAGCTTTATTGGAGCGATCGCGCTTGTCAGTTTTGAGTGCAGAAGTCAGTTTAGCTTTATCTCAAAGTGGCACACTTCCAGAAATTCTGCAAAATTGTACAAATACTATTTCCCAATACCTTGATATCGGCTTTGTTTGTATCTGGACATTTGAAAAACAGACAAACCAGTTACAATTGCAGGCTGGCGTTCATTGCACAGATATTACTTGTAGTACTTTGAGTGATACCCAAGATTTCCCACAGCATATCGCTTTAGTCAATAATATTATTGGCTTAATGATTCAAAATCATCAAGCAATTTTTAACGAAGAATTATCAATTAATAATTCCAATGAACTTCTCAATTCTACATTATCAATTTTACGATTTTCTGCTTATCCCCTAATAGTAGAGCAGCAAATAATCGGTATAATGGCTTTATTTAGCAAGCAATTATTTACCGAACCAACTCATAACCTATTAAATTGGATTGCTAATAATATTGCTGTGGCTATTGACCGAATTTGGGCACGAGAAGAACTCTTCAGTCGGCGGGAAGCTTTATTACTGCGTTTAGCTAGCCAAATCCGCAGTTCTCTTAACCTAGATATGATCTTAGAAACTGCTGTGAATGAAATTCGCAGCTTATTACAAATTGACCGTTGCTACTTTCTTTCTTATTTACCGCACCCATCCCAAGCAAGCCTAACTATTACCTATGAAGCACGAAACCCTAACTTGGCAAGTATGTTAGGCAATATTCCACTGCAAAAAAGCACTTTTTTAACTCAAAATCTTCTCTCTCAAGAACTAAGCTGCATCGACAATATTAATAGCAAATCACATCTCGAATATGATGTGCAAGAACTTTTAACTGAGTTTGGTATCACATCTCAACTAATGCTACCAATTAAGAGTAATTCTGGGGAAATTGGAGCAATTGTGTGTAGTCATTGTAGTGGCGATCGCGTTTGGAATAACAGTGAAATTAACCTATTACAAGCTGTTTGCGATCAACTAGCGATCGCTATCGATCACGCACAACTTTATACCCAAAGTCGCGCTGCTACTTTAGAAGCTCAAACTCAAGCTGAAAAACTCACCGAAACCTTGCATAAATTGCAACAAACTCAATCTCAACTGATCCAGAATGAAAAAATGTCTAGCTTAGGACAATTAGTCGCTGGAGTGGCTCATGAAATCAACAATCCAGTTAGTTTTATTCATGGTAACTTAACCTATGCTAACGAATACTTTCAAGAGATGTTAACTCTCTTGCACCTTTATCAACAACATTATCCCCAACCGGAAGTAGAAATTGAAAATTTTGCTGCAAAAATTGATATTGAATTCATTACTAGTGATCTTTCTAAACTTCTATCCTCGATGAATATGGGTACTAATCGTATTCGTGAGATTGTTTTGGGATTGCGAAATTTTTCTCGTCATGATGAAGCAGAAAAAAAACTAGTTGACATTCATGAAGGAATTGACAATACGTTATTAATTTTGCATCATCGCTGGAAAAATAATGGAATTGGCTTAAATATATCTATAGTTAAAGAATATGGCGATTTACCTTTAATTGATTGCTATCCTGGGCAGCTTAATCAAGTATTTATGAATATTTTAACTAATGCAATCGATGCTTTAGAAGAATCAATGGTGAGGATAAAAACAAATCATAAACCGCAAATTATAATTCGTACCAACATTTTAGAGAGTAAATTTGCTGTCATCCGAATTGCTGACAACGGATTAGGAATGGTAGAAGATATTAAAAAGCGCTTATTCGATCCATTTTTTACTACAAAAGAGGTAGGAAAGGGAACAGGTCTAGGACTGTCAATTAGCTACCAAATTGTAGTAGAAAAACATGGTGGAATTTTGAATTGTGTATCAGAACCAGGACAAGGCACAGAATTCTGGATTCACATTCCAATTTAAAATACTCTACGTTTAAAAACGCCACGATTTTACGCAAAGCTGTACTTTGACATTTGTTTCAGAAAAAATATGTAAATAGCCCTCTGCTCACATGTTATGCGTAACTAATAACTGACTTTAGTCCACATAAGCAAACTAAGGTAAGTTAGTCGTTCAGTACTCTAAGATCGAGTATCTATAATTTAAATTGAATTTTATGAACAAGTGCTTAGTAGCACCGTGGCTCGTTACTAAATATTGCTTATTCAGTAAAAGTAGAGTTCTGATTGTAGCGGCAATCATAGCGCGAGTACAGGCTGTACTAGAAAAAATTATGATTTGCGATCGCTCTAGAGATTAATTAAAAAATAGCTGATTTTAAATAATTACGAATTAGGTTTTTATTCTTTCCACAGTGCTACTTGCTGTTTCAGTTCTCTCAAATCCAAATAATCGTTAGCAAAAGCTTTCCGTAAAAGTGGATGAGGAATAAAACCATCATATTTTTGAATTTTCGGTGCTTCTGAAGTACTAATTAAATCTTCTGAAGTAATTCTTTGTTCGCACAATGAAGTAATTTCACGATAAAGATATTTAAATTTATCCTTGCCTAATTTAATTGTCAAATAATAGGGATTTACTCCGCCAATACTTGTAATTTCTAATAATTCCCGGCAGTACGAGTTGAGCAATCTTTCTAAGGTGCGATAAGCAACCGTACCCATCCAAGGAAAAATACAACATTCACCTTTCTCTAATTCTATAATATTGTGTTTATCTAATTCAACCTGCTGCACTAATTTGCGAACTTGATGTAAGCGTTGCAAAGCATTTTTTTGCAAGTAACTGTACTCGATATTCTCAAATAAGACTTGCTGCATTCTTTGCAAAACTTTGGTATGAATAGTCCCACCACCACCACGCCAATAAATACTAGATTTACCCTCAGCTTGTTTAACAAAAATAACCTTTTTTTGAAAGTCAACTTCTACGACTTCCCAAGTTCTGCCAGCTAAAGCAAATTGATTACCAACAGGAAGTGGCGTGACAATACTGCCAACTTCTGTTGAACCTTGCTTAACAATGTATTCTTGCTGTTCAGCAAAGACAGCATAAAACTGAAATTTCCTCACCACCTTTTCTCCTGCCAAACCCAGGATTAATTTACCTTGTTCAGTATGCTGAATATGACCAATATCAATTAAATAGCGTAGTAATAGTTGTAAATCCTCTTTAGAAATTGTAGCAAAGGGCGGCAGACTAAAAATTTGTTTAGCTAAAGCATTAGCTGAAATTTCTCCTGCGGCTGTTAAAATACTCATTGTTTGGTGATAAAGCAAACTCAAAGGATATTTAATTGGTCTAATTGGTTCAATCCATTGTTCCTCTAAATAAAGTTGAACGATCGCAATACACTGTAAAAGTTGCCAAGGGATTTGTTCTGGCAGAGAAGCTTCTGATAATGGCTTCTCTTCAGCGCATACAAAACGCATATCAGCAGCTTCACCTCTTCTACCACTGCGTCCCAAGCGTTGTAAAAAGCTAGCTACAGATAAGGGTGATTCTAACTGAATCACTCGCTCTAAATGACCGATATCTATGCCTAATTCTAGAGTTAGAGTGGCGGCGGTAACAGCTGGATTGTTGGGTTCACGCATCGCATTTTCAGCAGCTTGCCGTAAGCTAGCAGATATACTCCCATGATGCACATGATATATATCTGGTAATCCTTGTTCTGTGGCAATTTGTCGCAAAGATGCAATTACAGATTCGGTTCGTGTGCGATTATTAGCAAATATCAGGCATTTGCGAGACTTGCTGAGGTTGAAAATATATTGTTCATCAGCTGTCGCCTCTGATTCATCTACTTTATCAGTAATATAAAAATGTTCTACAGCTAGTTTTATTTGCCGTTTTATACCGTCAATTGTTGGTGTAATTACTGGCTTATCCGTTCCCGAACGCAACCACTCTTCAGCTATGGAGTAATCACCAAGAGTTGCTGATAAACCAATACGACGTGGTTGTTTTTGCGTCAACTTTGCTAAACGTTGCAACTGGCAAATAATTTGACAACCGCGTTCTGAACCCATAAAAGCATGAATTTCATCAATAATGACAAACCTTAAATCACCGAATAAGCGGAGTAGGTCGTTATTTTTATTAATTAGCAAACTTTCTAGAGATTCTGGGGTAATTTGGAGAATGCCTTGAGGATTCTTTAAAAGCTTGTTTTTTCTAGTTTGGGAAACATCGCCATGCCAGTGCCAAACTGGAATATCTGCTTCTTTGAGTAAGTCATTGAGACGCTCAAATTGATCGTTAATTAAAGCTTTGATTGGACTAATATATAATGCGCCAATTGTGGCAGCAGGGTTGGTATGTAATAGAGTCAAAACTGGTAAAAAAGCTGCTTCTGTTTTACCAGCAGCAGTTGCAGCAGTAACTAGCAAGTGAGCATCAGTGTCAAATATAACTTGACAAGCGGCAATTTGAACTGGACGTAATTCAGTCCACTGGTGATGATAAATATATTCTTGGATGAAGGGTGCAAGTCGACTAAAGGCATCGCTCATATTTTTTATGGATGAAAGTGTTAGTAAAACTACTCCTTGGTATTTCAGAACCCTCGAATCATGGATAGACGAGTTCCATACTTGGAATTACCGATTACTAAAAGCGATCGCTACCCTTAAATTTCTGTCGTAGATATTCTACGACAAGAGCATTGGTGGCAGAAGTTCCACCTACTATGTCATATATGAAGATTGTTGCTTAATTGTTTTATGTCTATTCAAGTCTACGGAATTCCCAATTGCAGCACTTGTAAAAAAGCTTTGACGTGGCTCCAACACAATAATATTGACCATGAGTTTATCAACACCAAAGATACTCCGCCGACTCGTGAGATGATTCAAAACTGGGTAAAGTCTTTGGGTTTTGCTCCCATGGGAAACACCTCCGGTCAATCTTACCGCGCTTTAGGAAATGAAAAGAAGACTTGGGCTGACGAACAGTGGGTTGATGCATTCACTCACGACGCAATGCTGCTCAAACGTCCACTTTTCGTCAAAGATGGAACAGCTGTGCTGGTTGGCTTTAGAGATGAGGTAATAGTTCGAGAAAAATTAGATTTAGCTTCAGGAGTGCTGAATGCTGAGTGCTGAGTTACCCCATAGTTAAAGCTAGGGAGGAACTATATTATTTGGCGTTATTATAGCGTTTCTTAATCATACAAGTTACAATATCCCCCTGCCCACGAACCAGCGGGGAGAGGGGGTTGGAAGTGGGGTTCTTGTACCTCACTTAACCGAAAACCGATATAGCGCGATCGCCTAGTTCGGTGCATCAGTTATACTTATACTTGCAATCGCTTTTGTAAGTACTTTGGAAAATTTTGTCGATTTTTACTCCTATTGACTCAATGCAGATTAACATCCATCAGTCAAACTGAAGTAATAGGGGCAAGTATATAATGAAGCAAAAACCATGAATAAGGAAATATTACGTGTCATCCTTGCTATATCCATCATTGTGGTTGGGGTGACGCACTTTGCTATTCCAGAACCTTATGTCAAAATTATGCCACCACAACTTCCTTACCCTTTAGGATTAGTTTATCTCAGTGGCTTTTATGAAATTTTGGGTGGTATTGGGTTATTAGTTCCGCCTGTAAGTCAAGCTGCTGCTTGGGGACTTATTGCTCTTTTTATTGCGGTTTTCCCTGCCAACATCAATATGGCGGTTAATCACATTCAGCTAGAACATATACCAAATTCACCTTGGGTACACGTAGTTAGACTTCCCTTTCAAGCTGTTTTAATTGCTTGGGCTTGGTGGTACACAAAATCTTCCTTTGGGGAAAAACAAGCTTCTATCATTCCTAAGTCACTGATTCCTAAGGAACTAGAATTAGAATAAGTGCGTTTTTTTATATCTGAATCATGCGCCTCACAACTTTGTTTGGAATAACACTCTCGTTAGCAATAGGTATTGGAGAAGTTACGCTTCCGGTGACTCAAGCTGTGCAGCTTAGAGATGGCCTAGTCTATTTCGTCCAACCGCCGACACTTGTTAAGGCGACAACTACTTACAACGAGGTGAATGTTTGGGGCGCAACTTACTATTTCACTATTAATGTGCCGGAAAATGCTGGAGAATCCCTCCAGAAGGTAACGATCGCCCAAAAAGAAGGCTCAGAAAACATCCGCTACAATCTTGATGATACCCATGCATTTGTCGGCACACGCGATCGCAAAGAAACGCAACTGCAACTAGGTTCAGTCATAAGCGAGCGCAAGATACGCACTGTTTCTGTAAGCTTTGATCCACCTGTAACTCCAGGACAGACAATTACAATCGCCCTCCGCCCTGTGAGTAATCCCAGCTTTTCTGGTGTTTACTTATTGGGTGTTACAGCATTCCCTGTGGGTGAAAAATCTCACGGTCAATTTCTTGGCTTTGGACGGTTTCAGTTCTACAGCAATCGGGGAAGTTGGTTATTCCCATAGAAGGAATAGGGAATAGGGAACATTAGACCTCTTGCAAAAATCCTTGAATTACCCCTCCCCAACCCTCCCCTTGTGAAGGGGAGGGGGCAAGATTTCAAGTTTCCCCCCTTTATAAGGGGGGATTAAGGGGGGTCTATTCGACTTATGCAAGAGGTCTATTAGCTGTCCGTTTTGCCAGAACATATACCTAAATTTATTGATGGCTAATGTTGATTCTGACACGCTTTTTGTGAGTTATGGTGGTTGGCGTTGGTGAATTAGGAAAGCTCACGCAGAGGCACAGAGAGGAAGATTAAGGTTTTGTGGCTATTGCTAAAATAACTATTGGAGTCGCAAAAGCAACAAATGCGACTTTAAAACTAACTATTGGAGTCGCAAAAGCAACAAATGTGACTTCAAAACTAACTATTGGAGTCGCAAAAGCAACAAATGTGACTTCAAAACTAACTTTTGGAGTCGCAAAAGCAACAAATGTGACTTCAAAACTAACTTTTGCGTAGACGTGGCCTACTACCTATTTTGTGGTTGAGTGGAAGTGGAAGACGATGGGGTTTGTTGTGTCGGGGGTGCCGGTTTGTCTGGAAACCAATCTTTGAATAAGTCTGTACCATCTTTGATTCCTGATATCAAGGCTGCAAATAAGGCTAATACACTCATAATCTCTAATATCCACGCCCACAAGGGTTGTGTCCAAGGGAGTTTTGGAAGAGAAAGACTTGCTGTGTTTAAACCCAATTCTTTTAACCAGTCTTCTACTGTTTGGGGACGGTTGTCGGGTTGTAGTTCCATTGCATGGAGAATGGCTTGATTGACGCGATCGCTAATCTTATTATTCAATTCGTTAGGTGGAATTAAACGCTTATTATTATCTTGGCGCTCAATAGCACTTTCTGGCAGTTTTCCTGTTAATAAAAAATATAAAGTTGCCGCAAGAGAATAAATATCAGTCCAAGGTTTACGTCGCGCCTGTTGTCCAGGAGAGTTGGAATACAGTTCAATTGGTGTAAATTTATCAACTAAGCTACCGCGACTTGACACTGGGTTATCAACGAATCTTCGTGCTAAGTCGAAGTTTATCAAAACAACCTGATGCGTACCTGCCCGCAAAATGATATTTTCTGGATTCACATTTCGATGCAAAAACCCTTGTTCATGCACTACTATAAGTGCTTTTCCAATTTGTTGGATGTAATCTAAAGCCTCTTTTTCAGGCATAAATCCTCGCGGTTGGACAATCTTGGCTAAATTATCTCCTGGAATATACTCCATGACCATGCATTTTAAATCACCTGACTCAAAGGTATCAATGACTTGGACAATATTCGGATGTTTGCATATTGCTAGTTTGCGGGATTCATCTGCAAAACCTGATTTTAAGCGATCGCGGTCTTCGTTACTTAATTGATTAAGCAAATTGGAATTCAATGTTTTAATCACAATATTCTTGCCATCCCGATCCTCAGCAAGATAAGTAATAGCGAACTTCCCCTGTCCTAACTCTTGTTTAATTTCATACCGCTCGCGGTGTAACTTATGTCCAGATGCCCAAGTCATTGGTTGATTATCTTAGAGACTTTTATTAATTTTTGCATATAGCAATTTTGCTGTGGATTTAATACACTTCCTTTCGCAAATCTTCTGTAGCTTGTCCCCTGCCATCCAATAGTGAAGCTTTATCCTTGTTTCAAAAAATATAATCTGACGCGATCGCAGAAGTTGTGTTATAAAAACGGGCAAAGTCTTACAAAATACGAAAATCTTTACTATGAAGCTTTTCAGTAAATGCGTAATTCTTACAGCAATGGAATCAAATGCTACTGTAAGCAATCAAGCTTTAGCGTTTAATCATCAGTAATCTTTAAAAAGTTGAAAAAATTATGTTAAGTATTCCTATAAAACTAAATTTACCTCTTACACCCCGTATAGTAACTTCCTTACCTGGGCCTCGCGCTCAAGTAATTGTACAACGCGATCGCGCTGTAACTTCCCCTTCTTACACCCGCGATTACCCGTTAGTTGTATCTCGCGGCCAGGGCTGTATGGTGGAAGATGTGGATGGCAATGTATTTCTGGATATGACCGCAGGTATTGCCGTTACCGCCACCGGACACGCTCACCCGGAAGTCGTTAAGGCAATTCAAGAACAGTCGGCACGTCTATTGCACATGTCAGGGACAGATTTTTATTATGAGCCGATGGTGGAATTAGCGGAACAATTAGCAATTCGCGCCCCTTTTCCCCACCCCCAGAGTGATACTGCGTTTCCTGCAAAGATATTTTTCACCAATTCCGGGGCAGAATCCAACGAAGGAGCAATTAAACTAGCTCGATATTACACCAAGCGATCGCTAATTGTAGCATTCTTAGGCGCATTTCACGGACGCACTTATGGAGCAATGTCTCTCACTGGTTCCAAAGCAGTGCAACGAGCTAATTTTGGGCCTTTAGTTCCTGGGGTGACTCATATCCCTTACGGCACTCACGCTAGCTTAGATTACTTGGAAAAACAGTTATTTAGCACAATTTTACCACCGCAAGAAGTAGCGGCGATCGTCGTCGAACCAATTCAAGGAGAGGGTGGGTATATCGTACCCGAAAATGGTTTTTTGAAACGGATTCGGGAGATATGCGATCGCCACGGTATTCTGATGGTAGTGGATGAAGTGCAAGCAGGGATGGGGCGCACTGGTCGCTTATTTGCGATCGAGCATTGGGGTGTGATGCCTGATATCATTACTACTGCTAAAGGTATCGCCAGTGGTATGCCATTAGGAGCGATACTTGCCAGACCAGAGTTAATGACTTGGCCTCCCGGTTCTCACGCTACTACATTTGGTGGTAATCCCGTAGCTTGTGCTGCTGGTATTGCCACACTGCGACTGCTAGAAAGTGGTTTAATGACCAACGCTACCCAAATGGGAGAATTTTTACAAGCTAGTCTTACCGGGTTGCATCAAAGATTTCCGAGAGTATCGCCGCCACGAGGTAAGGGTTTGATGGTAGCGGTAGATTTATTGGATGAACAAGGTAATCTCGATTATAAATTGCGCGATCGTATTATCCAAGAAGCTTTTTTACGCGGTTTATTATTGCTAGGTTGCGGTAAAGCAGCAATTCGTTTCTGTCCCCCTCTAGTTATCGATAGCGACCAAATTCAGATAGCCCTTCAAATTATCAGTGAGATTTTAAGTTCTTCAAAAATCATCGGGAGTGGGGAATAAGGGGAAAGGAAATAACCAATGCCCCTCAAGAGTGCTGAGTCATGAGTGCTGAGTGCTGAGTTGGAAATCTCGCTTCTTTACTCAAGACTAGGAACTCGGAACTATTTTGCCCCATGCCCAATCCCCAATCCCTAATACTTTATGAAACCTGAAATTGCCCTTAATTTATGGAAATTACTTTGGCAAGAATACAGTGCCAGGGTAAATCATGCCCGTACCTACCAGCAAATGATTACTGCTGCGGGTGGTACTGTCGCCAACGACCACATCGCCTTTCGGTCTTTGCGTTTATTAGTAAATACTGCACAAGGTCAACTTAACTTAGGAATTGACTACCTGGGACAACTTGCAGAAGCTTTGGGTTACGTGGTGGCTGGAGAGTATACTTTTGCTCAAACTCATTTGTACGCCCGTTATTATCGTCATCCGCAGCAAGAGGAATTTAACTTACCCAAGCTGTTTATCAGCGAGTTGATTGTCGAGGAATTGCCTAGCAATATTGCTCAACTCATCTCTACAACAGTATTTTCAATCCCCAAGGAACTGACCTCACCCGTTACTCTTCTACAAAAAGACGGGAACACTGAAAGCATTGCCAAACAACTCCAGCAAGTCTTCACCCGCCCTTGGCTACCTCCCCAGCGTTCTGTTATCGAAGAAGTGAATCAGGTTACTCAGTATGGGGCTTGGGTGTTGCTGCACGGATATGCTGTTAACCACTTCACAGGCTACGTCAATGGACAGAATACCCCAGAATATCCAGACATTGATACTACTGCCAGTGCTTTGGCTAACCTGGGTGTACCAATGAAAGCAGAGATAGAGGGAAATGTTGCTTGTGGTTTGCGGCAAACTGCAACTCAAGCAGTAACAGAAATGGTGACAGTATTAGATGATAACAGTGGTGCAGAAATTCCAATTCCTTGGACTTATGCCTATTATGAAATTGCCCAGCGCTATCTAGTAGAAGTGGAATCTGAAAAGCAGATACTTTTTGATGCTTTTTTAGGAAGTAATGCCCAGCAATTGTTTGAAATGACTCGTCTATCTAAATAGTCTAGCGTTGCTAGCAAAGGATTCAATTTCAAGGTTCCGAGCTAGTAGTTTCGTGTTTTGAGCAAATTATGCTTGCAAGACAAAATCTGATGCTGTAAGAGTTGGCGCACCACTTAGAGTTGCAAATAGACCACCACTGCCGAAACCAGCTGCACTACCATTTTGGTTGTAGAATAATTGCCCACTCACAGCGTCATAGACAATTTTCGCCGTGCTAGTCGCGGCGGAAGTTGTGATTTGAAAATCACTCTTGTTACTAAAACCTGTTCTTGCAGTAGAAGCGACTGCACTAAAGCTAGTCTTATCCAGTACAATCTTGTCACCTTCAAGACTGTTAAAGTCACGAATGATATCTACACCAATTACAGAGCCGTTAAAAGCAGCATTGGTATTGTAAAGGAATATATCAGCACCAGCACCGCCAACAAGAGTATCATTACCTGCACTACCAATGAGGGTATCATTGCCAGCGCCACCACGTAGATAATCGTTGCCACTCTTGCCATCGATGATGTCATCACCTCCCTGACCATTAATCACATCATCGGAGTTGTCAAAACCTGTGATGTTATTGTTAAGGTCATTGAGGAAGGTGACAGTATTTTTATTGAATAAGTTAGTTTGAGTGGAGTTGGCATCGAAGACATCAAAACTGTCAGTGATGTTAGTTTGTCCATCAAACTCTATATTGCCTATAGCTGCTCTGCTATCTGATGCTGGGAAATTATCCAGGTTTTCTAGTTGAAAGTTTTGCAGGATGACTTTGGTATTGCTTGTATCTTCAAAAGTGACTTCTAGATTGTTGCCATTTTGAGTTAATTGCAGATTTTTAGCAGTCAATCCACTACCTGTAAATTCCAACGTGTCCACTTGAGGAATCACTGATACTGAAGCTTTTGAACCTTTGCCTACACCGCTGAAGTCGGTTATGGTGTCGATGCTATCGCCAGGGTGAAAGATAAATTTATCTTGACCACCCAATCCCTGAATGATGTTATTGTCAGGCGTACTGATGAAAATATCTCCACCAGGAGTTCCGGTGATAAATTTCTGGCCACCCAAGCTGGTTATTGCCACTGCACTAGTGTTACTGAAACCTTGCCCATCATCAATGACAAACTCAATTATGGCGTTAACAGTAGTGGCAGCAGTATTGTTGTAAGTAAGGCTGTTGAGAACTTGTCGGTAATTGGCAATGCTATCAGTGCCGTTTAGGGTAAGAGTACCTGTGGTGGCGTTGTAAGTAGAGGTGATGTTACCAATGGTAGTGGCATTGAGACTTTCGGCTGCGCCATTTAAGAGATTGGTAATGGTGATGGTGGCACCAGTTAGGGTAGTGTTGTTATCGCTGAGGGTGAAGTTGGGATCGATGATGGAGACTGGAGTGCCGCTAAAGGTGGTGCTAAAATTAATTCCTGAAGAATTGCCGTTGAGGTCAAGGACAGGGGCGTGGTTGCCAAACAACACATAACCTCCTTGCCCCCCGATAATCACATCATCAAGACCATCGCCGTTGATGTCGCCCGCACTGCTGACAGACCTGCCTGATGAAAATAAACTTGAATTGCTTTTAATGATAAAGCCCGACGTGCCATTAAGGCTGGAAAGATCAAAACTGGCAGCAAAACCGGACTTACTGCCAAACACCACGTAGCTCTCCCCGGAATTATTTGACCCGATAATCAGATCGTTGATGCCGTCACCATTAATGTCTCCGGCACTGCTGACAGAGATGCCTGATTGGTCAAGTGCATTGATGCTGTTGATGGCAAAGCCGTTAGTGCCATTTAGGTCAGAGAAGTTGAGTTTGGGATCAAAACCAGACTTACTGCCAAACACCACGTAGCTCTGCCCTGAGAAGGCGTTGGAGGAGGATATATCATACGCCCCGATAATCAGGTCGTCAATGCCGTCACCATTAATGTCTCCGGCACTACTAACAGAGATGCCTGAGTTGATACCGTTAATGACAAAGCCGTTAGTACCGTTGAGGGTGGAGAGGTCAAGGCTGCCACTAAAAGCGGACTTGCTGCCAAACAACACGTAGGTCGTCCCTGAAAAGTAGCCGTTGGCGTCGCCACCTCTTGACGTCATTATTAGGTCGTCAATGCCATCGCCGTTGATGTCTCCCGCACCGCTGACAGAGTAGCCTAAGTCTATGCCGTTGATGATAAAGCCGTTAGTACCGTTGAGGGTAGAGAGGTCAAAGCTGGCACTAAAATCTTTTTTGCTGCCAAACACCACGTAACTCTGCCCTGAAAAGTAACCGTTGAGAGGAAAAGGATCTGGTGGTGGTGCCCCAAGAATCAGGTCGTCAAGACCGTCACCATTGATATCTCCTGCACTGCTGACAGACTTGCCTGGTGAGAAGGAACTTGGATTGATACCGTTGATGATAAAGCCGTTAGTGCCGTTGAGAGT
>NZ_CAXTTT010000120.1:0-22488 GCF_964247315.1 uncultured Nostoc sp.
TTAATGAAGCTAAAAGACTCATTAATGGAGTTCAAAGACTCTTTAATGGAGTTCAGAGGCTCATTAATGGAGTTCAAAGACTCATTAATGCAGTTCAGAGGCTCATTAATGGAGTTCAGAAGTTCGCGCGTGATGTGCTACTTCTTCCACTACCTCTTTCTCTCACCATTTTTTTATGAAGCGAGTCTTCTTCTAGGTGCATCAAGAACAACTTCCGCGACTGAAAAATCACGTTTAATCTGCAAACTGTTGAGATAAGCGATCGGATCGTCGGCGTTAAAGGGAGTACCATCGAACAGTTTGATCGGTTGGCGAATATAGCTAATATCCAAACCTAATTCTCGTGCGGCTGTACTGAAAACACGGACTTGACACACCCGTTCCACAACTTCTACCCAATTTCTGGGGAAGGGAGTGTCACCCCAACGCGCCAATTGACTCATAATCCAAATTTGTTCGGTGCGGCTGGGGCGGTTAATGGCAGACTCAGAATAAAACTGGTGATGGGCATAGTCCCGCAATGGATGGTCTAAGTCACAAGTAAGACTATCTGGATCTTCGAGTTGAATGTATTCTAAATCAGTGCTGACGTACTCTCGCCCTGCTAAAATTTGGCGAATCTCTTGGGTGTTTTCGGGATTTGCACAATACTGACACGCTTCTAACAAAGCTTTGGTTAAGGCGATATGCGTATTTGGATAATTTTCTGCCCAATCTTCCCGCACACCAAGAACTTTACCGGGGTGTCCCAGCCAAACTTCTAAGTCGGTAGCGATGGTAAAGCCAACACCTTCTACAGCCGCGCGGTAGTTCCAAGGTTCGCCGACGCAGTAACCATCAATGCTTCCAGTTTTTAAGTCGGCTACCATCTGCGCTGGGGGAATGGTCTTCATATCTACATCGCTATCGGGGTCAATTCCTCCAGCCGCTAGCCAGTAACGCAGCAGCAAGTTGTGCATAGATGCGGGATGTACTACCCCCATTGTATGCCTTTGTTCGTGGGTGAGAATCAGGTGATTTCTGAAGTCTGATAAGGTTTGCACGCCTTGGTCGTAAAAGCGTTTTGCTAAGGTGATGGCGTTACCGTTGCGAGTCATGGTGAGGGCAGTGACAACGGGCAGAGGTTGGTTATTATGTCCTCCCAAAGAAAGCCACATCGGCATCCCTGAAGGCATTTGAGCCGCATCCAAATAACCGCCACTTATGCCATCTTCTATACCCCGCCAGCTACTTTCCCGCACTAAGTTAACTTCATCTAAACCATGCTTGACAAAAAAGCCTTTTTCTTTAGCAACTGCTAAGGGGGCGCAAGCGGTTAGAGGTAAAAAGCCAATTTCTAGGTTAACTTTTTCTAATCCATGACGGGCAATGTCGGCAGTTTTCCGCGCCCGAATTTTCTTAATCCGTTTTTGCTGATTGAGGAAGTAAATCATCTCACTCCGCAAACTGTAGTAGCTGGGATGTTCTACTACTTCCATCCGCTTGCGGGGTCTGGGAATATCCACTTCTAAAATGTCGCCAATTTTAGATTCGGGGCCGTTGGTTAACATCACGATTCTGTCAGATAACAGCACTGCTTCATCGACATCATGTGTCACCATCACGGCGGTAACTTGATTTTCTTCGCAAATTTGCATCAGTTGTTCTTGCAAATTGCCGCGTGTGAGTGCGTCTAATGCACCAAAGGGTTCATCTAGCAAGAGTAATTTGGGACGAATCGCTAAGGCGCGGGCGATCGCAACTCGCTGCTTTTGTCCACCTGATAACATTCCCGGTTGTTTATCAGCATGGGGACGCAAACCCACCATATTTATATGTTTTTCGATAATGGCGTTGCGATCGCCTGCAGGTAAACCTTTCATTACCGAGTCTACGGCGAGGGCAATATTTTCTCTTACCGTCCGCCAAGGTAATAGCGAATAATTTTGAAACACCACCATCCTGTCTGGGCCAGGTTTGGTGATTTTTTGTCCTTCGAGAGTGACAAGACCTTCAGTAGGCAAATCCAAACCCGCAATCATATTTAATAGAGTGGATTTACCGCAACCGGAGTGACCAATTAAAGAAACGAATTCTCCTTTTTTAATTTGGAGGTCGATTCCTTTGAGGGCGATATATTTGCCACCACCAGTTAATTCAAAAACTTTTTCAATTTGATCGACAGCTACAAACATACTTATTTGTCCTTTGTCATTTGTCATTTGTCTTTCGCTATTAATCCTTAGTACGTGGTCATTAGTCCTTAACTTTTTACAAATGACCAATGACCAATGACTAATGACTATTTCTGTTCTGCTGGTAAAATTTTGTTTTGCAGCCAAACCATTGCTTTATCTAGGAGTAAACCAACGACACCGATATAAACTAGAGCCAAAATTACTTCGCTGACGTTGTTATTTTGATAGGCATCCCAGATGAAAAAGCCGATTCCGACAATACCGGACATGACGATTTCGGCGGCGATAATCGCTAACCAAGCTAAACCGATCGCAATTCTCAAGCCGGTAAAGATGTAGGGTAATGCCGCCGGAATCAAAATATTAATAAAATATTCTTTGCGGCTAAGTTGCAGAACTTTGGCAACGTTGTTGTAATCTTGGGGAATTTGGGTAACGCCGACAGCAGTGTTGATTAAGATCGGCCAAATGGCGGTGATGAAAATTACGAATAATGCTGCGGGTTCGTTTTGTCGTAAAGCTGCTAAAGAAATCGGAACCCAAGCTAGAGGTGGTACTGTCCGCAGTAATTGAAAAAGAGGATCTAAAGCCTTGGACATGGTTTTATTAACACCAATTAAAATGCCCAAGCCAATACCCACAATTGCTGCAAGTGTATAACTAATAGCGACTCGTTGTAGACTTGCTAAAATCTGCCAAAATAGACCTTTATCAATACCACCTCGGTCATAAAAGGGCCAGAAAATCAGAACCCAAGTGTCTTGGATAACCTGTATTGGCCCTGGTAATGTTGCTCCCGGAGTCCAAGCGAAGAGTTGCCAGATAATCAGGAAGATTGCGATCGCGATCGTTGGTGGTATCAGGTCAGGAAATTGCTTTTTCAGGCTGGATATGAAGCTATTATTCAATCTAGGGCTTGCAGGGCGTTTTTGGGCTATTGTCATGATGCTATATTCTCCTCAAATTTTATATGTTATTTGTCTTTTGCAAATGATCGATATCTCTAGACGCGATGAATCGCGTCTCTACAAGAGATTAATCGCGTCTCTAAACACTTACCTTTTTGATTTTCAAACTCTTCAAATATTCTTCTGGCTTTTCGGGGTCAAATTTGATGCCATCAAAAAACTCTTCTACACCACGAGATGTATTTGTGGGAATATCAGCAGTAGCAATGCCAGCTTCTTTGGCAGCTTCTTTCCAAATATCTTCGCGGTTGACTTTGTTGATCAGTTCTTTAGCCTTAGCAGCATTATTATCTAGGTAATCTTTTGGCAAAAATCCCCAACGAACATTTTCAGTGATGAACCATAAATCATGACTCTTGTATGGATAAGAAACATTACCTTTTTCATCTTTCCAGTAGTAAGCAGCCATTGATTTATCATCAATTTTGCGACCATCACCCATGTCATATTTACCTTGGTATGGCTCTGCCAATATTTCAGGTGACGAAAGATTAAAATAATTTCGTCCAGCGAGAATTTGAGCCGCTTCTTTGCGGTTGTCAAAATTATCTAACCACTGTTGGGCTTCCATAATTCCTTTTAAAATTGCTTTGGTAGCCTTGGGATTTTTATCAACCCAATCGCCTCTGATGGCGAGGTATTCTTCAGGATGATTCTTCCAAATTTCTGCGGTTAATGCTGCTAGGTAGCCAATTTTGTCTTGAACTAGACGATATGGCCAGGGGTCGCCTGTACTAAAGGCATCCATTGTTCCTGTTTTCATGTTGGCTACAGTTTGTGCCGCAGGTACTGTGAGCAATTTGACATCTGCATCTGGGTCTAACCCACCTGCTGCTAACCAGTAGCGAATCCACAAATCTTGATTGACGTGGGGAAAGGTAAATGCAGCTGTGAAGGGGGTTGAAGATTTTAATTCCTTAAACAAAGACTTAGCACTGGCGAGTTGTAAACTAATACCTTTACCTTGGTGCTTGTTTGCGATCGCAATTCCATTTCCATGTGTAATTAGTTGGCATAATACATACATGGGAATTTTTTGATTGCCCTTGGTAATTAAACCTTCTGTAATTAAATGTGGCATTGGCATCTGCCATTGACCGCCATCTATTCCACCACCGGCAGAACTAATTTCTACGTTATCTCTAGCTGCACCCCAAGAAGCTTGTTTGGAAAGGTCAACATCAGTCATGCCATACTTGGCAAAAAAGCCTTTTTCTTTAGCAATAATTAAAGGAGCCGCTTCTACGATGGGAATATATCCTAACTTGACTGTAGTAGTCTCTGGTGCTTGTTCGGAACTAATATTAGCAACTGATTGAGCAGTTGGCTGTGCTTGAGTGCTTCCACCAGTCAGGTTTTCAGGAGGATTACCCAAACAGCCTTTGAGCAATACAGCACTCGCAGATACTCCGGCTGTAAAGATAAATTTGCGGCGAGAAATTTGATTAAAAAATTCTGTCATAAATATCTCCTGAAAATGTCAATTTTATTTTTTATAGCTATGACAATTTAGGCAAAAAACCTTATGTTTCTTGCATAATTAATGATTAATCAAGCTATATTTGACCAAGCGATCGCAGCCATTTCATTAATGAAATAGCTAGCTATATAAGAACTCGGCTAAATTATTCGCTCTGCTTTTCTAGTGTGATGCAGAGGTATCATTCACCTTGTTGAAATCAGTTTACAGCCTTTGAAGCCGAAATTGTTAACTTGGAGTCGGGATTATTAAACAAATATTAAATTGGATGTATAAAGAAAAATTTATCTATTTCCCTTAACTATAGGAATAATTTTTAATATATAAACTCTTATTTATGAAGACTATTATGTTTGCTTTATGATTGACTATCTTCTTTTTTTTTGTAATTTAACTTTAGTAGTAATTTGTCATCTATAAATTTTTATTTATCCCAACTATTATGTTATCTCTATAACTTAATCGTACACTGCGACGAGAGTGAGATGGTAAGGCTGAGAAAGTTGGAGACTTAAGCAAATACCCTAAATAAGTGTATTTATTATCCAGCGATGGCAACTATCTGCTGTTTCCAACACCAGAAAGAAACCCCGTCTCTTTAAGCAGCAGCCGTAGTTCTGCGTGACGAAGTTTAGTGTCCTTGTTGTTATTTGCCCACATATCAGAAAAGAAGTCTTGCATCAGCGCAATGATGCTGCGGTATTTGACAATGCTGGCAACATAAAACTTATCTAACTTCATGACTCCATCAGCATGTATCTGCTCGATATTGTCGAGTAATATAGACCTCAGTTCATAAGGTTTTAAGCCTTCTTTTATGCCATATTTTTCCATATTTTTCCATAATTCTGCGTTTATCATTCTCGGAACATAAATCATAAAACGATTGAATAAGATGACTGAGATTCCGCAAGACTTCTCCGTAGTCATAAAATGTATTTTGCTTAAAAAAAGACTCTTCATCTTTAGTCAACGTAAAACTCTTGTCAAGTACCAAACCAAAATCGGTCAAATATGTCTGCTTACCGTCGGTGAGGATGTTGCGAAAATGTGCGTCAAAATGGATGATTCCCTTCCTTCTCAAAAAGGTAATCGTCGTGCGTAAGTCATCCAGGGGTTTTTGAAGTTTGTTGGGGTTTTCCCGCAGCCATGTTTCCAGAATATGCGGTATGTACTCTAGAAACAGAACCAACTCATAGTTGGCGTTTGCTCTGTCTAACATATAATTCCCGGCGTTGGCACTATTGCCCCAGTACTCCACATAATCTTTTAGACGCGACCTATCGACATCCGCACGCCGCCCAACGAAGGGAATAATTCGATAATGGTACATCAGCGGGAAGGTGGCAATTACCCCCGACAATACCCAATTGGTTGTCTTGATATGGGTAACAAGTTCCCGAAAGACCCCAAAACCAGTGGAACCGAAGCCGTAATTACAGTAAGTCGGCAGGTTATAAAAATTTCTGGTGGAAAACAGGTTATCAAATTCGATATTTGTAACCGGAACACGTTTCACAAAAACCTTGGATTCCCCAAGAATGATGGTGTGATTCATTCCCCAACCTGTGCTCGACTCATTTGACTGACTATTGTCAAACAGAGAATGCAATTGTGCATTATCCAACTGAGCGATTTGTGAACTTAGCTTGAAGTACGTTTTCCTTCTAAGTTCTATATGCTTCCTAGCCATTTTTCCCGTCCAGCCACAGCATGGGAAACTGTAAGACTATTCTGATACCAATTCAATTAATGATTGCAACACATCCTTGGGTAAAGACGCGATGAATCGCGTCTCTACAGCGCAAACAAATAGGAGTAGTTCACGTAGTGTATTCGGCGTTAATCTTCACGTAGTCATAACTCAAATCACAACCCCAAGCTTTACCTACACCATAACCATTGCCAACATTAACGGAAATTAACACCGTATCCTGTTGCAGATAAGCACCCACCGATGCTTTTTTCAAATAAGCACTTGCTGCTGCCCGGTCAAATTGTAAAGGTTGTCCATTTTCTAACATTAAGAAATTCCCTAGCTTAATTTGCAGGTTTTCTTGCTCAAAGGGCACACCTGCACGTCCGGCGGCGGCGGCGATGCGTCCCCAATTTGGATCGCGTCCAAAGATTGCAGATTTAACTAAGGATGAACCAGCGATCGTTTTGGCTATTTGTCGGGCTGAGATTTCATCATGAGCCCCTGTCACTTCCACTTCAATGAGACAGGTTGCACCTTCACCATCACGAGCGATCGCTTTGGCTAAATGCTGGCAAACTGCTGTTAACATCGCCTCTAATTTCTCTGCTTCTGCGCCCAATTCTGTAATTGCTGGGGTGCGAGATTGACCATTTGCCAAGGCAATTAAGCTGTCGTTGGTGCTGGTGTCACCATCCACAGTAATGGAATTAAAGCTTCTATCAGCTGCCCTTGCTAACATCTGTTGCCAAAGGTGAGGCGAAACCACAGCATCACAAGTCACAAATGCCAGCATGGTTGCCATATTGGGGTGAATCATCCCGGAACCTTTGGCAATGCCGCCAATTCGTACCGGGCGGTCGCCTATAGTTGTCTCTAGGGCAATAGATTTTGTTACCAAGTCTGTAGTGATAATTGCCCCAGCTGCGGCATCTGAGCCTGTTTCTGATAGTGCTGCTACTACCTTGGGAATTCCACTTCGCAAAGCATCCATCTTAATTCTTTGACCAATCACACCAGTGGAAGCCAATAACACAGATTCAGACGAGATGTTTAGGGCTTGGGCTATTGCCAGAGCAGATTCTAGGGTATCAAGATAGCCTTGAGTTCCTGTAGCAGCGTTTGCTTGTCCAGCGTTGCAGAGGATGGCACGAGCGCTTTGTTTGGCTTGCAAGCGTTGGCGACAATATTCTACGCAGGCAGCTTTCACTTGGCTGGTGGTGAACACACCCGCTGCGATCGCTTCCACTTCTGAGAATATCAAAGCTAAATCTGGCAACCCCGAAGGTTTCAATCCTGCGGTAATTCCCGCCGCCTGATACCCCCTTGGTGCTGTGATACCACCTGTTATTTCTTGCCAATCTGCCATTATTCTTCACTCTAAACTATCAGGTTGGATAGGTCAATTTGTGCTTTGGAAAAGTGCCTTGGAAAAGTTCCCAGTGTTGAGTTAGGAGATCAAGAGTTATTATCCCCCTACATCCCCAGTCTCCAGTCGTCAGTCCTTTTTATTGTGAGTTTATTTGCTGATGGCAATAATAATGCACCAGTTGGCGATTAGCATAATTGTTTTTACCTTTCTTATGACGAAAAACAAAAACAAAAAAGGAGAGCCACTTGGGTTGCTCTGTAGATCGTTCGGATACATCTACTTCCTTATCTCTATGTTTTACTTTTTAAGGGTTAATACTTATTTATTGAGATTACTTCTCAAATTTTTTGAACTTTATCCGTAAATACCACGAAAATAAAATAAAAAAGAGAGCTACTTAGGCAGCTCTCCAGATCATCAGGGTGCATCTACTTACCACAGCATATCATTTTAGGTATGAGGGTTGTCACCAGTTTTTATATAAAGATTGTGTGAAGCAAGACCGGGAAAATACTTAGTTGGGGAATTGGGAATTGGGCATGGAGAAGAGGACTTGGGGACAAGGAGAATTGGGGAAAGGGGAAAGACTTGTTGCAAGTTCTCACCTCTTGTCCCCTTGTCCCAAAATCTCTTCTGCTTCCCCTGCTCCTCCTGCTTCCTCACCAAGCATTGTTAGCTAGACAGATAGCTAGACGTTCAGTTTTTTCTCGACCAATTCGTTAGTCAGCTTAGGATCGGCACGTTTGCCTGTCTTTTTGAGAACTTGTCCGACAAAGAAGCCTTTGAGGTTAGTGTTACCGTTGCGATACTTTTCTAGTTCTTTGGAGTTGGCGGCTATGACTTCATCGACAATAGGTTCCAGTACGCTAGGATCGGTGATTAACTCTTGTCCGGCAAAGGCTTTCTCAGGAGAAATACCACTAAGCAAATCTGGCAACTTTTGTTTAGCTTGAGCATTGCTAATTTTGCCTGTTTCAATGCGAGTGATAATATCTGCTAAATTGGTGGGAGTCAGGGCGATTTGAGTAATAGTGAGTTTTTGCTTATTGAGGTGGGCTGCAATATCTTGAGTAATCCAGTTGGCAGCAGCTTTGGGATTTGCTCCAGATGCGATCGCAGTTTCAAAATATTCGGCGATTGAACGATCTTCTGTCAACACTCGCGCATCGTAAGCCGAAAGTCCCAACTCACTTTCATAATGATGGCGTTTTTGGGCTGGTAATTCTGGTAGTTCGCTACGCCATTGCTCTAATTGTTCATTTGACACCTCAATTGGTGCTAAATCTGGTTCGGGGAAGTAGCGGTAATCGCTAGAACCTTCTTTTACCCGCATACTACTTGTACATTGAGCGCCTTCTTGCCACAGCCGAGTTTCTTGGATGATGCGATCGCCTGCTTCGATGGCGGCTATTTGGCGTTCAATTTCGTAGTCAATCGCTCGTTGGATGGCGCTGAAGGAGTTCATGTTTTTAATTTCTACCTTAGTACCAAACTCCTTTCGCCCCACTGGACGCACGGAAATGTTGACATCGCAGCGCAGAGATCCTTGTTCCATATTGCCGTCACTCACGCCGAGATACCGGACAATCCGGCGCAACTCTTCGGCATATTCAGCAGCTTCTAGTCCAGAACGCAAATCGGGTTCTGAAACAATTTCTACTAATGGGATACCTGCGCGATTGTAGTCTACCAGAGAATAGGAAGAACCAGAAAGGCGATCGCTACCTCCGTGTACCAATTTTCCAGCATCTTCTTCCATGTGCAGACGCGTAATGCCAATGCGTTTGCGAATCGGATTCCCCTCAGCATCTACCAACTCAATTTCTAACCAACCATGTTCTGCGATCGGTAGGTCGTATTGAGAAATTTGGTAATTTTTCGGCAAATCTGGATAAAAATACTGTTTTCGGTCAAACTTGCTATATTTAGCGATTTGACAATTCAGTGCCAAACCAGCTTTGACGGCGTATTCTAATACTTTTTCATTGAGTACAGGTAAGACCCCAGGTAAACCCATACAAATCGGGTCAATGTTAGTATTGGGGTCAGAGCCGAATGCCGTAGAGCTATTAGAGAAAATCTTGGTATTGGTACTCAGTTGACAATGGGTTTCTAGACCAATAATCGCTTCATACTCAGTTTTTACGGTCGTAGCAGTGGTCATAATATCAATAATTTGGGCATAATCCTTGTAGTGGTACTATTGTAGCGGCGTATTGAGTTGCTCTGAAGACGGTTATTTGGGTGAGCAATGCTTACCTCTTGAGCTTGAAAAGGGAGATGCACATCTAAGGTGAAGAAAATCTTAATCATTGGTTCTGGAGGTGCTGGTAAATCTACCCTAGCCCGCGAACTGGGAACCATCTTAGTTTAGAGGTGATTCACTTGGATGGTTGGTACTGGAATCCTGGTTGAGTTGAGACTCCAAAAACTAAATGGCAGAGCATAATTCAAGACTTAACCCAACGAGAATCTTGGATTATCGATGGTAACTATAGCGGTACTCTCGACATTCGTTTATCGGTTGCAGATACGGTAATTTTTTTGAATTTTCCCCGGCTTTTATGTTTATGGTGAGTGATTAAACTTCGCTTCATGTATGCTAGACAATCCAGACCTGATATGGCATCAGATTGCCCTGAAAGATTAAATTGGGAATTTCTCAAATATATCTGGTCATACCCAATTATTCGTCGTCCTGGAATTCTATAAAAACTTAGTCAAGTAACACTAAACCAGCAAGTTATTATTTTCAGTAAACCAACAGAAGTCAGAGATTTTTTACAAAATATTTCCCCCTATTAAGATTTACCCAATTGGTTTTTATTAAAAATATCTAAAAAAATTATAAAATAAATATTGTTATTTATATATTAATTAACATCAAAAATAAGGTTAAATTACTATAACAAAATGTTAAGATAGTAAGTTATGTTAGGAAGTAATTAAAATTATGATTGATGTCAAAACAGCAGTAAATGCTGCATATCAATACATAAAATCCATACAAGACATAATGGGTTCTTCATTAGGAGATTTGAGACTTGAAGAAGTAGAACTTTCTGAGGATAAAAGGTTTTGGTTGATTACTTTAGGGTTTGATATTCCTAAAAAACCTCCTAAAAGCCGATTGGAAGACTTAATGCCTGTCTCTCTTGCTTTTGTTCCTGTGTTATATGAACGAGAATATAAACTTTTTAAAGTAAATTCTCAAACAGGCGAAGTAGAGGCAATGAAAATTAGAGAAGTATGAAAGATTTAATTGCTTCTTTTATTCGTCGTTATTGCCAAAAAGGGATTTTAATTGATACCAATATCCTGCTTCTTTTCTTAGTTGGGAGCGTTAATCAAGAACGAATAACTAAATTTAATCGAACCCAGCAATTTCTACCAGAAGACTATGAGCTTCTGCTAGCATTTATTGCAAAATTTAAAAAGCTTGTAACAACTCCGAATATTCTGACAGAAGTTAATAGCCTCGCAAATCAACTTGGGGAACCCGAACGTTCTCAGTGCTTTGAAATATTTGCTCAATTTACTAAAAATGTTGTTCTTTTAAATGAATACTATATCAAGAGTTTAGATGCTGTTAATACTGAAAAATTTGTCAAATTTGGACTTACTGACAGTGGAATCCTAACTTTATCTAAAGGTAAATATCTTGTACTAACTGATGACCTCAAATTAGCAAATTATCTTCAGAGTGTAGAAGTTGATGTGATTAACTTTAACAATATTTGTGTCTTTAACTGGAAGTAAAAATATGTATGAAAATTATTTTGGAAGGGTTAATTTCTATAATTTCTGTACACAAATAAAAAAATGCCTGGGAGTGTTGCCGTGTTTCCACCCCAGACATTTTTTTATTCTTAACTTGCTCCTCACACGCAAATAAACCATATCACTACTTTTATCAAATGGCAAGTATATTGAGTGACATTTTCAAAACTGCATAAGCAATCCAATTTCTGACAAATTAAAAAGCGCCTGGGAGTGTTGCCGTGTTTCCACCCCAAACGCTCTTTATTTTTAACTTGCTCCTCACACACGACTTAACCATATCATTACATCTATCAAAGGTCAAGTATATTGAGTGAGATTTTCAAAACTGTACAAGCGATCTAATTTCTGCCCAATTAAAAAGCGCCTGGGAGTGTTGCCGTGTTTCCACCCCAGGCGCTTTTTATTTTTAACTTGCTCCTCACACACGACTTTAATATATCACTGCTTCTATCAAAGGGCAGGTAAATTATGTGACACTTTCAAAACTGTACACCTTACCGTCAATAATTTAGTGTAAAAAGTGACGTACACCAGTTAAGACCATCAGCAAACCGAGTTCGTTAGCAGCTTTGATTGAATCTTTATCGCGTAAACTTCCTCCTGGTTGGACAATGGCCGTAATTCCTGCGGCTGCGGCTGTTTTGACTGAATCATCAAAGGGAAAAAATCCATCGCTGGCGAGAGTTGCACCTTTGGCTTTTTCTTGAGCTTGTTCTAGAGCTATTTTAACTGAGCCGACGCGATTCATTTGACCAGCACCTACTCCTAGTGTAGTGCGATCGCTTGTCACAACAATGGCATTCGATTTAACATGTTTGCAAACTTTCCACGCAAACAGCAATTCGGCTAATTCGTCAGGTGTGGGTTGACGTTCAGTAACTATTTGCCATTGACTGGTATCAGCAATCACATCATCGCTAGCTTGAACAAGGAAACCACCTGCGATCGCTTTCACTGTATCCTTAGGGCCACTACTCAAATCTGCTAGAGTCAAAACCCGCACGTTGGATTTTTTGGCAAGGATTTCTTGAGCTTCCGCATCACAACTTGGTGCAACCACACATTCTAAAAATGTTTTGATTAACTCGCTAGCTGTAGCGGCATCAATTGGGCGGTTGAGTGCAACAATCCCACCAAAGGCGGAAACAGAATCAGCATTAAAAGCTTTTTGATACGCTTCTGAAATCGTACTTCCCAGTGCCGTACCACAGGGATTTGTATGTTTGATAATCGTTGCTGCTGGGGTATCAGTGAACTCAGCAATAATTCGGCGTGCGGCTTCTAAATCAACTAAATTATTGTAACTAAGTTCTTTGCCTTGGAGTTTTGTCGCAGCTGCCCATCCAGTGGGGGTAGAACCAGTTTGATACCAGGCGGCGGGTTGATGGGGATTCTCGCCGTAACGCAGAGATTGCAATTGTGTACCGCTAAGAGTGTATTGCTGTGTGTCTGCGAGGTAAGATGCGATCGCGCGATCATAACTAGCAGTATGCGAAAACCCTTTTAACGCCGCCTTTTGCCGAAACTCTAGGGATGCTTCGCCGTTATTTTGGCGCAATTCCTCCAAATACTCGTCATACTGTGCCGGATCGCATAATACAGCGAGATGGGCGAAGTTTTTCGATGATGCCCGTAGCATTGCTGGCCCACCGATATCAATCTGTTCAACCGCTTGGGATAATGTCACGCCTGGTTTAGCGATCGTTTCCTCAAAAGGATATAGATTCACCACCACTAAGTCAATCGGGCGAATTTGGTTATTTTCTAAATCTGTAATATCTTGGGAAACGTCTCGCCGCGCCAAAATTCCGCCGTGAATCCGGGGATGCAGCGTTTTGACTCGACCACCTAAAATTTCTGGTGAACCTGTATAATCTGCAACCTTCGTAACAGGGAGTCCCGCATCTTTGAGTGCTTGGGCTGTTCCCCCACTGCTGATTAAATCAAAGTCGAATTCTTCAACCAAGCTACGGGCTAGGTCAATTAAACCAGTTTTATTAGATACACTCAGCAGGGCTAGACGCACCATCGATCAATTCCTTAAAAGTAGGCCACAAGAGAAGGATCTCAAGTTTTACATAAGCCTTGGTTCACTTCAAGATCGTGAAGAATAATATTGACTTGTGTAATTTATATGCTTACATCCCCAGAGTCAGCTTTGATACAACTATCAATCACTATCAAAATGCTGGAAATAACAATTAAGTGGGCTTAGTCTCTAATATTGGCGATCGCCTAAACTAAAAATAGCATCTTTTACCCACATAACACCTATGGTTCCGTCTTATAATCAACGCCTAATTTTAGAAGAATTTCTCGCACTTCCCGAAAGAGACATTACATACGAGTTTGTTAATGGTGAAGCTGTACCCAAATATAAAGATAATGAAATCTCACCAAAATTTTTTCATAGCTTGACTACTGGTGCTTTATTTATATTATTGTCTGCATGGGCACAAGCAAAGGGTCGGGTTGTGATTGAATGGGCAATTAAACTAACCCGAAATCAACAAGATTGGATGCCTGTAGCCGATCTGATTTATATTTCTCATAACCGTCTTCCTGCTGATTGGCTATTAGATGAAGCTTGTCCTGTCGCACCTGAATTAGTCATTGAAATCATGTCACCTGGTCAAACTTTTGGTGAAATTGCCGAAAAAGCGACTGATTATCTGAAAGCTGGCGTTTCTCGTGTTTGGGTGGTTGATACAAAAGCCAGAACTGTAACTGTATTTGCGCCATCTTCCTTACCGATTACTTATCGATCTCATCAAATAATTACTGATGATTTGCTACTAGAATTGGAAATTACCCCTCACGCAATCTTTCAACAAGCTGGATTAAATCCCTAAAATTTCATTAGTAATCAAAAAAATCTAAAGTGTTACTAATAAGAAACAATTGATAAGCTGAATCGAATGACAATAAAAAAGTATAAAATTTTAATTTATTAAAAGCAAATTTGATAGGTATTTCTTAAGTGCTCGCTACTTTATGGCATCCAGTGAATTGAATCTTCTAAACACTATCCTGTTAGAAGATGAAGCAGATGAAAAATAGTTAATGTACGCTATAGACAAGGCCTAGTAAGTCATGGCGTAAATAGAGTAACCATTTAAAAACTCTAAAAATCCCATTCCATTATACTTTTGACTTTTGGCTTTTGACTTCCGCCTTGCGGTACTAGCCTTTTTTCTAGGTTTTCTTGCCTGCGACTTCGTGAGAAGATTCACCCAGTATTTAAACAAAGCTTAAGCATACTGTTTTTAAATACATCGTAGATCCCCAATTCAAATAGGAGTGGCTAACAGTGGTAAATAGCGAACTGAAAAATAAAGTAGCCTTGATTACTGGCGCAAATAAGGGTCTAGGACTAGAGATGAGTCGTCAACTGGGACAACATGGATTGACGATTCTGATCGCAGCCCGAAATTTAGAAGCAGCAAAAACGGCAGCCACTAACTTGCATAATGAAGGAGTCTCGGCTGTGGCGATCGCTCTTGACATAACTGACAGTACTCAAATTCAGTCTGCTTTTCAAGAGATTAGTGACTCTTTTGGTAAACTGGATATCTTGATTAATAATGCAGGTGTGTTTCTAGATAGCGACTGGTTAATCAGTAATGCCACTTCTGTTTAAATAAACATTATTCGACAGACATTCAACACCAACTTTTTTGGCTTGGTTGAACTGACTCAAGTACTGCTACCGTTAATTTTAAACAGTCCTAGTAGTCGAATTGTCAATATGTCTAGTATTGAAGCCTTATTGACACTTCATGCTACTCCAAATTCACCAATTTATGACTCTAAACCATTTGCTTACAATGCTTCTAAAGCAGCAGTCAACGCATTCACCATCGATTTAGCCCATGAGTTACGCAATACTCCTATGAAAATTAATAGCGCTCATCCAGGTTGGGTGAAAACTGAATTGGGCGGTGAAGGCGCAATGATGGATATTGCAGAAGGGGCGAAAACGGGCGTTGAGTTAGCGATGCTCCCTGACGATGGCCCGAGTGGTGGCTTTTTTCATCTTGGTCAACCAGTACCTTGGTAAAAAGTTTAGCCAATAAGGTAGGTGTCTCTATCAAAGTGGCATCCGCTTCCTAATACTAAGTCTACTTCAAGAGATAGGATCTACTAAAAGAGTAGGATTTTAGGAGTAGACCTCTGTCTTTACAATTTATCAACGTTCCCACAGCAACTTCTCAACCCCCCGCAGGCTTAATTGTCACTTTGCATGGTTGGGGTGCTAATGCTGAGGATGTAGCATCTTTGTTACCTTTGCTCAACTTACCCGATTACCAGTTTGTGTTACCTAACGCACCTTATCCTTATCCCTATTCCCCTATAGGGAGGGCATGGTATGACCTGCGGGTAGAAAATATGTATCAAGGTTTGGCAGAAAGTCGGCAACTGCTAACAGATTTCTTGGAATCTTTAGAAAGTACCACTGGCATACCCTTATCACGCACCATTTTAAGTGGATTTTCTCAAGGCGGAGCAATGACTTTAGATGTCGGCTCAAAATTGCCCTTAGCAGGTTTAGTTGTCATGAGTGGGTATTTACATCCTGATGCAGTAATGGCAAATCAAAAAGGGATTCCGCCGACTTTAATCACTCACGGTAGATATGATGAAGTTGTACCCCTACAAGCTGCTTTGAAGGCGCGAGAAACCCTCAAGTCTCTAAAAGTGGCAGTAGAATACCACGAATTTGATATGGGGCATGAAATAGATCCAAAAACGTTAGAGGTACTACGAAATTTCGTTGTAAATACAATTGCTTAGTCAGCATTACGAATTTTTTATAAATTCTGGTACAAATTCTGACAATTTTCACGAACTTAATGACCTCTAATGAGTAATATATATTGGGTGGCTGCGAAAGAGCGCAACTTAACCCATGCTGAAGGCGAGTGCTGCATAAGGGAGGGGCAAACATTATGACAACTCTAAGCATTTCCCAAAAAGAAATTGCTGCCATGAGTGCAGTAGAAGTAGAAGAACTAGCTACACGTCTGGAACTGGATAATTATAGTAATGCTTTTGAGGGTTTAAATGATTGGCATCTATTGCGAGCGATCGCATTTCAGCGTCCAGAGTTAGTTGAACCCTATATCTACCTCTTAGACTTGGAACCCTACGATGAAGCGTAGTTGAGGTTGAGAGTTAGGAGAGACGCGATTAATCGCGTCTGTAGAGGAATCAGGAGTTGGAAATTAATATTCGTAACCACTTGCTCCTAAGTTACTACTTACTCCTAACTTTTTACTATGACTAATCCAAAATTGAACAGGGTTCTCATTGGTGTAGGTGGCGGTATCGCCGCCTACAAAATCTGTGAACTGGTTTCGACGCTGTTTAAAACCGGGGTGGAAGTCCGAGTCATCCTCACCCGTTCGGCGCAAAAATTTATCACGCCTCTGACAATAGCCACTCTATCTCGTCATCCCGCCTACACAGATGATGATTTTTGGCAACCAACTCACTCTCGTCCGTTGCATATTGAGTTGGGTGAATGGGCAGATGTAATGGTAATTGCCCCTTTGACAGCTAATACATTAGCAAAGTTAGCCTATGGAATGGCGGATAATTTACTCACAAATACCGTGCTGGCTTCTACTTGTCCCGTGCTGTTAGCACCCGCAATGAATACTGATATGTGGGAACAGCGATCGGTGCAACGGAATTGGCAACAGTTATTGATAGATAGTCGATATCATGGAATGAGTACAGCATCAGGGTTATTAGCGTGCGATCGCATCGGTGCTGGTAGATTAGCAGAACCTCTAGAAATTTTGGCTCACATCCAATCCTTGTTACACACTCAAGGCAAACGAGATTTAGTAGGTAAACGAGTCTTAATTAGCGCTGGGGGAACGCGAGAGTATCTCGATCCAGTAAGGTTTATTGGTAATCCTTCCACAGGTAAAATGGGATTGGCGCTATCGCAAGCAGCACTTCACCGAGGGGCAAGTGTTACCTTGGTACATGGCCCAGCTAATTGGGATGTACCATTAGGAGTACAAGCAATTCCCGTCATTAGTGCCGACGAAATGCAACACGTTATGGTGGAATGTTTACCCAACGCTGATGTAATTGTGATGTCAGCAGCCGTGGCAGATGTGAAACCACGAGATTATAGTACAGAGAAATTGCCCAAGCGATCGCTCCCCCAAGCTTTACCTTTAGAACCTGTACCGGATATAGTTGCCCAGTTAGCAAAACAGAAACAGCCGCATCAAATATTAATTGGTTTTGCAGCACAAACTGGAGATATTGTCAAGCCGGCGTTAGAAAAATTAGATCAGAAAAAATTAGATGCGATCGTTGCTAATCCCATCGATCGTCCTAATAGTGGTTTTGGGAGTGATAATAATCAAGCGATATTTTTAGATAGTCAAGGAAATCAGGTAGAAATTGCACCTTGTTCTAAATTAGAAATGGCACATCAATTATTTGATTTTGTCAAATAGATTCTTCCTGATAATCTGAAACAAAAGTATTATTGAATTCTGACATTATAATGTCAATCTGTTTGCAGAATCCGAAACTGATGAAAGAATTAGCAACCGAGTCACCATCCACATGGCGTTTCATCCCAATGCTTCAGACATCAGGAGGAGTGCAAATGGCGATCGATGCTTGGTTGTTCAACCAATGTGAAAACGGGCAACATCCGGCTACATTGCGTTTTTATACATGGTGTCCTTATGCTATTTCCTTGGGATATCTGCAAAAACAATGGCCTGCCGAGTGGCATAATCTAATTTACCAGGGACAGCCATTCGATCTAGTTCGTCGTCCAACGGGAGGTAGAGCTGTTCTCCACCAAGGGAACTTAACCTACGCTCTAATCACCTCAGCTAGTACTGGAAAAAGCTGGGGTACTTATGAAAACATCTGTAACTTTTTGATCCAAGGCTGGCAAACCTTGGGTATTGAGTTAAATTATGGTTCTGCTGGACGAGGTTATATTCACAATCCCAGTTGTTTCAACACAGCAACAGCGGCTGACTTGGTTACAGCCGATGGAAGTAAATTTATTGGTAGCGCCCAACGCAAAGGAAGAAAAACTATTCTTCAACACGGCTCGATGATTTTGTCTACAGACAAAGGTTTATTTCAGGAAATCTTTGAACAATCGGCTCCGTGGAATACCTCACTTTGTAACACACATCAAGAGGACGGATGGATTGCAAAGATTGTGGATACATTGACAGAAACGGCAAAACAGTACTTTGGCATAGAACTAGTTACCCAACCATTCACCGATCTCGAATGGCAAGATATCCTCAAATTGCGATCGCTGTATGAAGTGCGTTAGCGTAGCTCACCGTAGGTATCGCCTATTCTAAAACTTGAGGTTATCTAGGAAATACATATAAAGCTAAAGTTTTTTACAAGTAAATAGAACTTACGCACTGTACAAACGAATTATCTTGTGTATCAACGTAAATAGGTCGTTTCAGGCTTTTATAAACCACCTTTTATTGGTTGCGATCGCAGACGAAGATATTGAATCGGAGCAAGATTAAATATCTTGCCAGTGAAGAAAGAGGCTACTAATAAATTTACAACTTGAAAAAGGTATTATTTGTAATCAAGCTAAACTTGCAGAAATAATGCATCGGGATGCATTGGCATTGTAAAAGGATGCATTAACAATGTATTCCAATGCATTAACATTGCAGAGGGATGCATCGTTAATGCATCTTGATGTATTGGCATTGCAGGGGGATGCATTGGCATTGCAAGGTATTGCCAAATTTAATCCGCTACAAATTAATAAAATGCTGTACTTAACAGCCTAAGTTAGGACTGTAACCTAAAACTTGAGTTTAATGAGCTTGGTGAAACCTCAGAACAAGCCCAAAAGCTGGTAGGAATAGTGTGACTGACATAGAGATATCAAGCAGCAATTGAGAAAGGAAACTACTACTTTAAATTGGGTATAACCCGTATGCTCTATGGCTTTAAGGTAACTTCTCTAGATTTTACAATATAAGTAAGACTTAAAAATAACGCTTCAATTATATGAAAATCCTCTCATCAGAACTAGTTCATTTGGGATTTGGCAAATATGTGCGTTCTGACCAAGTTACAGCAGTTATACCAATAGAAGAGGAACGAGGCCCAGGGCGACGAACCTTTGTTCACATTCAAGGGCAAAGCGATCCAATTATCGCCTCTCGCGCTGAAGACACCATCGTGCGTGATTTAGTACAAGAGCCACGCGAGGTTACGCAAGCACGTCAGCAGCAGGAAATTCTTCAAGATTTATTGGTAAATTTAGGTAATGTTAATACGACTGTGCGGCGAATTAACCGTGATGAAGGCAGTTTGGATCTTGATTTGTTAGAGCGACGAATTAAGCAAGTCCTGGAAAATTAATTGCAGAAATCAGGAAACTAAATAACGGAGAATGATATTGCTGAATACAATTACAGACCAGGTTTCAGTATCAGAGACACAAACAAAATCGCCAAGATTGTGGATACCTGAACGGGTACTGTTTACACCTGCTGCCCTAAATGAAGATTGGGGGCAGCAGATTCTTGAACGTGTGCAGTCACTCAACTTACCAATAGAAAAACTATCACAGAACCGTTTGAAGGGACTGCGCGGTGAGTCTGAGCGGGATACTTACAACATCGCCAAGCGTACCTTAGCGGTGGTTACTGCACCACCCAGTTCTTTTAAACTGAGTCCCATTCCACCTTCTGCGGATTGGCAGTTTCACATTGCCGAGGGTTGTCCGGCTCACTGTCAATACTGCTACTTAGCTGGTAGCTTGTCGGGGCCACCTGTCATCCGCGTTTTTGCCAATTTACCGCAGATATTAGAGAACTTAACTAAGTACGAGCAACAGGGTAAAAACACAAGTTTTGAAGTTAGCTGTTATACTGACCCATTGGGTATTGAGCATTTAACTGGAAGTCTTGCTGAATGTATCCGTTACTTTGGCACTCGTACCAATGCACATCTACGTTGGGTATCGAAGTTTGATGCTGTGGATGGATTACTCGACTTACCACACAATGGGAATACTCGCTGTCGGATGAGCGTTAATGCCGCACCGATTTCTGGTAAGTTTGAAGGTGGCACAGCATCCGTAGCATCCAGACTTAATGCATTGCGACAGTTGGCGCTACCAAAAGAGCGTGGCGGTGGCAGTTATCCAGTAGGTTTGGTTATCGCGCCAATTATGCCGATAGACGATTGGCAGATGCACTATAGTTGTTTGTTTAACCAGATAAACGAGGCACTAGATTTTGACTGTAACCTTACCTTTGAACTCATCTCGCATCGGTTCACACCTGGGTCAAAAGAAGTGTTACAAACTTGGTATCCGCAATCAAAATTAGAGATGGATGAGGCAAAACGCAGTATCAAGCGTAATAAGTTTGGTGGGACAAAGTATGTTTACGAGAAAGACACAATGAAGGCGTTGCGTTGCTTTTTTGAGAGTGAGATTAGTAGGCGCTTTCCAAATGCTGAAATTCTTTATTGGACTTAGAAGACTACTTCGCTCAAATACAGTTTGAGCAAATTAATTATTGGGTAAGAGAGCGATCGCATAGTATAGCGATCGCTTCACTCTCTTTTCCGGTTGCTCAAAAGCTGGTGCGTTAAGGCTTTAGCTTAACACACCAGCTTTTGATTTACTTTATATAATGGTTTCTTACCTTTGAAACCTAGTTTGTGTACTGCACCAAGCTGAAATCTGCTGTAATACCAATTCTCCATGAAGATGCACTTAATCTTGAAAAACGAACCGCCTTCGCGCAGCGTCTCGTTAGAGAAGAACTAGGACTTACGCACTGTACAAATTAATCATAGTATGTTTCACGAAAATAGGTCGTTTCAGCCTTGATTAATTGTTCTTTGATGATCAGTAAACCCGCGCTGTAGGGGCACAGCAATGCTCATTGGTGTCAACTTAAGCAAAAAGAAACCATAAGATGTAATCTAAGAACATCTTGATTGATGTTCTTAGATTACATCATGAGTACAAAACGTCTAGCGCGAAAAGGAAACCCAGATCTGCGGCAGCAAAAACATATACCAGCACCGCCGATAGAGGAAATCGAGAAAGAAATCTTTTCATTGCTATCTCCAGTGAGCTTTAAACCCCTGAGATTATATGAAGACAAACAGAAGAAAAAATTCAGAGACAGAATATTAACCCTACCGATGATGATGGCGATGGTAGTGAGTTTAGTGTATCGGCAGATTCCTGGCTTAAGAGAAATAATTCGGGTATTGTCACAAGAGGGATTGCTATGGGTCGAGCGAATGGAAGTAAGTGCCCAAGCAGTGTCAAAAAGATTGCGAACATTACCAATTGAATTATTTGCACAAGTTTTTGAGCAAGTAATCCAAAGAATTAATACTCAACCCAAACATCAAGCAATTCCAGAGAGTTGGCAGCCAGTATGTACTAAATTCACAGCCATTTGGATCGGCGACGGTTCAACCCTAGAAGCATTACGAAGAAAGCTCAAAGCACTGCAAGAAAACGAAAAAACACTGGCTGGGAAAATGATGATGGTGGTAGAAGCATTTAACCATCGCCCAGTCAAAACCTGGTATACAACAAACAGCAAAGCCAATGATAAAACTTGGTGCGATCAATTACTGGAGTGCTTACCAATTGGTGGATTACTGATTTTTGATTTAGGATTTTTCAAATTTCCTTGGTTTGATGCGTTCAGCGAATCTGATAAGTTTTTTGTGACAAGACTGCGAGAAAAAACTGCTTACAAGGTCGTCCGTTGTTTGACCTCTGCCCAATTTTATCGTGATGAAATTATCTCTATGGGTGAATACCGCTCGAATCCTTGTCAGCATTCAGTCCGCTTAGTTTCTGTTTTGTGGGGTACAACTTGGTATTACTATCTAACAAATGTACTCGACCCCCAGATATTATCTGCACAGCAAGTCTGTGAATTATAGCGGTTCTCAGTTGGGTGAAATATAGTAACAGCAGTGGGTAAACCATC
>NZ_CAXTTT010000121.1:0-22439 GCF_964247315.1 uncultured Nostoc sp.
ATTTTACCAGTTTTAACCTCCGCTTTTTTCTGAGTTTGTGAGAAATTCGGGTTGTAATAGTCTGCGAGAGAGGAAGTAATAACCACTAGTACCATCAGGAGCAATAGTATCCCGTTGAAACCCTTCTAAGTGGTCGCCATAGAAACCTGTAATTTGTAGGTTTCCTAAGTTGTAGTTAGCTTTGAAACCGTGGAGTTGACGGGTAATAGAAGTAAATTGCTGCGATCGCCGTGCAAATTCTTCTGTGTTATAGTCACCCCACATAGCATAATCAGGATCGGAACCAGGGGTACGAGCTGAACGCTCAAAACGCAAAAATACACTGTCAATGGAAGGAGCGACCACATCAACTTTCGAGCTATCGCCGTAGACAGGATAGTTTTGCTCGCTGAATTGGTAAGTTCTAAACAGGCGATTATCGCAGTTGCAATCTTCATTGAGGCTACGAGAACTGTTGTATGCGCCTGTAAATAACCATTCTCCGATCGCACCAGTGGCAAATATCGCTGAATGGAAATCTAATTGCGTTCCGTTGTTTTTGTCAGGAGGGAGGAAATCACGGAAACTGCCGTAATAATTTGTACCTCTAGCGCCCAATCGTAAATCTATTACTCCAGTAACTAAACTCGGCCGCAGTGCCGTTTCAAATTGGAGTTGGGTGAAGGCTTCTAAATCATTAGCGATCGCGCGAATTGTGACCGTTTCCGCCTTCAGTTGCGATCGCAACGTCGCTGTAAATTGTCCCCCTTTCGCCTCCACTTGAAATCCTGGTTCATCGGGTTTGAAGTCTTTCCCAACCAACTCCCCAGCACTGGGAATGAGGGTGACAACAGCATCACGATTCGAGCGATTGCCGTTTGCATCGATGAGTTGACCCCGGATTGTAGCCGTAGAACGTCCATCCGCCGGGATACGAGACTCAACTGTTTCTAAAGTTAATTGCTGCGGCGTTCCTCGCACTGCGACTTGTACTGTTACAGGGGGTTCTGTTCCTCCAGCAAGTTGTGCAGAAATGGTGTTTGCACCTTCTTTTAATGAGACACCATACCATGTCTGCGTTACCAAATTGGTGGTAGCATCAGTTTCCGTCCGTCCTACTAAAGAAGGGTCTACCAACACCCCATTTACCCGCAATTCCACTTGATTACCAGCGGGAAACTGCACAATCACCGTGCTAGCTTGTACATCTACTACACTGTCAGCCGTCGGAGTCAAGATTTTGATTGTTGTAGGGATAGGGACAGTGGGGGACACGGGAAGATTTTTATTTACCCCTTGTGCCCTTGTCCCCGCGTCCTCTACTCCTGCAATTTTGCGTAATCCTCTAAACAAACCTACAGAAGTTACTGGTTGAAATGGTTGTATTTCCGTTGGAGAAGCATGAAACAGTGTTTCAGTATTTTTGCGTTCGTCGTTCTTGTCCTCTATTCCTGCTATTTTGCCTAAGTCTCTGGATAAATCTACAGAAGTTTTTGGTTGAAATGGCTGTATTTCCGTTTCACTTGCCTGGACATCTAGAATTTCAGGAGCCGAGATTGAAGAAGTTGAGGCAAATTTGAGAGGTAAAGAATGCCGCTCGGAACTTCCCAAGAGATGGGGAGAATTTGAATCTATACTTTTTTCAGCAACTTTATTCCGATCCGCTCGATCTTCAACCCGGCTTTTCACGTCATTTGGAAAAACCAAAGCGAAATCTAACCTCCGAACAAGTTTCCTTTCCCTTGAAGAGGAAGAATTCAAATCCTCTGCCCTATAAACAGAGAAGTTTTCCAGATCCCTTGAAAAATCACGATCTTCAATACCCTTATCAGCCTGCAAATGGGAATTAGGCAAAAGGAGTTTTTCACTAGTGATTTCTGCTTTAACTATTGCAGGGTACAAAACAAGGCTGAGAGCTACTACTGGCATTACTCCCATCAATCTCAGGTTAAATGTGGTTATACAGTGCAGTCTGGGTTTCATTTCTTGACTGGCTCCTGAAATGTGGAGGTGACAGCGAAGTTCATGCGTACTAAACCACCAGGCTCTAAATGCACCAAGCGAGATTGGCTATTTCGTTCGCGGAATTTTTCGTTATGAGCTAGGGTGTAACCTGGTAAACTGCTAAGGTCTAGTACACCTGTGTGGTATCCAGGTAAGACATTAGCTAAGGAGAACAAACCATTAGGATCTGTAGTGATGCGGTTTCCATCCTCCAGAAAAATCACTGCATTGGGTATCCCAGGCTCACCAGGCTGTTGTTCGCCGTCAAAGTTTTTATCAACAAACACCCGACCGATAATCGTGCCACAGTCAGAAACGATTCCTGGACGAATTTTCAATTGATGCGTTGCTGGGCCATCCTTAGTACTAAAACGGTTATCAGCTCTTTGGGCATTAACGATCGCAGTGTTGCGACCAGTACCACGTAATGCATCAGCTGTTAATTGAGCAGCGTAGGCAATATTCAAGACTTTCTCTGGGGGAATTGTGACGTCTGTGCGGAATGTCACTGTGTTACCATTGCGTTCTGAGGCGATCGTGACTAATTGACCATCTAGCTCTCCCCGTACAGATTTCGGCAAAAACTGAAATCCTAAAGGTAGGTCGTCGGTGACAAATATATTATTCAAACCAGCATCAGCAAGATTTTTTACCGACAGGCGATAGATTACCGTATCTCCAGGTTCAGCAGTAGCGCGATCGCCTGTTTTGATAATCTGTAACTGATTGGCTTGACACATATTTGTGGTGAATTCAAAGGCTAATAAGTCCAGTCCATTTACTTCTGCATTGGGAACTAAAACAACTGTTTGCTCTACCCTGGTTTCACCTGTGATATTGATTGGTTGACCATCTAGAGAACTAGCGACATACCGCACAACACCATTACCTTGTGTACCAGTGCTACCAAGGATTTCAATTTTTATCCGCCGCTGTTTGTAGATAGAATTTGGTGGTGGATTGACTACAAAAATATAGGTTCTACCTGGAGCGGTTTGACCCTTATTCGGATCGAGTAGGAAATTGTAGATACCCGCAGGGTTATTCGTAACGAAGTAAGGGTTACTATTCTCGGTATTTGGCGATTTACCGCCAGGAACGTTGTTATTCGGAATATCGGGTAACTCTGTTCTAGTCAAAGCAACTAAACTACCTAATTCTGTACCCGTTGGGTCGCTAGAATTAGGTTCGTATACGCCAACTGAAAAACCTGTATAATCAGGTAGAATTGTGCCAGCGCAACCTAAGATCCGTCCTAATGGATCGAGTAATGGGCTAGGACTAACATTGATTTGACTAGAACTTCCTTGATATTGATAATTGCTAGCAGAATCCGTATAAGTATAAGTAGCTTGATTTATTAATGGCACAGACGCAACCAGATTGTTAGTCTGTTGCGCGATCGCTGGCATAGATATAGTAGTATGCAAAAAACTTCCCAGAAGAACAGTAGCTGTTAACCGTCGCCACCAGCTACCGCTAGAAGTAATTTGCTTTTGGTTTTGAGGACGGCTCACCGAACACATCTCCTCTGAAATGTCAAGCTTGTTGTTAATAAAAGCATCTATTTATTTAGGGAATCCAGTTAAACCAAAACCCTTTAAAAATCTCGTTTTCAGGTTTTATCTGGAAATATTGTTGATTGCAGCTCTTTTTCGAGTCAGGAAAGCGACGTGTCCTTGCGTCCCAATCAGCGCACTTGGGTTTGATAAGTCGCCTTGACTGTCGTCTTAGCTGCAAGTGACGGAATCTGCAAACGGATATGGGTGTAAGCAGTGGCTGGTGCTGGTTTTGTTTCCACTTTGCCGCCAGGAAGAGTAACTTTAACAGTAGGATTTTCGACAAAGCTATGCCCACCGTCAATGCTGTAAACAACTTTGGCATTGTTGGCGACATTGGTAGAATTCAGCACGTAGACCATTCCTGTGGGAATAGGTTGATTAAAAGTTAAATTCTTCACTGGGCGATCGCTCTTATTTTCGCCACTTAAGGTATATCGCAATACATCTCCTGGTTGCACCACAGCTTGACCTTTTAAAGGTTCCCATTTTTTGCTTTGCTTACCCTGCCGATCCTGTGCCACTACTTGCTTTTCTGCCTCTAAACGCAATTGAATTTGCCCTTGAGTTTTGATATTCTGAGCAACAGCACTTTCTGAATGCCATACATTTGCGATTCCCGGAATTTGACCGACAAATGGAACTGTAGCAATGAGAGCAAATGCTCCTAAACCTGCAAGAGAAACACGCTTCATATAAATAACCTCAAAAAAATTCCAGAATGTTGATTGTTGACTTATCTTTCCCAGCTTTTATTCAGAAAAAGTCACTCCCCTATTTGCTTGATGTTTAGGGATTGGGGAGTGAGGTGAACTGGTTCGCAAACTTGTTGGTGCAGCCTCTCGTAGAGAAGAGTCTGCGAACTTCAAAGTCCCCAATCCGAACGAATTAGTTCACCTTGCGTTGGAAGGTAAACGTTCTTTGAATACCTGGTGCGATCGTGTCAGTTACACTATCTATATACTTAGCAACATCAGTGTTTGCCGTAGTTCCAGTTTGGTCAATGCCAGAGCTAGTAGCTGAATTACCACTGAAAAATTGAATGGTTGCACTCTCGGAATCCTTAGCTGAACCAACAATGTTGCTAGTATCAATTTGACCGCTAGCATCGTTGTCTAATGCCCAGTTATTGGGGGTTTTCGTACCATCTTCAGTAATCACAACTTTGTTAGCATTCAAAATCACATTACCCGTTCCAGATTGAGGATCGGAAATATTTGTGTACTGAATTTGGTACTCAATAATGTTTCCTGGTGCAGGCTTCTTCGGATCGATACTGAATGTGCCATCATTCCCCTGGACTACAGGCCCAGTTCCTTGTAAAACTCGCGACACTTTCAGCAGTTTCAGGAAGCCAGTATACACGCGATCGATGGTGGTGTTTTGACTATCAGGTTGACCATCGCCGTTAGTATCAATAGAGGCAACGATCGGTATTGGGAAGCCAAATTCTTTATCGCCTGTGTAGTCTGGAATAGTATCTGTTGACAAAGAAGTATTGGCTGGCAGATCGACTTCTATACCATAGTTGATGAGTGTGCCACTAGCAACGTTAGATATAGTAATTGGTGTACTAGCGGTTGTAAAGTTTCCTGTTGCTTGATCGTAGGTATATACAGCCGACTGACTATTGTAGGTAATAGTTACCTTCGTACCATTTGGTAAATCCAGCTGATTGGTTGGTTTTGTTGGTACTAATGTGATATTGCCTGTGCTAGTGCCATTGTTCTTAATTGTGTTGGTAAAGCCAACTGATTGTGGGTCAAGTTTAGTCCCAGGTAGTGTGCCTGCTGGTACAAGGGAAGATTTATTGGTGAAGTCATCGTTATTCCCGGATGGCCCAGTCGCATCTGGCGCATTCTGCGGCCCGTTGAGTATCCCTGAAGCTACAGGCGTTTGCAGTATGATGCTATTTGCTTCACCACCAGTACCAGTACCAGTATTGTTATTACCTGTATCAGTTCCAGTGTTGGTAAGGTCTGTTGAGTCGTTAATATAGCCGTCACTAACACTAGCTGCTGGTAGAGTATCAGGAACACCATCACCATTGGTATCTGTACCTGGAGGAGGTGTTGAGCCGTCGTAGTTACTGGGATTTTGGTCACCAGATTCATCATATACTGGTGCATTAGTACTAGGAGTTTGACCGAACAATTGGGCAATGTTAGAGACGGTCAATGGTGAAGTTGCAGTTGATTTAACAGCTAACTGAATTGAGAAACCATTTACCGTTGTACCGGGAGCAATGGAAGTAATAGTAGTTGGATTATTGATAAAACCAACACGAGTCACACCTGGCAGTGTATCAGCACCTTTTAAGGGAAAGGTTTTCCAATTAGCTGTATTCGCATTAGTTGTGACTGGCTCAGTCGTGTAGACTGCTTGCCAACCAGGAGGTGGAGTTGGCGCAGCTGCTAGTTGTGTACCTGCTGGAATTGCATCAGAAACTAAAATATAGTTGCCATTACTACCATCAACATTGATGGGTGTACCTACTAAAGCTGCTGGGCTGATTCCGTTATTTGTGGGGTCATTGGACTCAACCCGCAAACTTAAACTGTAAGGGATCTTGTCATCTGTAATCTGGGTCGTGTTATTAGTGTCTACAACACCACGAACCTTCAGCACGGTGGCTAAAGCATAGGACTTCAGGGTAGAACCTACCTTGATTTGCTCGGTCGCACTAGCTTCCCTTGTTCCGTTAACTGGTGCGCCAGCTACCTCACCAGTAACAGTTCCATCTGCGTTATCTACGGTATAAACGTCACCACCATCGGGACTTCGTAGTTGGTTCTGAGCGTTACCAGGTGTATTACCAAGGGTAACGGTAATTACATCGTTTGTTTGAGCGCCAGCCTGTACGGTAACTGGCACACGTACCAACACAGTACCACCAGGCGCAACTGAGGCTGTGATGACTTCAGTGCCAGTGATATTTTGCCAGGTTGTGCCGCCATCGGTGCTGTATTGCAAGTTGTTAGCTGTACCACCATTCGGTAAGATTCCTGAAACTGTACCTGGCCCAGTTGTGGTTGCTAGGTTAGGAACCCGGAATTTAGTAGGGTCGTTACCGACGTTTGTCAGAGTGTACGTATATATTAATAAATCGTTAACTCCAACAGAACCACCATTACTATCTGTGACTCCTGATGCTGTAACAGTAATACCAGCAACCTCTGCCACAGTTACGATAACAGCGTTAGAGGTGGCATTTATGGTTGTTCCTGGATTGTTGGGATCTTCGTAGGTCGCAGTCGCCGTGTTGCTGATAGATGTACCCGCAGTAGTTCCGTCAGCTAATACAGGTGCGAGAAATTGGAAAAGGCTACCAGTTAATAATGCTGTTGCTACTAAAAATTGGTAAAGTTGACGCTGCTTATTTACGGATTGATTTCGATTAACCATAGAAATAGTTTGTTTGTTTAACTTGTATCTCGGATTTGGAGACAGGATAAAGTTCGGCAATTCCCTTTTAGGAATTACCGATTATGGCTGCCCAAAACTTCAACGTTTTGGGAATGTATATTTAAGAAGTTAAATTATTGACACTCCTTAAAAACTGTATTGAGACAATAACCAGAAATAACTTGTCTACTTGTTTTACGCTTATCCTTAAGAATCAAAGCTGGCAATCGCAAATATGTGTAATTTTTTACTGTATTTCTGGAAATTAGAGCTATAAATAGCAATGTAATTTTTAAAGCAAAAAAAGTCTACCGTAGAAATAAGTAACTTCTTTAGCCGTGAATGAGTGCATCAAAGGTGAAAATTAACTTTATTTTGGCAACACACATAGTATTTTTAGTGGTTTAATCAGATGCTAAAAACACTAAAACTTATATATATAAATACTTTTAAGTCTTTGCTGTCAGAAATTTCTACTGCTTTGTAGAGTCTATTTAGATAAAAAAATTGAAAGTTAACTAAGCGTTCTAGATCGCATAAATAGGATATTAATTTATTTGAATGCAGTTTTATCATAAAATTGATGCAATTTAATCATAAAAATTTACGTGTTAATGCTGACTAATTGAAGCTATTTTATTTTTTCATAACATTAAATATATCTGTGTAAATACTAAAAATAGAGATTACTAGTATTAAAGTTTTACAATAACTATTCCCCTCAATACCAAGTATACCCGATATTTTTAGTCGGGTATGTTTGACTGGTATTTTTGCTCGTGTTAGTATCAGGCGACAAGTGACAGACAAACTTATTAAAGCTAGTTTATGACTCAGGCAATCAAAACCCAAACCCAAACCCAAACCAGCACTGCCTACTTTCAAGCCTTGAAGTGTAAGGAATGTGGTGCAGAATATGAACTCAAAGCCAGTAATGTTTGTGAGTCATGTTTTGGGCCGTTAGAAGTTAAATATGATTACAACGCCCTACGTCTGACTGTCACTCGTGAAACAATTCAAGCTGGGCCCAATTCAATTTGGCGCTATCGTCCCTTTTTGCCTGTCGCAACTGACAATGTAATAGATGTGGGAACTGGTATGACTCCCTTAGTTCGTTCCCACCGTCTTGCCCGTCGCCTGGGTCTAAATAAACTTTATATAAAAAATGATGCCGTAAATATGCCCACCCTGAGCTTTAAGGATCGGGTGGTGTCAGTCGCTCTATCTAGAGCGCGGGAGTTAGGTTTCACTACTGTTTCTTGCGCTAGCACTGGTAATTTGGCAAATTCTACAGCTGCGATCGCAGCTCATGCGGGTTTAGACTGCTGTGTGTTCATCCCCGCAGATTTAGAAGCCGGTAAAATTATCGGTAGCTTGATCTACAGTCCTACTCTCATGGCCGTCAAAGGCAACTACGATCAAGTAAATCGTCTCTGTTCGGAAGTTGCAAATACACATGGCTGGGGTTTTGTCAATATTAATCTGCGTCCTTATTACTCTGAAGGTTCTAAGACGCTAGGTTTTGAAGTTGCAGAACAACTAGGTTGGGAACTTCCCGATCATGTGGTTGCTCCTTTAGCATCTGGTTCGCTCTTTACAAAAATTTATAAAGGGTTCCAAGAATTTGTCGAAGTTGGTTTAGTAGAAAACAAGAGCGTCCGTTTCAGTGGCGCTCAAGCTGAAGGTTGTTCGCCAATCGCTCAAGCCTTCAAAGAAGGACGCGACTTTATTAAGCCAGTAAAACCGAATACAATTGCGAAATCGCTAGCGATCGGCAATCCAGCAGACGGTATTTATGCTGTGGAGCTAGCTCAGAAGACAGGTGGTAACATTGAATCAGTCAATGATGCAGAAATTATTGATGGCATCAAGTTGCTGGCAGAAACCGAAGGTATCTTCACAGAAACGGCTGGTGGTACAACCGTGGCCGTGCTGAAAAAACTGGTAGAAGCTGGCAAAATCGATCCAGATGAAACTACCGTGATTTACATCACCGGCAATGGTCTGAAAACCCAAGAAGCAATCCAAGGCTACGTTGGTGAACCCTTGACTATTGATGCTAAACTGGATAGTTTTGAACGTGCCTTGGAGCGATCGCGTACTCTGGATCGCTTGGAATGGCAACAAGTTCTCGTTTAGTTAGGAGTTAGGAGTTATGAGTTTTTTATTCATGACTCTTAACTCTTAAATTGTATTTCTCACTTTTAACTCTTCACTTTGTACTTCTATGGCTGTAACAGTTTTAGTTCCTACAACTCTTCAGAATTTGACTAATAATCAAGCTAGTCTAGAATCCAACGGTAGCACCATTGCTGAACTGTTGGACTCCTTAGAACAAAGCTTTCCTGGTATTAAATCTCGGTTGTGCGATGAAGAAGGCAAGCTACGTCGATTTGTAAATTTTTACGTCGATAGCGAAGATATCCGCTATTTAGATGGTATCAACACAGCCTTGAAAGATGGCGATGAAGTTAGTATTGTCCCTGCTGTTGCTGGTGGTTAATCCTGAAAACATCTACCTAGATTTAGCAAATGGTGTGCATGTAGGCTTGCCACGAATGGCAGGCTTATTTTTATTGTGTCACCGGAGAAAGCAAAGGATATTTGCACACATCCTATAGGAAGATGCCCGACGAATATAATAATTAGTAAATTAGTTTGGGATGTTGTTATGCACTGGATTTAGATAGAGGTTTGGTGGTGAACCAAACCTTTTTTATATCTATTGAAAGTATATCATTGGGCATTGGAAGAGATATTTTGATTATTTATACCAATTTTCTAGAATTTCCCAACAAATCAATCTCCGCGTCTCCAAAGTTATGAGTGCTGGCTTGCAGCGCATCCTGTGAGAAGCCGCAGAAGCTTCTTCTTATGTGAAACTCAAACTAAAAACTAAAAGTACTCCGCAAAATGCCGATAGTAACTGAATCATTATCTGGTGTGTTACCAGGCTGTATAAGATGAATTATCCCTGGTGTAATACTGATATTATCTGTTAGCTGGAAACGATAAAATGCCTCAATTTCAGTGGTCGTACCTGGTTGTCCACCTGCACGTCCTAAACCTGTATTGATAAAATCAGGGACATTATTCCCTACAGGTAAGTCGCTACTAGTGATTTTAGGAGGTTGACCGACATAAATTCCTCCTAAATTTCCTTTAGCAAATAAATCAGGGAAATTCAGAAACACCATATAATTTGTTGTTTCTACACTTCCCGATTGCCCAGGAATATAAGATTTAGTATAACCACCCCACGCACCTGCGCTAATGTGGGGAGAAATTTGCCAAGTTAGAGTCGCACCCACGGCATTAGTTTGTAGCGGTGCTGATTTTCCGGTAGTGGTATTAACTGTAGTTAAGCATTCATCACCAACAAAGGTTAGTAAACAACCATCTGAAGCGTAATTGTTAACGTAATATAAACTTAAATCTAGAGTATCAGTTGGTGTCAGTAGTAATTGCACACCTGTAGTGGTGGTTCCATCAAATAAACCGCTACCTTTACCGGGATTTCCTGGCTGATAACTACTATAAATTGCCTGCAAACTAGCGCGTTTAGCAAATTGCCAATCGATAGCTATACCACCGTGACCGTATCCCATATTTAAAATTGGGTTTCTTTGGGCAAAATAAGACAGTGGGCCTGTTGCAGCACTTTCTACCCGATTGGGACCTCGGAAAGCATATGGCATACTGACACCTTCTGTTCCTACCATTACTGCTAATTTATCTGTCACCAGCCAATGAAAATTTAGGTCACTTACAATCAAGTTATCTGTAGGAAATTCGTAGCCAAGTAAAACATCATTTCGAGAAACACTATTAGTAAATCTAGGGGAAGTTGTTCCGTTACCATCTAAAAGACCTGTAAATAAATAACTACGGGGAGTGATTTGGCTAGTTAAATACAACTGCGCCAGGGATATAAGATTAATGTTTGTCCCGGCATCATCTGTATCCTTTTGTCCATCTCTAGGATTAACATCACCACGATTGTTCGTTCTTCCTTGAATGCCAACTATCAATAGTCCACTAAGTTTAGTTGTTGTTGAGAATTGGTTGGCTTCGATTTCAGCAGTTTTGGCTTCTAAATTATCAACACGACCCCGCAAAGTTGCTAATTCAGGGGCAAATTCTGATTGTAATTTTTGTAATATTGCTAAATCTTCGCGAGTGACTAAATCGCTGGTGGCTGTAGTGATTAATTCGTTAACTCTATCTAAACAAGCGTTTACACCCGCAGCAAATTCATACCGAGTTAAGGCGCGATTTCCGCGATAGCTGCTATCTGGATAGCCGGCTATACAACCATAGCGTTCCACCAAAGACTGCAAGGCTTGGAATGCCCAATCATTGGGTTGTATATCCTTGAGTTGAGATACCGATGTAACTTGAGCCATCGGTTCTTCTGGAGAGAGGGAGGGGGATGAGGGAATAATATTATCGCCTTTAACTCCTATCTCCTGAGTAGTTTCTGTATTTATGTACTCTTGTGCTAATGCTTTTTGTGCAACTCCATTTACTCCCGCAATTAGTAACCATGCGAGCATCCAGGTTTGGCGATGACTACGGCTAATAAATTTACCTTTCAATTTTTTACACTCTGCTCACATACTTAAGTGAAGAGTGTATTCGCGATCATCTTGGGTTCACATGGGGACATTTACGGATTTTGTCCCAAATTAGACTTAATGCTTCTGGGCAACTTTTGAAAGGGCGAGTATAACAGGGTATTGGGGAGTGGGGACTGGGGACTAGGAAAGAGTTTCTCAATCCCTAATCCTCAATTCTCTAATCCCGAATCTATGGCAAATCGTTCACGCAAGCTGAAGCCAAAAGCCTCGAAACTAAATCAATCTCGTGCTGGTGCGATGAAACGCGTCGTTAAAAAACCCCAGAAAAAGTTAAAACGAGGAAGTTGGTTGTCGTCAATACTAGCGATCGCAATTCTGTTAAGTAGTGCTAGTCTAATTATGGCTTTTGCCTGGATTAGTGTTCTCTTCATCTTCAATCCAGACGAGGTAAGCTGGCTAAATAAAATTTTACCTGCATGGGCACAAATTCCCCTTGGTAAACACGAACGTCCCCAAACTCTCAAACAAATTCAACTCTATTTGAGTAAAAAAAACCAAATATTTGGGGAAACTCTGCCTTTACATGAGGATGTGAAAACTTCATTTTTACTGCCAGTTTTTCAACAACGTGCTAATTGTCTATCTGATTGTGAAGAACTGGTGGAACTTAGAGTTTACGAGCGCTCAGAAGAGTTAGAGTTTAAATCTCGGTCAGAAAATTACTACTATCTATCGACTCAATTACCTGTAACTGGCCCAGATGAATCCTTTGTGATTTCTTCTTTGCTTGATGGAACATCAGAACCCCAGGATATCAGTATTCCCCTACCTTTAACTGAAGTACAACGTTTTGAAGGTAAGACACCATCATCAGGGGTTTGGTTTGATTTGCGGGGTAAACGCCAACAAGGATCTGGTTCTATCCGCTACGGTTACGTCGTATACTACAATCCAGACCGCACGAATCTACTACAAATGTTGTCTTGGACTAGTCCTAATGGACAATTGCCCAAATGGCAGCAGGTAACTGGTGACGCTACAAAAGAGTTAGTTGTCGAGCAAACAGTAGGTTTAGAACCGCACTTACAGGTTTACCAAGTCAAACCTTTGAAGTTATTCCTCAAACCAATTCAATTGGAGGCGATTAGCCTCAAATCATCAACCTTCAAGGATTCTGGATACCAAAATGCCCTATCGATTGCTCGTAGTGGATTGTGGACACCAGCTTTTGAATGGTTGAAATTCATCAAGAAACAGCGCAAAGGAATTTTACCAGAAGCGGCGCAAGCGCAAATGGATTTGATTCGCTTGCATTCCCAACTTACTAAAACCCAAGCCCAGAAAATTTGGGCAAGTCCTAGTCAAGAAGTGCTGGCAGATTTGATTGATGGTCGCTGGGAGAAAGCTTTACAGGTGTTTGAAGCGTCGCCACATAATGCCCAAGAAATTGCTACTCTACTCAAAGCTGATGAAAAACGGTTGTGGAATCGCACAGTGGCGGCGTTGCAGGTGAACCCAAATAGACGAGAGGTGCAAGCTTGGTTCGCGTTGATTTTAGCAGTTCAGCGGGGAGAAGAAGACGCTAATTCTTGGTTAAAGGCGCAACCAAAAATTACAAAAGAGAATCTTGCCTATATTCAAGGTTTGTTGGCAAGACTCAATGGTAAGGGGACATCGCAAATATTCTCTACTCACCCTAGTCAGATTGTTGGTACGGTGCAACCAATCACTCAAGTTACCAACACCGAATGGCTGCAACCAAATTCCCCAGCAGATTTGAAACTTACGGATAATCAAGTTTGGTATCAGGTGGAGGTAAGTGCATTTAATGACGGGAAACGCTGGCTAAATTTTCCCTTTGAGAATTTCAACCCACCGAAAACTGACGCTGCCAAATTTTTCTGGAAAACTTTGGGAATCACTTCTGACCCGGAAATCCAAATTGTAGTCTGGTTGCCTAACGGAGAGCAAAAAATTACTATAGCCGCTATCAAAGCGGTGCAACTACAAGGTAAAGTTTTGCGCCTATTAGCTGCTGGCCCAAAAATTCCAGATAATCAAAACGATGTTCTCCAGCCCAAACCTTTAGCCTTGACAAATGCAGCACTGGAATGGGTGCAACCATCTCCAATTACTTTACGAGAACTGCATCAACAAAATCCCCAAGGGGTGAAGGTAATAGTAGCGAGTCTGTGGCAATCTTTACAACAATCTGGCGAAGTTCCGGGTGGTGCTATTCCTAGCTTTGAACAGATGCAGGAAAAATTAGGTGATTGGCCCGTTCAAGTGATTGATTTAACAAATAACGCTCAACCAGAAATAATACTGACTATCTCACCAGAAGCAATAGCATCCTTGAATCAGCCGACACCTGAAATTCAGAGAAAAAATACAAAACAAGGCCGTGAGCGGACTATAATTTTCTCTGATGGAAATAAAATCATCTACACTGATTTTACAGGAAATTACTTACAAAGACTCTCTGCGATCGCCAAGCTTTCAGGGGTGCAATCCTTAGCTTTACTGGTAGAAAATGCTCATAACTATAGTTTGAGGCGCTGGTCAGAGAAAAATCAGCGCTTTGAATAGCATATCCCTGACTCAAATTTCCCCTCTACTGAAGTTTAAATTAGGAGGGGAAAAGCGATCGCTATCGACAAGACTGACTTATTCTTCTTCTTTTTGGTTGGTTTCGGCTTGACGTTGGTGCTTCAGGTTTTCCAATTGCTGCAACAGAGAGTCTACCTCTGCTTGTAAATGCATCAATTTAGCTTGCTGATCGTCTTGATAATAAGACTTGGTTAACTTGCTGACCCAGGCAGTCTGGGACTCACGATCGGAAACGTTAGATAAATAAGTAGGCATCGCTAATTAAATCCACAATTTAACTCACACCATTAGAAATATTATAATAATGCTCTTTTAAGCTTTATTACATTATTGTATATTTTCAATCAATTACTCTAATGGATTTGGCGTTCAATCATAAAAGACGGTGATTATAATGGCTGTGTTCCAAAAAAAAACACTGACCCAAGTGTGTAAAGCTTTCTTCCACTGTATGGTACTTAGGAATAGTTAATTTATAGTCTGTCAATTATGGTTGTACAAACAATTATCGCCGTTTTTGGGGAATTTACGCAAGAAATTATATGTAGACTATATCAAGAATTATGCTAAATCATGAAAAAACGTAGGGCGAAGCACTTACACTTGGCACAGCCTCTCGTCGCAAGGGAAGTAGAAGGCTACTATCAAAAAGAGACAGCCTCTTGCGTATTTTCCTAGATTAATTGAAGCGAATCAGGTGGGAAAATACATAGATATACTTGACTAAACGAATGCACTAAAAGCAGGTTTAACCACGGATAAATCAGAGTTTCAGAGAGTTATGGCGTAAGTCTCATATAGCAATCAGGTTTGATTCCTGAATTTACTTGCGTGGACAAGGAATAGGATAGATAAGTACTGAGTCTGATTCAAAATCAAATAGGAGTCCTATAGATTTGCAGATGATTTTTCACCTCGTCAGTCTCCTCTAAGCTAATTTGTTGAACCGAAGGTCGCCGTGGCAGTTTATGATAAATTAACCTTCTAAATCAAAATAGCAAGTGAAACGCCTGCATTACAAAAAATAATATTTTTAATAAGATTCTTAGGGATTAGGGAACTCTCAACAGGCAACTGGTAACAGAAAAATCTACTTTCTTCCTCTTTCCAATTTTGCGCTTCCCTATCCCACCCTTTCTAAATATCCAATCCTTACAATTAATAAATTTTAAATCCCGTGACTTTGAGCCTGTCTGTTGCTACATCTCATCGCCAACCCTGGCCCGGATTGATAGAAGCCTATCGTGAATACTTGCCTGTCAGCGAAAAAACACCGATTGTCACTCTGTTGGAGGGCAACACACCTCTAATACCAGTGCCAGCGATCGCAGAACGTATTGGCAGACAAGTACGAGTTTTTGTAAAATACGACGGTTTGAATCCTACCGGCAGCTTCAAAGACCGGGGGATGACTATGGCAATTTCCAAGGCTAAGGAAGCAGGGGCAAAAGCAGTAATTTGTGCTAGCACGGGCAATACCTCAGCTGCCGCCGCCGCTTATGCTAAACGGGGAAGTATGAATGCCTTTGTACTGATTCCCGACGGTTATGTGGCGCTGGGCAAGTTAGCTCAAGCGTTGCTGTATGGCGCAGAAGTATTGGCAATTAAAGGTAATTTTGACCAAGCTCTAGAAATTGTCCGCGAGATGGCCGAAAGCTATCCGATTACTTTGGTGAATTCGGTCAATCCCTACAGACTAGAAGGACAGAAAACAGGAGCCTTTGAAATTGTCGATGCATTGGGTGATGCACCAGACTGGTTGTGTATTCCCGTGGGAAATGCCGGAAATATCACAGCATATTGGATGGGCTTTTGTCAATATCATCAAGCCAGAAAGTGCGATCGCTTACCCCGGATGATGGGATTCCAAGCCGCAGGAGCAGCCCCCTTAGTCCACGGTCAGCCAGTGGCGCATCCCGAAACCCTAGCGACAGCAATTCGCATTGGCAACCCTGCTAGTTGGGAATTAGCGATCGCGGCACAAACCGCCAGCCAGGGAAATTTCCACGCCGTTACCGATACAGAAATTCTCGATGCTTATCGACTTTTAGCAGCATCAGAAGGTATCTTCTGCGAACCTGCTAGCGCCGCTTCTGTCGCTGGGTTGTTGCAGGTGAAAGACCAAATTCCTACAGGAGCGACCGTAGTTTGTGTCCTCACAGGCAATGGTTTAAAAGACCCAGATACAGCTATTAAACACAATCACAGTCAATTTCAACAGGGTATCGCGGCGGAACTGGGCGCTGTAGCCAAGGCAATGGGATTTTAGGGCATTGGACATTGGGCATTGGGCATTAGTTATTTCTCCCTTATGCTCCCCTGCCCCCAAGATGAAGTTAAAAGTCAAAAGTTAAAGGGCAAGCATAGAAGTGATGAAGTCTTAATTCTTTTCTTTTTACTTTTTACTTTTAGCTTTTGACTTACTAGCCCCTACTCCCCCTTTTTCGCTACCCCTGCTCGTTCGCGTGTCAAGCTATCAATAGCATCACCCAAGGCAGTAGTCAGGCTATTGCGAGTTTGGGCGTGGTTGTCCTGCTCAGTTTTCAAAGCTTGCAAGAGGCGATCGCGTTCTTTAATCGCAGTGATGAGTTTAGCTTGCAAGTCTTCCACAGATTTTAGCTGTTCTATTTCTTGTTGGATAGCTACTGGTGTCCCAGCAGTCAATGTCTCTACTTCAAAACCTTGAAGTTTATGCAGTTCTGCCTTGAGGGAGGCGATCGTCTGTTGGGAAAGTTGAGTATCTGTACGGCGTTGTTCTGCTTCTGTGTTGTAAAGCTGACGCCATTTTTGGGCACTTTCCCAAGCCGTATCGCGATCGTGTTGTAGCTGTGCCATCTGCTCTTTGATTACCTGGATTTCTGTCAACCACTGTTGTGTTAAATTTTGATTCATAGATTAATAGTCATTAGTTAGGAACTCTGCCCCACTCCCCACTCGGTATTCTTGCGGTAGAAAGATAGATGCGATCGCTACGCAAAATTTAGCACAGTAGTTAATAAACCCAACCAGTTTTAACTCTAAATCATGCCAAAGCCTCGTTTTATCCGCTTCTTTCGTCACCTCAATTGGCACACGCTCAAAAAAACTTTTGCGAGGACAATCGAAAGACGACTTTTGGGACTTGCCTCGGAAATCGCCTTCAACGCCATGCTATCGCTGTTTCCAGCAATTCTTGCTATCATCACAGCCATTGGTTTGTTAGCGGAATCTTTACAAAACACCTTTAGACAACTGGCGGTGCAACTAAGTCAAGTCCTACCTGAAGAAGCCCTAAATCTGATTCGTGATTTTGCTACCACAGAAATTACTAACTCCAAAAACAGTGGTTTATTTTCTCTAAGCTTTGTATTAGCAATTTGGACTGCTTCTGGGGCGGTGAGTACTGCTATGACAGCCCTCGATCAAATCCATCAAATTCCTCCAGAAAACATCCGCCCCTTTTGGAAAGCCAAGCTTGTCTCTCTGGGATTAACAGTCGGTACTATGTTACTTTTGATACTGGCTTCTTTCTCGGTGTTTACTAGCGATTGGCTATTGGGAATAGTAGCGCGCGAAAATAGTTCTTTAATCTTTTTGTTGCATCTTTGGCTGCTATTACGCTGGCCTTTAACTTTAAGTATTGTCGCTGTCGCCTTTGGCTTTGTCTATCGCTATGGGCCAAGCAAGTGGAACTCAGGCACGCCAATGATGCCTGGAGCAATTTTAGCAGCTGTTTTTTGGGCAATGTTGTCTGCTCTATTTCGGCTGTATGTGGCGAATTTTGGCAATTATAATAAAGTATATGGTGCTGTAGGAGCTGTGATAGTTTTAATGCTCTGGCTGTCAATGAGCGCTGCTGTTCTGTTAATCGGCGATCAGTTGAACGTGACTATCGGCGAAGATATGCGCTCAAAAGCCCAGCCGCAATCGCAAGAGAAATATTAATTCGTAAATCCTTGAGAAAATGATTGCAAAAGCTCAGTAGGGGAGTAGAATATCAACGATTCAATACAAAATTAGCGATCGCCTCTATGTCTGATTCTCCTCCTCGATTTTCGATGATTGAACCTGATGCCAAAGCACCCACTTTGAAGCGCCTGCGTCAATTGAGTCGGCTGTTGGATAATGCTATTACCATTCCTGGCACAAAGATTGGTTTTGGTATAGATCCAATTTTAGGACTCATACCGATTGGTGGTGATTTTTTGGGAATAATGTTTTCTAGCTACATAATTCTAGAAGCAGCGCGGCTAGGCGTATCTAGAGCCACTATAAGTAAAATGATTTTGAACGTAATCATTGATGCCTTGGTAGGCGCTGTCCCAGTTTTGGGAGACTTTTTTGATTTTGCCTGGAAAGCTAACACTAATAATATCAAGCTCTTGGAAGAACACTTAAAGTTTCCCAGCGAGCAAAAAAGTACAGACAGGTGGTTTATCTTTGCCGTTCTGGCTGGATTGTTGCTAATCTCTATTGCCTTAGTAGCATTGCCCGTGATCTTAATTAGAATCCTGTGGAACGCCTTTTCAGGTGGTTAAATTGTTTATTGATAAAAGAATGAAAGATTGGTGGCAAGCTACTTTTCCCAAAGGGCGGCAAAGTCTAGTTATTACTGATGCTAAAGGCTATCCTGTACAAATTGCTTATGGCGAAAAAGGTAGAGGTAAACCGTTAATTTTATTACATGGCATGGGGAGTTGGAGCTACAATTGGCGCCACAGCGTAGCACCATTATCTAAATATTACCGAGTAATTTGTTTTGATGCCAAAGGTTTTGGTTTTTCCGAAAAACCATTGTGTCGTAGAGAAGACAATGGTCATCAAGTTATTGAGTTTCAAAGAATTATTCAGGCATTATGTGATGAACCCGCAGTGATTGTGGCAGAATCTCTAGGGGGATTAGTTGCCCTTGCTCTTGCTCAAGAAAATCCGCAGCTAATCGGACGGCTTATAGTAGTAAACGTACCTGTTTTTGCCGAATATCTACCCCATTGGGCTATGTGGTTACTTGCCCAAATGCCCAGAGAAGTAATGCAAACAATTGACTCTTTACGTCTGGCATATTTGTTTGCACCTTTATTTAGAGAAGTTATGGCAATAGAAAGACGTGGGGTATTATTCGATCCTTCAATTTTGACGCAGGAAGATATCTATTGGATAACTTACCCGTTTACTGAATTGCCTGGTACGATCGCAAAAGTCGCCGAAGAGTTACAAATAGCTGCGCGAGAAATTGAGAATTGGCAAGCAAATAAGCCCAATATGCTCACTAAAATTCAAAATAACCTGAGTGCCATTAAGTGTCCTACATTAGTTTTGTGGGGTGAGCAAGATAGTTGGTTTCCTGCTAGTCATGGTAAAAAATTACATCAACATATCCCCAACTCCAAATTACAGATTTTATCTAACTGTTGTCATGATGCCTCAAGTGGGGCTTCTGAGGTGTTGAATAAAACGATTCTTGAGTTTTTACAAGACACTAACTTCTAAAAAAAATTCGTATTTTGATGGGAACATCCCAAATATACCAAAATACTTCACAATGACGTGTGAGTGTTTCAACAATAATTACGAATTACGAATTACGAATTACGAATTAGATAAAAAGAGAGTGGGAGGAAGCATATCAGTCAGCTTTCAAACTCCCACTCTACCATTTGCTGCTGAAGCGAACAGGAATGTATACAGACGTTACCCGCTATTTGGGGGCTAATGCGTAGTTCAACAACAACGTCTGTACGCATTTAATATTCCTGTTGCAGCAAATGCCAAACCTAATTATTAATTTATTTACTGAGATAAATACTCTGCAAATAATTGTTAGAGATAGCTTTTTGTTTTTGTAAATCACTTAGTAAATAGTGTTTTACAAAAGGAATTTGCTTAAGTGGTAGTCCCTGATAATCAAACCCTTGAAGTCGTTTATCTTCATATAATTTAACTTAAATAATCAAAAGCTGGTTGCCATTTTGGCAAGTTTTTAAATATTCCTAATTGCTCATATCTAACTTTTTAAAAGCAGTTAAACCGCTATATAGCAAATAAATTATTAGTACATAACAAGATTCCCGACTTCTTAGAGAAAGTCGGGAATCTAAGCCAAGCTAATTGGCAAAAAGTGTTAATTTAACGGGGTTTTACTTTACAGTAGTATTAATACTGACGTAAAATAGCAGACAATGAACTATTTTTACGAAGATCCATCAAGTCTGCTAAAGGTTCTGTGCGCGTATCCAGGTGGTGCTTGTGTTCTGCTGGTAGAACAGTTACTAGATGCTTTGTTTTAGGTTGCATCTGCATAAGAGGCATTAGTTGTGGCTGTGGCACAAAAATTGGCTGATTCTTGGGAAGTGGTGGTTCCAATTTTTGGTAATTCTTCTGTGCCAAGCGTACCTGATGGCGATTAACCTGTTTTTGAAGTTTTTGCGGTTGCTTTGTGCGGTTAAGCACTCTAAAAATCAGCAAGGAACCACCACCACAGCTGAGAACGATCGCAGCAATCATCCATAAAGGTGTAGGATTGCTATTCTCAGAGGGCAGACTGATTGGTTCTTCAACTATGACTGGGATTTTTTCTGGTTCTTCTTGTGGCACGGGCCCAGCATTACCTAAACTATATAAGGCAAAGGCACCACCTCCCATAAACATGGCTAAACACCCGGTTAACAATAGCCAAGGATGATGTGCAACCAGATATATCAGAACATTCGAGCTATTTTTTAATCTCGATTTCCTATTTGTCAGCTCTGGAGTAGCCCTTTTTAATTGGGTTCGCTCGCGCTGTACACTCTGACTTTTTTCCATGATTACTTTCAGATTTGTACCCCTCTAGTCAATAAATTGTACTTGAGGAGTCAAGCATCAGGTATCCGTAACAAAGTTCAGATTTAAGTAACTTTTTTGTAAAACAGATGCTACAAAATCTGGCTAAATTTTGCCAAAGTTCTGTATTTATGATGACTTTTTGCGGTAATAATCTAAAATCAGTTCGCTTATTTCTTCTCTTAGCTACGAGAATGCCTTTCAAGAGCAAGTTGAATTAACCGATCGACTAATTCTGGAAAGGAGACTCCACTATGGGCCCAGAGTTGGGGATACATACTTGTCGCAGTAAAGCCTGGTAAGGTATTGATTTCGTTAATCAAAACTTCTTGTGTTGCTTCTACGTAGAAAAAATCTACCCTTGCCAACCCCGCAGCGTCAACTGCTGCAAAAGCTTGCAAAGCCATATCTTGGATTTGACGAGCGATCGCATCTGGAAGTTGTGCGGGTATCAGTAAATCTGCCATACCCACAGTATATTTAGTTTCATAGTCGTAAAAATCACTGTCATATATAATCTCTCCAATGACAGAGGCTTGGGGTTGATCGTTACCTAAAACGGCACACTCGACTTCTCTAGCGACGACACCAGCTTCTACAACTAGTCGGCGATCGTAACTGGCAGCACTATCTAAAGCAGCTTCTAATTCTGGGCGCGATCGCACTTTGGCAATACCCACTGATGAACCCAAATTCGCAGGTTTGACAAAAGCAGGATAACCTAATGCTGCCTCAATTTCATCACACAGTTTCGGAAATACGCACGGATTAGACCAAACCTGCGTTCTAGTTACCGCCTTGTATTTTACCTGTGCTAATCCCGCTTGCTCAAAAGCCATTTTCATGGCAATTTTATCCATTCCCATTGCCGAACCTAACACCCCAGAACCGACAAAGGGGACTTGCATCAAGGTGAGTAACCCTTGAATTGTCCCATCTTCACCGTTAGGGCCGTGGAGAATAGGAAACCAAACATCTACTTGAGCAACTTGAGAGGGAGATTGCCAATTGCTCAGGGTTTGGGCTTGAGGGTTGGATGTGAGATTTCCTGTTGATTCTGCCGATTCCAGCAGCGGACTGCCGGTTGCTAAAACCTTTTCGGGTGCTTCTCCCGCCAGCCAGCGGCCATCTTTTTGGATGTAAAAAGGCAGTATTTCGTACTTACTAGCATTTTCCTCTGCACTCAAGGCTTTAGCGATCGCCCGTGCTGAGTTGATCGAAACTTCATGTTCTCCCGAACGACCGCCAAACAGTAACCCCACCCGTAGCTTAGTCATTTTCGGCTCCTCCACACTTCTCAAGCAGATAGCGTATCACAACCTACAAAAATTGCCATATTTTTCTAGATTATTTTATTGCCTGTTCAAACCCTGGCTAGAAAAAACTCTACTATTTGAGGTATCAAATTATAGTGCGCTTTTAGAGTTGCTAGGTAACGTAGGATGTGCATTGGCATTGTTAGTCGATACAATCGCATTGTTAGTCGATACAATCGCATTGT
>NZ_CAXTTT010000122.1:0-22424 GCF_964247315.1 uncultured Nostoc sp.
GTAGTCTCAATGCCGGGGACGGAAATGACACTATCATCGGTAACGCTACTGGCGGGGACGGCGGCAACGGTACTGCCGGCGGCTACTATACAAATATTTGCGGCGACGGCGCTACAGCGACTGGAATCAGCAACAGTGGTAGTCTCAATGCCGGGGACGGAAATGACACTATCATCGGTAACGCTACTGGCGGCAACGGCGGCAACATTAGTAACAACAAATTTGGTCAGTCCGGTTATGGCGGCAACGGCGCTACAGCGACTGGAATCAGCAACAGTGGTAGTCTCAATGCTGGGGATGGAGAAGACACTATCACCGGCAACGGTACTGGCGGCGACGGCGGCAAAGGTGTTTACAGCGGCAACGGCGGTACGGGGATTGGCATCAGCAACACTGGCAGTCTGAATGCCGGAGATGGGGAAGACGCTATCATTGGCATCGGCACTGGCGGCGATGGTGGCGATTCGGATAACAACTATGTGGATTTCGGCGGCGGAGCCGGTAGTGGTGGCACTGGAACAGGTATTAGTAACACTGGCAGTCTCAATGCCGGGGACGAAAATGACACTATCATCGGCACAGGTATTGGTGGCACTGGGAAGGACGCTCGCGGAAGTGGCGATGGCGGTACGGGGACTGGCATCAGCAACACTGGCAGTCTGAATGCCGGAGACGGAAATAACACGATCGCCGGCACAGGTATTGGCGGCATTGGTGGCAATGGGTTTAATAGCGGCGATGGCGGAACTGGAATCGGCATCACTAACAGTGGCAGTCTGAATGCAGGGGACGGAAATGACACGATCATTGGTAACGGTACTGGCGGCATCAGTGGGTTTGCCGGCGGGTCTTCTGGCGACTATGGCGGTACTGGAACTGGCATCACTAACAGTAAGAAACTGGATACCGGAGGCGGAGAAGATACGATCGCTGGCACAGGTATTGGCGGTATTGGTGGTTACGGTAACATCAGCGGCAATGGCGGTACTGGAACTGGCATCGCTAACAGTGGTAGTCTGAATACCGGGGACGGAAATGACACTATCATTGGTAACGGTACTGGCGGCAATGGCGGCAGTACCGTTATTGGCGGCGATCCTGGGATCGCTGGCAACGGTGGTACGGGGACTGGAATCAGCAACAGTGGTAGTCTGAATACCGGGGACGGAAATGACACTATCACTGGCACAGGTACTGGCGGCAACGGCGGTAACGGTAACTACTCTATCGGCGACAGTGGTACTGGTATTGGCATCCAGAACATTAAAGATGCCACCATTATTACAGGGTGTGGCAACGACACGATTACAGGTTATGGCAATAGTTCAGGAAAAAACGCCACTGCTTATGGCATCTTCAATGATGGAGTCATTAATACTGGTAATGGTCGTGACATCCTTATTGGTCAGGCGACAGTAACAATTGGTAGTACTGCCTATGGCATTTATGGACAGGGAACCATCAAGACTGGCGATGGCAATGATGACATTATTGCCACCAGTACCATAGATACAGTTCAACAGAAAGTTACTATCGGTGGTGGGAGCAACATTGATCTAGGGAATGGGAATGACTACTTTAAAGGTTTTGGTGTTGCAACTGTTGATGGCGGGTGCGGCTGGGATACCCTTGACCTCAGTATTTTCAATCGTTCTGAACTCACCATTTCAGGTGTGATTTCAGGCAATGCCCTTAATCCTGCTAACATTACCTTCAATAACAATGGAAATCTCAGTCTCATGTCCACGGCTGGGTTTGAGAATTTTATTTTTGCAGATGGCTCTTTTTCCTACAGCGCTTTGACCTAAAACTAGAATTATTTCCATCTCAGCAACTTTCAGCTTTTTTAGACTGGGATGGAAGTTGCTTTGACGCACTCTAACGCTCTTTCATCACTTTAATGGATGAAAGAAAAATCAAAGCCAAAATCTCAAACTAAGAGAGAATTAGAACTTTATACTTGAAATTATCAGGGATTTCCAAGAAATAAATTACGAACCATAGAAACGCAGAGAACACAGACAGAGGAGAAATAGAGAGGATTTTTGGTCAGTTTTGGGATATTTTTTTATTTGGAAGTCGCTAATTCTGTCATCGCTTGATTAAAAACTGCCAAAAATATCACAATTTGGGAAAATAATAAAGTAAGTCGAATATTATACGACTGACCCAAATTATTCTAGGAAAATATGACTCATCCTTTCCTTGAACGCCTGCGTAGTCCAGATAGCCCAGTCCTCGTCTTCGACGGGGCGATGGGAACCAACCTGCAAACCCAAAACCTGACTGCTGAAGACTTCGGCGGCCCACAGTATGAAGGTTGTAACGAATACTTAGTCCACACGAATCCCGAAGCTGTCGCTAAGGTTCACCGAGACTTTCTCGCTGCTGGTGCAGATGTGATTGAAACCGATACCTTTGGCAGTACGTCCCTGGTGCTGGCAGAATATGACTTAGCAGACCAAGCCTATTACCTCAGCAAGACAGCCGCAGAATTAGCCAAGCGTGTCGCTGCGGAATTTTCCACGCCCGAAAAACCCCGGTTTGTGGCAGGTTCCATCGGTCCCACAACCAAACTACCTACCTTGGGACATATTGACTTTGACACTATGAAAGCTACTTTTGCCGAACAAGCAGAAGCGCTGTGGGATGGTGGTGTCGATTTATTCATTGTCGAGACTTGCCAAGATGTGCTGCAAATTAAAGCGGCGCTGAATGGCATTGAAGAGGTGTTTGCCAAAAAAGGCGATCGCCGTCCGTTGATGGTGTCTGTGACAATGGAAAGCATGGGCACAATGTTGGTTGGTTCCGAAATCAGTGCTGTGCTGACAATTCTGGAACATTACCCAATTGACATTCTCGGTCTAAACTGTGCCACAGGCCCAGACTTGATGAAACCACATATCAAGTATCTGTCAGAACATTCGCCTTTCATCGTTTCCTGTATTCCCAACGCGGGTTTACCGGAAAACGTCGGCGGTCAAGCGCACTACCGCCTAACACCGTTAGAATTACGGATGGCCCTGATGCATTTTGTTGAAGATTTGGGTGTCCAAGTGATTGGGGGTTGCTGTGGGACGCGTCCAGAACACATTCAACAATTGGCAGAAGTCGCCAAAGACCTGAAGCCAAAAGTTAGACAGCCAAGTTTAGAACCAGCAGCAGCATCAATTTACACCACTCAGCCTTACGAGCAAGATAATTCCTTCTTGATTGTTGGCGAACGTCTCAACGCCAGTGGTTCCAAGAAGTGCCGCGATTTACTCAATGCGGAAGATTGGGATGGACTGGTTTCAATGGCGAGGGCGCAGGTAAAAGAAGGCGCACACATTCTCGATGTCAACGTCGATTATGTGGGACGCGACGGCGTGCGCGATATGCACGAATTAGTTTCGCGCATTGTCAATAATGTGACATTGCCTTTAATGCTTGACTCCACCGAATGGGAAAAGATGGAGGCAGGTTTAAAGATTGCTGGTGGTAAGTGTTTGCTGAACTCTACTAACTATGAAGATGGCGAACCGCGCTTTTTGAAGGTGCTGGAGTTAGCGAAGAAATACGGTGCTGGTGTAGTCATTGGTACTATTGATGAAGATGGGATGGCGCGGACAGCAGACAAAAAATTTGCGATCGCACAACGCGCATACCGTCAAGCTGTAGAATATGGAATACCACCCACAGAAATATTCTTTGATACCCTAGCGTTACCAATTTCCACCGGGATTGAAGAAGACCGAGAAAACGGTAAGGCGACAATTGAATCCATTCGACGAATTCGTGAAGGATTGCCTGGATGTCATGTGATTTTGGGTGTTTCCAATATTTCCTTTGGTTTGAATCCAGCCTCGCGGATGGTGTTGAACTCGGTGTTTTTGCACGAGGCGACGACGGCGGGAATGGATGCAGCCATCGTCAGCGCTAACAAAATTTTACCGCTTTCCAAGATTGAGTCACGCCATCAAGAAATTTGTCGGCAGTTGATTTATGACGAACGGAAGTTTGAGGGTAATGTTTGCGTTTACGATCCTTTGGGAGAGCTTACCACAGTGTTTGCCGGGGTGACGACAAAACGCGATCGCTCTTTAGATGAAAGTCTCCCCATCCCAGAACGTCTCAAACGCCATATCATTGACGGCGAACGCATTGGCTTAGAAGAACATCTCAAAAAAGCCTTAGAAGAACATCCCCCCTTAGAAATTATCAACACTTTCTTGCTAGATGGCATGAAAGTTGTCGGGGAACTATTCGGTTCTGGACAAATGCAGCTACCCTTCGTCTTGCAATCTGCCGAAACCATGAAAGCGGCGGTTGCCTTTATAGAACCGTTCATGGAAAAATCAGAATCAGGCAACAATGCCAAAGGAACCTTTATCATTGCCACAGTCAAAGGCGATGTCCACGACATTGGTAAAAACTTGGTAGATATCATCTTATCCAACAACGGCTACAAGGTGATTAACCTGGGAATTAAGCAGCCAGTGGAAAACATCATCAACGCTTACGAACAGCATAAAGCTGATTGTATAGCCATGAGTGGTTTGCTGGTAAAATCCACCGCTTTCATGAAAGAGAACTTGGAGGTATTCAACGAAAAGGGAATTAGTATCCCCGTGATATTAGGTGGTGCAGCGTTGACTCCCAAGTTTGTCTATGAAGATTGCCAAAATACCTATAAAGGTAAAGTTGTTTATGGCAAAGATGCCTTTTCTGACTTGCACTTCATGGATAAATTAATGCCAGCTAAATCAGCTGGTAACTGGGAAGATTTGCAGGGATTTTTGAACGAAGTCAAAACTGCTGAAGTTTCGACGAATGGTCACAAAGAATCAGTAACTACAACTACTGAGAAAACAGTATCTACTGAACCAAAAGAAGTAGATACGCGGCGTTCTGATGCTGTGGTGATAGATATTCAACGTCCCACACCGCCTTTTTGGGGAACGCAGTTATTGCAACCTAGTGATATTCCCATTGAGGAAATATTCTGGCACTTGGATTTACAAGCTTTGATTGCAGGACAGTGGCAATTCCGTAAACCAAAAGAGCAATCTAAGGAAGAATATCAGGCTTTCTTAGCTGAGAAAGTTTACCCAGTTTTAGAAACTTGGAAACAGCGAATTATTGAAGAGAATCTGTTGCATCCCCAGGTGATTTACGGGTATTTCCCTTGTCAAGCCGAGGGGAATTCTCTACATATATATGACTCAGAAAACCAATCACAACAGGTTGCAACTTTCGAGTTTCCCAGACAGAAGTCTTTAAGGCGGCTGTGCATAGCAGATTTCTTTGCACCGAAGGAGTCGGGAATTATTGATGTCTTCCCAATGCAAGCGGTGACTGTAGGGGAAATTGCCACAGAGTTCGCCCAAAAGCTGTTTGCTGCCAATCAATACACCGATTATCTGTATTTCCACGGCATGGCGGTACAGGTAGCGGAAGCTATAGCTGAATGGACACACGCCAGAATTCGCCGGGAGTTAGGTTTTACTGCTGATGAACCCAACAATATTCGGGATATCTTAGCACAACGCTATCGTGGCTCACGGTATAGTTTCGGGTATCCAGCTTGTCCAAATATTCAGGATCAGTACAAACAACTGGAGTTATTGCAGACTGACAGGATTAACTTGTATATGGATGAAAGCGAACAACTTTATCCAGAACAGTCTACCACTGCAATTATTGCTTATCACCCATTAGCAAAATACTTTAGCGCGTAGAATCCTACTCGTTAACCCAATACACTTGGTGTTAGTGATATTTTGCCCTGGAAGATCCCCTTAACCCTCTCCTTGTAGGAGAGAGAAGGGGAGTAAGATTCAAAGCCTCTCTCTTTGTAGGAGAGAGGTTTGGAGTGAGGTTCAGATGTTACTTTCATGATTTTTCCGGGAATCCTGTAGTTGTATACGCACCAAATTTATTAATCTCTCAGCTTAGGTAGGCTTATTTATGCAACTCATCAGCTCGTTAGATATTAGAAATTCGGAATATTTATCAAAAAATCGCCTCATCAGTTACCATCACCAGTTGCGTCTAATTTTTTCACTGGGTAATCAGGTAAAAAACGTTCTAGAAATTGGGATTTTTAATTCTCTATTAACAGACATCCTGAAGAATAATGGATACAACGTCTCTACTGCTGATATTGACCCCAGCCTCAAACCAGAAATAATTTTGGATTTGACTACAGATTTTTCATTACCAAAAGATAAATTTGATGCGATTGTCCTGTTTCAAGTGCTGGAACATTTCCCCTACCCTGAGTCAGAAGAAGCATTGAGAAAACTTGCTATTGCAACTAAGAAATTTTTGGTGATTTCGATTCCCTATTGCACTCAATACCTCTCGTTTCAGGTGAAAACTTCTTTCTCTGGTAGACCAAGGTATTTACTATTCAATGTGCCAAAATTCTGGAGTACAACGCCCGTCTGTGACGAACACTGCTGGGAAATGGGTTTAAAAGGTTATCCTAAAAAACGGATTTTAAACTCTGTTGCCAAAGCTGGGTTAATTGTTAAGCAAGGATTTATCGATCCCAGTTATCCTTACCACTATTTTTTGGTGTTGGAGAAGAATTTTAGTAATACTTAAACAGCAATCTGTGAAGAGTGGGGAGTCGGGAGTAGGGAAATCCGAATCAGAAAATGGCGGCAAACAATGCTCAAAAAACGAGCGTAGGCGCAGCCCGTCGTAGACATTGCCTAAGTTATGCTTTTAAAATCCTAATTGGTATCATACCCTTCTATGTTCTCCGGGTTTATCCTGGAAAACAGATGGCTAGGTTGTATTACCTACTATCATCGTTTCAGATACTAACATCGAAAATTACCAATTATGCTAGAACAAGGCACTATCAGTATTCATACTGAGAATATTTTCCCGATCATTAAGAAGTCGCTCTACTCAGATCACCAAATCTTCTTGCGGGAACTGGTATCCAACGCTGTAGACGCCATCCAAAAGCTGAAAATGGTATCCCGCGCTGGAGATTATGCTGGAGACCTCGGTGAACCAGAAATTGAACTTGCCATTGACAAAGATAAGAAAACCCTATCCATCTCCGATAATGGTATCGGGATGACCGCAGATGAAGTTAAGAAATATATCAATCAGGTTGCCTTCTCTAGTGCTGAAGAATTTATTCATAAATATGAAGGCAAATCAGATCAACCGATCATCGGTCACTTTGGTCTTGGTTTCTACTCTTCCTTCATGGTGGCGCAAAAGGTAGAAATTGATACTTTATCTTATCAAGAAGGGGCGCAGGCGGTTCACTGGTCTTGTGATGGTTCCCCAGCATTCACCTTAGAAGACTCGCCCCGAACAACTCGCGGCACTACTATTACTCTCAGTCTGCAAGGAGAAGAAGAGGAATTTCTCGAATCAGCACGGATTAAAAATCTTGTCAAGACCTACTGCGACTTCTTGCCAGTCCCGATTAAACTTGATGGGGAAGTAGTAAATAAGCAAAAAGCGCCGTGGCGAGAGTCTCCAAGTAATCTGACTAAAGAAGATTATTTAGAGTTTTACCGCTATCTGTATCCTTTTCAGGAAGAACCACTATTGTGGGTACATCTAAATACAGACTATCCCTTTATCATTAACGGGATTCTGTATTTTCCGAAAATGAGACCGGATGTAGATGTTACGAAAGGGCAGATCAAGCTATTTTGCAATCAAGTTTTTGTTAGCGACAACTGCGAAGAAATTATCCCGCAATTTCTAATGCCGATGCGGGGTGTGATTGATAGTACCGATATTCCCCTAAACGTATCGCGCAGTGCCTTGCAAGGCGATCGCACCGTGCGGAGAATTGGTGATTACATTGCCAAAAAAGTAGGCGATCGCCTCAAAGAACTTTTCCGCGATAACCGCGAACAATACATTAACGCCTGGAAAGACCTCGGCACTTTTGTAAAATTCGGTGTTCTCAACGACGAGAAATTCAAAAAACAGATCGAAGATATCATCGTCTTCCGCACCACCGCCAAGCTGACAGAAAAAGTTGCGGCTGAAACTCCAGTGGTTGAAGTCCAGTCTTCAGAGGGTGATGCTTGGCAAGATGTCACTCCTTCACCCAATGCTGAGAACTCAGCACCCAGCGCTCCCTATACTACGCTCAAAGAGTATCTAGAACGCAACAAAGAACGCCACGAAAACCGGGTTTTCTACAGCACTGATGGAGCAACCCAAGCTACATACATAGAACTGCACAAAAATCAAGGCTTGGAAGTCCTGTTTATGGACTCCTTCATCGACACCCACTTTATCAACTTCCTAGAGCGGGAATATCAGGATGTCAAGTTTACGCGGGTAGATTCAGATTTAGATAATACCCTGCTAGAACAAGACAAAGCGACAGAAATTGTCGATCCCAAGACGAACAAAACCCGGAGTGAGACGATCAAAGAGTTATTTGAGAAATCCCTCAACAAACCCAAACTCAACATCCGTACCGAAGCTTTGAAATCAGACGATCCTCAAGGAACACCACCTGCGATCGTGCTTTTACCAGAGATTCTCCGCCGCCTGCGGGAAATGAACGCTATGATGCAACAGCAAACAACAGAGTTTCCTGAAGATCACATTTTGCTGGTGAATACTGCTCACCCACTGATTCAAAATCTGGCAAATATTAACCAAGGTAGTATCATTCAAGGTGACGGTCAATCGCCTACAGATCAGTTAGTCAACTTGATTTGCCAACACGTCTACGATTTAGCGCTGATGTCTCAGAAAGGATTTGACGCTGAAGGAATGAAATCCTTCGTCGAGCGATCGAATGAGGTACTCACCAAGCTGACAGAACAAGCAAGTAAATAGTGCTGAGTGCTGAGTGCTGAGTGCTGAGTGGGAAGTTAGGAGTTAGGAGTTATTTCTCCCCTGCTTCCCTTGCTCCCCTATCTCTCTCATCTCCCCACTTCTGTTGCCTAAGACCTAAAATGGAAAGGTTGTATTAAAATAACAATCTGGAGCTACTTGCTATGTCCCGTCGCTGTGAACTAACTGGTAAGAAGGCAAATAACGCCTTTGCTGTTTCCCACTCCCACCGCCGTACTAAACGCCTTCAGCAGGCTAATCTGCAAAACAAACGTGTTTGGTGGGAAGGCGGAAATCGCTGGGTGAAATTAAAGCTGTCTACCAAAGCAATCAAAACCTTACAAATTAATGGGTTAGAAGTAATGGCAAAAGAAGCTGGCATTAACCTGAATCATTACTAAGTAATCTGGATTTTATAACCTGAAACTTTCGTAGGGTGGAATATAGGTAATTCGTAGGGTAACACAGCTTGTGCTACCCTACTGCCTTGTAAAGCTAGTTTTGATGGTTTGTACTTAGCACTAAAGTGTTTAGAAAATAAAGACTAAAGTCCTTACTACGAACTTGCTTACCGAACATTGATTTCGGTAATATTAGATAATTGTTTTACCTTTTCTGTTACCCAATCGACACGATCCTTTCCCCAAAATCTCTCGCCTTCCACTACCCAGGTTGGAACTCCAGGACAACCAAACTGCTCGTATTCTGCCAAAGCTGCCACTGCTGCTTGTTTAGCTGCTTCCCCGTGGATTAACTCAAGAATGCGATCGCCATTCAGCCCAACATCATTTGCAACTTTCCTAATCACAGACTCATCGTTGACATCAAGTAGGTCAATATACGTCGCTCGAAAGAATGCGGCATCAAGCAGATGCTCCTTTCCGGTTCCACAAGCAGCGTAATACGCTCTCGCAGTCAGTTCTTCGCGACCAAACTTCATTTTCTCCCAGCCCTTGACCCACCTACCAAATTCTTCAAGCTCCTTGAGCCGAATTTCAATGCCGTACTTTTTTGCCCAGCGCAGACAATCTTCTTTGTGATAGGACGATAAAAGAGCGCTTTCACTTCGTCCTTGGAGATCAGCTACCTTTATCCCACGCTCCTTCGGTATATAGATTGGTCGTCGTTCAATATCAACAGGCAATCCGCGCAAAGCTTTTTCGGCAAGAGCAATACCAATATATGAATTTGACGAGTGGTATATCGAGTATGAGTATACTTTGATTCGCTGCGACATCTTGGCTACCGTAGCTACCTAATTGATAATATTACGAATTAGCGATCGCAGCAGTAGCCAATATTCAATCATCAGAGTTCCCAATCCTCAATCCGTGTCTGGTTGCTACAGTCGCGGTGAAAAATACTAAGCTGGTAGATAGCACGTTTAAACTTTAGCGGAAATTCAAAATCGCATTCATCGGCGGTTTAAAATTCTCCATTGGCGAACTACCTGTAATTACATTATGTTTGATGCTCTATCTGACCGTTTAGAATCAGCCTGGAAAAAACTGCGGGGACAGGACAAAATTTCTCAATCCAACATTCAAGATGCATTGCGCGAAGTGCGCCGCGCCTTGTTGGAAGCAGATGTCAATCTCCAGGTAGTAAAAGATTTTATTAGCGAAGTCGAAGCCAAGGCACAGGGAGCCGAGGTGATTACCGGCGTGCGACCTGACCAACAGTTCATCAAAATTGTTCACGATGAACTGGTGCAGGTGATGGGAGAAGAAAATGTTCCCATAGCAGAAGCCCAGGAGCAGCCTACTATTATTCTCATGGCTGGGTTGCAAGGTACTGGTAAAACCACAGCTACTGCTAAGTTAGCTTTACATCTTCGTAAATTAGAGCGTAGCTGCTTGTTGGTGGCGACAGACGTATATCGCCCAGCAGCGATCGACCAATTGGTGACATTGGGTAAGCAAATTGACGTACCAGTATTTGAACTAGGAAGCGACGCCGATCCCGTAGAAATCGCAAGGCAAGGTGTAGAACGCGCTAGGGCAGAAGGTGTAAACACAGTAATTATTGATACTGCTGGACGCCTGCAAATTGACGAAGATATGATGGCGGAATTAGCCCGCATCAAAGCAACCGTCCAACCCGATGAAACTCTGTTGGTGGTGGACGCGATGACTGGTCAAGAGGCCGCAAATCTTACCCGCACGTTCCACGAGCAGATCGGCATTACTGGAGCGATTCTCACCAAGATGGATGGTGATAGCCGTGGTGGTGCTGCGCTTTCAGTGCGGCAGATTTCGGGAGCGCCGATTAAATTTGTGGGCGTAGGTGAGAAAGTCGAGGCACTGCAACCGTTTTATCCCGATCGCATGGCATCGCGGATTCTCGGTATGGGCGATGTGCTAACCCTGGTAGAAAAAGCCCAGGAAGAGTTTGACTTAGCCGACGCTGAGAAAATGCAGGAAAAAATTCTGTCAGCGAAGTTTGACTTTACTGACTTTCTCAAGCAATTGCGGATGCTGAAGAACATGGGTTCTCTGGGAGGCTTGATCAAAATGATTCCAGGAATGAACAAGCTCTCAGACGATCAACTCAAACAGGGAGAAACCCAGCTGAAGCGCTGTGAGGCGATGATAAACTCCATGACTCGCCAAGAACGCCACGACCCCGACTTATTAGCCAGTTCTCCCAGTCGGCGGCGGCGGATTGCTGCTGGCTCCGGTTATAGAGAGTCAGATGTCAGCAAACTGGTGGGTGATTTCCAAAAAATGCGATCGCTCATGCAGCAAATGGGTCAAGGTGGCTTCCCTGGAATGCCGGGAATGTTCGGTGGCGGCGGTATGGGCAACGCCTTCGCAGGTGCTGGCAATCGTCCCCCAGCCCCCGGATGGCGAGGTTATGATGGTGTCCCAGCCACGAAAAAGAAAAAACCCAAAGATAAAAAGAAAAAAGGCTTTGGCAATCTTTAGGCATTGGGCATGGGGCAAAACAGTTCCGAGTTCCGAGTGCTGAGTCATCCGTGAGATTCCCCACTCAGCACTCAGCACTCCTGAAGGGCATGAGGTATGGGTAGTTTGCTAATGACAAATGACAAATGACTAATGACAAATAGCAGCAAATGCTAGACGAGTGCTAAAATTAGCATTTCGGCATACTTACCAATTAGGAGAATGATTCTTCAACCATGATCAAACTGCGCTTGAAACGATTCGGTAAAAAGCGGGAAGCAAGTTACCGCATTGTCGCCATTAACAACCTCGCTCGCCGCGATGGCCGTCCCTTAGAAGAGTTGGGATTCTACAACCCCAGAACTGATGAAGTGCGACTAGACGTTCCCGCCATCGTCAAGCGACTACAACAAGGCGCTCAACCCACTGACACCGTTCGTCGCATTCTAGTAAAAGCTAATGTTTTTGAGCAGCTCAGTGCAACAGCCGCATCATAATTTCGGAACAAAACTCCCAACAGCTAGCCCCAACTATGTTGAGCTGGTTCGGTTTTTGGTGCAGCCGTTTTTGGAATCTCCAGAGACATTAAGCGTCGATTGTGAAATTTCTCATGCCCTCAACCGGGTTTGGATTCGCATCGCCTTTGATAGCACAGATAAAGGAAAAGTATTTGGTCGAGGGGGACGCAATATTCAGGCGATTCGTACAGTAATTGCCGCAGCCGCAGCCGCAGCTGGGCAATCAACATACCTGGATATCTACGGCAGCACCACTCCGGGCCGCGAGGGTATGTCTTTTGATGAAGACACAGAAGAGCGATCGCCACCGCCGACTAAGAGAGAACCGCGTGCAAATGATGGGCCTAAACCCATTGTTAAACCACGCCTCCGCTAGGTTGAAACTAAAGAGCAAATCTGAGCGGTTGTTGTTACCTCCGCTCAGAATTTTTATAAAGATGGAAAGTAGCAAAAAGATTTTTAAATCTTTTTTTGAACTCTTCACTAGTAGAGGCTATGCCCTCACCCCCAGCCCCTCTCCCAACATGGGAGAGGGGAGCAAATTCTCCAGTTCCCCTTCTCCCATGTTGGGAGAAGGGGTTAGGGGATGAGGGCAACCCTACGGCCGATTAATTTGTTGCAAAAATTTTCCCAAATGTAGGTAATAAAAGCATAATTTCGCCGTTAGCGAGAAAAAATTAACCTTTGTCAAATACAGATCCTCACCAATTAAGAAATACTATGGCAGGTGCCTTAACAATTCAGCTGCCGAATATTACCAGTGCGATCGCTCTTGGCGGAGATGGAGAAGAAAATCTCAAAATCCTATCTCGGCAAACAGGAGCCGCTTTAGTGTTACGCGGACAAGAATTAGTGATTTCTGGTACTGAAGGGCAAATCGATCTGGCTTCTCGATTAGTGCGATCGCTTGAAGACCTCTGGATTAAAGGCAATACTATTTCCAGTGCCGATATTTTAACAGCTCGTCAAGCCATAGATAGCGATCGGCAAGGGGAACTGCAAGATTTACAGCGAGATGTCCTCGCCAAAAGTCGCCGGGGTGAACAAGTCCGTGCCAAAACCTTCCGCCAGCGCCAATATATCGACGCACTCCGCAGACGCGATCTCACCTTTGGAATTGGCCCTGCTGGTACTGGTAAAACTTATCTCGCTGTTGTTGTCGCCGTGCAAGCACTCCTTGCTAACCAGTTTGAAAAGCTGATCTTAACTCGCCCTGCCGTCGAAGCCGGCGAAAAACTCGGTTTTTTGCCTGGAGACTTACAGCAGAAAGTTAATCCCTATCTTCGCCCACTTTACGATGCTATTTATGAATTCATCGACCCAGAAAAAGTACCCAGTTTAATGGAACGCGGTGTGATTGAAGTCGCACCACTCGCCTATATGCGGGGACGCACCCTCAATAACGCCTTTATAATTGTTGATGAAGCTCAAAATACTACACCCGCTCAGATGAAAATGGTTTTAACTCGTTTGGGTTTCCGTTCGCGGATGGTGATTACAGGCGACATGACACAAACTGATTTACCACTTCACCAACAATCGGGTTTAGGAGTAGCTTTACAAATTTTAAAACACGTTGAAGGCATTGCCTTTTGCGAATTTTCCCAAAGAGATGTTGTACGCCATCCTCTAGTTCAGCGTATTGTTGTTGCTTATGAACAATATGAAAAATAGTCATTAGTCATTGGTCATTGGTCATTAGTAAAAAAACTAATAAATGACAAAGGAGAAATGACTAATGCAAATGACAAAAGACAAATGACAAATGACAAAGGACAAATAACAAATGACCACAACATTGAAAGAATTTTTAGCAGCTTGCGAGACTTTGGGAACTTTGCGTTTAATTGTTACTAGCAGCGCTGCTGTATTAGAAGCACGAGGCAAAGTAGAAAAGTTATTTTATGCAGAATTGCCTAAAGGTAAATATGCGAATATGCATACTGAAGGCTTTGAGTTTCACTTGAATATGGATAAAATCACTCAGGTGAAATTTGAAACAGGTGAAGCTAAGAGAGGTAACTTTACAACCTATGCCATTCGGTTTTTAGATGATAAACAAGAGCCTGCTTTAAGCTTATTTTTGCAATGGGGTAAACCGGGAGAATATGAACCCGGACAAGTGGAAGCTTGGGAAACTTTAAAAGAGAAGTATGGGGAAGTTTGGGAACCTTTACCAGCAGAAATTTAACACAGCTAAACTGATAAGGGTGGAGGAAATCGGATATCTGCACTGAACTGCTCGATATTAACGCTGCGATGAATCGGTAAAATATATTCTAAATTTTCGTGTGGACGGGGAATAATGTGATTAGAAAGTACCTCGCCACCGTCAACTCGCAGCACCGCCTTTAATCCTGCTGTCACTGCTACATTTACCTCGCCTATAACTCCTCGAATTAACACGGTAATTCGTCCCAAATCAGTATTTTCATAACCAACAAGGGTTACACGAGCAGCTTTACACATAGCATCTCCCACTTCTACCGCAGTGGGAACGCCATAAACTTCAATCATGCCTAATGCCAATGTCATGCTGTCACTATAATTTGGGATAGGGCTAATTATCTCACTACAAAGTTTTAATTTTTTACAGAGAATTACTTAATTTTTAATCGATACATAATAAACATTAAATACAAAACTGCTAATGCTTGTAATGAAGGAAATTTGGAGTTTTTGCTTGCTAGTTTTTTTCCTATTGTGGGGTGGTGAAGCTTTTGCAGGAGAGTTATCTCAAAGGTTAGCAAATTTTCCCCAATGGGAAAAACTAACTTCAGTGCAATCTGCTTCGGGTGATTTAGTTTACCCTGAATGGATGGCTGGTACTTGGAAAGTTACAAGTACCTTAGTAGATTTAGCTGCGCCTTTAGCACCAGAGATTGTAACACCAGGGTTTGAAGGTAATCGCCGACAATTAAATCAGCCTGTGAGTTTTGTAGTAAGATTTGTGAAAGAGCAACCATCTATTGCTGGATTAAAAATATTTCCTCAGAGAGATTACAAATCCCCCATTTTAATAGCAGATAGAGCCTTTAATAGCTTGAATTTGGCACGAGCTTATTTAGGGGATGAAGCAGTGTTATTAGTCAAAGTAGATCCAGATTCACCTAATCGTCAAATTACGTTTTTGCGTAGCAGTCGCGAACTAGTTTCCATTGTGACTGCACGCGCTACAGAAACTACCCCTAATGGCGAGTTCATCACCACAGAAGTGTTTCAACAACTATTTAAAGGCGGTTCACGCCCCTATTTCAACTCTGTAGAATCTACTACGGCTTATCATAAACTTCCAACATTCAATCCGGCGATTGAGGCAGATCAAGTTACTGCTGTGTATCTTTCACCCCAAGATCCAGATTACTTTAAAGCTGATTCTCGACCAGTTGCTCTCTACCGCTATCGCCTCGAATTTTTCCCTCAAGAACTAGCAAGTACTCCTAAAGAGTGATTTGTCATCTAGCTCTTGACTATTATGTAGTACGTTTGTAGTATACAAATTCCAAGTTTACGATCGCGCTCTTGGACGGTGTGCATCATGGCCAAATTTCAAGATATTGTCAATTACTTTCGCTCTGATTGGAAGCTGAGTGTTTTTAGTATCGCAGCATCCGGCATTTACGAAATTATTGATTTGGTTGTTCCTTATGCAATCGGGCAGATTTTAAACGTTTTGTCTGGTCAAGCTTTGGATAAACCACTTCAAAGTGCGATCGCAAGTTTTTCAGACATTACCAATTACCCAGTCAATAAAACTCTATCTTTGAGTGTATTACTGGGTTTAATTTTCGTTGTCACCGTAGTAAGAGCGCCAACACAGCCCTGGTTGACTGGTTGGTTTCACTGGGATATAACTTTCAGGTCGCGTCGAAACAAAACCGAAGCAGCCATCGCCAAAATTCTTACTCTCCCACTGGAATTTTATGACGAAAATAACCCCGGACGCATCGCCGGAAGAGTAGCTAGAGGTGTTGAAAACCACGCTTGGGCGTATCCCGAAATCGCCGGACAGTTGATTCCTAAACTGGTTCGTGTACTGGGAATTTTTGTGTTTATTTTGGTGATTGAGTGGCGAATTGCGATTTTATATCTAATTTCCTTTGTAATTATTCTCAGCTTCAGCTTGAAGGATTTACAGCAATTGATTAGGTACGAAAGTCGTCTGAATAAATATGCAGAGAATACCGAAAGCCGCAATTCTGAACTGATCACCAATATCAAAACGGTGAAAGCATTTGCTACAGAAGCTAGGGAACTGAAACGGCAAAAGCAACGTCTAGATCGTGAATTAATAGTGGTTGATTATCGCATCCACAAAGGTTATGTGAAACTGGGTACTTGGCAAAGGACTGTAATTCAGTTTTGTGTGTTTACAATTCTGGGTTTGACTTTAGCAGCAACAGTAGACGGTAGAATTTCTCTCGGTCACTTTATCATGACCTTAACTCTTTCCAGCATGGCATATGCCGAATTAGAACCTATTACTAACTTGGCAGAAGTTTTCGCCCGTCGTTACTCTTCCATGCTGCGGTTTCACGAATTTCTCCAAGAGCCAACTGCATCTGATTCAGCTAGTCTTTTAGAAGAGAGCAAGCAGGCAGAATCACCTTATAAATTTACCGGAAAAGTTGAGTTGTCACACGTCAGTTTTGGATATGATGCCAACCATCAAGTTTTGCAAGATATCAGCTTGTTGATTGAGCCATATCAAACAGTGGCATTAGTAGGGCGTTCTGGTTCTGGTAAGTCTACTTTAGTAAAATTACTGCTGCGATATTTTGAACCTCAAGCAGGTCAAATTCTGATTGATGGTCAAGATATTCGCACTTTGAATGTAGGTAAGTATAGACGAAGGCTAGCGATCGTTCACCAAGAAGTAGACGTTTTCAACGGTACTATATTGGATAATCTGACTTATGGCAGACCAGATGCTAGTTTGGAGCAGGTTCAAGAAGCCTGTAGGATTGCCAGAGTCGATGAAGTAGTACAGCACTTACCTAAAAATTATTACACCGTTGTGGGGGAACGAGGTGTCAGGCTATCTGGAGGACAAAGACAACGCTTGGGAATTGCTAGGGCGTTGCTAGTGGAACCAGATGTACTGATTTTTGACGAAGCCACCTCTAGCTTAGATTATGAATCTGAGCGTTCAATTCAGCTAGCGATGCGATCAATTCAGGGCACTTGCACCACCATTGTTATTGCCCACCGTTTAAGCACAGTCAGGGAAGCTGATAAAATTGTCGTTCTAGAGCAAGGGAAGATTGTAGAAGTGGGTAGCCACAATGAACTCTTGCGTCACGAAGGTATTTACCGCCGCTTGCACTCCCTGCAAGAAACAGGAGAACTCCTGAGTTAGAGGATATACACCTTTTAGATTGATCACAAGATGAATCCGCTTGGTTCAATCGACTTTATTCACAATAAGGTCGATTTTTTTATAAACATATCCAGAAATTAAATATGTGTTATCTAAAATCCTTTCGCGCCTATTCGGTAGTACAACTAATATTATCAAGTGGGGAATTTACTCCTATTCCCCAAGAAAAACCTTAGCCATTGAAATTCGTTTTACGCGCTTGGATGAAGCGTGATAAGTAAAGTAAATAATCCATTGCCTACTGCTGGAATACTAATCACGAATCGAAGTCTTCCAAATCAGAAAAAACTAAGATTTGCTCTTATCGGCTTCTTTCTGTGCCGCCTCACTGTATTTTTTATAAAGTTGAGTACGAATTTTAGCTTCTTGATAACGGCTGTGGGTTTGTGGTACAGTACTCATTAAATCTGAAGCCCGTTGCCACTTAGCAGCAATCTCTAACCACTGAGTTGAGGTTGTGGCTGTTTTGCCAGATGCAGAAGCTTGGTTGGCAATTCGCACAGATATTTGAAATGGATCGTCAGATGGCTCAGAAAAGCTATTGTTAGGAGAGCGAGATGGTGTTTGAGCCTTCCTGTGGTTAGTATTTTCTGTAGTTAAAGATTTGGAAGCTTCTGGTTGTATTAGATTTTTCAGTTTATTACCTAGCTGGGCATAAACAACCCAACTAAGCAACAACAGCGAGCATAAACCAGCTGCTACTAATATCTTTGTTTTAGGTTTATTTTTGTATTTTTCTTTGTTAATGAGTACTAAAGGACGAGAGACTTGAGTTTTAGGATAATTTGGTTTTCCTAGTTCAGCTTGAGCTTCTGTGAAATCTTTAATTAATTGCTTTACAATATTGGGCTGAATTAATGTAATTTCCTGCGACCAAAGCAATTGATTCTCGCGATCGCTATCTATTTCTTTTAACCACAGTAATTGTTGTTCTCGAACAATCCGACTGTTGATCTTGACGCGGCGAATATGACGCGGGGCGATAGACTCAAGAATTTGCTGAATTTGTTCTACTAGGGGAGATTGCTCTAGTTGCTCTACTTTAGCTGCCTCGCACAGAATTTGTAAGACACCATCAGAAAAAATGGCTCTAGTTCTGACACAAGACTGGGCTAGCTTTTCGTTCAATAGCTGAATAATCGCCGCAACGCTGCCTTGGTGAGCTTGCCACGCGATATCGTTTATCCGGTCTACCACCTGAAATTTAGTGATAGCTCTTCCACCCTGACTGATTAACGTATTCATTAATTTAGGGACTCTTTTCTACTGACCTCGATCTTGTCTTCGATTTTACGAGTAAAAAGATGAGTTGCCAAATAATATCATAAATATGGAAATATGAAGCCTCCTTTTTGGTTTGGTAAGGACACTCGCTGACGCTCAGGTAATTTGTACGCTTCCACGCCTTGAAAACGCGGAATTATTGGGCTGAAACTGCGCTTTCAAGGTAACGCCCATGCTGACGGACGAGTTAGCTGTTTGACATAGTAGGCGATCATGTCTTTTGGCGATCGCCAAAAGGTCAGATTCAGGTAGGTGAATACACTCTGTTCCCGATGTGAAGCACCGACGATGTGCGATCGCAACTTCATAAACTAAACAAAATAGTCGTATCGGCATACTTTTGTGAGGAATTATCGTTTTTTTTACCTTTTTGCCACAATGGCAATACTAAATAGCACAGCGATCGTTACATTAGAAGATATATAAATAAAAATCAACAATGATTTTTTTTCGTTCGCAGTTCACACAAAACCATGAGTGCAAGTACCATTATTTCCGATAATCCCTTACTCCAAAGCACTGGTTTACCTCCCTTTGCAGAGATTAAACCAGAACGAGTAGTACCAGCCTTCAATCAGTTGCTAGCAGAACTTGACCAGCAACTTGCCACCTTAGAGACTAGCGTACAGCCGACTTGGAGTGGTTTAGTAGAACCCTTAGAAAAGCTGACAGAACGGCTTACCTGGAGTTGGGGAGCGGTAAATCATTTAATGGGTGTTAAAAATAGCCCGGAACTGCGCGAAGCTCATGAAATCGTACAGCCACTAGTTGTACAATTTATCAACAAACTCGGTCAAAGCCAACCCATCTACAACGCTTTTAAGGCACTCCGTAGCAGTGATAGTTGGGCAACTTTAGAATTAGCCCAACAGCGCATTGTGGAAGCCGCCATTCGAGATGCAGAACTTTCTGGTGTTGGCTTAAAAGGAGAATCAAGAGAGCGTTTCAACGCTATTCAGATGGAGTTGGCAGAACTTTCGACCAAATTCTCTAACCATGTACTTGATGCCACGAAAACCTTTAGCTTAACCCTGACAACAAAAGCCGAAATTGACGGTTTACCACCAAGTTTGGTGAGTTTAGCTGCCCAAGCTGCACGAGCAGCAAAAGAAGAGAACGCCACATCAGAAAATGGCCCTTGGCGCATTACTTTAGACTTCCCCAGCTACGGCCCTTTCATGCAACACAGCACCCGTCGAGATTTGCGTGAAAAGCTCTACAAAGCTCATATCACTCGCGCTTCTAGTGGCGATTTAGATAATAACCCGTTAATCGCGCGTATTTTGGAGTTACGGCAAGAACTCGCAGATATACTTGGCTTTAAGAGTTTTGCCGAGTTGAGCCTTGCAAGTAAAATGGCTCCTAATGTTGAGGCAGTCGAAGCACTATTAGAAGAACTACGCCAAGCCAGTTATGATGCTGCTGTCAAAGACTTAAAAGAACTCCAAGCTTTTGCTGCATCTTATGGAGAAGAATATCAGGATTTAAAACATTGGGACATCAGTTTTTGGGCAGAACGCCAACGAGAAGCAAAATTTGCCTTTACCGCTGAAGAATTACGTCCCTATTTTCCCCTTCCCCAAGTGCTAGATGGCTTGTTTGGGCTTGTTAAGCGGCTATTTGGTGTTACTGTTACCCCTGCCGATGGTCAAGCCCCAGTATGGCATGAGGATGTCCGTTATTTCCAAATAGCCGATGAAACTGGTTCTCCCATCGCTTACTTCTACTTAGACCCCTATAGCCGTCCAGCAGAAAAACGCGGTGGTGCTTGGATGGATGTATGCATCAATCGTGCCAAAACTGAAAATGGTGTAACTGCCATCCGCTTGCCTGTGGCTTATTTGATATGCAACCAAACTCCTCCAGTAGATGGCAAGCCAAGTTTGATGACTTTCTATGAAGTAGAGACTTTGTTCCACGAGTTTGGTCATGGATTGCACCACATGCTCACCAAGGTTGACTATGCTGGAGCCGCAGGCATCAATAATGTGGAATGGGATGCAGTGGAACTACCCAGTCAGTTTATGGAAAACTGGTGTTATGAGCGACCCACTTTGTTTGGCATGGCTAAACATTACGAAACTGGAGAAGCTCTACCAGAGCATTATTATCAAAAGCTGCTAGCGGCGCGTAATTATATGAGTGGTACTGGTATGTTACGGCAAATTCATCTTAGCAGTGTTGATTTAGAACTACACTACCGCTATCGTTCCGGTAGCAATGAAACTCCAGCAGATGTGCGTCATCGTATAGCCAAGACTACTACTGTCTTACCACCACTTCCAGAAGATTCAATTCTATGTTCTTTTGGGCACATTTTCGAGGGTGGTTATGCAGCAGGCTACTACAGTTATAAATGGGCTGAAGTGCTTAGTGCTGATGCTTTTGCCGCTTTTGAAGAAGCTGGGCTTGAAAATGAGGAAGCTATAAAAGCTACAGGTCGGCGTTATCGGGATACGGTGCTAGCACTCGGTGGTAGCAAACATCCAATGGAAGTGTTTAAAACTTTCCGGGGTCGTGAACCAAGTACGATCGCTTTGCTCAGGCATAATGGTTTAGTAAGTGCTGCTACAAACTAAACAACACCTATGTAGAGAGGTTGCAATACAACATCTCTACATCAAAATTTTTGTTTAACTGAACATTTATTTCCTAGTTTAAGGTGTTCCTGGAAGAATGGGTTCTTCGGCAACATCATCTAAGCGAATGCTGCCTAACAAATTTCGCCACTCTGCTTTCATATCTGCATCTTGAGGATTTTTTTGGCGCAGTTCAGCTAACGTCGTCAGTGCCTCGTACCATATCCCATTTTGGGCATAGATAGCATAGCGCTTTAGAGGTTCTGCCGTTTCTATTTCTTTGAGTGTTGGTTGACTGAGGTTGACTCGTTTTATTACCCCTTCAACAAAACTTGGAGGCGAGTTCTTTTGCTTGTCACAGTTAATGGTGAAAAACCAATGGTATTGTTGGCCTACTGCTAAAGTGGGAGCAGTGCTAGGCAAAGAAACGCGGATGACTCCGGGCTTATCCGGTAGAGCGATCGCTTTTTTGTATACCTCGTTAGCATCTAAATCTTGCAGCACAAATTCAACTGTATATGGCGAATCTTTGGTATATGGCACATAGAAAAACCAACTTGGATGTTCTACTGTTGTTTGTGCCCAGACATTAATCACTGAATTAGCTTCCTGAGTAAAGGGCACTAAAGCAGTCAAGTCAATTTTAGGTGGAGGACATCCACTAGGCCCGCGCTTTGCTCCACCACGAACACGACCTCCAGGAGGTGGGCTATCTGGAATTGGAGGTTGAGTAAAAGTTGTGGCTTGAGCAAGGGTTGTTTTAGCGTCAGAGCGATTAGGAGTTGGTTTTGCCAGTATTGGAGTCAGGCTAACTAATAAATTTGTACAACTAAAAGCTACTACTAAAAACAGTTTTATCGGTTGTGAATTTAAATTCATAGAAACCTGACCTCATACGATTTTAGATTTTAGATTGGGCATTGAAAAGAGGCAGAGG
>NZ_CAXTTT010000123.1:0-12171 GCF_964247315.1 uncultured Nostoc sp.
ATTTTTGTACTTTATTAACTTGCAATCTACTGTATCTCGAATACACTAAAAAGTTATTCACCACTGATGATCTAGAAAATTTATTATGTCTTTTTTAGATTGGAAAAGTCGATTTTTCAGTAAGTTTAATCGCCGAGATTTAAGGACTAGCCAGTTAAGTTGGCTGATTATATCTGGCATCTTTTTATTTTTAGGAACTACTGGTGGTGTGGTGCAAGTTAAAACAGCACAGAAGTCAGGGTTCACACTACAACTTTTACATACTTCCGACCAAGAAGCAGGTGTACCCGCGCTAAAGGATGCACCGAATTTTTCGGCGGTGTTGAATGCACTCAAAAATCAGGATATTAATCGTGATGGTAAGCCTGATTATCCTAATACCTTAATCCTTTCATCTGGAGATGCTTATATTCCCAGTCCCTTCTTATTCGCCAGTGACACAGCTTTTGGTGGTCAGGGACGAGGAGATATCTTAATTCTAAATGCTCTTGGTTTTGGTGCGATCGCCTTTGGTAATCACGAATTTGACTTAGGTACGGGTGTCGTTGCTGACTTACTGAGCGCTAAAAAAGATTACCCAGGTACAAGATTTCCCTATCTCAGCACAAATCTCGACTTCAGCAGTGATAAAGACCTAGCAAAATTAGTTACTGCTGATGGACAAGAGGCAAGTAAAATTCCGAATAAAATTGCCCGTAGCACCATTATTACCGTCAATGGTGAAAAAATAGCTGTAGTTGGGGCGACAACTCCCACACTGCGGACTATTTCTTCTCCTGGTGGTGTGACTGTGTTGCCTAAAGAATTTAATGACCGCGATACCGCAGATATCGCCGCCTTAGCTGCTGAAATTCAAACTTCTGTTGATACACTGCTGACAAAAAATCCCAAGATTAATAAAGTCATTTTATTGGCACACATGCAGCAAATTGCCATTGAGCAAAAGCTAGCAACATTACTCAAGGGAGTAGATATTATTGTTGCTGGTGGTTCCAATACCTTACTAGCCGATAAAACAGACCGTCTGCGAGTGGGGGATAAATCTGCGGGAACTTATCCAATCATCAAAAAAGCCGCAGATGGTAATCCGATAGCTGTAGTTAATACCGATGGTAACTATCGCTATGTTGGTCGTCTAGTAGTTGACTTTGATGCTAATGGAGTAATTATTCCTAAAAGTATTGACCCCAAAATTAGCGGTGCTTATGCGACTGATTCCCAAGGTGTAGCAGCTGTGGGTGGAAAACCCGATGCCAAAATTGTCGCCATTACAGAAGTACTCAAAAAAGTGATTATTGCCCAAGATGGTCAGATTTTTGGGAAAACCAACGTTTTCCTCAATGGCTGGCGGGGTGATGTCCGCACCCAAGAAACCAATTTCGGGAATTTGACAGCCGAAGCTAATTTAGCGATCGCTAAACGATACGATCCTAAAACTGTCATTTCTATCAAAAATGGCGGTGGTATCCGTGACAATATCGGTATATATACTTTTCCCGCAGGTTCAACTCGCTCGCAGGATGTTATCAAACTACCACCCCAAGCAAATCCTGTAGCAGGCAAGAAAGAAAAAGAAATTTCCCAACTTGATATCACCAATGCTTTACGGTTCAACAATGGCTTGACTTTAGTTACTTTGAATGCTAAAGAACTAGTAGCAGTAATTGAACACAGTGTAGCAGGTATAGCGCCGGGTGCTACCCCTGGCAGTTTTCCCCAAGTAGCGGGATTAGCCTTTAGCTTTGACCCAAATTTGCCAGCAGGTAAGCGTGTTAAATTCCTGGCTATCAAAGATGGGAAAGGCAAAATTATTGATGTAGTGGTGAAAAATGCAGAGTTAGTGGGTGACTCTAATCGCATCTTTCGCACTGTAACCTTAGACTTCTTAGCAAGTGGTGGTGATGGTTATCCTTTTCCGAAAACAGAACGGGTTGATTTGATATCAAAAGATGCTAAACGCACAGGTTTAGCTACCTTTGCTGCTGATGGTTCCGAACAAGATGCATTAGCAGAATATCTGGCTGCTAACTTTAAGCAGATTCCATTTGCTCAGGAAGATGTACCAGCTAGCAAAGATACTCGCATTCAAAATCTGAAGTTGCGTAAAGATGTGGTATTTTGAATCAATGGTGACAATTCCAGTAATTGATTTTACTAATTTTACTAAGGGCAACGCAATAACTCAGCAAGCTGTCATTAAACAAATCTATGAAGCTTGTCATGAAATTGGCTTCGTATACTTACAAAATTCGGGAATATCAAAAGACCTAATCAAACAAGTATTCACTCACAGCAAATTTTTTTTCAATTTACCTTTAGAAGTTAAGCAAAAGCAAGCTTGGAGTGATGAATTTAGTAATATGGGTTACGTTGGGATTGAGAGAGAACGTCTTGACCCCAACAAACCAGGCGACTTAAAAGAGGCATTTAATGTAAACAAACAAGCGGTTACAGAGATAGATGCTTCTATTGTCACCTTTTATGATATTTGTACAGAACTTGCTAACACGATATTACAAGTTTATGCGTTGGCGTTGGAATTGCCAGAAGATTTTTTTACGATAAGACATAATCAACAAAATCATACCTTGCGACTATTACACTATCCCCCATCGCAGACACCAGCGAAACCCGGACAAGTGCGTGCTGGTGAGCATTCCGATTATGGCAGTATTACCTTACTTTTCCAAGATGACATTGGCGGGTTAGAAGTACAGACAGCATTTGGAGAGTGGATTGCCGCGCCTGCAATTCCTGATACTGTAATAGTCAATACTGGCGATTTAATGCAACGGTGGACAAATCATCGATTTTGCTCAACCAAGCATCGAGTAATGATTCCTAGTGATAATAGGGTAAATCAGTCTCGGTATTCTATGGCTTTTTTCTGTCATCCTAATGATGATACAGAAATTACTTGTTTGGAGAGTTGCCAGAAAGAACAATCGCCTATTTATCCCCCTATCCTTGCGGGAGAATATCTTTTAAGCCGTTTACAAGCAACATATTAGATGAAAACCTACGACTGGATTGTGGTTGGCGGTGGAATGACGGGTGCTGCACTCGCCTATGAACTTGCTAAAACTGGCTTTTCTGTACTTTTGTTGGAGCAAGACAACAGACCACAGAATGCAACTCGCTATAGTTATGGTGGGCTGGCCTATTGGTCGGGTACTACACCACTAACTCGGCGATTGTGCGAAGAAGCGATCGCACGTTACCATATCTTATCTCAAGAGTTAGACGCTGATATTCAATTTCGGGAATTAGATTTATTACTGACTATTTCAGCCCATAACGACCCAGAAGCAACTGCTGCATCATATAATCAGTTTGCCATTCCACCGCGTTTACTCAGTATCCAAGAAGCTTGTGAGTTGGAACCGCAGCTAAATCGAGAGGCGATATCTGGGGCTTTAACTGTCAAACACGGTCATATTCGCCCAGAAAAAACCGCACAAGCTTACATCCAAGCTTTTGAGCGTGCTGGGGGTGAAATGCAGATTACTCAAGTATTGCAAATATTGCAAGATGGCGTACAAACCACCAGTGCAACTTTTCACAGCGCTAACGTTGTCGTTTGTGCGGGTGGACTCAGCCGCCAGCTGCTCAAATCTGCTGGTGTTTCCATCAAGCTGTATTTTACCCACGAAGAAATCATTGAAACCTCACCCGTTGATGTCAAGTTACGCACCTTAGTTATGCCAGCGAATCTGCAACGGTTTCAACTAGAAGCTGAATCTACTCAAGTTGATGAATTATGGAATGAACTTGGTAATGAATTAGTACCAGCGATTTTAGATGTGGGTGCGATTCAGTTTCAAGATGGTAGTATCCGCATCGGTCAAATTAGCCGTGCGATCGCAGATCCTCATGCCAAGGTAAACTCAGACGTAAGCGAAAAATGGTTGCGAAAAAGTGTTGGTCAAATTTTACCAGCATTGGAGAATCTACCAGGGACTTGGTATCACTGCTTAGTCGCATTTAGTAGCAATCAACTCCCCTTAATTGGTGCTATCCCCGGATTTAAAGGCGTTCATGTTTTCTCTGGATTTAGCAATCCCCTAGTACTGATACCACCTTTGGCAAAGCGCTTTGCTAATTTTGCAACTGGCCAGGAAGATGAAATTATTACACAAATACTAATCTAAAAGCCCGCAGCGAAAAATATACATATAAATGAAGTACATTACTGATTTTATACCAATTCTCTAAAATAAAGCAACAGATATAAGCAGGGATTGCCTTGCTGCATCTAAATTTATCAATTGCGAATGTGCGAAAAAGCGAATTGCGAATTGGTATTAGTTCAATCTCATACTTGGTTAATTGACAATTGTGCATCTTATCTGTCTAAATAAATAATTAGAGTTTGCCTAATTTTCAGTAAAGGAATAGCAGCAATGTCTTCCATTGAGGACAATAAAATAATTGCTCAACGGTGGATTGAACTTATTAGCGAGCATAAAATCGAAGAAATTTGCGAGATAACTGCCCCGACTTGGAAAATACACGGTAGTTTACCAGGACTTCCTCTTGGCCCTGAAGGGGTACGCAAACTCTTTGATTCATTTGGGCCTATCCAGGAGAAATTGACAATTGAAGACATAATCGCTGAAGGTGACAAAGTTGTTGTGCGCGCGACTAATACCTGCATCCAGGAGAGTTTTTTTGGCATACCTAGTCGCGGACGTCAACAGATATTCACTGCTACGTTCATTCATTATATTGCCGACGGAAAGATAATTGAAACCTGGCGAAACGCTGACGATCTTGGACGGGTTCTTCAGCTTGGGGCACGGATTGAACCAGGAGTATCTGAGTAATAGCAGTGTAGGTGGAATATTTGAAACTGACTTAATGATTAAAACTATTGTTGTATTAACCAGGTATCTATTCAGCATCAACAATAATTTTGCGCAAAAAAAGCAGTTTTTAACTGTCTAGAATCAAAGATGTTCGTGGAAGAGAAAGGTTTTTTTCTTCCATAACGTATTGCATAGATATGAGAATATTTATAAAGTTAACAAAGCTTAATCTTAAAAAGTTTGTTTTTGTAATAAAAAACAAACTTTTTTGTATAAAGCGTCACTTTTTACTAGTAAACTATGGCACTAATATCACACTTTAAAGATTGATATTGTCAGCTTTCTATAAGTTGGCTGATTCCTCAAGAAGAAAATTCATAAAAAGATGAGAAAACAATTTAACCGACGCAAGTTTATAATTTACGGTTCTTTAACTTTTGGAAGCAGCTTTTTTTTGAAAGCTTGCGCAAACAATTCTCCAACTGCTACACAGAGTCCAGTTGCGCCTCCTGCTGCTTCACCAGCGGCGGCTACTGCTAGTGACACCATAAAAGTAGGTATTTTGCACTCTCTGAGTGGTACGATGTCTATTAGTGAAAAAAGCGTTGTTGATGCTGAAAAATTAGCAATCAAAGAAATTAACGCAGCTGGTGGTGTCTTAGGTAAACAAATTGAAGCAATTACCGAAGATGGTGCTTCTAACTGGGATACTTTTAGAGAAAAAGCAACCAAGCTAATCGATCAAGATAAAGTCGCTGTAGTTTTTGGTTGTTGGACTTCTGCTAGCCGCAAGAACGTTAAGCCAGTATTCGAGAGCAAAAACCACATGCTCTGGTATCCTGTACAATACGAAGGTCAAGAATGTTCTAAAAATATTTTCTATACTGGCGCAGCGCCAAATCAACAAATTGAACCATCTGTTGATTGGCTGTTAAAAAATAAGGGCAAAGAATTCTTCTTAGTTGGCTCTGACTACGTTTTTCCCCGGACTGCTAACACAATTATTAAAGCTCAACTAGAAGCTTTAGGCGGAAAAACAGTTGGTGAAGATTATTTACCTCTTGGTAACACAGAAGTTACACCAATTATCACTAAAATCAAGCAAACTTTGCCCAATGGTGGCGTGATTTACAACACCTTAAATGGTGATAGCAACGTTGCTTTCTTCAAACAATTAAAAGGAGCTGGATTGACACCAGAAAGATATCCTTCCATGTCTGTCAGTATTGCTGAAGAAGAAGTCAAAGCAATTGGCGTAGAGTATCTCAAAGGTCACTATGCAGCTTGGAACTATTTTCAAACAGTAGACACACCTGCTAATAAAAAATTTGTAGCAGCTTTCAAAAAAGAATACGGTGAAAACCGGGTAACAAATGACCCAATGGAAGCAGCATACATTGCAGTTTATTTGTGGAAGCAAGCAGTACAAAAAGCTGGTACTACAGACATAGCGAAGGTAAGTGCTGCGGCTTATGGTCAAACCATAGATGCACCTGAAGGGAAAGTGACAATGGATACTAATCATCACATATCTAAAATTGTGCGAATTGGTCAAGTAAGGCTAGATGGTTTGTTTGATATTGTCTATGCTACTCCTGCACCAGTTGAGCCAGTTCCTTGGAATCAATTTGTGAAAGAAACTAAGGGATTTGCTTGTGATTGGAGTGACCCTGCTAAGGGTGCTAAGTACAAGAAAGTTTAAATAATTCGTAATTCGTAATTCGTAATATTCTCGTTCCTAGTCTGAAACTGGGAACGAGGCACACGAGACACTAACTACTCGCTGATAGCTTTTGTGGAGAAATAAGTGTTAGCAGGATTCTTAGAAGCTGTATTTAATGGTATTAGTATTGGCGCTGTATTATTAATTGCTGCGTTGGGGCTGGCGATTATATTTGGATTGATGGGTGTCATCAATATGGCGCATGGTGAATTGATGATGTTCGGCGCTTATACAACTTATGTTGTGCAAAATGTTTGCAAACAATTGGGTGGGCTGTGGTTTGAAGTATATATATTTTTGGCTTTGATTATTGCATTTCTATTTACGGCTGCTGTGGGATTAATTCTAGAAAAAGGCGTGATTCGTTATCTCTATGGACGCCCATTAGAAACTCTATTGGCAACTTGGGGAGTAAGTTTAATTTTTCAGCAGTTTGTTCGCAGTGTAAATTGGGTATTGATAATTGGTATAGGTTTATTTTCTCTGCTGTTTTTTGGAGGTTTATGGATTTTAAATTCGCGCACTGATTTAGGAAGAGTTCGTAACTGGATTGTAGCGGTGATATTTTTATTATCGCTAGGGGTGACAATCACAACGGGCAATTTATTGAGCCAAACTTATCAGTTAGCAGTAACTCAACCTTGGTTTGGCGCTCAAAATGTAGATGTAACAGCACCGACTTGGTTACAAGCAGGGATGTCTTTAGGTGGTGTGCAATTACCCTTTGCCAGATTATTTATTATTGCTTTAACAATAATCTGTGTGGCGGGAATTTACTTATTTTTACAACGTTCTAGCTGGGGTTTAAGAATTCGGGCGGTGACGCAAAACCGAAGTATGAGTGCTTGTTTGGGTATCCCAACTCAAAAGGTGGATGCAATTACTTTTGCACTGGGTTCTGGTTTAGCTGGTGTGGCGGGATGTGCGATTAGTTTGCTTGGTTCTGTAGGGCCAAATACGGGACAAAACTATATTATTGATACTTTTATGGTGGTTGTCGTTGGAGGTGTGGGGAATTTAGCTGGGACGATTGTGGCTGCTTTGGGTATTGGTACGGCTAATTTTTTAATTGGTTCTGGTACTTTGGCTTTATTGTTGACTCCTGTTAAGCCTTTGGCTGATTTGTTTACTTTTTTTGCCACGACGAGTATGGCTAAGGTGATGGTGTTTGCGCTGATTATTGTGTTTTTACAGTGGAAGCCTGGAGGGATTTTTCCGCAGAAGGGACGTACCGTTGATGTTTGAACGAACCGCCAAGACGCCAAGGACGCAGAGAATGAGAAGAAAGGGAGGAGGGTTATTAATTGAGGTGGGGGTGGTGGTTACGATCGCACTTTTCCTCATTATCATTATGCCAGTGGTGCTGACGGAGTTTCGCCTGAATTTGTTGGGGCGATTTTTGTCGCTGGCGATCGCAGCTTTGGGTATTGATTTGATTTGGGGGTATACTGGTTTATTGAGTTTGGGACATGGTATTTTCTTTGGTTTGGGTGGATATGCGATCGCAATGTATCTGAAACTGCAAGTCCCTACTGGAGAATTGCCTGATTTCATGGGTCTTTATGGGGTTACGGAACTTCCCGCGTTTTGGCAACCTTTTTATTCTTTTCCTTTGACAATAGCTTTGGTGGTACTAATTCCAGGGTTATTGGCAGGATTGTTGGGATATTTGGTTTTCCGAAATCGTCTCAAGGGTGTTTATTTTTCTATCTTGACTCAAGCTGGAACTATTGTATTTTTCAATTTCTTTAACGGTCAGCAAAAACTTTTCAACGGTACGAACGGACTGATAGATTTTACAACTTTGTTTGGAGCAACGGTCAGCGATGCCAAAACGCAGTTTGTTTTCTACACGCTGACGGTAGTGTTTCTCGCAATCACCTACGGAATTTGTCGCTGGTTGACAACTGGACGCTTTGGGAGGTTGTTGATAGCGATTCGGGATGATGAAAGTCGGGTAAGATTTTCTGGCTATGACCCGACAGATTTTAAGGTGGTGGTGTTTGCAGTTTCTGGTGCGATCGCAGGTATAGCAGGAGCATTTTACACCATTCAAAGTGGTTCTGTATCACCCAGAGCAATGGATATTGCCTTTTCGATTGAGATGGTGATTTGGGTAGCTGTGGGGGGACGCGCTACTTTAATTGGGGCGATTGTCGGAACTTTGTTAGTAAATTATGCCCGCACTTTTTTAAGCGAACAATTTGCCGAAATCTGGCTATTTTTCCAAGGCGCACTATTTTTGATAGTCGTCACAGTCCTTCCTGACGGCATTGTGGGATGGTTGCGCAGTCAGAATATTTCTCTTTTCCACCGTCGTCAAGAAATTGCTACATATCCCATTTTGGAAGAAGACCCCGAAGTGCAACATGAACGCGAAAATATTGGAAACTGAAAACGTAACTGTTAGTTTTGACGGTTTTAAGGCTTTAAACCAGCTTAACTTTAGCATGGATGTGGGTGAATTACGAGTAGTAATTGGCCCTAATGGTGCGGGAAAGACAACGTTTCTGGATGTGATTACCGGGAAAGTTCAGCCAACCGTTGGGCGAGTTTTATTCAAAGGTAAAAACCTACGTTCTTTACCTGAATATAAAATTGCCCGATTGGGAATTGGGCGCAAGTTTCAAACACCCCGAATTTACTTAAACTTAACGCCCCGCGAAAATCTAGAAATTACCAGTAACAAGAAGAAAAATGTCTTTTCTACTTTGTTTGAAGGTTCTAATGCTGTTGAAAAGAATAATATTAAAGGATTATTAGAAACCATCGGTTTAACGCCGAAAGCAGACATCAGAGCCGCTTTACTTTCTCACGGAGAAAAGCAACGTTTAGAAATTGGGATGTTAGTAGCACAGTCGCCTGATTTATTACTCGTTGATGAACCAGTTGCGGGTTTAACAGATGAAGAAACTTACAACATCGGCGAATTACTTTTAGCATTAGCGCAGAGTCATTCAATATTAGTAATTGAACATGATATGGAATTTGTGCGCCAAATTGCTAAGAAAGTAACGGTGTTACATGAAGGTTCGGTATTGTGCGAAGGTAATTTTGAGGAAGTGCAAAATGACTCTCGTGTGATTGAAGTATATCTGGGAAAACAGGAAGATTAAAAAATGCCATAATACCAATTCGCAATTCGCAATTCGCAATTCGCAATTAAGAAATTGAAATTGTATCTAGGTTTCAAGGTTTGAATCTGTTGCCGAATTTTAGAGAATTGGTATAACTTCTCTTCTTTACGAGAGGCTGCGCCAATGAGATGCTAGCCATAGCTTGCTTCCCGGTAGGGGTACGTTAAGCTGCGCGATCGCATTTTCTATTTCCCTAGTAATTATGGTCGGTTTGCGCTGTTAAACACCTGCTCTACTGTTAGCGCCCAATCAGCAATTACTACTGATTCCATGCAAGTCGCACCTGTAAATACCTTATCCTCATATTGTCCCTCCACCCACTGGCAAATTGTAATTTGTTGTATCTGTAGGTCAACAATCCAATACTCTAATATTTCCCTAGCAGCATACTCTGTCCGCTTGTAGCGATAATCACGAACACTATTTGCCGTCCCCGGAGAAACAATTTCAATCACTAGCGCAGGCGGCGGCATATCACGGGTGAGGGTAGCGCGAGTAGCACCGATAAGGGAAGCATAAGATTCTTCTGTATGAACCATTAAGTCAGGTAAACGACATCTCGCGCGTCGCCCAGTTACCTCAATTTCTGTATCCTTGTGAGCAACTAAATAAAAGGGGAAATGTTTTAGTAGTTCAACGAATAGAAATCTTGCCAAATTGCTATTTTCCTGACTTTCTGGTGGGATCTCAACTAGTTCTCCATCCACCAATTCATAGCGCGTGTCTGTACCATCGTCATAGGTAAGATACTCCTCAAAGGTCAGCAGTTTTTGGGTTTTCGTCGTTTGGGTCATTTGCTTTAGCTAGCATCTATTATGAAGTATGAGCTATATATTCCAGTTAGCCAAACAGTCAGTAATTACATATGGTTTGTGCAAGATGTGGAGCATTGCTGGACACAGGGGATTTCTTTGATTAATTGAAATGCTTTTAATATTACCTTCCAGTAGCCTAACAACGCCGATGTACCCGCACACAATCAATATTTGTGGAGAAAAGCTATAATTGCCCTAGCTTTAGTTGAAATCGTTTATTCCTATGAGCCAACTGCTAACATTAGAACTAAGTGATGATGTCTATGCAGCTTTGCAGCAGCAGGCTGATGCCATCGGGCTTTCGGTAGCAGAATTGATTGTGACATCTCTTGATGGGCAGCATGGTCTTCTGACTGGTGCAAAGCTACAACCAGAAGTTCAGCCAGAAGAAGCACATCAACGGTTACTTAGTTATGCAGGTGCAATTAGCTTGGGTTATGCCACAGGTATAGATAACGAAAGCATTGATGCTGACTTGGCAAAAGCTTACACCAATGACTTTTAAGCATTGGAATGTAGATTATGCTGCTTGATACGTCAGGATTGCTCTGCTTTCTCCATAAAGATGAGCCACAACATGAAAGTGCAGTTGAACTGATTGCTACTACAAGCAGAACTCGGCTTACGCACAACTATGTTCTAGCAGAATTAGTGGCTCTAGCATTGGTTCGAGGCTTTTCCCGTTCAATTGTACTGTCATATAGCCTTGAACTGATCAACAATTCAAACGTTCAAATTGTATGGGTTGATAAGCCGCTACATCAAGAAGCAATAGATTTATTGTTAGCAAGACAGGATAAAACCTATTCATTATGTGATGCTGTAAGCTTTGTGTTGATGCGTAGGCAAGGAATTATGGAGGCATTAACAACTGATAAACACTTTGAGCAAGAAGGTTTTACTCGTTTGTTGCGGTCAGCAGGCTAACACTGCGCTGCGCCTCTGCGTGAAATTTTCATTTCTATATCTTCCATAGCAATTTCTAATGTCTGGCGATCAAATGGAAAATTTTGGACATCCCAATTGTGATAAAAAGCTTGCTTCAGCCAGAGGTAGAAGCGCCTTTGAGATTTTAGATTGTTCAATCCAAAATCTCAAATACAAAATGGTATTACCTCATTTTCTATGCAGTTTTCTCATTCTTATCTGATGCTTGTTCTGCAATATTTTTTAAGCGGCTCGATCTCATTTTGCGGATGCGATCGCTATTGCGAACACCACCTGCCATTTCATATTCAGCGCTGTCTTTACCGTACTTGATAGCAACCACCATTAACATTTTCTCAGAAAGCTGCTTCAAGTTTTTTTCCATCTGTTCAACTTCTGTTAAAGAAGAGTCAACTATAGCCAGAGCGCTATTATGAACATCAATTTTGTTACGTAACTGTTCGATTGACTCAATCAGTTTTTCTAAAGTATAATCTTCTTCAAATTTAATGCTTGGAACAATCGATTTCATCCCAGATGCTCTTAATTCAGCTTTTTCTAAAACGCGGGATGTACGTTTTTGACGAGACATAAATTTGCTCTTTTAAGATACTTCTAGAGCTAGCTTGCCTCAATTAAACCCGATTCCGGTTCAGCATAAATCACAATTTCTGATCGTAAAATTTTTAGCTTATATCAGTAATGTCTCGGTATATAATTACTCATATATGCAGGCAAGAGGTAGGAAACACGAGAGTAGT
>NZ_CAXTTT010000123.1:12271-22219 GCF_964247315.1 uncultured Nostoc sp.
CGCTACAGACTTGAGAGTAGTCGCTACAGACTTGAGAGTAGTCGCTACAGACTTGAGAGTAGTCGCTACAGACTTGGGAGAAGTGGCTTCAGTATTCTTAATGCAAAGCCGATTTGCTACTATCAAAGCAATGAATTTGAAGGCGCTCATGACACTAGCGATTATTGCTGAACCTGCTCCTCTGAGATCGAATAAAGATGGTGTAGTTCTCGTGGGAAACACTCGTGTAACATTGGATACTATAGCTGCTGTTTTTAAGCAAGGCGCGACAGCAGAGGAAATTGTTTATCGCTATCCATCGCTGAATCTGGCAGATGTTTACGCCACAATCGCCTTCTACCTCAATCACCAGGCAGAAGTAGAAGCCTACTTGCAACAGCGACAGCAACAATCACAAGAGATTCGGGCAATGAATCAAGCAAGATTTGATCCACAAGGCTTACGCGATCGGCTGCTTGCCCGCAAAACAGCGCCAGAAGCATGTTAAAACTGCTTACTGATGAAAACTTTGATAATACGGTTGTTAGAGGAATATTCCGCCGTAACTCAGAAATCGACATCGTTCGTGTGCAAGATGTTGGATTGTTAGGCAAAGACGATCCAACCATCCTGGAATGGGCAGCCCAAGAAGAGCGCATCCTGCTTACCCATGATGTTTCTACAATCACCCGCTATGCATACGATCGAGTTAGGCAAGGGCAGACAATGCCGGGAGTCATCGAAGTCAGCCCAGATGCAGCAGTCGGGCGAGTCATTGAAGATATTCTTGTGCTTGTAGAGTGTAGTCAAAACGGAGAGCTAGAAGGTCAAGTTCAGTATCTCCCGTGGTGAATCTGATTAATAGGCATAAAACCCCTTCCCCAGATGTTTTTTTCAAAATTTTCATCCTCAAGCAAAGCTTGTTCGCAAAAGTAATGCATTTCACCGCTTGCGGCTAGGATGTGGCGCTCGATATCAACTGCAAGTTTAATATAAACGATTCACAATTAGCTGCTAGGAACAGATAAGCTTGGCTTAACGCGTTTCACGAAGGTTAGCGGCATTACTCCCAACCATTTCTCTCGAATTATACCTTCCTCTAACAATACAGCAGTGGGAAAAGCATTAGTTAAGCGTGCCACTACAGTAGGATTCATTGCCACTACTAGAAAGTTGATATTATTAGATTGGACAAATTCTTCAACTTGTTCTGATGTTTGGGGAACTCCCGCTACTACATCAGGTAAATCAGTTCTTTGGTGAACGACTTTTAGCACTTTGAGCCAGTTTTTACACGTTGGACAACCAGGCATTAAAAATACAACCAGTTTTTCTCCCGTTGTTAAGCTTTCGGCATATTCCTTTAGCCATTGTGGTTGCCAAGAACGATTAACTTTAAGCGGATCTAAGTGTAAAATAGGTTTTTTCTTCTTCCATAAATACACATACGAAACAGCAGTTAATAGACAACTCGTTGCTAAAGAAATTAATAATGCTGTCACTTGTTGAGAAACAGTTAAAATATCGGCAACCGGATAAAACCAAGCCAACCCCATCAAAGTAATGTAGAGGGCATTGAGGAGTAAACTTTGTTTGGGACTGATATCAACTAGACCGTTATAGCAACCACAATCATCTGTGCGTTTGGTCGAAGTACTCCAGTAAGTTAAACCTGATAGGAGCAAGAGTAAAACAATTGTACCGATAAATAGCCACTGGGGAAACAGACGCAAAATCAGGGCTATTCCCAGGACGCACTCTAGAATTGTAAAAGCGATCGCTACACCTGTATTCACTTTTTGCGGAAATAACCGCAATTAACTGATGTGGATAAAAAACTTTGTGGGTGTAAGTGCTTTGACAACACCAGTTACCAGAAATACACTGCCAACCACCAAAGAACTTATAATAGAAATTGAATACATAATGCTTGCGATCGCCATTTAATTCTAATAGTCAATAGAGTGCAAATTGTTAAGCATTTACACAAACATTCCCAAAAGCTTGATGTTTCTTTACATCCATAGGGAAAGTGTAGAGGCTCTATTGGCTTGTTAAGGTAAAACTTCAAACTTGCCTTCGGCTGCTTTAACTAAAGTTTCTAATCCTTTTAGCAACGTTTTACCTATTTCTGTTGATGGATTCAATTTTTCTGATTGTGTTTCCAAATCCACTAATCCTGCTCCCCCTACTACAGCCACTAGTTCATCATCAGAGAGTTCTTCAAACAAGCTAGTTTCCAAGTCAGCAATTTTGTTGTTTATCATAAACCGTTGATTTTGAATTTCTTGTGCTTGAGAGTGACTTGAAATCTAACAGGTTATTTGACAGCTTGTCAACAGTTTTTACTCAATATCCTACTTTTCCTACTTTTCCTACTTTTCTTACTTCACCCAAGATGGAGGTTGGGTTTAGGAACGAAACCCAACAACCAAAAATATTGGTAATGTTGGGTTTTACTCCGTTCAACCCAACCTATACTTATTTTTATTTCCTCAGAGTGATAGAAGAGGCTACGCTCGAAAGGTTATCAAGGTATTCAAAAACTACATTGCAATAGTCGAATTCCCAAGAAAAAGCCCTCATGGTGGTAAGTTAATTTCTGAAGATAAAAAGAGTAATCAAGAATTAGCTAAAATCAGAGTTTTAGGTGAGTATGTACATCGGAAACTTAGTTTAAGGTTTAATCTTATTGTTGCTCTCTACAATTACGAGCTTCATCTCCCTCAAACTGAATTTGCCTGACCGACTTTTGCAAAAGGTCTATTGCTTTGCTGTCCTACTTTGCATTGGCTTGGCAACATTTTATCAGAGGTTGTTTAGTTAAATTCTCTAAATCTACCGATTTAAGCAAATTCATCCACTCCACCGCTAGAGTTGGATCTTCAGGTTTGCTAAGACGTAATTCAGCCAAAGTAGTCAAAGCATCGTACCAAATACCATTTTCGGCATAAAGGTTTACCCGTTGCTGAGGAGTTGCTTGCTTCAAGCTATCTACTAATTTAGGATTTAGATTGGCTCGTTGCACCCATCCTTCTACATACTCCTGTTCTACGGGTTGTTGTGGATTGCAAATGATTTTTATCTTCAAAAACCAGTGATACATCTTGTCTACTTGCAATGGGGGAGTATTTGCGCTTAAAGGAATGCTAATAATTCCTGGTACTTCTGGTATTGTTACTACTGTTCGGTAAAGAGTTTGACTTGGTTTACTTGACTCATCTTTGAGAACAAACTCGATGGAATCAATTGTAGATTTTTTATAGGGGACAAAAAACCAAAAAGTTGGATATTCCTCATTCGTCAAACCCCAAACTTTAGTAACGGAAACAGCTTCTGTTTGTCCTTGTTTGAGTCTCTCTTCGTATATAGGTACAAGTGCAATAACAGACTGATTACTAACACCACAACCACGACTTGCAGCTCCGCCGCGATCGCCTGCTGCCCCCCTATCTGGAGGAGGCGGAGGAGGCGAAAATTTCTTAGGAGTGGCCGCCGCAACTGGTGTCATCCAAATCATGGGAGAATAGCCGATAATTCCCCATAAAGTCATTCCCACTGCCGCGATGAATTGCATTTTTTGCCAATAGCTTTTCATAAAACCTCCTGACTTCTGCCTGATAAACGGCGATTTTCATGCTTCAAATTGGCGTTATTATTAATTTTTAAATTTCATGTTTAAGTAAGTTGTAGCTATTAAACTATTAACTACTAAAGCCAACATAGCAGGAATCAGGGGAACCCAACAACCATATACAATTAAAAATATAAAACAGCTAACGTATAAACTAATAATAGCTATTCCTCCTGCCAAGCTTAAGTAAATGAATCGGCGCAGATAAGCAGTAAACAAACCGCCTAAAAAAGACCAACCCCAAACCCAAATTACCTCACCCCAAAGCGGCCAAGTCCACAACAGAGGTTTTCCGTCCAAAGCAGCACTGAGCAGTTGACTGACCATCTGGGCTTGTAAAAATACTCCTGGTATTGCCTGTAATTTCCCTTGAGGAGTGATGTAGGGAGTTAACCAATAATCACCAAAAGTTTCTGCTGTTGTGCCAATAATGACTATTTTGCCTTTGATTGCATTGGCATTTAGCTTACCCGTTAGCACTTGTTGTAAGGTCATACTTGGTGCGTTGGCGAAGCCTACCGAAGGTATCGCTTCTGATGAAGGAGAACGATAATTTAATAAAATTTGGTGTCCAAAAGCATCAACTCCTTGATAACCTCCGGTATGAGCTTCTATTGGTTTAAATGTCACCTTCCCTAATTGCCATGCGCCATCAGGGGTAAATTGCAACCGAATTCCCTTCGTATACAGGTAACGCAGTGCAAGTTGAACATTCAAGGCATAGGGTGCAGTACAAGGAGATAAGGGCGAAGGAGTTAACGCTAACAGATGGCGACGCACGACATTATCTGAATCTATGGCAATATCGCTAAAACCGAGATTCTGTGAAGAAAGTTCTGGGGGTGGTTTCACACCTGGTTTTCCAGCTTGGAAATTGCTGAGTTGACATACCCCCACAAAGCGATCGCTTTTTCGCATCCTTTTTGCCAATGCTGGATAATCCTTAGCTACTGGATAATCTCGGTATATATCTAAACCAATAACTTGTGGTTGATATGCCTCTAATTTTTCTAACAGTTGGGCAAGTGATTTGTCTGACAACGAACCTTGAGGTCTTTCCGGTTTTTGCGCCTGCACATCTTCTTCAGTCACAGTCACAATCAGTAGGCGTGAGTCTGGTTTTTCAGGAGGACGCAAGCGTACCAGTTGGTCAAACGCACTTAACTCTAATGGTTGCAGCACACCCAAATACCGTATCCCAATTAATATTCCAGTTACTACCATGCTCGCCAGTAAGATTAATGAAAAGCCAAGCCGATTTGTGGTTCCTCTAACAGGCGTGATTTTAGACAAAGATGTAGGCAGATTGTCTGTATTTCTAAACAATTCTCCCCAATTCAACGGCATTTCAGCCGGATTTTGAAAAATGACAGGCAACCATGTAGCGCAGGGAAATTGGTTTTCTAGTCCCTGTAACCTTTCTCGTGCTTCCCTTACAGCTAAATACAACGAACCTCCCCGCGCGAAGGCTTCTAAAAAATACTTTAAAAACTGCTGCGCCACGCGATCGGGTACAGGCTCTCGCATCACGATAATTTGAGGAATATGTAAATCTGCAAACTCCCATGCCAATCCCAAGCCATCACAGGAATTGAAAATCGCTAGTTGTAGCCCTCGTTCTACTGCCTTTTTCAAGGCATACTTTAACTGGCTAATTGTGAGACTTTCTGTTTGATTGATGTAGATTTTTCCTGTTTGATTCGTTTCTTGAGTGGAACTATGTCCGGCGAAAAATAGAATCTGCCAATTCTGCTCCCATAGCTGGTCAGTAAGGTCAAGGCATTGTGGTTCAACTAAAAAAGTGATATCTGTATTGGGTAACAAATTAAGTAGCGCCTGGTCTGCTTTGGTATCAATACCTTGACTGTTACCCAAAATCGCTAAGATTTTTACTCTATCAGATGTAGTTGCTATGCGGTTAAGGTTGACTTGTTCGTAGGCAGGAGCGCTCAGGGCTATTTCTGCTTGGGGATAGCGTTCTATCAAATCCCAAAGATGCCAGGGGAGTTTCTGCAATCGCAGGTCTTTGGTTTGTAAAAGCATCCGAATATTATCCGCAAGCATGAGTTTTTCTAACAATGTCTCGCGGATGGAACGAAAGGAATCGGAAGCAAGCCAAGTATTAAAACTTACTTTAAATTCCTCACTCACTTGCTGGCAGTATTCTAAGCTGGGGACTTGGTTAAGTTCTTTAGGTAAGCCAATCGGACGAGATGGCAGCCTTAAATTACGATAAATAGATTGCCAACGGTGATAATCGCGGAGAATTTCTGGGTTGGGGGGAAGTTCGCCTGTGATTTCCACAGTCGGGCGGACATTTTCATTGCCAATCTGTAGAGTCACGGTAAACCCTTGTTCAAAGTTTCCCTCCCCTAAGTTTAAGATGATTAACTTGTCCACAGCTAGTTCTCCCTAGATGTTGAGTACACCTGTAGGGGCAGGGCACTGACCATTGGTGTCAACTTAAGCTTAAACGCATGTCCCACATACGTCTTACCCCACCCTAACCCTCCCCTTGGAAAGGGGAGGGAACTCGATTTCCGGCTTCCCCCGTTTGCAAGGTTAGTTAGTGGGCGACAATTCATCAGCCCCTTTAAAAGGGAACTCGATTTCCGGCTTCTCCCCTTTGCAAGGTTAGTTAGTGGGCGACAATTCACCAGCCCCTTTAAGAGGGAACTCGATTTCCGGCTTCCCCCCTTTACAAGGGGGGATTGAGGGGGGTAATTTGACTTGTGTGTACACCGTAGCCCCAAGGCATCGGGGAGGGGCAGTTTTGGCTTTAGACAAAACCGAGGTGGGGTGACGCTGTGAGTAACCATAAGTGAATGAATTCAATATCACGTCTGGACAAGGGTTTTACGTTAAGTTGACACCAATGGGTACTACCCTGCTGTATATATCTTGACTGCTAAATGAATTGCTTACTGTGTGTAGTTAAATTCAGTTTAAGAGTAAATAATAGTGGCTAGACGTGAAGATTTTTGAAGGTAACACTTAAAACCGCAAAATTTCTCGGTCATAATCTTCAGGTGCGGGTTCTATTTCCCAAACCAATCCTTCTCCTAGCTCCAAAATTACTTCCAAATACAACATATCTACAGGAGTTGTTGCTGTATCTTGATTATTTTCAAAAGCTTGTAAGTCTTCCGTTAGTAGTCGGAGCTTAAACCCAGCTGGAATTTGACCATTAAGAGTTGTACTTCGCAATTCAAAACGCCAAACATAGTCTTCAGAAGCGCTTTTTGGGAAAATACGTAACTCGTATGTTTGCTCTGCAACTATTATTTGCCGAGACAAGCCGAGAACTGGTTCTGCACTCCGCATTCCCACAGCTACCACAACGAATTCTCTTTTTTCCCATCCCCACTGTTGAGCTAAATTAGCTACTCCTGTCTGTAACCATTGCGGAATTGACGACTGTATGAGTAAACCCTGACGCAGTTCATATAACTTTTTTCGCCAACCGCTATGTGCCAAGAGCGCACTCCAGAGTGAAAATGGAACTGCTAAACGTGGGAATTTCACATTGCGATCGCCCAATCTTTCTAAAAGGTTTTCTGCCTGGATTTTGGTAATAGAATCTAAAGGTGCAATCTCGGCACGTAAGGCTTCTGACCGATTGAGTTGGCGTGTAACCCACAGCACATTAATATCTGGAATTAAATCTTCACTTTCTAAACTGTAAGTGCGATCGCCAGCATCATAAACCCCTTTTGTTTTCAGACTTTGATGGGTTGTATAGCCAAAAATCTTTATCCAGCCATCATCGGGGTTGACTTGTACTGCTATGTAATAGTCAGCAACCCATTCTGGAATATCTACCCATTCCTGCGGTACGCGTAACTCATCGTCATCTATCGCCAGGGTGGGAATTAAGACAAGGCGATCGCGATCAAAAGTAATAGCTGTGCCATTGACTACTTCCCAAAAACTCGGCAATGCCGCACTGTTAGGGTAAACCCTGGCGGTGGGAGCAATTTCCTCCTTGAACCAAGGTAAAAAAGTTTGCAAGCATTTTTGATTTATCCACCCACGTTGACAAGCACCAGCTGTTGAGTATGGTTGTTCTTGCTCCTCTGGAGATTGGGTAATTTCCAAGTATAAATGCTGTGAGTCAATGGTGAATGGGGGAGGTAGGTTCAACATAAATAATTTGAGAATGGCTCCATATAAAGACCATATTAGGGAGAGGGGAGAGACAAAATTATTTCTTGTCTGCTCATTGAATCTGGGTATGGCTATATTGGACTTTGAGCCATTCCTCTAAACTTGTGTTTATGGCATCTACTACGTCGGATTTAAGGGAAATATGCAAGGTGTTTTGACTCCATTGCATGAGAGTCAGGAGCAATGATTTTTTAATGCTGCTAAGGCGACGGGAAACAGTATATTGCTTAATTTTTAACTGTGCAGCAATTTCTTGTTGAGTCAGTTGTTGAACGTAATAAGCTTGTAGTACTTTTTGAGACTCAGCATCGAGTGCAGCGATCGCTTGGGACAAAACTTGGTTTAACTGAGCTTGCTGCGATCGCATATTCGCAGCTTCTTCCTGCTCAATAATTTCCGTTAGTAAAGATGTTTGCAAATTTACAGGCAGTATATCTAATAAATTACCATCTTCTTCTTGTTTGAGGGGAGCGTCTGCGGAAACAAACTTAGGATAGAGGAAAGTACGGGCAGCTTTAGCAGCAGATAATACCCAGGTTTCTATGGTTTGCTGATTGACTGCGGCAGTGGATGAACTCAATCGGCTTAAACGTTCTGCATTATAAAGATTACTAATAGCTTCCCAAGTCCAAGCATCTGGTTTGGCCAGCTGACGAATTTTTGTATTGTCACCTGTGTAGAGTTCCTTAAAGCATTCCCAGGCTAAAACATAACTCTCGATGTTTTGAGCGTTAAATCCGGCATTTTGTAATGATTGCACTAGTCGTTTGCGGCTGAGTTTGTGCAATAATGCCCAGTCTGAGCAAATGTCTGCTTCCCGGTGTAAGCGCAGTGCATCTTTGATAATCGATTCAAAAGTTAATTGTGCGTAAGCTTTTAAATGTGAACTGTATTGAGGGTTGAAAGTTTTGAGTATTTTGTTAAGATGAGCGATCGCCATCTGAAAACAATCTGCTACAGACGACTGCGTGGGAAAGTTGAGGGTGATTTTTCTGGCAGTCCAATAGCACACCTCTTGTAAATAAGCAGAAATATGTGCCTGTGCCACAGCACTAGATTCAGTCTGCCAAACTCTATACCAGTAAAGTGCCCAAAAGGTATCTGATTTCTCAGTTGACGACTCCAGGCAAACTTTCATACTGCGTCGCAGTTTGGCATCTGTTGCCCAACCACTAAATTGGTCTACATCAAATTGCACAAAGGTAGAAAAGATTTCAACAATGGCCTGTCGGGGTTGCATGAAATACTTGCCGATAGCTGATTTCAATTATAATACAGCCATACAGCCAAAAGTTAATTCCTTGCTGCGTAAGTATTTTACAGATTTTTCAAAATTTTTCCGATCCAAGTGCATAAAGACTAAAAGTCATCGTAGAGAGTGATATGCAGAGAAGTTCATTTAAAAAGATGCTTTCTTTGGGGAATAGCGGAATCATTGAATAAGTTCGTCAAATACAGAACAAAATTTCGATAGTTACAGCCGCAAATTTATCCCACAAATATGCAACTTCTTAAAAGTTACCTAATTATCTCTGCATCATCTAATTAACATTGAAGTATTCTTAGGAGATTTGCATCGTGCTACAAACAACTTCTAAAGCAGGAAAAGATTCTTTTTCTATCAGTTTTGATAACCAGGATGACAATTTATTATCTGAATTAAGCTACGATGAAGCCTCTGAAATTATGGGAGGTTTTACAGTTACCAACAATTCAGGTAGTACGAGAGGTTTTTATAATTTTGGACAGAACGTAGTGCCACAACAGCAAGTTTTACAACCTGGACAAAGCGGTAATTATAATGGAGAATATATTTTATATAATTCTTCAATAACCCAATTTAAACCAGCATTATCACAGCAACTGGGTGCAACAGACACAGTAAGTTTTACTCTGCAAGGAGATACTGTAGTTGCTGCTAAACCTCTAAGCACCATTGGCCTTTTCTCGCTCCAAGTGCCACTCTCTGATTTGTAATTATCAAGTCGATTTAATGATTTGAATTTCCCAGGTTATATTGTCCTGTCTCGGTTCAGATCAAAGAGCCAACTACTCAAAAATCTGAATGAAAAAAAATAAACGCTAAATACAATCGGGTCACAAGACTCGATTGTATTTTACCGCCAATCATATCATGTCCGCTTGATTACTTACTAAACCCCAAGAAC
>NZ_CAXTTT010000124.1:0-22178 GCF_964247315.1 uncultured Nostoc sp.
CTGTATCTGCAAGCTTTAGATTTGAGAAAACGCTTACAGGGAGACAACCATCATCATGTCGCCAATAGTCTAAATAATCTGGCATTACTCTACAAATTTACAGGACGCTACAACGAAGCCAAACCCTTGTTTGAGCAAGCTTTGGCGATTTGTGAGCAGACTTTAGGTGTAGGTCATCCCAATACAATGACAATAAGGGGAAATTATGCAATCTTTTTAAGAGAAATATATCGCTAGCGATCGCCTCCAGCACGCTACGCGATGTCTACGACGGTCTATTCGGCGTCGCACCCTTTCTCACAAAATCGTTGTAGTTTAAAGTTTAGGAGCGATCGCTCATCAATTGTAACTTCAAATAGCGATACCTTTCCTTCGGAACGCTACGCGAACGGTAAGCTTTCCTGCGGAACGCTGCGCTAACGCTAACGCTCCCTCTTCTATCTTCCTTTGCGCCCTTTGCGGTTCACTTCTTATGCCCCCTCATATCCAAAGTACAGTAAATAAAAGAGCGTAGGCGTAGCCCGTTCATGTACTTGACACTACCTTGCGGGGCGCTAAAAAGCCAAGAACAATTGCTACCAAGAACAATGCTGGAACATCACCAAACAGGTGTCCCTGTTCAACAGGGTCAATTACTGCATGTACCGCCATGATTAACCCGTGGACTACACTTGATATGACGGTAAACCAGATTAAACTGAGGTGAGCTTCTGGTTGCCTTGAAGCTAACAGTAAAAAGACACCAAGCGTCGCATAAACACCAATGATCATCTGTTCGTATTCGTGTTGACCTGGTTGCCATAACCAGCCTGATGCCCAAACCTGAGTTAGTGGATAGATAAGTAGAAAAGCTATTCCAATCAGAACCAGAGCGATTCGTAAGTAGCGATCGCGCCCATCCATTACTTTAACCTCCGCAATTTTCCAGTGCAGTCTCTACAAACAAACTGTATAATTTTGTGATTGTATTCCCACTAGTCACACTTCAGCTTTGGAGTGTTAGAAATTTTAATGCTCTTGGTGGTTTAAAACTGATTTAACTGTGAATGCAAGTCAATGCATTCACAATGCAAGCCAATGCATTCACAATGCAAGCCAATGCATTCACAATGCAAGTCAATGCATTCACAATACAAGTCAATGCATTCGCAATGCAAGTCAATGCATTCACAATACAAGTCGATGCATTCACAATTCTTATTCCGTTTCACTGTTTATGGGGTTTGCTGTTTGCGCCGACGCATGTAGGCACAAGCGACACCTGCAAGCGCTAGACCTGCAATTGTGTTCGGTTCAGGAACAGCAGCCGTGTTCGTTTCATTTGCGGTAAATAATCTCGAGCTAAAATCGACAGGCGATCCATCGCTGACCGTAGTTGATGAGAGATGCGAACTGCCGAAGGCAGCAGCGCTTTTGCAGAGCGGACGCTTCGCGAACGCGATCGTGCGATTCCTTAAAGTTCAACGGCAGCAATTAATCTTTTATGTAATATCTTGCATTTGCTGATTGCTCGGACGCTCCAACTCCATATCTTCCCAAGAAACTGGATCTTCTACAGGTTCCAGGTGAGTTGTAACGTGGGTTGAAGGCAGCACCCGAAGAATAGCAAGCTCAATTGCCTCGCATAAATCATGCCCTTGTTGCACTGTCCAACATCCAGGCACAAGAACATGAAAGGAAACAAAGCGGCGCGTTCCAGCAGTGCGGGTTCGCAAGGCATGAAACTGGATGTCTTGATGTTTGTACTCGTTAAGGATACTCTTGATTGCGTCAATTTCTTTTTTAGGCAAAGCTGCATCCAGTAAGGCGCTACTGGTTTCCCGCAGCAAACGAAATCCTGTCCAAGTAATATTTGCTGCTACTATCAGGGCGACAATTGGATCGAGTACAAGAGTGCCTGTTACCTTAACGAGGAAGATTCCAACTACCACACCACCCGAAGTCACCACATCGGTAAACAGGTGGTGAGCATCAGCCCTGAGTGTAATGGAACGCAACCGTCGCCCTGCCGTAGCAAGATAAAGGCAACAACGCCGTTGATTGCGGTTGCAAATAGGGAGAGTGCCAACCCCCATCCCAGCTGTGTTAACGGTTCTGGATGCAACAAGCGTCCCCAAGCTTCAATAGCAATGCTAATCGCTGCCACTATAATCAACGCACCTTCTGCACCACTGGAGAAGTATTCAGCTTTAGAATGCCCAAAGGCGTGTTCGGCATCGGCTGGTTTATCAGCATAGGTCAATGCCCATAGAGCAACCAATGCTGCTACAAGATTTACAATTGATTCAATAGCATCTGAAAGCAAACCTACTGACCCGGTTAGCAGGTAAGCGCCAAACTTTAGAGCAATAGTGACGATTGCTGCTGCAATCGACAAGAAAGCGTAGGAGCGGGCTGATCGACTACTCATCTCGGTCACAAACGTAACTACAGTGATTCCGAGCTAACAGTACCAAATTCTACATTTAGTGGTCATCAACCCTGAGACTTCTACTGATTGGCAAAAGAAACTAGAGGATGTTATTGCTGCGTATGAACTTCTTGCTCATACTGGTAATGTAGCGATCGCCAATCGTGTGATTCAGCTTTCATCGTTGCTGTATCCTATCTTGAAAACCATTCGATATTTCAGCACAAATATCAAAGATTGTGGAGCGCATCCATGTATTGGCTGGATGCTGGCTTAAACGTCCGTGCCAAAGCAGCGAAAGCGCAATTGGTTCAATTGCAAGTGGTACTGGTTGCACAACTAAATCTTTGGCATAGGGAGACAGTGTAATTACTTGACAAACTACAGTGACTATAAGATTACTCTGTCTAAGAATTGCTGGCACGACACTAAATTGATTCACCGTCATTGCAATCCGCCTGCGTAACCCCTGACTCTCTAAAAGCACATCGACAAATCCTGTTGATTTCCCAGATAAGCTTACTAAAAGATGCTTTGCACTTAAATAGCTATGTAGCTCAAGAGGCTTTCCTGCTAGAGGATGCTTGCGTCGCATAGCGCAGACAAACTCATATTTGATCAGAGCAGTTACTTGTAATCGCTCTGGTGGATTGGGAAAAAACCCAATCGCAAAATCAATTTCTCCAGAATCTAATAACTCGGGTGCGTTGATATTGATATTGGGTTTGACCCGAATATCGATGTTAGGTGCTACCTTTTCTAAACGTTCTGCAAGGGTAGGAAGAATGAGCGAGGCAGCATGATCTGTCATGGCAAACGTAAAGGTTCGTGATGCATTCGCGGGAATAAATTCAACGGGTTGGAGTGCTTCACTCAACTGAGTCAAGGCTTGACGAATCGGGGCAGCAAGTTCTAAAGCGCAAAGAGTTGGGCGCATTCCGTCAGCCCCGCGAATAAACAATTCATCTTTAAGTGCATAACGGAGTCGATTCAGAGCGCTGCTGACTGCAGGCTGTGACATGGCTAACCTATAGCCTGCCTTGGTAGTGCTGCGCTCAGTCATCACAGCATCGAAGACTAAGAGTGCCTTGAGGTCAAACTCCGCTAAATTCATAAATCGAATTTTGCTTATTTGATATTCAGTTTACCGAATAGTATGACCAGCATTAGGGTGAGAACAGAACGATTTGAAGCGACAGATAATAGTATCCAAATCTGACAATTTATTATTATCTGCTCGGACAAGAAAGTTAGAGGACTATCATGAAGATTACAGGAAACACAATTCTGATCACTGGCGGCAGCTCAGGTATTGGTCGCGGGATCGCTGAGGCCTTCCACAAGAAAGGAAACCAGGTTGTCATTGCCGATCGGCGACAACAGGTTTTGGATGAGGTGACGGCTGCCAATCCCGGTATGAAATCGATTCTGCTTGATATAAATGACCGAGATGGCATACATTCGTTTGGTAAGCAAGTGGCTCAAGACTACCCAGGGCTGAATGTTCTGATCAACAATGCCGGGATTATGAAAGCGGAAAATCTCAAATCACCGCCTGATTACCTGGATGATGCCGAGGAGATCGTGACGACCAACCTCCTTGGTCCCATTCGCCTCACGGCGGCCCTCCTGCCACTGCTGCAAAGTCAGCCGCACGCGGCCGTCTTGACAGTTTCGTCCGGGCTAGCCTTCGTACCGCTTGCAAACACGCCAACCTACTGCGCGACCAAGGCCGCGATCCATTCCTACTCGGTATCGCTGCGCCAGCAGCTCAAAGGCACGACAACGGAGGTGATCGAGATCATTCCCCCCTACGTTCAGACCCATCTCATGGGCGAGAACCAAGCGAATGATCCCCGTGCCATGCCCCTCGGCGAGTTCATCACCGAGGTCATGTCTATACTCTCCAACCAGCCAACAATAGAAGAGGTTGTGGTGGAGCGCTGCAAGCCTATACGCTTCGCCGCCGAAAATGGGAACCCTGGCACAATGTTCCAAGAAATGAACGCTGGTGTTTAAAAACGGGCGATCGCAATATCTACAGCAGCTTGTCTAATGTAATTGGCAAATCGCGGACGCGCTTACCTGTGGCATGATAGACAGCATTGGCGATCGCTGCGGCAGTGCCGGTAATCCCAATTTCCCCAATTCCTTTGACACCAAGCGGGTTGATATGTGGATCGTGTTCATCAACAAACAACACCTGAATATCAGGAACGTCTGCGTTGACTGGCACGTGATATTCAGCTAAGTCATGGTTGACAACGCGTCCTAGATTCGGGTCTATGACCGTGTGTTCCATTAATGCCATACCAATACCATAGATAATCCCACCGATCAGTTGACTGTTGGCTGTTTTAGCATTGAGGATGCGTCCAACGCCAAAAGTTCCCACCCAGCGCGATATTCGCACTTCACCCAAATCAGGTTCAACGCGCACTTCGGCAAACTGCGCTCCAAATGCGTGCATTGAGAACTTCTTTTGTTCTTCTCCGAGCTTGGCATCTGCACGCGCTTCGATCATTTTCATTCCATGCCGTGCCAAGATTGCCTGATATGTTTCGGTTGCAGACGATTTATTTTTTAAGAAAAAGCTGCCATTTTCGGCAATCACATCCTCAGCATTTGAACTATAAAGCGGCGATTTTTGATCGGCAAGTGCTAGTTGCAAAAGCTGACTACGAGCTTGATTTCCCGCTAAATGCACGGACGAGCTGACACTGGCGGCAGTTTGTGAACCACCGGAAACGGGAGTTTCTGGCATCTTAGTATCGCCCAGTTCAAAGCGAACTTTGTCAACTGGTAGACCGAGTGCCTCAGCTGCAACTTGAGTCATGACAGTATAAGTTCCCGTGCCAATATCTTGGGAACCGCTCTGCACAACGGCTGTACCGTCTGCCATAATTCGAGCGATCGCTGATGCTGGGGAACGGTTGGTAGGATAAGTCGCTGTCGCCATACCCCAACCAATCAAATAATTGCCGTCTCGCATCGAACGGGGCTTAGGATTGCGCTTTTGCCAACCAAACTTTTCTGCTCCTAATCTGTAGCACTGTATGAGTGACTTGCTCGACCAAGGCAGTCCTTTACTAGGATCGACATCAGCATGGTTACGCAGACGCAGCTCCACCGGATCGATATTCAGCGCATAAGCCAGTTCGTCCATTGCCGATTCTAAGGCGAACGACCCAGAAGCTTCTCCAGGCGCACGCATAAAGGTTGGTGTACCTTCATCGAGCTGCACCAGATGGTGGCTGGTTTCAATATTCGGGCAAGCATAAATCATCCGGGCGCTTTTACCAACTGGTTCGATAAATTCATCGAAAGTTGAAGTCTGGGAAATGCCAGCGTGTCGCAGAGCGGTCAATTTTCCGTCGCGGGTTGCACCTAGAGAAACCTGTTGAATTGTCTCTGGTCGAAAGCCTACAGGCCCATACATCTGTATCCGTCCCAGTACCAGTTTCACTGGACGCTTAACCTGCCGTGCTGCCATCGCCGCTAGAGGCACATGCGACCAAGCCGACCCTTTGCAACCGAAGCCACCGCCGACAAAGTAAGACATCACCCGGACTTTCTCTGGCTCAATCCCCAATACCCCTGCCACTTTTTGTTGAGCCGAAAAGATTCCCTGAGTTGCATCATACAGCAGCAGTTGATCGCCTTGCCAAACTGCTGTTGTGGCATGAGGCTCCATTGGATTGTGATTTTCGATCGGTGTAGTATAGGTTTGCTCGACGCGGACAGCCGCCGCCGCTAATCCCTGGTTGACATTACCGTGCGCTAAATCAGGCGGCTCGTCTTTGGGGATTTTACCTTTAGGCAAGTATGCTTTAGCGAGATTGTCCCGCATATTGATCGTCGGTTTTTCTTCGTCATAGCGAACTTGCACCAGCGAGGCAGCGTACATGGCTCGTTCAAAGGTATCGGCAACGACAACACCAATGTGCTGACCGCTATACAGCACAACGTTATCTTGTAACACTTGCAGCTTGCGACCGCCACCCTTTTCTCCAGAAGCTTTGGGTGCGTTAAGGTGCGTAATTACTGCTAATACACCCGGTACTTGTTCCGCCGCCTTTGTATCGATTTTGGCAATCTTACCTTTGGCGATCGTGCTTTGAATCGTCACGCCATAAGTCATTTTTGCTACCGGAAACTCTGCCGCATAGCGTGCGCCACCCGTCACCTTCAGGTGTCCATCGACTCGATTGAGCGGTTTGCCAAGAACTGTATTTGTATCCCCTGTATTCATACTATCCCTCCTACCGTCAAGAGCGCTTTAACAATTGTGCGTTTAGCGAGTTCGACCTTAAACCCGTTGTATTTTTGAGGTTTAGCCTTAGCGACAGCTGCGGACGCTGCTGCTTGAAATGTTGCCTGATTTGCTGGCTTGTTCAACAAAGCTTTTTCAGCTTCAAAGGCACGCCAGGGCTTTGTTCCTACGCCACCCAAGGCAATGCGTGCGACGCGAATGATGCCATTTTGAACATCTAATGCAGCCGCAACCGATGCCATCGCAAAGGCATAAGAAGCGCGATCGCGGACTTTTAAATAATGCGATCGCCTAGCAAGGTTTGAAGCAGGCAAGTCAACGGCAACAATTAACTCTCCGTGTTCTAGAACTGTCTCCCTTTCTGGTGTATCACCTGGTACGAGATGAAAATCTACAAGCGGAATACTGCGCTCTCCTCTCGGCCCACGTGTTTGCACAACTGCATCGAGTGCCATCATTGCCACCGCCATATCAGAGGGATGGGTGGCAATACAGTGATCGCTTCCGCCGAGAATCGCATGGATGCGGTTATAGCCCTCAATTGCCGGACAACCTGAACCGGGAACTCGCTTGTTACAGGGCATCGAAGTATCGCGGAAGTAGTAACAACGGGTACGTTGCAGCAAATTTCCGCCCACTGTCGCCATATTCCGCAGTTGGGGCGATGCTCCAGACAGCAACGCCTCTGACAGTACAGGGTAACGCTCCTGAATTATCGGATGATAAGCAACATCGCTATTGCTTGCCATTGCTCCAATCCGCACACCATTACCCTGCATTTCTATCTTGGTTAACGGTAGTGGGTTAATGTCAACTAACTGTTTTGGCGTTTGTACATCCAACTTCATCAGATCGATGAGGCTAGTACCACCAGCTAAGTACGAGGCTTGGGCATCTGGAGTAACCAACGCCACCGCATTCTCTGCTTGTCCCGCTTTTTTATAATTAAATGGCTGCATCTTTTTTTCCCCCTAAGACATCGCGGACAGCAGCTACGATATTTGGATAAGCACCGCAACGGCAGATATTCCCACTCATTAGTTCGCGAATGTCGGCATCTGACTTAGCGTGTCCTTCGTTCACCAAACCTACTGCCGAACAAATTTGTCCTGGCGTGCAGTAGCCACATTGAAACGCATCATGGGCAACAAACGCAGCTTGCATCGGGTGCAGATTGTTTCCTTGCTCCAGCCCTTCAATAGTTGTGATTTTTGCATCGGTGTGCATAACGGCAAATGTCAGGCATGAATTGATCCGTTGCCCATCAACCAGTACTGTACAAGCACCACACTGACCGTGATCGCAACCTTTTTTAGTACCAATTAGTCCTATATATTCTCGAAGTGCATCAAGTAAGGTAACACGCGGTTCAATCTGCAAACTATGTGCTGTTCCGTTCACTTGCAGCCTCACCTTCACAGTTTCAGATGTTGAAGTTGCCTGCATTGGAGTAGCTTTTTTGACTTGAGTTTGTGCTACACTTTTCTTGACCAAATTACCGATCGTAGCCGCTACTGTGCTGACGACCATCAATTGACCCAACTTGCGACGTCTTAGGACAAACCTCATTTGTTGACTCCATTCTGTTTTTGTTGAGTAATAATATTGAGTAATTCTCTATACTTAAACTTCTAATAGAAAACCATACTTTTTTACAAGCATTTTGATTAAAAAGACATTAGTTATATAGAATACAATTTCATCTTGTTATGTTTCTCTATCAGAAGAGTTATGCCATAAGTATCATTTATAAATTATCAAAACACAATTCAAAGACTTGCTACCACTAAGTAAGTCTGTCAAAAAATTATTACAATAATTGGTAAGCTGAAAACACAGTAAAAAGGAGAACAAGAATATTGTTCCCCTACGAACGCTTTATTCTATGCCATTGAAAGCGGCTATAAGTTTTTAGCGATCACCAAATTTAAAATAACTGCAAATCAGTTTTCATCTCGCCCGTGAACTTGAGCCGGTGGACTCGTTGCTTCAACAGCAGTGAATGTTTCTAAAATTTTATAGGTGTGGCTAGCTCCTTTTGGTACTATCCAAGAACTCCCAGGTTCTAGTAAAATCGTTTGCCCTTCAATATGTAATTCTGCACGACCATTGATTACATAACCAACAGTTTCATATTCCCGTGCTGTTGGCTCTTTAGGTTCGTTCGGTTGTTCATTTTCCCACAGACGCATGGAAATGCTTTTGCCAGATGCAAGATATTTTTGACCAAGTTGGCCTTTAGGGGAATGACTAGAGTCTACTTTACTAACGGTTTTATCAGACATATTTTTGCCTCTTTATAGTTTTAACTTTGGACATTGAGCATTGGCGTTAAAAGAGAGGTGACAGGTGATAGATAATAATCTGTAAACTGTAACTTATTCCCTTGTTCATTCCCACTCCTCATTAAGGTTTGAGTACAACTTTGATGCAGGCAGTTATGTTTATCTACAAAACCACCATATACACTTGGAATTGATACATAACCACCTTTGCGACAAAACACAATTACTTGTCGTAATGCCGGCGGACGTAATTTTAAGACGCGATAATTATCGCGTCTTAATAACTTTTTAAAGCTTTTTTGACAATCTATTTAGTCAAAAACTGAGACTCAAAAGTTGTTAGAAGCTCAGATTCTATTTCTCAGTTATTTTTTAGAAGAATTATGGTAATAACCTTCTTTCTCTCCAGTCACTGGCTCAACTGTTTCTTCAACTTTATTTGTTGCAGACTTAAGAAACTCTTTTGTTGCTTCAGGAGGTTTTTCATCCAAGTTTAACTTTTCGCGGATATTATCAACAGCGCTTTTTATGGGGTTTTGGGAGTTTTGAGTATTTTCTATTTGGGTATCGTTTCTCATTTCACCCTGTCCATTTGGCACTCCTTGGTAATAAGTACCCTCTGGAGTTTTAACATCAGCCAGTGCTATGTTAGTGTAGCTAAAAGCCTGACTCAGTAAGAACATAAATCCTACAAGGAAAACTACAAGGATTTGGGAAATGCGAATATTTCGCAGCCCTGAAATTACTCGATTCATAAAAAACCTCAATTACATTATGTTAGGTGTACAATTCCAAATACTGAATGACTATTCAGCATTCGGGTTTAAGAATAACTTTGATGGAGTTATCCTTTTTTTGTTGAAAAATGTGATGGCCTTTTATACCAATAGCATTGATACAAGCATCGGACTAAAGACACCAGTCATCTGTTTCAACACTTCGCCAGCATTAACTTATTCACTTCTGCTTTGGCAAACTTTTTGGCCATTTTCAGGCACTTGGTTAAGCGATCGCTATCAATCCCTTTTTCAGTGCTAATCATGGTAACTACTTGCGTCCACTTGTTTGACCTTCTGTGGTTGCAATTTCACCTGCTTCCATTAGCATCTTGAAGCGATGCAATTCATCACCAACTTGCTGTTCTGGTTCTTCACCGAAAAGTTTGGCTACGGTAGCTCCCAATGCACCACCTGGTGGATTATACTCCAAGACAATTTTTACTTCTGTGCCGCGATCGCCTGGTGCTTTTTTAAAGCGGACAAAACCAGAATTATCAACATCTGCACCTTCTACAGATGCCCAAGAAATAAATTCATTTTCCCGGTCTTCAAGAATTTCTGCATCCCATTCTACACTATTATCCAAGGGTGCATTGGCTATCCAATGAGAACGTTTTTCGTTATACACCCTTACAGATTTGAGATGCTTCATGAATGTGGGCAAATTCTCAAAGTTGTGCCAAAAACGATACAATTCTTCTGCTGATTTATTAATTGTTACCGTCTTTTCAATTTTGATAGGTTGATTTATCCCTATTGCTTCCTGTGCTTGCTGGATTGTGCTTTGTTTAGTTGCACCTTGATAAATCAAACCACCACCAGCCAAGGCTGTTAGCACTCCCCGCAAAGAACCTTGTTTTAAACCCATCAACACCATAGCACCGCCACCGATGAGAGATGCCCAACGTTCTGTTTCACTAGCTTCACCTTGACTATTAGTAGATTTATCGCCTGATGTCGAAGTCACTTTTTTATTTCTCCATTACATACATTAGATAACTCCACAAATTAAATATGCGTTATCCAGAATTCCTATAGAGACGCAACACTGTCACGTCTCTACACATTCTTTTTCACCAGATATCTTCTAAAATAACCAAGACGCAAATACTCACAATCAGCTACGTATAGGTTATTTCTCCATCGTCGGAGTATGCACCTCTGCGATTGGTTACATTTATGTAGCTGCCCCTGTAGTCGGCTTAGGAGGCTGAACCTGAGTGGTTATCCGCGCCCGATACAACTCTACTAATTGCTGTTCGGATTTTGATAAATCCTGGTAAATTCCTTTGAAAATAGCAGTTGCTACTGGATCGGTGAACATCGCAGCCAAATTACCAATATCGCCAATACCCGTTTGCACATCCCCCAAAGCGGAACGTAACTGATATATGTCATCACTTCCTGTCAAGGCAGTTTTTACCTTGGCATATTGATTGGCAATATTTGACCCTAAAGAGGGTTTTTCACCCAAATGCTGAAGATAGGTTTCCAGTTTTTCGATGTGGCGTTGTTTATTAGTAATGATTTTTTGAAAAAGTGATTTAATTTCGCTATCTGATGCTTTTTCAAAGTACTTCTCAAATGCTTCGAGTGAATAACGTTCACCAGTAAGAGCAGTATTTAAACCTTTGCTAATATCACCCTTAGTTGAACCACCCCAAGCATCAGCTAGTTTCCACCATTCAGCAGTTGTGTCTTTTTCATTTGGCAATGCCGCATCTTTGCCACCATAGCCCAAACGGTTCAAAATAGCTGTGGTGAAAATTGCCAAGTCTCCAGGTTCGCGAGATGTAATTAAATTCCCATCAACTATCAACGGCTCATCTGAATAGTTTGCGCCAGCGTTAGTCATATCCTTGGCAATAGCGCTAAACCCAGTGGCTTGTTTGCCTTTAAGCAAGTCGCCTTCAATCAAAACTTGTGGCCCGTGACAAACCGCAGCGACTAATTTTCCTTGTTGCATAGCCTCTTGTACGAAACGTACTGTGTTGGGGTTGCGTCGTATTTTATCGGGAGCCATACCGCCAGGAATCACTACTGCATCAAATTCAGCTGCGATCGCTTCTGTTGTGGTACCGTCAGCTTCTCTACTAACTTTGCCGAGTTTACCCTTGTATTTTTCATTCATTCGGGAACCAAGGACTACTACCTCCATTCCTGCTTGTTTGAATCCATTATATGGAACTGTAAATTCTGCATCCTCTACTGCTTGCTCAATAAGGATAGCAACTTTTTTCTTACCTGGGTGATTGTTCTGTTCAGTCATAAATGGTGTTACGTTTTTATTTCTCTAATCTTTAACTAGTTACAACAATATTTATCGATGAAGACAGTTAAATAGCCAGAATTTTTACTGAATAAACAATTTTGAACTACTTATCCTCATTATTTGCCTCCATTACTCAGATAATTTTTGAGTATTCCATTGTTTAGCATTTAGGTAATTAGAAACATGAATGCCTAATTGAAAATGCTAAACTTACAAACTATATTTTCAACTACCTATTTTTGTCTAGCAGAAAATAGTTATGAGTTAGAAGTTCGCTAATGAGTAACTTCGGTTGGATAACTTCTATCTCATAACTTCAACTACAAGTTCCTTGACCATGAATTCATAGCTATAATATTATGGCGCGATCGCTAGTTTAGCGTCGTTCTCAGGGGATAGATTATTTTATCAGCTATACACCTCTAGTTAGACAAATTGGTTACAAGAAAACGTTATTGTAAGAATGCAGAAAAGGGCTAGTATCATGGCAGAAAAAAACCATAATGATAAAATTAAAAGTAATGATTTGCCACAAGAGATTACCGAATCCTACGGTACTGGTGTGAAAGACTTGCCAGGATACAATATTGGCGGACGCTCTATGCAGGACGAAAGGGACGAGTATACAGAAACTAGTCCGAAACTGACTGGTGGAGATGTCGATGCTTATTGGCAAGATGCAGATGCAGTTGGGGATGAAGCTGTTGGTGGTAGTACTTCCACTCCCGACCAAAATGTAACTGAGGACTTAGAAGCAGCAGTAGGGCTAGAAATGGCTGATTCGGAGTTTCTGCATACCAACGATATTTTAGAGGATCGTGACGGCGATCGCTGGGAGTTAGATCCAAAGTCTTCTGAAGACTATCAAGACCGATGAGAATAATTACCAATGACAAGAAGCAACTAAATTAGCCACGATCTCAACTAGTTCTTCTGGAGCGACTGGTTTAGATATATGAGTGTCAAAACCAGCTTCCAAGGCACGGATACGAGCCTCACTATCAGCAAAGGCTGTTAAAGCAATAGCTGGGACTCGTCCAGAATTATTTGGTTTAAGCGCACGGAATTTGGAGATGAAAGTGTAGCCATCCTCCCCAGGCAACCCAATATCACTAATTAAAACATCAGGTTGTAATTCGGACAATACATTACGTGCATCTGCTGCTGATATCACTGCTATAACTGTTGCTCCATCCATTTCCAAGACAGTAGTGATAAAAAAGCGAGTATCATCATCATCCTCAACTACCAAAATATTTAAACCAGTAAGAGTTCCAGAAGTTTGCATAATAAATGACATTTTATTTATCCTTACTTGCTATATTCGTAATTCCTAATTAAGAGAGTACAAAGCAAGCACTCGATTACAACCACAAATTACGTTAGCGAGTCCGCAAGCGTCATTATCAATTACGAATTATTATGACTTTTACACCCATTAGAGCTTCTTTTAGAGCAGATTTTAGATTTACAAAAGTAGATTGATATGCTCAGAGTGTTGATGATATACTGAAGCAGGCTTTTTTAAGAAGAAATGATTTAACACATTAATTTCAAACATATAGCTTGATGGTTACTACTGCTTCATCTATTTTCCTATTGGAAGACCACTTCGCACAAATGAAATTCAAGCATCGTTATAAAGTCTTCACTTCTCTCGATTTTCAGTAGAATTCAGGAGTCAAGAGTCAGAATTTAGAATAAATTATGTACGACTGGCGGATGGCGTAGCGTAAAGCTTTCATGTACGAGAGGCTTGTCTGCGACACGCTAGGCGTAGCTTGCTTCCCTGTAAGGGTACGCCAACAGCATAGCAACTCTTAAGAACGAGTCTGCGATAGCGCAGTGGTAGCGAGTCTGCGTACTCTTACAGAGAACAAAGCTATGCTTTATAAGCAGATGATAATTTGGGAAACGGCTTCCCAAGAATTGCTCAAACATCAGTGGGAAATTGATTCAGACTCAATCTTGGGCTAGAGCATACAAGCAAATAAATGTTTTGAATTTAGCAGCGACAAAGAAATATTGGTAGAAACGGTGTATCGCTGTAATTTGGAAAAGTGCTGGAATATATCAGTAATTGATTAGCGATCGCTCAACCAAGTTGTCGTAAACTTTGCTACTCATTCACTCTAAAGTATGGAGGGGATTCAAAAAGGTAAAATTATAAAGAATCGTTACAACATAATCATGTCAGCTATTCAAACAACTGTGGTTCTTGCGATGACGGTTGATGGAAAAATTAGTGCCGTAGATCCGAAAGCGCCTCGTGAACCCGATGTAGTCGATCAAGCACACTTGGAGTATCAAGCTTCCCTAGCCGATCTAATCCTGGTAGGAGCAGGAACGATTCGGGCTGAGGGGGAAACCTTTACAATTCGCGATCCCGAGCTGTTAGCAGCGCGTGAGGTTCGGGGTCAGTCTCCTCAGCCGATTACTTGTGTTGTTTCAGGTTCCCTTAACCTATCGCCGGACTTGCCTTTTTTGAGCCAGGACATTGAGCGATGGATATTTACCACAAGGACTGCTTTGCAGCGTAGTTCTGATACAACAACCTTGCAAAAACTGGCTGAATTAATTGATTTAGGAGATACAGACCTAGATTGGGATCGGGCCTACACCTTGATGGCAGAGCGGGGTATTCACAAAGTCGTTGCTTTGGGAGGTGGCTCTTTAACAGCTGCTCTAGTTCAGGCAGGGCGAATTGACGATTGGTGGTTGACCATTTGGCCCGTCATTTATGGAGGAAAGCACGCCCCTAGCCCAGTGGAGGGAGAAGGTTTTGTTCCCAATGCTGCTCCTCATCTCCAACTCATAGAAACTCGTCAGGTTGGAAGTGAGTTATTTTTACACTACCGCACGGTCAAGTGAAAACGCACTGCCAGAATTAAGCAACTATGAGCGTTGATACTAGAAAGCAGGTGAGCAGGGGTACTTTCGCTCACAATTTGGCTCAATTTGTACCTTTTACTCTGCCCTTTACCTCCTGCCTCCGATCAACCAGGGGGCCAATTCAACTGTCGTCCTCCCAAAATATGCAAATGTAAATGATCGACTGTTTGACCGCCGTCATCACCAGCATTGATCACAACTCGATAACCATTTTTTAGTCCAGCTTCTTCTGCAACACGTTTAGCAGTTAACAAAAGATGCCCCAACAGAGCATGATCCTCAGATTCAGTGTCAGCTAGTGTAGCAATGGTTTTTTTGGGAATGATCAGGATGTGAACGGGCGCTTGGGGATGGATATCTTTGAATGCCAGGGCTAAATTATCCTCATAAACAATATCAGCGGGAATTTCCCGACTAATGATTTTGCTGAAAATCGTTTCTGTACTTTCACTCATGCCAATTACCTACTAATCTGCTAGAGATTTTATATTAAGTCCGCCTAATTATTTATCATTGAAAAAATTTGATTGTGCGGGTATATCCCAATTTACTGTTCGGTTAGGTTTTTTCAGGTAAAAACTATGAAAAAACCTGCCAATCTTTTAAAAAGACTAGCAGGTATGGCTTATCATCAATCGGAGCGGCGGGATTCGAACCCACGACCTCCACTACCCCAAAGTGGCGCGCTACCAAGCTGCGCTACGCCCCGGTCAGAATTCCTATCATATAGCAAAACTGTAGGATAATCAAGAGGCGATTTTAAAAAACCTTAAGCATCCCACTAGCTTGTAGTAAATCTGGAACAGCAGAAGCATTCCATTTACCTTCTACACATCGCCCTGTATTCAATATGAAGCGCAGACTGTAATCATGAGGATAGCCTTCCACTTCCATCCATAATAAATCGCTTTCGGCTTCACAAGTAATTTTTTCCTCTTCCATCAATTCAGTTGCGAGTTGCTTCATGGTGTCTGCTAGCTGTGCTAGTAGCCGACAAAAATCATTTAACTCGGCTTCGGTTAACTCAATTGCCCAATCATCTGTTCCAACTAAACCTTTAAACTCAGGTGTGTCGGGGTTCCAGCCAATACGCCAACCCGATCCGGTTTTGACAACGCGTTCCATAGTTTAGTTTTTTAAACGCAAAGGTACGCAGAGGTATAACGCAGAGGGACGCAAAGGAAAATTTTTGACTTTGGGTTTGGTCATTTAAGTAGTTCGGCACCTCCCCGTTGCGGTGGCTGTGGGGTATTTGATGTAGTCGGACTGGGTGCGGTATTGGGGTTAGGGGCTAGGGTATTTTGGGAAGTAGGATTAAATATATTCACTAAGACTTGTACTAGGGCATTTCGTTGGCTGCGGGTGAGACTCTTGATGGCTTTGCGATCGCCTTCTATCGGATTCTCCCGTAGTGCATCATTTCCTGGATAGGTAGTATCATACATAATTTCGTTCGCACCCAGGTAATCAGCTAAAGTCAGCTTCCAATCTAAGCGATAAATAGGGGCCCGCCCTTTAGTATAAATGTGATATCTAATTAAGCGACTTGCTAAGGTGTTGTTTTCGGCAACTTTGCCATTTTCTTTGCTGATATATTTATTTTCCCGTGGAAAATCTGGCAATTGCTGATAAACTAGCTGCCAAACATCGCTAGGGGTGATTCTCTGAGCATCAGCAGGTTGGATACTAAATAAATTTCTATGTATTGATTTATCCGCCCCGGAACCTAAAATAATTACACCCATTACCATTAAGGTAAGCAGTAGTGGTGTTAGCAGATAGCTAAGGTTGAGCCAGCGCAAAGTTGCGAGTTTTGATAAGATTGATTTCAACAGAAATTTTTTCTTTTTCATAGAACAATATTTTGGGCGTTGCTGAGTGAAAATATGAATTTGCCTGATTCAGAATTCAGCACTCAGCACTCAATTTTATAGTTCGCCGATAATTTCTGGTTGAGTCAATTCATCGGACATTTCGATTATTGCCCTTAGCACTGGCTTCATCATTGCATCTTCGTTACTTTCAAAGTCTTCGTAACGCCGACGTTTAGCACGATTTGCCACCTGAACCGTAATGCGGTATCGATTTGAGGCTGCACTAATCAGATCCTCAGCACGGTGCATAATCTGAGATTGAGTTGTCTCGAACTTAGAACGCTTTAGCATAATCAGTGGTTCTTAGGGTCATTCTCCAGTGTAACAGTACTAAATCAGTCTGCTGCTGTCTACTAAATCGCCAGCAACCTCTCTATTGATAGAGGCTAAGATATTTTAGTCACTTTATAAGTAACTTGTAGTATTAAATAACGCACCCTCATGGCTGACCTTGTGGAAACTGCGATCGCAGCAGGTAATTTCAATACCCTAATAAAGGCTGCTAAAGCTGTAAATTTTATCGAAACTTTGAAAAGTCCTGGTTCTTTCACGCTCTTTGCACCGACTGACGAAGCTTTTGCTAATCTACCAGAGGGGACTTTAGACTCGCTACTACAAGATATCCCCAAGCTCCAGAAAATTGTGGCATATCATATCGCTAGTGGGGATGTTAGGTCTGATGATTTGGTACAGATTAACGAGGCAGAGACGCTTGAAGGTTCAATTGTAGCCATTGAATCTGCCGAGGGTAAATTTAAGGTAAATAACGCCAATGTCCTAAAAACAGATATTCTGACAGACAATGGCGTGATCCATATCATTGATGCGGTGTTGATGCCTGCAATGGTGGCAGGAAAGTAATTTATGGGATCTGGGGCATTGGGCATTGGTTATTCTCCTTATCCCCTTCATCCCCCTTGTCCCCCACTCTCTACTCCCTACTCCCCACTCCCAGAATGCATCCACTGCGTGCTGGAACAGTCAATAACAACTGCTGAGTTTCTGCTTGATCATTCCACTCAACTTCAGCAGTGCCATATAAAAGCTTGTTGGGTTGAGTACGCAAAGTAGCGACATCTGCATTCGCTGTTGCCGAACTTGTGCCAGCATTGATGGCAATTATTAATTCCTCTGTCCCTAGTGTTCGTGCAAAGATATAAAGTTGTCCTTGAGCAAAGACGACTTGGTAATCACCTGTACGCAAGGCTGGATAAGTTTGGCGCAGGGCAATTAATTGACGGTGAGTATTAAAAATTTCTTGATTCCAGTTACTTTCTAAAGGAAAGCCACGGCGTGAGTCGGGATCTATTGCACCAGGTAAACCAACTTCATCACCATAGTAGATGCTGGGGGCACCGGGAAAAGTGAGTAGCAGTAGAGTTGACAATTCTATACTGGCTATATCACCGCCTGCAATAGTCATCAATCGCGCTGTATCGTGACTTGCAAGCAAATTGAGTTGAGTCAGCTGAATTTCCCAAGGGTAAAGTTGCAGTACTTCTTGAATTTTGGTGGCGTACTCGGCGGCAAATAAGGGTGGGTAGGGTTGATAGTCGCGGCTTTGGACTTGTTCTAAGACTACGCGATCGCCTGCCGCAAAGGCAATTGTCGGCCCGGCAAATAGATAATTCATCACGCCGTCAAATTGCGTCCCATCTAGCCACTCACGTGAATCTCCCCACACTTCGCCCACAATGTAAGCTTCGGGATTGACTGCCTTAACGCGATCGCGAAATTCCTGCCAGAAACCAGGAGTTTTAATTTCAAATGGTACATCCAATCGCCAACCATCAATGCCGAATTTAATCCAATATTCGGCAATTTCCATAATGTATTCTCGTACTTCTGGATTGTCGTGGTTAAATTCTGGTAAGGCACGATTTTCCGCCCAACCCACATAGTTGGCAGGAAATTCCCCATTATATGGTGAAAGGGGCCAACCTTCTATTTTGAACCAATTTACCCAAGGTGAATGGGGACCATTCTCCAAAACGTCGTGGAAAAAGAAAAAGCCCCGGCTGGAATGGTTAAACACCCCATCCAGAACAACTTTGATATTCCGTTGATGGGCTGCATCGAGCAATTCCTTAAAAGCTTCGTTGCCCCCTAGCATCGGGTCAACTTCATAATAATCGTGGGTATGATAGCGGTGATTGCTGGCGGATTGAAAAATGGGTGTGAAATAAATCGCGTTAATCCCTAGATCCTTGATGTAGTCTAAACCTTCCATAATGCCCCATAAATCGCCGCCTTTATAGCCTTGGAGGGTTGGCATAGAGTCCCAATCTTCCCAACGGGCTTCCTGCAATAACCGTTTGCGCGGCTGTTTGCTTCTGGCAAAGCGATCTGGGAAAATTTGGTAGAAAACAGCGTGCTTCACCCAGTCTGGTGTTTGAATTTGCATAAATAACTTTTTGTACTTCAGAAGCGATCGTTGCAAATATTAGCTTCTTTATGGCTCTTACTTATGATAGAGAATCTGTCTTTTCTCAGTATTCATTAGTGATTTAGCCTTTTTCATGCTGTTTTATACGCAAATGTTATCAGTCTTAACTATTTTGACTACAATTTATTTTAGTTTTTAACAGGTCAACTAGATAGACTTGTCACTGATTGCATTTTTACCAGAGGCGGAGTTTGTCTGGCTTTGCTCTTGAATTCTTCGTTAAAAAATTTATTTATTACTTAATTATTCTTAATTTTATAGGACTTACGCAAAAAGTCCTAAAAAGCTTAATTGTATCGAACCGCCATCGTGCAGCGTCTCGCAGAGAAGAACGCCAACTCTTGGAGAGGCTCCGCCAACGTGTAGCGTCTCGTTAGAGAAGAACGCCTTCGCGCAGCGTCTCGCAGAGAAGAATCGTAGAGTTTGCGTAAGTCCTATTTTATTTTATTTAGTTTGTCCGTAATTGTTTAGACAGACAATGGATTAGTTTAATAGCTTCATAAAAATTACCTGTTACTTCAGATTTCGGTAATTCTTAGATGCAACCGATCAAAGATGTCTCAGGAACCACAGAAAATCACTATGAGGGATACGTAATTCAAGAATATGAGTTATGAATTAGCAATTGTCTTAGGAAGAACTTACCACCGCCTAAGCTTATTTGATGTTATCTATGAAAGAAATAGATAACTATAGTCTGCATTAATGTTAGAGCGACTTATCCTACTAAAATCACTACTTCGTTGACAGCAAATAAATTAAGTTTGAGGTAAAAATGAGACACGAAAAACTTTCTCCTGGACTACTTTTGGCATATCAAGACTATCAAAATGAAGGAGATAAAGCTTTAGTTACACACAAGCGATCGCTTGGTATTATTGCCCACAAAAGCCCGGTCAAGCCCACTAAGAGCGTCGTTTTTATCTACTGCGACCCTGATGCAGATTTAAGTTATCTATCACAATATAATATTGAAGTCAATCAAAACTCCGGGAGTGTGCGGACGGCTTTCTTACCCATAGAGAGTTTAGATGTCTTATCTGAAGAAGATGTGATTCAGCGGATTAAGCCATCACGCAAACTTCATTTGAGGATGGATACTGCAATGGGAACAGTCAAACTGCCGGAATTTAAGAATCAAACCGGATTGACTGGTAAAGGAGTAATTATCGGCATTATAGACAGTGGCATCGATCCCAAACACCCCGCCTTTGCTGGACGGATTTTACACATTTGGGATCAAACATTGCCAGGGCCAGGAGTCACAGAGGGCGGCTATGGGGCTGAATTTTCGGGAGCGCAACTGACAGTTTCTCAGGATACTGGTGGTCATGGTACTCACGTTGCGGGAATTGCCGCTGCTGCCGATGCTAGTTATAGTGGTGTTGCACCAGAAGCGGAATTAGTTGTCGTCAGGTCAGATTTACAGGATGCCCACATTGCTGATGGTGTGCGTTACATTTTCCGAATTGCTAGAGAGTTGGGACGCCCAGCAGTGGTAAATCTCAGCTTGGGTGGACACGCTGATGCCCATGATGGTAGTGATTCCTTATCCAAAGTCATCGACGCCGAAACTGGGCCAGGAAGAATTGTTTGTTGTGCTGCCGGTAACGAAGGAAACGATAACATTCATGGACAAGCAATCATACCCAGTGGACGCACTCGTGGTATGCGCTTTAATGTTCCTTTGAATCAAGTAGGTATAGTTTGGTTGAACGCTTGGTATGCCAAAGACAGCGAATTGGAAGTATCTGTGCGGAGTCCTAACGGTTTTGTTACTCCCTTCCAAAAAATTATTACTGAAGGTAATGCTGCCCAAGATTACCAATTACCAGATGCACGGGTGCAATTAGCGACACCAGCACCAGACCAAGCCAACGGCGACCATAATTTCTTTGTGCAAATCCGGGGTATTGGTCCCTCGCAAGTAATGGGAGGTGTTTGGCAGCTGCGAGTCCGCAACACTTCTTCAACTGACACATGTTTAAATGTGTGGACACTAGATGACAGTTCATCAGTGTTTTTTACAGGTAAAAGTGTAAAAGATGCGTTAAAAATTGGTTCGCCAGGAGCTGCTAGCAGTGCAATTACAGTTGCTGCCTATACGACTAAAACTAAATACACAGATATTGATAACCAAGTGCGAGAAATGGGCTTAGAATTGGATACTATTTCGGAATTCAGTAGTGAAGGGCCTCTACGCAATGATGGACAAAAGCCTGATGTAGCAGCACCAGGAGCAATGATTGTTTCCACCCTTTCCGCCGATGCAAATTTTGACCGCTCATCGATGATTAATTCCAAGTTTGTGGTACAGGCTGGTACGAGTATGGCAACACCGTTTGTTAGTGGGTTAGTAGCCCTGCTGTTGCAGCGAGATCCTAAACTCGATCCGGCTGCTGTGAAAGACTTGCTACGTAAAAATAGTGCCATTCCTGGAAAACCCGCAGGCACATTTGATGACAAATGGGGTTATGGAGTCATTAACGCTTTAAATCTCTAATTAGACTGAGAATGATGGATATTATTTCTGTACAAAGGTAGGCAATAAAAACCTATAACTTTGATAAGTTAGGGTAGGCAATTATTGCCTGCCCTGTTTACCAAGGAATTGCTGATGAATTATCAGAAATTAGATGCCGCTCTTGCTACAGCGCTGAATGATGTTCAAAATTCAGAAGAACCGAATTTAGGGGTTTTTATCCATACTGAGCCAATTTTAAACTCTGCTGCAACTGCTGTTTTGGAAAGTTTAGGCGTTAGTGGTGTTAGCAGTGGCAAAGATATTTTCACGGCAACACTGACACCAAATGCCATTTCCCAGTTATCAGAGCAATCTTGGGTGAAGTATTTGAAGCGATCGCAGCAATTACGTTTGGTTAATAAAAGAATCAATATAGCGGTTCTCAGTTGGGTGAAATATAGTAACAGCAGTGGGTAAACCATC
>NZ_CAXTTT010000125.1:0-21943 GCF_964247315.1 uncultured Nostoc sp.
ATGAGTCTTTGAGCTTCATTAATGAGTCTCTAATTTTCCCTGCTCCCATGCCCCTTGCTCCCCTGCTCCCCCGCCCTCCTGCCTCATTACATTTCCTGATTGCTGGGACTAATCAAAATTTCGTTGACGCTAACACGAGCAGGTTGGGTGAGAGCGTAAGCAATCGCAGCCGCAATGTCTTCTTTTTGCAACGGATCAACAGAATTATAGAACGCCTCCACCTGCTGCCGTACTTCTGGGTTAGAAATTTGACTGGTTAACTTCGTTGCCTCGCGTAGCGTCTCCAAGAGTTGGCATCGCTCTTTTTTTGTCCGACTTCAGAAAATCGCGTTGCTCCCGTTTTATCATAACAGTTTGTTGATCGTAATAGGCAGTTCACGAATGCGTTTGCCTGTCTTATGATAAACTGCATTGGCGATCGCACATGCTTGCACCTTCCTTTTTCTATAATTTAGAAAAGCAGATGTATAAACACTAACTCTACAGATATCAGCACTCATACACTCCAACCAGCCGCGCCTGTTCAATCACATGATCGGCGATCGCATTCAGTAGTTGCTCGTGGTTCATATTTGGCTTGAGGTCAAGCTCTGCATCCAAGGCATACAACCAAAAATAGTAATGGTGAGGTCCATGCCCCTGTGGTGGAGCAGGGCCGGTATATCCTGGTTGATTAGTACTATTCAAGCCTTCAGTAAATTTACTACCACTCCCCTCGGCAATCTGGTTAATTGTTGGCGCAATGCCATAGACAAGCCAGTGAGTAAAACCCTGTGGCAGAGGTGCATCTGGGTCATGGCAGATGAGTGCTAGTTGTTGGGTTCCGGCTGGCAGTCCACTCCATTCCAATGGGGGAGAGATGTTTTCACCGTCACTGGTATACTGTTTCGGAATATGTTCTAAAGAAGTAAATGCAGGGCTGTGAATCCGTAAATCCTTAATATTTAACGCCATTGTGTATTTCCTTTAGCAACAATCAGCTGCATTGAAGAATTTATCGCAGCAGTACAGGTTAAGCATTAATGCGAATGCAAAAGAGGCTATAACCCCACACCTAAAAGCTTTACAAATAATAGGTTTGCCGTTAACGAGCGTGCCATTCGTCCATGATATTTTACTCCTTTGCTTTTACTTCTTCTACTGCACTGATGGAGTTGCCTTTTATCTTCTAATGATGCTATTTCATCTTAGGAAGACACTTGATTAGTCACCTCTAGCATGGGAGTATTTTTAGCGATCGCCTATCTCTGTTGAAGGGCTGATTGCGTATTAGGTCTACTTGTGTGCTGTTTTGGTTCTATCTTGCAATTGTGATTCTAAATCCTTCGCCAACGCCAAAAGTGAGATTTTTTCTAAAAGCTTTACAAGGCAAAGTTCTTGAGAACTAAGTGGCGGCAAATAACAGGCTTGCTGATCCCACCCCATCTATATCTTTTTGTAGCTTTGGAGTTGTCGTTATCAGTAGACCGAATCGGAGAAGGAACTCTAAGTGGCATCGTTAAATAAAAAACAAGGGAAACAGTAGCTAATATTGCAATTTGAATGGCGATTAGCTTATTCAATCCATTACAAAAAATTTACGATTCCCAGGCGCAAAACTTCTCGTGTAAAGTCGCAGGAATACCCGATAGTTGCATCGGCAAGAAACTTGCCAGCCAAACACTCTCTTGTCACCCCATAGCCTCCAAGAATTTCAACTGCTGTTTGTTTGTGCGTTTTTGATTGCAACATCCACTGCAAAAGTTTTGGCGGCTGGTGCTTTGACTGTGGTGGCAAGTTGGGGAAAAGTTTCTGCTTGAAGGGCTGCATCCCATACTACCAGTCGTGCAGCCTGGGTATTAATCATCATATCCGCTAATTTTAAAGCCACTGCCTGATGTTCGATAATCGGACGACCCCAACTAACTCTTTGCTTGGCATAATTCAAAGCATACTCATAAGCAGCACGAGCCAAACCAACATAAGAAGCTGCCAGCCCAATAGCCACTTCTGGAACCAACATCAATAGTTTTCCTGCTTCTCCTTCAAGTCCAATCAGATTTTGTGCAGGGACTAGGACGTTATCCAGGCAAATCTCAGCATGATGCGAGGCTTTCCAACCAATCATCTGTGTCTTTTTGCCAAACTTAATCCCAGGTGTATCTGTTGGAACATAAAAAAAAGATAGACAAACTTTCATGCAATGGTTTATCCATTGCTGTACGGGCAATAATAAAATAGGCATCCGCAATTCCAGCGTTTGTGACTAAGGAGGATTTTGTTCCATTGAGGATGTATCCATTGTCCTGGCGTGCTACAAAGGTCTTCATCCCAATATTGGAATCTGGGAACGGGCAGAACATATCGGAGGTGGCGACATTAGGTTCACTCTCTGCGGCGCTGAATAGATGTGGTTTTCCTGATTTGACAAAAGATAGTATTCGTTCTTGCTGTTCTTGGGTTGCTGCTCTGCTGACAAACAGCGACATTGCTGCGGTGAGATTAAAGTAACTACAAGCAATGCTGACATCAACAGCGCCTATTTCTTCTAACACTACAGCCAAGTCTATGCACTTTCCACCCACCCCTCCTAGCTTTTTTGGAACCATTAAGGATGTGAATCCCAATTCAGCTCCTTTATAAAACACCTGTTTACAGAAATCCCAAGGTTCCATCTCTAGATTGTTAGACTTTTCGATTATCTCAACAATAGGCCCAATCTGATTTTGAGCAAAGTCACGCGCAAGTGACTGTAACATCTGCTGTTCTTGAGTGAGGCTAAAGTCAATCATTTTTTATTTTTTATTTATTTTTACAGCGCATATATCATATAGCTTTCTAAGCAAATGCTTTACAATATGCTTTTTTAAACATTATTTAATCTAATTTTTGAACCATGTTAGAAAATATTTTAAATTTGTTTCTTTACAACTTCAATGATTTATTTTTTGATAGAGAATGGATTATTTTTAGATCCAGTTGCATGAAATATTTGAGAAATGCTGATATAGGATGTTTGAAAAGTTTTGAGGAGTCAACTTTTATGCCAGTGACCTCACTAGAATATGGTTGATGACAAGGTAAATAAACGTCTCTTCTGTTCGGGCAACAGAAGAGACGTCTGCTGACTAATCGGCCACACCCATCAGCTTTTCTATAAGTGCGCTTGACACAAGAACATTCGGCTAACAAATTACAGCCAATGTCTTCAACACGGGGTCTTGCATTTAGTTTTCTCTGAGATATCGCCATCTGTAACATCTGCAATTTAATACTCTCGTTGCATTGCTACCATTACCCGATATCTGGCTTAATAACAGCGATCGCTTATCTTAAATGGATTCTACAGCAGAATTCTGACAATCCTTATGTAGGTAGAGAGTTATCTGGATTGCTGCGCCAAGCTGGATTTACTAATATTAAAGCTTCCGCTTCTGAGCAGTGTAATGAATCTTTAAGTTCTGTAATACTTGGGATTGCTTTGCGGTTACTTCCGAGCGAATGATTTTACTGTTGCTGGGATGGAGTTTGGATCATCCCCATCGTTGACTCATCCCTCCTCCTGCATTTAAGGGACTTGCATTCCGCGTTGCACAGACGGACGTTGCTGCACCATGTCCACCCAGCGTTTGAGATTTGGGTAGTTGTCGAGTGTTAAACCAACAGATTCATAAATCGCTACCCACGGATAAGTAGCAATATCAGCAATAGAATAGTCACCACAGATAAATTCATTGTCTTGCAGTTGTTTATCTAAGACACCATAAATACGTAAAGTTTCCTTTTCATAACGTTCGATGGCGTAGGGAATTTTTTCGGATGCAAAGCGTTTAAAGTGGTTAAGTTGTCCAAACATTGGCCCGACTCCTCCCATTTGGAACATCAGCCACTCTAGGACTTGAAAACGGCTTTTTTGGTCAGTTGGTAAGAGTTTGCCTGTTTTTTCGGCTAAGTAAATCAGAATTGCGCCGGATTCAAAAACTTTAATCTTAGTCTCTTGGTCAACAATGGCAGGAATTTTACTATTGGGATTGATGGCGACATATTCAGGTGTAAATTGCTGTTGAGTAGTAATGTCAATTTTGTGGACATTGTAGGGCAATTCGACTTCTTCCAACATGACGGAGGCTTTGCGTCCATTGGGCGTGGTGAAAGTGTACAGATCAATCATGTGCTGCTACCCCAGAATATTGGCAATTTCCGAAGGTAGTGTAGCTTTGATTGAGAAACAAGGATATTGGTCGATAGAGAGATAATGGCAATACTAGAAGGAGGCAGAAGCTAAAGAGGTTACTATTGCTGACATTTACGCTGTCAAAAATTAATTCGACTTCCCTGGAAGAGAAAAGCTCTTGAAGTCACGAGAATATCTTCAATTTTACGGATAATACGATATGCTGTTGACTCGTTCACTCACCTTGATTGACCAATATGAAAATAGGTGCAATACTCCCCGGAGGCGGAGCGTCTCAGGCTTTGCTCCAATATTCTAATGTCATTAATAATTGATCTTCCATGCTCAGTTTACCAGGCCGCCCTGTTTTAAGCTTTGTTTTTGAACGCGTAGGCGCAGCCCGTCGTAGACATCACACTACTTCTGCGATCTGGCTAAAAGTCTCTGGATGCACGCCACACAAGCGTTTGAATTCTTCCGGCTTGAGGGAAGAGAGTTTTAGCCTAGTTAATTTTTCTTCACATAGTTTGGTTTTATTGTGCCGACTTACTTATCATTTGATATTTTGTCGTCAAGCTAGTAGTTATAACTGATACCATTTCTTTGTGAGGCTCTGCTAAACCTTTGAAAATAATTGCTTACTCTTACACCGATCCGCTATTAGAATCTTCTCCCGATCGAGGCGATTGGGGATGGGAGGTGGATCGGGTTTATGAAGATTTGGGTAAGCCAGACTCTTCTGGACGATCGCAATTACAACAATTATTTACCGATTGCCAAACTCAACCAGCAGATTATCTCCTGATTCGTCGGTTGGAAGAATTGGGAGATACTATAGAGGAAATTAGCGATCGCCTCAATCAACTTGAAGTCATGGGAATCGCAGTAATCGCCACTGAACAACCCTACACTTCCGAAAATTACCCTCTGGGCGCTGACTTGCTGAATTTGCTACACGCAATTCAACGTCAGCAACGTAGTCGCCGCATCCGCCAAGGACATGCCCGTAATCGTCTTGAGGTTGCACCGCCACCGGGCAAAGTTCCCTACGGCTATCGCAGAGGTCAAGGAAAATATACCATTGACCGCAGTACTTCACCAGTAGTCAAAGATTTTTTTGAACACTTTTTACTCTATGGTTCCCTGCGGGGTTCAGTGCGTTACTTGGCGAAAAAATACGGCAAGAAAATCTCTGTCACCACCGGAAGACGCTGGCTGACTAATCCAGTTTATCGTGGCAATACAGCTTACCAAAATGGTGAAATTATCTCCAATACCCATATTCCGATAATTTCTAAGGAAGAAGCAGCGCAAGTTGACCGACTTTTACGCCGTAACAGCCGTTTACCATCCCGAACTGCTAGCGCACCGCGTTCTCTCGCTGGGTTGGTTGTTTGTGCTGAGTGTCAGTCACATTTGACAGTTACCCGTGTTACCCAACGCAACCAAGATAAAGAGTATCTTTATTTACGTTCTACTAGCTGTCCCCAAAGCCCTAAGTGTAAGGCTATTTCCTACCAAGAGGTGTTGGAACATACCATTGAAAAGGTTTGCCGTGATTTACCTCTGGCGGTAGCAGGAATGAATTTTCCCCAGTTGGATGCATTCAAGAATAGTTTAGGGCAAGCGATCGCTCGTCAGCAAGAAATACTTGCTCAGTTACCCGCTTTAATTGAAACTGGAATTTTAGATGCCGAAACAGCAAAGTTAAGGGCTTACAAACTCCGCACAGAAATTTCTGCACTCGAAGCAAAGCTAGCAACTCTTCCCCCAGTTAACTTGCGTTCTGTTGCTCAAGCTGTTTCTATACCACAATTTTGGTTAGATTTGTCGGAAACAGAACGAAGATTTTACTTTCGAGAATTTATCAGGCAAATTGACATTACTCTTCAGAATAAAGAATTAAAACTCCAAGTTATTTTTATTTTTTGATTTAATTGAAACGCTATTTTTGAGACGGTTGATCCTTAGTATACGCAACAGGTTTTGGCCCTGCATTCCGCACATTGATAACTTTATTGAGGATATCAAACCAGAAAGGCGCACCCATAGCAATAGCAAAACCACTCACTATCCAACCACAAATTAATTTAAAAACCTGTGAAATTCTGATATAAACTCTATTATATTTCGTCGTATCTAATAACTCAAACTGTTGATTAATATTTTGCCATCCAATTGGTATAGAAGCATTTCCTAATAGTTTCTCAATATTCCTTCTGTCTACTTCATTATTGATATAATCGATTCGTTGACTTGCACTTTGAGTAATGGTAGAGCGGATAACCGAATCCTCCGATAGTCTTTTAAGCAAGTGAAATGTATCAGTATTGGTTAAAAAGGCAACTGATATTCCAATTAAAATAGCAACTCCTTTGGCATTGCGCTTATAAACGCCACTTGCTCGATCCATAGAGCGATCGAACCATGTTTCTACTTCATTTTTAAATTGATTCGCTTCCTCTGTGAGATCGCCAATTTTTATTCTGCTACGTTGAGCAATTACACTCAGGCTCTTGATTAAATTATTAGGGACTTCATCAGGTAACTCATTATTAACAAAATCTATAAATTTCTGGTCAATCTCTCCATAAATTTCTTGAATTTTTGTGTAACTTGGACTCGTTGGATCGTTTATACATTTTTTCAGTTCTTTATAAGAGGCTAATATCATGTGCAAGTTGGTTTTAGCTTCTTCACTAGGATGTTTAACATGAGTAATTAGCTGGGGAATTTTTAAGGTATCTAATAAAGTAGTTGCAAATGTTTCAGAAGGAAGATAGGAAGGGCCACTTTGTTTTTCTAGTATTCGTTTATCAGGATTTTTAGTAATTTCCTGGAAATGCTTTTCTATTTTACCCTTGGCTTGATGGTTTAATGTATTAATCAAAGGATCGTTGTAAAGTTTCTGTACCAACTGGATTGCATTAAGAATATCTGATTTTTCACTTTCACTACCACCTGATAAAAGTAATTCAATCGAAGTTCTTAAATGTTTAGCTCTCCATTGTAATAATGTAGCGATTATTTCCTGGATTTCCGAAGCTAGCAAGCTCAAAATCAAGTAAATAAAAACTAGCCCAAGAGTAATATCTACAACTACAGGTAAATTCATTGACGGTCTCCGATAATTTTTTAGCTGTTTATTGTTAATTATCAAAAATGCTTAAAATATTGTACGTTATAGATATTATAATTAAACAATTACTTAATTAAATTTAAAATACAAAATTTCTTTATTTAGATGATTTTATTCAACGATGATAATTTTTTATTATTAATTGTTAAATATTTTTTAAACAATAAATAATTATATTTTTCGTAAAAATTATATTAAAAATATTATATAGTTCCTTAAAATATTCAGCACGATATTGATTAATGTAGCGATCGCTTACTAAATTTCTGAAATTAGGTAAATAAAAACTAAGTAGATAAAAGTTAAATCAAGCGTCACATACAAAAGAAAATATAAGTTTATTTACGGACTATTTGACAGGTAATAAATTATCGACTACTTGTATTATTTTTATCATTTTTTGAACTAAATGTTGTTTAAATAACCAATATAAATTTTTCAAAAAATAGCGCTAATTAGAAAAAATTGAGTTAATCTTGGAAACTAGCAATTGTTAAAAACATACGTTGTTACTGGGTGGCAACATTGGAGATTCGCTAGATGTCTCTATGTAATCAAACCAGCAAGTAAAATGATTACCAGAGAATATGCAAGAAGGAAGCTTTATTTGGAGTCATCTGGAAAAACAGCATCGCACGGTTGGAAAATGGATTGATTGGGTATGGCTAATAGTATTGCTTTTGGCAGCAGTATTACTGTTTAGCATCAATCTAGGAGGGTTGCCGTTGCGAGATTGGGATGAAGGTACTGTGGCACAGGTTGCTCATGAAATTTGGCACGCCCCATCAGGTTCAATGCCTTGGCTTTACCCAACGTTAGGAGGCGAACCATATCATGACAAGCCGCCTTTGATGCATTTGCTAATAGCTTGGGCTTATTCTCTAGGAGGCGAAAATGAGTTGACAACGCGCTTACCTGGAGCAATTTTAACGGCAACATCTGTACCTTTACTGTATTGCATTGCTCGAGAGATATTTCGCCAACGCTGGGCTGCTATTTATAGCGCCTTGATTTATCTAACAATGCTACCTGTGGTGCGTCATGGGCGGCTGGCAATGTTGGATGGGGCGATGGTAAGTTTTTTGATGGTGATGATGTTGTGCGTGCTGCGATCGCGCCGAGATTTACGTTATTGTCTTGGTGTTGGTGTTAGTTTTGGGTTTATTTGTTTAACTCAAGGATTGTTAGGCGTATTACTCGGTGCAATCGCACTTGTATTTCTATTTTGGGATACGCCACGATTGCTCACTTGTTACTATCTTTGGATAGCAATCTTAATTGGCATTCTACCCGTAGCTGCTTGGTATGGTGCCCAACTAATTCACTATGGTTATACTTTCGCCCAAATTGGTATTGCAAACCCATCACTAGGCCGAATTGGCTCAGTTGTAGAAGATAATTCTGAACCACCTTGGTACTATGTGATTGAACTTCTCAAATACACATGGCCGTGGTTATTATTCTTACCACAAACTGTCCGCTTAACTTGGGAAAATCGCAACCTTAGCTGGGCAAAACTAGTAATGGCATGGAGTGGGGTTTATCTACTGGTAATTTCCTTCATGATTACCAAAGTTCCCTGGTATCTATTCCCGATTTACCCTAGTTTAGCTTTAGCCTTTGGTATCCAGTTATCAGATACGGAAAATTCGCCTTTACTCTCATCTTATCCGCGTGCTTGGGTCGCTGGTTTGGCAATACTTGCTGTGGCTGCTTCTGCTGGTAGCATTTATTTTAGTGCGGGTACAACACCAAAAACAGACTTACAACTGATTTTTGCCGCCGTAGCTTTAACTATGACCTTAGCAGCTATTTTGGCAGAACGAGGTGACGGACAATTTCTGAAGATTTTGTTTTGGGGAAGTTATATTTCGCTGTTGCTGTTAATGAAATCTAACTACTGGGTTTGGGAATTATCTGAAGCCTATCCAGTTAAACCAGTCGCCGCCATGATTGTACGAGCAAATCCAGCGACGAGGAGGATTTACACATCTTTTCCCTACCATCGTCCCTCGTTGGATTATTATAGCGATCGCACCATCATTCCTGCTTCTGTTGGTGAACTAGAATATTATTGGCACTACAACGGCCAACCCTACTTCCTGCTTCATGCATCTGCTTTCAAGAATCTTCAACTAGAGTCGATGAAGCTAATTGACCAAGCTGAAGGTTGGAAATTAGTCACAAAAGATACTAATCGGCTATAAATATGGAGTATTGGACATTAAAAAATAAAAAATCAAAAGGCAAAAGATTCTTGTAAGAATTCAGGAGTTAGAATTCAGGATTCAGAATAGTTAAAGAATCACAAGAACATTTGATGAATAAATATACTAATTATTCTAGATTCCTTATAAATTCTGACTCCTGATATCATGTCCGGGTAAAGACTTATCATTTAGACCGCAGTTCTTGCTGGGAGCAGGGGGAAAGAGGCTTTTGGGATTTTTGCACAGATGCGGTAATCATAAGTGATTAACCGGACTTGATATGACTCGTGGGTGCTGAATCCTTACAGATTCTTTTCTTTTCACTTTTGCCTTTTACCTTTTGATCGAAATATCAATAAAGGTTTGAAACCTCGTCACTTGTGGGCGAAAGAATCCTTATATCACGAAGCAGGTTGAAACCCCACCTCAGGTGTCTGGCTTGATTTAATTGCGAATTGCGTTAGCGAGTCTGCGAGCGTCATTGCGAATTGCGAATTGGTTTGATTTCCTTGTCCCCTTGTTAGGAAAAAATCAGAGCGTTACCCAAAAGGTAACGATCATCTTGTAGCGAGTACTTACCTAATCAGCGATCGGTCTTTAAACGGACATAATATAAAACCGCATCCTATTTGGGACAATAAGACGCGATTTTATCAGAGTATTTATATAATATTACAAAAATCAAAGTAGAATTTGATTTATACAAAAGTAATCGATTTACTGTGATTTGTTTCCTGCGTCATTAATTTTCTCTGTTGTGGGAAGAATTTGGCTATCATAGCTTGTCTTTTCTTGGGTCAAAGCGATCGCACTAAAGAAAATGGCACTACCTACAGCCAAGGCTACCATAGGACGCTTGAGTAAAACAAAATCTCTGATAATCCTCGCTAAAGGTCGGCTTTGACGACGTAGCGACGAAGACATCATCAATTGTCTCCAAGTAAACGGATCGCGGACATAATGACCACTTTGGCAAACTACTAGCCTTTCCTGGCAATAGGGACAGCAAAACAAGCCCATGCGCGTTTTAACTGGTTTTGGCGTGGCATTTCTTTGGCAAATTGGGCAAGTAACATAATGATTATCAAAAGTGTGTATATTCATTTACCTCGTCCGCCTAGTCCATTTACTCGCTCTATAACAATAGCTATATTGAATTGGGATCAATGTACGATCTAACATCAGGCATTAATCATACATACATTCTATTACTACCAAGGATGGCTCAATAGTCGCAACACGAGTATAGCTAGATTTAAGTAAGTATGACTCATAGTTAATGTTTACGGGTTCTTCCACCCAGCCGAAAAAACTCTGTTGTCTCTAGAAAAAATAGCGTTGGCGATCGCTCGTACCCCACTAGCCGCTAGCTACGCCTAACTTAGGTATCGCTGACCCTTAAATAATTCTCTCTCATTTAACCATTCTCCCCACAAAAATTTTGCACAATGACATTTTTAGCTAAAGCCTTGTAAGTTAAGCAAATAAAGTCTACTTGTCCGGTTGCTAAATAATGGCTCACAATGATAAGTAACAGATAAAAATTTAAATTTTTTCTTACATTTACCCCATCTTTCAATGACTCTCTTGCCTCCCACTCAACTGAGGAAGGTAACGGAACAACCTGCTTTTCCTACACCTTCCGCTAATCTAGCTCACCTAATTAATCGTTTTCAACCATCCCCAGAAACAGTTGTGCTGTTTTTAGCCATGCTCATTGGCGGTGGTACTGGTATGGGTGTAGTCACCTTTCACTATTTAATTCAGCTGGTTCACCAGCTGATGCTGGAAAATTTAATGGGTCAAATTGGCGGCTGGGGTGCTTGGACTTTAGCTTGCGTTCCCACCCTTGGCGGATTAATTGTTGGCTTGATGCGCTGGCGCACTCAAGACTTTGGCCCTGGACTTTCATCTCTGATCGCCGCTTCTCAGGGAACAGAGATTAAGCGACCACTACGACCAGTGACAAAAATGCTGGCTGCATCTGTTTCTTTGGGGAGTGGTGCTTCTTTGGGGCCAGAGGGGCCGAGTGTCGAAATTGGCGCAAATTTTGGAATGTTGTTCTCTGCGATCCTCAATGTATCTCAAGAACGACAACGTTTGCTGTTAGGTGCTGGCGCGGCGGCTGGACTGGCGGCGGGATTTAATGCTCCCATCGCTGGAGTCTTTTTTGCCCTAGAGGTAGTAATGGGAGCGACATCTTTCGCTACTTCTGCTGTGAGTGTGGTGCTGCTAGCGGCGGTGGTAGCAGCATTAATTGCCCAAATTGGTTTGGGGGCCCAACCTGCTTTTGATTTACCTGTTTACCAAGTTCGCAGTCCTTTGGAATTACCTCTTTATCTTGGTTTGGGTTTAGGGGCTAGCCTAGTTTCTTTGGTTTATACTCAATCAATTCGTTTAGCAAAAGCTTGCTTTGCTGGGAAGGTTCCAGGTTTTGATTTTTTGGGACGAATTCCTCAGCCGATTCATCCAATTATTGGCGGTGCGATCGTTGGCGCTGTTGCTTTGCAGTTTCCACAAATTCTGGGTGTCGGTTATGAAACTGTAGAAGCAATGCTTCAAGATGTGGAGTTTCCACTCTACTTATTGGTGGTGTTGTTGGTGGTGAAGTTATTAATGACTGCAATTAGTGCGGGTAGTGGTTTCATCGGTGGTTTGTTCGCACCAGCAATGTTTTTAGGTGCTTCTTTTGGATCGGCTTACGCCAAAATGTTAGCCGTAGCATTCCCGACAATTTGCGATCAAATGGCGGCTCCCCCAGCTTACGCAATGGTGGGAATGGCAGCAGTGCTGGCTGCTAGTGTGAGAGCGCCGTTAACGTCTATTTTGATGCTGTTTGAATTAACCCGCGACTATCGAATTGTTTTACCGTTGATGGCAGCTGTCGGTTTAAGTGTTTGGTTAGTAGAAAGGATTAAACCAACTTTTAACTCTAACTCTAATCTACAACAGATTGGGCTTTCGGAATTGAAAGATGAACAAGCGGAAATTGTGCAGCAAATTTTGGTAGAAGATGCCATGTACCCCTTCCCCAAAAAGTTACCTGCAACCTTGGGAGTATTAGATGCAGCTGTGGAAATGATCCGCGATCGCGTCCGTAGTGCTTTAGTATTTGATCAAGCAGAACAATTAGTTGGTATACTTTCTTTGGAAGATATTAACCGTGCCCTTGCTATTTGGCAAACATACCCAAATTCCCTAACTGAAATTCCAGATAATTTATCCAGTCAAACCCTCATAGACATTTGTACTACTGAAATTCTCTATGCATGGCAAGATGAACTTTTATCTGAGGCTTTAGACCGGATGAGTCTTCGAGGTTTACATCAATTACCAGTGGTAGCACGAGATAAACCCGATCGCATTTTAGGTTTATTAGAAAAAGAGCAAATTGCATTAACCTGTAATTTAGCAGTAACACGCAAGGCACTTCGCCACTATTACCAGTCTTACCCACTACAGATATAGTCATTAGTCATTGGTCATTGGTCATTAGTCATTAGTCATTATTTTTCACAAAGGACACTTGACTAATGACTGTTTATAGTCATTGTTTTTCACAAAGAACACTTGACTAATGACAACGGACAATTGACTAATGACCATTTATTAAGCCGTGGCTTCTATGGCTTCATCATCTTCGCGATCTTCTGGATCTACCTGTCTCAAACGAATGTGCTTTTTGCCTAAAGTGATCAGAAACTCATCTCCTGGTTTAAGATTCATCTGTTTTGTATAAGCTGAACCTATAAGTAAGTTACCATTCGATTGCACGCTAATTCTATAGCTAGCACTGCGTCCACCACGCCCATTAGCACTGGGTGTACTGTCTAACTGAATGCCTTCAGCATCAATTAGGGCATTTAAGAACTTCATCATATTGACGCGCTCTATACCATTTTTGGTAACGGTATAGTAGCCGCACTTCTTGGCTTTGTCTTCTTTGCTCTCGTTCTCTAGCTCTTTGACTTTTTTGAGCAGTTCTTCACCGAGTAAGGGTTCAATTTTTTTCTGTTTAGGCATCAACTTAGGTCGAAAATGAATGTTTGAAGTGTTTGAATCGATTTTATTTTAGCTGAGGTTGAGCTAATAGGAACATAATCCTTTAGTTTTTATCTCAACCTAGCCAAGTATATTACACTCAGATGCACAATTGTTATGCCATTACCAATATTGCCAAGGCAATCTATTTTAGAAAATGCTGCCAATGCTGATAACTATATATATATATATAGTTTGTGAATTACTGCTAGACTATATAAGTTTTAAGTTTTCTAAACTAACGCTCAAGAGGTTGTCTATTTCTTAAGGATGAGAACTGAGTCACAGAATGATAAGCAAAACTGATCCTTAGTCATTGGTCATTGGTAATTAGTCATTAGTTATTTACAAATCACAAACTAAAGAAGTCTAAGAGTCAGAAGCCGACATCAGAATTTCTTTTAAGGAGATGCAGTGCCAACGAAGACAAAGGACAAACAACAAAACTTGCCAAAATGAAATTAACTACCAGAGGACACTATAGTGTAAAGGCGTTGCTAGATTTGAGTTTACAGCCAAGATATGGGCCTGTATCTGTGAGAACGATCGCTAAACGCCAAGATATCCCAGCTCCTTACCTCGAAAAACTACTAATAGAAATGCGTCGTGCGTCTTTAGTGAAATCAATTCGTGGTAGCATCGGCGGATATCAATTGGCAAGAGAGCCTGCACAAATATCTATAGGACAAATTTTAGAAGCTGTTGGCGAAACTAGCCATTTACCTCATCACACCCCAGCACCTACACAAGCTGAAGATTGGGTAACGTTTAGCCTCTGGCAGAGACTCAACCAAAAGCTCAAAGAAGCTTTATACAGTATTACTCTGGCAGACCTTTATTACGATGCTCGAAGTCGGCAAGCTTCCCTTGGAGAAGAAGCTAGTTTTGTGGTTTAGTCAAGAGTCAATAGTCGAAATATTGACCCTTGATTTTTAACCTTTGACTCATGACTTATGACTAATAATATCTATATCTTAATAATTGCGGCATTTTTAGATTATTTAATTGGCGATCCTTGGGATTGGCCCCATCCAGTGCAAGTTATGGGGTGGGTAATCTCTCGCCTGACCAAGTTTTTTCTCCACTTGTGTCAAAATTCTCTAACACAACGCCTAGCTGGAATTTTACTAGGTATTATCTTAATAATTGGTAGCGGTCTTGTTGGCTTTTTGATTATTCAAATTGCCAGATGGGTTCATCCACTCTTAGGAATTGCAATAGATAGCATTCTTTTGGCTAGTTGTTTTGCTGGCAGAAGTTTGCGAGCAGCAGCAGAGGCTGTTTTACAACCTTTAACAGTCGGAGATTTGGAGAAGGCTCGGAAGATTTTAAGTAATTACGTTGGTCGAGATACGCAAAACCTCTCACAAGCAGAAATTTCACGAGCCATTTTAGAAACGGTTGCAGAAAATGCCACCGATGGGGTGATGGCTCCGCTTTTTTATGCAATTGTTGGTGTCTTTATACCAGTTGTGGGGCCAACTCCCTTGGCTTTAGCATATAAAGCCAGCAGTACCCTTGATTCAATGGTCGGCTATCGGGAAGCACCCTATACTTATTTAGGATGGTTCTGTGCGCGGTTAGAAGATTGTTTGACTTGGCTACCTTGTCGGTTAACAGTCGTGACTCTGGCGCTGCTATCGGGTAAACCGATGCATATTTGGCAAATTTGTCGTCGGGATGCAATTAACGATCCTAGTCCCAATTCTGGCTGGAGTGAGTGCGCCTATGCTGCATTTTTAGGTGTGCAGATGGGAGGTACAAATTGGTATCGGGGGGTAGCTAAATACAAACCACTACTAGGAGATGCTATTTATGCCATTACTGCAAGTTCTATTCAGAATGCTTTACAGCTGACTCGATATTGTTTTTTGCTATGGTTAGGGATAGCGATCGCTATATTCTTAATACTCGCAAATAGGTAATTGTAAATATAAAGTTAGAGACGCGATTGCTCGCGTCTGTATAGGAGTTAAGAATAAAAACTCCTAACTCTTAACTTATCACTCCTAACTTATAACTTGCTATGTCTGCCAAAGTAGTTGAAATTCTCTCATCTGAAGAAATCCGTCGTACCTTGACTCGCCTTGCCTCTCAAATTGTCGAAAGGACGCGTGATTTGTCTCAACTGGTGCTTCTTGGTATCTATACCAGAGGTGCGTTATTAGCCGAATTATTGGCGCGTCAGATTGAGACGCTCGAAGATGTAGCAGTCTCAGTCGGTGCTTTGGACATTACATTTTATCGAGATGACCTTGACAAAATTGGATTGCGGACTCCAACGAAAAGCGAAATTCCTTTTGACCTTACGGGGAAAACGGTTGTACTCGTGGATGATGTGATTTTCAAAGGACGGACGATTCGCGCTGCTTTGAACGCAGTCAACGATTACGGTAGGCCAGAGGTGATTCGTTTAGCTGTGTTAGTAGACAGAGGCCATCGAGAATTACCAATTCACCCAGATTTTATTGGCAAGAAGTTGCCTACAGCTAAAGAAGAAATTGTCAAAGTTTACTTACAAAATTGTGATGGACGAGATGCAGTAGAGTTGATTGCAGATTAGGCTATGGAGTTAGGAGTTAGAAGAATTTATACAGCAGTTTTCTTTTGCATGAAGTACAAAGTTACAGGTTTTGAGGCAAGAGGTAGAAACTCTTTCTGTCTGATACGTGAGTCCTGCATTTTGTACCTCATCTACTTGAAAACTGCTGTAAGTAATCAAGCGAACATGATATTATGGGCAAGCGTAACTGCAACAAGTCTATAAAACTCTGGTTAAAAAATAACAATTGTTTGGCTGTCTTGTCAGAAAACTACAACACCTGATGAGAAAATAAGACATTCAAACAAAGCGATCGCAATTTGATTGTTAACAAGCTCGTTAATCAAACCCGACTTTTTTGAGGTCAAAGAGCAAAAAAGCCTTATCTGGGCATGAAGTAGAAAGCTAGTGCCATAAAATACTCCTGAAAGCTAGTCTTTGTTTAATAAGGTTTGTGTAGAATTTGGTGGTGAGGTTATTTACTTGATTCTCAATTGCAGCAATCCAGGTTTGATTTATGAGTCAGTCTTTTTCTCAAAACCAAGCAAGACCAAATCGCCAACAGAGACTCTGGCAACAAAAATGGAGTTTGAAGACTAAAGCAATAGTTTGGGCACTAAGTATCAGTGTGCTGCCTGTAGTTGCAATTGGAACAGCTACTTACAACTATGGCACTAATTTAATTAATACAGAAATTCCACAAGTCAAACAAGAGAGTACAAAAAGTTCAACAGAAACTGAACTTGCTCTACAAAGACAATTGTCACTCTTGTTAGCTGGTATGGGAGTGACAGCAATTTTAGCAGGTGCGATCGCTGTTTTTGTGGCAAATCGAGTTATTAATCGAGTCCGCAAGGCTGCTGCAACTTCTAATATTATCAAAAATAAGCTACGTCCAGATAGTGAGTTTACTCAATCTTTCATCGCTAGCCAAGATGAATTAGTGATGTTAGAGAGTAACATAAATTTATTCACAGAGATGATTTCGGGTTTGCTACAACAAAAAGAAGCCGAAGCTGATTACTCCCAGCTATCGATAAAAATTACCCGCTGGGTTCGAGAATCATTCAATGAAGAAGATGTTCTCAAAACTACCTCAGAAGAAATTCGTAAAGCTTTAAGCATCGATCGCGTAACCATCTTTTGTTTCAACTCCAACAGTAATGGAACCTTTATCGCCGAATCAGTAGCACCTGGCTTACCGAAAATGTTAGGGGTTACAGTCTCTAATACTGGGTTTGAGGCAGGATATATAGAAAAATATCAGAATGGTTGCATCCGTGCTATAGATGATATCTATCAAGCCAATCTCAGTGATGGTGATATTGAGCTGCTAGAGCAATTTGCTGTCAAATCTAATTTGGTAGCACCGATTATTAAAGGCAAGCAGCTATTCGGTTTATTGATTGCACATCAGTGTTCTAGACTTCGCTTTTGGCAGCAATCTGAGATTAATTTGTTCGCTCACATAGCCATACAAGTGGGATTTGCTCTTGACTACGCTAGGCTTCTAAAACAGGTAGATTCAAAGGCAGATCGAGCTCAGGTATTTATAGAAACTACCCGCAGCATTCGCCAATCGCTCAACGAAGAGGATGTCCTCAAAACCACCGTAGAAGAAGTTCGCAAAGTACTGAGTACTGATCGAGTGCTGGTTTATAGTTTTAACGCTAATTGGGTTGGAACTGTGATTGCCGAATCAGTGGTTCCAGGTTATCCAAAAGTTTTGCGAACCGAAATTCAAGACATCTGTTTCACTCAGGGCTATATAGAAAAGTATCAGTCTGGTCGCGTTCAAGCCACAAATAACATTTATGAAGCCGATTTGACAGATTGTCACATTAACCTGCTCGAATCCTTTGCTGTCAAAGCAAATTTGGTCGCCCCCATTCTCAAAGATGAACACCTATTTGGCTTATTAATTGCACATCAATGCTCCAGACCCCGTGATTGGCAAAAGCCTGAGATTGATTTATTTGCCCAGATAGCGATGCAAGTGGGATTTGCTCTCGACCATGCAAGACTTCTGCAACGAATCGATGCTGAAGGTGTGCAAAGTCGGTTGCTGGCGGATACTATCGGCAGCATTCGCCAATCGCTTAACGAAGAGGATGTCCTGAAAACCACCGTAGAAGAGGTTCGTAAAGTACTGAGTACTGACCGAGTACTGGTTTATAGTTTTAACGCTGATTGGTCTGGAATTGTGATTGCCGAATCAGTTGTTCTCACCTACCCAAAAGTTTTGCAAGCTGAAATCCGAGACCCATGTTTTGGTCAAGGCTATGTAGAACAGTATCAGTCTGGTCGCGTTCTCGCCATAAACAACATTTATGAAGTCGGTTTAGCTGATTGTCACATTAGCTTACTCGAATCCTTTGCTGTGAAAGCAAATTTAGTAGCCCCCATTATTAAAGATAAGCAGCTATTTGGCTTGTTAATTGCACATCAGTGCTCCAAGCCCCGTGATTGGCAACAATCTGAGATTGATTTATTTGCCCAGATAGCGATGCAAGTGGGATTTGCTCTCGACCATGCAAGACTCCTGCAACGAATCGAAGCTGAAAGGATGCGAAGTCAGTTATTGGTGGATATTATCCGCAAAATTCGCCAATCACTTAACGAAGAAGATGTCATCAAAACCACTGTGGAAGAGGTTCGCAAAGCATTGAGTACTGACCGAGTGTTAGTTTATAGTTTTTACGCTAATTGGTTTGGAATTATCATTGCTGAATCAGTGGTTCCAGGTTATCCCAAAGTTTTGCGGTCTAAAATCCATGACCCCTGTTTCACTCAAGGCTATGTAGAAAAGTACCAGTCTGGTCGCGTTGTCGCAATCAACAACATTTATGAGTCTAGTTTGGCTGATTGTCACATTAAACTACTCGAATCTTTTGGTGTGAAAGCAAATTTAGTAGCACCAATTATTAAAGATGAGCAGCTATTTGGCTTGTTAATTGCACATCAGTGTTCTGAACCCCGTGATTGGCAACAATCTGAGATTGATTTATTTGCCCAGATAGCAATGCAAGTAGGATTTACTCTCGATCATGCTAGGCTCCTACAAGCGTATCAAACTGCTGAAGCTAACTCTGATGAATAGTAGAGGCGCACAGCTAGATGTGCGCCCCTACTTGATATATGTATTTTTACGTTACGCTTAGTGTAACTTTTGACGAAGCTGCTAGAGCGATCGCTAATGGTAAAATTCGATGTTCCTGAATTTGAATCCTGGCGTGGAGTGTTTCTGCTGTATCATCCGGCAGTACTGGTACTGCGGCTTGCATTAATATTGGGCCGCTATCCATTTCTAAGCAAGCTATATGTACTGTACAACCAGTAATTTTTACCCCAGATGCCAAAGCTTGTTCTACAGCATGGATTCCCTTGAAACTAGGTAACAAACTAGGATGGATATTAATAATCCTCTCAGGAAAGGCATCAATGAAAACTGACGTTAATAATCGCATCCACCCTGCCAAAATCACCCATTCTACATCGTAGTGCCGCAATGTCTGCACAATCTTTTCGTCAAACTCTTCTCGACTTTGATAGTTGCGGTGATTTAATAAGACAGTTTCTACACCTCTATTAGCTGCTCTGACGGCTGCTTTCGCCGAGGGGTTATTGTAAATTAAAACTTGAATTTGGGCATTTAGCCTCCCATCTTGGATAGCTTGGGCAACTACATCAAAATTGCTGCCATTCCCAGAAGCCATGATTCCCAGTTTTAAAGGGGCGAATTGTTGGCAAATATCGTTAGTGCTAGGAGAAACCAAGCTCAGGGTAGAATCAGGGCACAGGGTCATAACAGCTAAGAGGAAAAATTATAGATGCCAAAAATATATACTAAGTCGTGGTTGGATAACGATACAGTAGCATCCGAGATTTTTATTACATAAATAAAAATAGGTAAATTTTCATCCCTTAATTAAATTTTGCTGTAAAAATTTAGCTTATACCTAGTCCAATTGATATTAGGTGATATTCTAAAACTTGGTATTAAAGAAACAACCAAAGACTAAAGCCGCATAGAATTTGATCGCAGCATAGGTGAGTTAAATGGCGAAGTTAGCGTTGCTGATTGGGGTCAGTGAGTATGAGCCAGGGCTGAACCCTTTGCCCAATGCAGTTAGAGATGTGGAAGCAGTGTACGAAGTACTGCTGCATCCAGAGATGGGCGGATTTGCTACGTCAGATATTAAGCTACTAAAAAATCCTGAGCGACAAATTGTGGAGATGGCAATTGAAACGCTGTTCTCCGGTCGGCATAAGGATGATTTGCTACTACTGTACTTTTCAGGACATGGCATCAAAGACGATCGCGGTAGGCTGTATCTGGCAACTCGCAACACCAGTAAAACGCCGCAGGGTGAATTGATTCGATCATCGTCGGTGTCTGCCAATTTTATTCACGATCGCATGAGCGAAAGCCGCTCCCGGCGGCAAGTGGTAATCCTGGATAGCTGCTTTAGTGGCGCGTTTGCTGAGGGAATGTCTGCCAAAAATGACGGCACGATTGACATCCGGGAGCAGTTGGGCGGTGAAGGACGAGCCGTATTGACTTCTTCTACTTCGACTCAATATTCCTTTGAGGAACAAGGGCAAGATTTATCGATTTACACTCGTTTTTTAGTTGAAGGTATCAAGTCGGGAGAAGCCGATCGCGATCAAGATGAATTTATCTCCATTGATGAACTCCATGAATACGCCAGTCAGAAGGTGCGAGAACTTCAATCGGCGATGAAGCCGGAAATTTATGCAATTCGAGAAGGCTTTAAAATTCGACTGGCAAAGGTGGCTCCAGGCGATTCTAGACAGCGATATCGTAAGGAGGTAGCGCGATTTATTCATCGAGGCGAAATTTCCCTTGTTGGTCGTCGCACATTAGATTATCAAAGGACTCGCTTGGGATTGGAGACAACTGAGGCGAAAGCGATTGAAGATGAGATATTAGAACCTTACCGCAACGAGTTCCGCGAAAAACTCCAGCAGTATCAGCAGGTGTTTACTGAACTACTGGAGAGAGACGAGACAATTACCGATAGTGAACGCCACGATCTGCAAAATCTCCAGCAAATTTTGGGGCTGCGGAATGAGGACACGATGCCAATTGAGGCACTAGTGACTACACGGTTTAAGACGCATCAGCAAAACCTGCAAATATATCAGCAAGAATTTACAACGGTACTGCGACAGGAGTTTCCCCTGAGTGCAGCAAGCCGCGATCGCTTACGGCAAACCCAGCAGCAATTAGAGCTGGCGAATAGGGATATTGCCGCGATAGAATCTCAGATTACGGCTGAGGTGGAGGCATATCATCAAAAACTCCGGGACTACCAACGGCTGTTTTTTACTGCGACGCAGCGAGAATATCCTCTCAGCGAGGCAACCCGGAATAATTTACGTCAACAGCAGCAGCGCTTGGGACTGACGGATGTAGATGTTGCACCAATTGAAGCACAAATTACAACGCAGATTGAAAGCTATCATCAAAAACTCCAGCAGTACGAGCAAGCGTTTGTGAAAGCGACGCAGCGCCAGCATTATCCAGATGAGGTGACGCAAAAGCAGTTGCAGCAAACGTGGCAGACGTTGGGGTTGAGTGATGTAGATGTGGGGGTGATCGAGAGCCGGATTAATGCGGAGATTGAAACGCATCAAGCAAACCTGTGGCAGTATGAGCAGGAATTTACAGAAGCTGTTCAGAAAGAATATCCGCTCAGTGCTTTCAACCGCTCTCAACTAAGCCAACGTTATCAAGCGTTGAATTTGACTTCTGAGGATGTTTCTGCAATTGAAAATCCAATTATAGCGGTTCTCAGTTGGGTGAAATATAGTAACAGCAGTGGGTAAACCAT
>NZ_CAXTTT010000126.1:0-21700 GCF_964247315.1 uncultured Nostoc sp.
ATGGACATTGCACAGTAGATAACCTCAATTCATCCCTATATTATGCAACGCCGTTTAGAGTTCTTTTACTTAGAAAAGCAAAAAACGCGGTTTGAAGACCGATTTGAGCCGATAGGAGATTGGCCCCCTGCTGATGAATCTTTGGACACACAGGAAGTAGTTTCTAGTGCGCGTACCCGCAAGGCTGATCCAGAAATGCTGCGTGTGGCTTTCCGGCGCTGCCATAATTTCATTCACGGGAATGAAGGAATGCCCAAGGATGCGGCATTTTGGCAGTTTTTATACCTGATTTTCTGCAAAATGCACGATGAGCAGAAATCGCCTCGCGGTCAACGGCGATTTTGGGCGGGGCCGAAGGAACAGTTTGATACTGAAGGACGCAAGGAAATCCGCAACCGACTTATACCGTTGTTTGAGGATGTGAAAAAGAATTACAGCAATCTTTTCAGGGGAAATGAGGAAATTACCCTTTCTGACCGCGCCCTTGCTTTTATGGTTTCTGAATTGGCAAAGTATGACTTTACACGCACAGATGTAGATGCCAAGGGTGGTGCTTATCAAGAAATTGTTGGTGCAAATTTACGTGGCGATCGCGGCCAATACTTTACACCACGAGGTATTATCAAGCTGGCGGTGGCAATGCTTGACCCCCAGGAAAATGAGCGGATTTTAGACCCAGCTTGTGGAACCGGGGGATTTTTGGTGGCAGTGCTGGCCCATATGATGAAGAAGTTTCGGGAAGATGCGAATGTGCAAGTAGGATTTGAGACAACAGAGGAGTTTCTGTCTGTCAATGAACGTCTGCGCCAGTTTGCCGAGAAGCAAGTGTTTGGTGCAGATTTTGACCCGTTTCTAATTAAAGCTTGCCAGATGAATATGGTGATGGCAGGAGATGGCAGAGGTCATCTTTATCACATTAACTCTGTGGATTTTCCCAACGGGCATTTAGACGGTTTAGAACCAGCTAAAAAGGAAATTCCCCTAGAATCAATTGATGTGTTGTTGACTAATCCGCCTTTTGGTTCTGATATTCCGATTACGGATCAAAATACACTCAAGCAGTTTGAATTAGCTTACGCTTGGGAACGCACTGAGGATGGTAGTTTTCGCAGGACTGGCAGACTTCAGGGGAGTGTTGCGCCGGAGGTGTTGTTTGTCGAACGTTGTCTGAACTGGCTAAAACCAGGTGGAAGGATGGGGATTGTTTTGCCAGATGGCATTTTGGGCAATCCTGGAACCGAATATATCCGTTGGTGGATTCTCCGTCATTCTTGGGTATTAGCTAGTGTGGATATTCCAGTTGAGGCATTTATTGTTGAGGCGAATGTAAATATTCTCACGAGTTTACTATTCCTGAAGAAGAAAACCAAAGAGGAAATTAGGGCAGAGGATTTGGGAGGTAAGACAGACTATCCTGTATTTATGGCAGTGGCAGAGAAGGTAGGATTTGACCGTCGAGGAAATACGCTTTATAAACGGACTCCTGATGGTGAAGAAATTGTGGTTGTGAAAGAGAAAATAGAAAGAATTCGGATTGGGGAACGTATTATTGAACGTCCTTTAAAACGAAAAGAAAAGATACTTGATGATGACCTGCCTGTAATTGCCGAAAAATATCGAGAGTTCCGTCAACAATACCCAACTCCAGGTATATGATTTCTCGAATAGAAGCTTTTAATTACCGCTGCTTTGAAAGGCTTGATATTAAACTCGGTCAATATCATGTTTTGGCTGGTGCGAATGGCACGGGTAAAAGTACGCTGCTTGATATTCCTTTATTGTTAAGCGAAATTCTATCACAGGGATTAGTACCAGCTTTTTTGGAATCTCCTTCTATTGGCGGCAGTCCGAGAGCGCAAAATTTACAAGAGTTGCTGCATTATGGCAAAGGTAATTATTTTGGTTTTGCCATAGAAGCTGATTTACCTGAAGAAATTATTGTTAAATTGCTTAAATATGCACCATCCACAGTTATAGAACATAAAAATAGACATCCTTGGAGTATTAGGTATGAAATTCGGTTTCAAATTTTTAATAAGATTGAGCTTCATGTAACTGATGAATTTTTGTATATTGTTCCGCAGAAGGTCTCTGAACCCAAAGAAGGCTGGGGAATAGGAGGTAAACGCCCTCGTTATTGGCAAACAATTATTGTGCGGGAATCCGGTTCAAGAACAATTTTTAAACAAGAAGACCGAAGCCGCTCTAAAATTAACTTGCGACTGGAACCTCAAGAATTAGCTTTAGCAAATTTACCCAATGATATTGATAAGTTTTCTGCATCTATTTGGTTCAGAAATCTTTTAGAAAAAGGCGTAATGCGTTATGAACCAAGTTGGTCAGTGCTGCGGAAAGCTTGTCCGCCTGGTCAGCCTAAAACTTTGCGTAAAGATGGTTATAATCTGCCTTGGTTAGTGCTGAATTTGCAACAAGAACAGCCAGATTTATTTAAGTCTTGGGTAGAACACGTCAAAATGGCTTTGCCTAATGTTGTAGCAATAAAAGCCATTCAACGTGAAGAAGATTATCATGCTTACCTCAAATTAACGTATTGGGGTAATCATGTTGTTACTTCTTCAGGATTATCTTACGGAACCCTGCATATTTTGGCACTGACTATTTTGCCCTATCTGCCTCAACCGCATAGTCTAATTTTTTTGGAAGAACCAGAAAATGGTATTCACCCCAGAGCAATTGAGGTAGTATTACAATCTTTGAGTTCGGTGTATGACTCCCAAGTTTGGGTATCTACACATTCACCTGTAGTGTTGGCATATACTGAACTAGAATCAGTGATTGTGATGCGAAGTAGTAAAGAAAATGGTGCAGAGGCAATTCCCGGAAATAAACACCCACGTTTACAAGATTGGCAGGGAAGTATTGACCTTGGTTCCCTGTTTGCAGCAGGGGTACTGGGATGAGAGATTGTATCTTCTTGCTGGCTGATAAAAATATGGAGGCGGCTTTTACGGGTTTTTTGACAAGAAAGCAGTTCCATAGAAGTTTGGGAATTCGGCAGTTTGCATTCGACCCACAACAGGACATTATTGTTGAAGCGGGTAGTGACCCAGGTGTGTATAACCGCGCCCATGAATTAATTCGTCCTTACCAAAAAACTCATCGCTATGCTGTTGTGGTGTTAGATAATGCTTGGGATGGGTCGCCTGGGGTAGAAAGAATCTCTAATAATATTATGGAAAATCTTATTGAAACTGGTTGGGATGAAGAGAATTGTGCAGTGATTGTAATTGACCCAGAACTAGAGATTTGGATACTACAGGATAATCGCAACGTAGAAGAGGCTTTTCGTTTTAGGCAAGATATTTCTTTAAGAAAGTGGTTAGAACAAAAAGGTTTATGGGATGCTTCGTCCTTGAAACCTGCTGACCCGAAGAAAGCTGTTGAAGATGCTTTGAAATTCTCCAGAACTCCTCGCTCATCAGCTATTTATAAAAATATAACCAGCAAAGTCTCTGTCAAAGGATGTACAGATACAGCATTTGAAATGTTGTGCATTAAAATGCAGCAATGGTTTCCATTTGAGGAGGGTCAAGCATGAAAACTACTAAGCTAAACTTTCCTGTGATGTCCTCTTGGATGGAAAATAACGGGCGGCGTTTGGATTGTAACCCGTATCTTTCTGGGGCTTTTGAAGCAAAGGTAATACTTGAAAAGCTACCAGGGAAGAAACAACCTTTACATGAAGTTACAAAGGGAGGAATGGAAGGGATTTTTAATGGCCCCAGATTCTCTCGTAATTATGTTGAAGACCCAGAATACGGTGTTCCTTTCCTTGGCAGTATAGATATTCTGGCAGCAGATTTATCAAATCTTACTCTTTTATCTAAAAAACAAGTAGCTTCACATCCAGAGTTACTAATTGATGAAGGATGGACTTTGATAACTTGCTCTGGAACTATAGGAAGAATGGTTTATTCCCGTTCCGAGATGATGGGAATGGCTGGTTCACAGCATTTTATGCGGGTTATTGCTAACCCTGATAAGATTTTGCCAGGTTATCTATATGCTTACCTCAGCAGTAGCTTTGGTGTACCCATTGTTATATCAGGAACTTATGGTTCAATTATTCAAAGTATTGAACCTCAACATATTGCTGATTTACCAGTGCCAAGGCTAGGAAAATATATTGAAGATAAAGCACATAAAAATATTGAAGAATCAGCAAGATTAAGAAGTGAGTACCAAATACAAATTAAGAAAGCAACTCATCGGCTTTTCAGCGCAGTAGGACTCAAGGATATTACGGCTGTTGATTGGCATAAGATGGGGACAGACCTCGGTTTTTCTCATAATCTAGAGTCCCATGTTTCTCTTCGTGCCGCCAACTTTAATCCAAGATTTAAAAAGTTGTGTGAAAATATTAAATCTACCAAATATAAAGAGCTTGGTGAAATTTGTGTACCTGGAACTTTGCAACGAGGAGGGAGATATAAACGTATTGATGCTGACCCTGAATTTGGATGTCAATTAATAGGACAAAGACAACTTTTTTGGTTAAGACCTGAAGGAAGGTGGGTTGTTAAATCTGCGTTAGGAGATGATGTTTTTGTTCAACCAGGAACTATTTTAATAGCAGCAACAGGAACTCTTGGAGAAAGTGAACTTTACTGTCGTTCTGAAATTATTTGGGGTTCAGCAGTATCAATGGCATACTCAGAATTATTCGTGCGTGTGGTAGCAGATGAAGCGATTATGCCTAGAGGTTGCCTTTTTGCTTTTATGAGATCAGAAACAGCATTTAGAATGCTTAGGTCTATCGCATTCGGTAGTAAATTACAATACCTTCACCCTGACTTTATTCCTAATTTACCAATCCCTTATCCTGCTCAAGAAATACAGCAAAAAATTCACGAACTTGTTGTAGATGCTTATGAAAAGCGCCATCTCTCAAATATTTTAGAAGATGAGGCGGTTGCAATTGTTGAACAGGCTATTTCTTTGGGAGGTGCTTAATGGTTGCTAAAGTCATCGCTATTGGTCAACCCGTCAATGACTCCGAACGCCAAGCAATTAAATTTATCCGCGATAACTTACCTGATACTTACATAATTATCCATAACTTTGAAATTCCCCAAGGCAAAGAAAAATATGAAATTGACCTAGCCATCATCGCCCCTCACAGCATTTTTATTGTTGATGTTAAAGGTATTCCCGGACTAATTGATATTTATAATTCAAAATGGTATCCAGAAGGACGAGGTAATATTGGTGCGCCATTAGCAAAGTGCAGACAAAATGCTAAGGTTATCAAATCTTTAATTTGTGATACTCATCCCACCAAAACAGACCTCAAGCAAATTCACGTCCACGCTGCAATTTTAATGACAGCCCCTAACTCTCATGTCGATGCTCATGGGAGTTCTGATGAAGATGATATCACTTACCTCAATCAAAAATGCCTAACTTATTTCAAAGGCAAAGGTCATATTCCTAGCCATCGTTCACAGGATATTCGTTCTTTTCACACCAATATTGAACAAGCAATCGTCGGGAAAGCCCGTCCCAAGTCTGCGCCTACTATTTACCGTGAATGGCAAATAGAAGAGGAACTGGGAGGAACCCCAGATAAATATACAGAATATCGCGCCAAGCATATTTTTATCGGTAAACGCGGAGGAATAGCCCGACTGCGCGTTTATGAAGTTGACCCCTACCAAGAGCATAGCATCCGCGATCGCCAACGCAATCTGATTAGTAATGCTTATCGTTCAATGGTGCAAATGCCTGGGCATCCAAACATATTAAAATTAACAGAATTTTTTACTACTGAAGCAGAAGATAAATTCATTTTAGTTATAGAAGATATCGTCGGAGAACCCCTCAGCCAGCACGTTAGAAAACCAAATTTAGCACTTACTTTTGACCAAAAAATTGGCATAATCCAAGATATTCTTTCAGCCCTTGACCACGCCCACAAATACGAAGTTATCCACCGCAACCTGACACTAGATGCTATTTTAGTCACTCCTGATGGGAATGCGCGGCTGACTGGTTTTGACTATGCCAGGGTGACAAAAAACCGCAGCAGTACGATTGCAGAAAATATTGTAGACGAGCTTGACTATAACTACCAAGCACCTGAATGTTACCGCGACCCCACCCAAGCCAGTATCGCCTCAGATTTATTCTCCGTGGGGTTGGTGTTTTACGAATTATTAACGGGACAAACAGCTTTTGAGAATATTTTTCAAGTTTTTGACTGCGATGGTATTTTTCCAGAGAAACCATCCGCCTATAAACCAGACCTCCCAACAGGTATGGATGAATGGTTGCAGAAACTTTGCGCTTTTGACCCTGAAGAACGCTTTATAAGTGCAGCAGTTACACTGGTGGAACTCAACAATATTATTACACCCAAATCATCAGTGATACCTCAGTATAATACGGGGGAAAACCCTAAATCTTTAGCTGAAATAGACTTGCGGAATTTACCAGCAGATTATGTTCTTGGTAATCAATTTATTATTCAAAAGCGTCTGGGTCAAGGTGGATTTGGGGTAGCCTACAAAGTTTTTGATTCGATGGGAGATAGGGATTTAGTAATGAAACTTATCACCCGCGATAAACAATCAATTTACCAGCGTTTGGTAAAAGAATACAAAACACTCTTATATATTCCCGAACATCCTTATATTGTCAAAGTTATTATTGCTAGTAAATTCCCAGATGATACGCCCTATATCTTATTTGATTATATTGATGGAGAAGATGTAGAAAAACTCCTAGAAACAGAAGCCCTTTCCTTGGAAGATGCAGTAACAATTGCACTACAAACTGCCGCAGGGTTAGCACATCTGCACGAAAATCGTGTTTATCATCAAGATATTAAGCCTTCCAACTTGTTACTGACAGACAAGGGAGTCCGCATCATAGATTTTAACGTCGCTGTCTCAGAAAGAGATGAAAGCACTACAGGCGGCGGAACTAGGGCATATATCCCACCGGATTTTGACTTGACTTTAGATTTAGACCAAATTGATCAAGCCCAAAAAATTGACCGCGACATTTATGCACTGGGAATCACTTTCTATGAGTGCATTACAGGTAAATATCCCTTCGACGACCAAGACCCCAAGCTAAGGCGAGACAAGCAACCCCGCGATCCACGAAGTTTTACTGCTTGTAAGGATTTGAGTGAAGAATTAGTGCAATTCTTGATGAAGGCGATCGCACCACGCAGAGTTGATAGATTTTCTTGTGCTAAGGAATTTGCTGAAGCTTTGGATGCAATTAAACATCCAAAAAAGGTGTCTCAACCCACCCCGCTAACAACTGAATCCCTTCCAACGACCTTAACAGATACTTCTAAACCTAATTTCAATCCCTTTGTTAGTCATCTACTTACCTTGTACAGCCAGAGTCAACAAACCAATGCTGGAACAAGGGGATTGGATAAAATAGGCGAACTAACTTATGTACCCACACTCTTAGACCAAGCATTACAACCTGCAATTTTAGCGGGTGAATTTAACTTGGTGATTGTTTCCGGTAATGCAGGTGCAGGGCGGCCGCATCATGTCAACAAAAGGATTGTATTTTCAATAAGCTCCCAAATAGTCGCATTAATTGTTGCTTATTGACACAGGTTGAAGCGATCACTTTGAGCTTGGGAAACTAAACCAAACGATAAATGCTGATTTTTTCGTTGGTTCTTAACCTTGGTTGTGATCAAGAGTAATTTAGATGCGTTTGCCCTGTAATGCAGGTGATGGTAAAACAGCCTTTATTCAACAATTAGAAAAGCAAGCTGAGAAAGAAAACACTCAATTGCAACGAGGACTAAACGGTTCCGAGTTCCAAATAGGAGAACGAACTTTCTTTACCAATTACGATGGTAGCCAAGATGAAGGAGAGAAAGTTAATAACGAGGTATTGTTAGAATTTTTAGCCCCCTTCCAAGGGTCAAATACAAAAAATTGGCAAACCAACGAAACGCGGTTAATTGCGATTAATGAAGGCCGCCTAGTTGACTTTTTATCTGAACATGAAAAGCGCTTTCCCAAACTCGCTAAAATCGTTAAGAATGGTATAAAAGGTGCAGATCCAGAAGAGGGTGTTGCAGTCATCAACCTTAATCTTCGGTCAGTAGTCGCCAACTTAGGTGAGGAAAATAACTCAATTTTTGAGAGATTAATCCGCCGCATGACTGAACCGCGCTTTTGGCAAGCTTGCGGTAATTGCGACTTGAAAGAAAGATGTTATGTCTTCCACAATGCCCAAACCTTCATAGATGAGAAAGCAAGTCCCAAGGTGATTGAAAGGCTCAAAACCTTATATACCATCACCCACCTGCGGGGACGCTTACACATAACCTTGCGCGATTTACGTTCTGCTTTAGCCTTCATGCTGGCGGGAACAAGAGATTGCGACGAGGTTCACGAACTTTATCGCCAAAGCACTCCCGAAGCACGACAACACATCCTTGATGGCTTTTATTTTAATTCTTGGATGGGAGGTATAGGGGGTTCAGGCGATCGTCTAATTTCCCTGCTGCGAGAAATTGATCTCGGAGAAACCAGCAATCCCAGCCTTGACCGCAGTTTTGCCTTTTTAGAACCCGGTGCTAAAGAAATGGGGCGGTTTAACTTCTCAGACCGCAGCCGCAATGATGACCATTTATTACAAAGGACATTTGAGGAACTACCTCGTGACTATCGAAGTAAAATCGAAGACAATGGTCAAAAAGCATATAAGAAATATATTGCTATGCTACGACGGCGGCAATACTTTGAACGTCGTGATTCAGGATGGCAACAAATGCTACCCTACCGTCATTTTGAATATTTTTTGAAGTTAGTAACAAAACAGGAAGACTTAACCAAGGAAGTGCAACCACTTTTACGCGCTATCAACAGGGGCGAGGGTCTGAGAAACCCATCTCGTCTTGGGAATAAACTAGCCCTACGAGTCCGCCAAGTCAACAATGGTACTATCCGCAGTTACCGTGTATTTGATAGTGCAAGTTTTAGCATTCAACTTCGTGAAGCTGGAGGAATTACTTGTTTTATAGAATTTTTGCCACAAGCCTTCTTCCTTCAGTATCATTCTGTGATGAGCCATAATGCAGAGTTAAGTATAAACTTGGACGTATATGAAATGCTGAAAAGACTTGATGATGGCTATCGTCCCAGTGTTGAAGAACAACAAGGGCTTTACCGGAGTTTAGCGGTATTCAAAAATCTATTGGCTTCAGCCCCATACCGAGAAGTTTTGCTCACAGAAACCGGACAAGATTTTTATAATATCAGCCGCGATGAAGTTGGTAATCTATCGCTGACACAAGTCCAAGAGGGAATTTAATGGGACTCGATAAAAAAGACAAAGCTTTTGCACTTAGCAAAATAACTTATGTTGACTACAAGCATATTGAAATCGACAGGGCTTTACTCAACTTTTTTCCTCGATTGAAATTTGATGGCTACCCAGGTAGAGTTAGAAGTTCCAGCATTATATTGACTATAGATAAATTTTTAGAAGAATTTATAGAAGAAGAAAATCAGGATAAATTTGTTGGCTTTGCTGACTATAAGGATATTGTTTATAAATGGCTAGAAACTGATTTATTGGATTTAGTTAATCGAGGAAAAGCGACCCAAGCTGTTGTATCGCCTCGACCACTACACGGTAATGCTTATAAATACAGAAATACTAAACACGCTAGAGATTATGGTTCATCTGAGCAAATTTATTGGATGATTTATTACGCCCGTAAGGGTTTGGGTCAAGCTGCAAGGGATGCGTTGAAGGAGTTTATTTTTGCGGGGCTTGACCAACAAACTGACCGCATTTTGCTTTCAGACCAAAGAATTGATGTAGAAACTCAGGCAATTCTACATTTTGATAATCAGGTGAAAAAAGATGCTGAAGACCGTTCCAGAGAACCTGAAAGATATTCTCCCCTTTGTATTGGTCAAGCAGACTTGCTAGCAGATGATATTCTTCGTTTGCTGACCTATAAAAATTATATGCCCCGCTCAGTTCTGGTGGATTACCTTAAAACGCTGTTGTCATTTCATTTAGGGCTTTACCACCTGCGCCTGATGAAACTTTTACCAGCGTTAGTAAAGCGGTGTGGAAGTGACCCAACGTGCGATCGCTGTCCCGTAAAACCCAGAACATCTTCACCGCATGGTGATTGTCCGCACCGTATTGGGCTAGTAGTTGATATGGGCGACCCCACCAACCCCCATATGACCGAGTTGGCTCGTCATAGTGCAGATACTCATTACCGCCGCATACCAGGTTATATTGAAGCCCATTTCATTACTAAAAAATTGGATGAAATGGCTGAATATTTAAAAACAAGAAATAAGTTATCACCTGCTGGCAATTATTTCTCTGTTGGAGAAGTTTTACAACTTTTACATTCTTCTAAAAATAAAGAGCGAGAGGATTATTTTAAATCAAGAATCACGCCACTCATAGAAAGGTATCAGCAAGGAGGAGCAGAATCTTCCATTCCTCCAGAAGTGCAACGCATTATAAATATGAATTTGGGAGAATTTGATACTTACATAGAAATAATAGTAGCTCTTCGAGGCAGTTACCATCGGGAGGCGATTATCAAATGCTTGGATGCTTTGTTGCTAAAAAATAGTGATTTAGGCTTGCTACGCCAATCTCGTGCTAAAGGTAGCCCACGCTGGTTTGCTCTAGGAAGTCGATTACTTGAAGTACTATTACAAATTGCTGTTTTAGAACCCAAAGGAACAAGCTTTGTGACCCGTGAAATTAGAGTTGATGAACTGCTAACATTGCTACGCGATCGCTATGGTCTCTACATTGACCGCTTACCCCCTGGTGATGGCTTCGGACAACCCAGCATTGTAGATCAACAGGCACTGCGAAAAAATGTTACAGCTTTTAAGACTCGTCTGCGCGAAATTGGATTTTTCCAAGACCTCTCGGATGCCTATGTTACCCAAACAGTTACTCCTCGTTATACCATAACTACTGAGAACTCAGGGAGGTAACAGATGAGCCAAGGTTTTCAGGAACTTCAGGATGATGAATTAACTCAAGCTTTAGAATCATTATTATTGCCGCGCCTGAAAGATATTCTTGCTTCACGCAGCAAAGGCCATTGTATGCGAGTCGCAGATTTAGACTCGCATCTGATGATGGTACTGACACGCAGCTTGCGCCGAGAAGTCCCAGAAGCACAGATTTTTATTTTGAATGGTAACGGTCAAAATACTGACAATGCAAATTTATATATTTCATCTACCAAGTTAATTGAACTACGCAACCCTTTACCTGATGGTTCATTGCGACCACCACTACTTATTTTTTTACCATCCAATCTGCAAACGAATGCAGAAGATTCCTTCAACGTTGCATCATTTGAAGAAATTTCTCTGGCTGATGTTTATCAGCAACTGGTTCAAAAACTCATTCAGCAAGTTCCGACACTTCACAAGGTTATGTTAAAGAAATTTTGAGGTATTTAACCCAAGAAAAATGGCGTTGGGCTAATGCAGTAACGCAAGCGCGTTTTTTGCAAACAGCAGTAATTAATGGAATAGATGGAGATACCTTTGGGGCTGCATTATATGAATTGGGCTTGGTTCCAGATTTTCATTTGTTTGATGAACCTACAACTACCACTTTTAAAATTCGCAAGAATTTAAAATCGATGCAAAAACTTACCTTAAATTTTGACAAATCGATTCGAGGCAGAGTTTTAGATTTAGAGTTAACAGACAAAATAGTTCAAAATAGATTAACTGAGTTTTTAGTAGAAGTAGGTTTAGAAGACCCTCGTACCTGGACTAAGCAAGTTGTAATAAATCAAAAAAAATTGGGATATTTCTTTTGATAAATGGAAATTTCAGGAAGAAGTTAGTCCTGATAAAGTATCGATAGAAGTTCTAGATGTTGGGCTAACATTTGTTCAAGATAATGAAACTAATCAGAATTTACAAAGCCTCATTGGTCAACAAGTATTAGTTCCTAAAGAGCAGAAAAAATTTAAAGTGGAATTTAAGGTAGACCCTCACCCTCAACAAATAGAGGGGCTAGCTCACTTTAGCATCCAAATTATGACGCAAGATGGTTGTACTGTTGGAAGTGCTAAAAAAGTTAAAGTATGGAAAACAAAAAACCAAAATAAAAATGTTACTTTAGATAAACTCGATAAATTTGAATTTGAAGAAGGCTGGCATTTTGTTAGGGTTTTACCTTGGACAGAGAATGATGATCCAATACCTTTAGCTTAACCAGATAATAGTTCAACTCTTGCCCAGATAAAGCCTTATGAAAGTGAATTATTTTATGTACTTCCTAATGCTGAAATTGATGCAGAACCACCAGAAATCAAGTTTTCTGAAGAAACAAGCTTAGAACACGCTAAACTGAAACTTCAGTTTGTAACTATTGCCGAGAATCGCGATCCTAACGCAGTTACTCTTAAAGATGTAGTCTGGGGTGAAAAAAGTAGCAAAACTCGCAGTACAGCCCAAGAAGCCTTAGAAATTAAATTTGGTCGGGATGGCAAATTTCGTATCCCTGTAGCACCATGCTTAAAAGATTTAGAACTGGCAATATTAACATCTCCACAAAGTCCTGTAAGTTGGAAAATACAGGTCAAAATGGGTCAAGTTGGTTCTCCCTCACAAGATATTCTTGATTTTCCAAAATCAGCATTAGCATCAAGTTTTTTATCAACCCGTGCTGATTATTTCGCCGCCATTCTTTCAGGAGATAAAAACCTTATTTCTCAGGCAGTTAATTTTGTTGCTTTGAAAGACTCTTGTTATGAGTACGCCGCCGCATATAGCGAACTATTAGTTGACTTGTGCCGTAAAGTAGAAAAAAGTAATGGTTCAGACTGGCAATCTTTCAGTGATTTGAAAAAAGTACTTTTGGTAGATACTGTGCGCTTAGAAGTTATAGACTTCCGAGGACAAACACGGGAAGCCATATTATTGGGGCCAACCCATCCGCTACGTGCTTTATGGCTAACTACATGGAGTCAAGTTGCACAATCCTGGGTTGCTGCTGCCTCCAATGGACAAAAAGAATATGTGGGTTCTGCGCGAGATAGTATTTTGCAGGGGTTTGTACCTTTAAATGTACCCCCAACTTTACCCCTAACTGATGGCAGAGTTTTCATTACAGTTGATAATATTAATTTCTTCTGGTCGCTGTATGCTCCATCAACCGAAGAAAACACACGCGGCTTGTTAGGAGAAGTTTGTGCTGCTTTTAGGCTACCAGAACCTACCATTGGTGCTGCGGTGAATGCTGAAGTCTTAGCTTCTCGGATTGAAAGGTATTTGGTACAAAATTCTTATATCCGCACACTCACTATTAATGCTTTTAATTCAGGTCGTGCCAGCATCCTTGCAGATGCCATGATTTTATTGCAAAAGCGGGAAGCATTTCAAGATTTACGGTATGAGATCCGCTTATTTGTCCCCGATCCAGAAGCACCAGGAGTTGGTGAAGCCATAGAACAACTCCTTACACCAACTGCTAACATAACTTCAGAAGTAGTTGATGCTTTTTCTACATCTAGTGGAAGTTATTTATTTCCAAAGTTAAGTTTGGCGGTTCATTCCGTTAATGATTTTCGTAACCCAGAATCAGAAAATAAGTACCAAGCCCACATCAGCATATTAATAGATTTATTTCCTGCAAAAGAAATTGGTTCAGCACCACCCTTCCAACCAAAAGAAATTGCATCGTTACATGGTCTAATTCAAGACTTTGTTATCGAATTCCAAGATGATGAAAGCGGTATTTTCTGGCGGCGACAACCGTGTCATGGAAAGGCACTTCCTCTTCTTGGTGCGGAAAGCTTGATTGATTTATTGGCTGAATTACCGAAAATAATGTCCGGCGCAACTGCTACTGTTGCTACAGGGATACCAGTTTTTGAAAATCGTCCAGTGGTAGCGTTGGGTCTAAATGCAGAACAACGGGAATTATTGCACCATATTCATAATGTCTGTGATTGGGTCTTCACCATTGATCGTAATATCGGCATTGAATTTTTCGATCATGGTGGTCAGAGCGATCGCCCCCCTTACTTAGTTGACTATGTTCCCAATACTACTGCTAGTGTTGGACATCGGTTGGTTATTACTTCGCGCTCTTTATCAGAACTAGAATCAGTTTTGTCCCAAGTGCTAGAGCAACATGGACTCAAAGCTGAAGGAAGTCATGCAGGAGTTATCCTTGAACAATTGCGATCACTTTCTGGACGACTAGCATTAAAACTAATTTCATCTGCTAACCAGCAGACAGAGGCACTAGGACTAGCTTTAGCTCGTCTATTTTTGCAGTATCAAGGAGCATTATCAAACCAAATTATACTGCCGCTTGATGCCCATATAGAATTATTTCAAAAAGCAAAGCAGCAAGCAGAGGCATTGGGTAACTCAGTTACCCTTCAAAGGACAGATTTAGCACTTTTCGACCTAAATGTCACAACTCGGACTATAGTTTGTAATTTAGTTGAGGTAAAATGCTATGCACGAGTGGGAAGTGTTAGTAATTTCAATCGATTGAAAGATGAAATTTCAGAACAAATTAATCAATCTAAAAATGTTTTGTGTTTACACTTTGAACCAAAAGAAAGACCAGACTTTCTACTAAAAATTCGTGAGTTTGCAACTATATTGGAATTTTACTTAGACCGAGCTTTACGATATGGAGAAATCGATAAAGATGCTGCCAATGAAGCTAGAAATTTACTAACGACTTTAGAAGATGGTTATACGTTGCAATTTACTCAAAGTGGGCTAATTTTTGATTTTCAAAAACCGGGGACTGAACCACCGGAGTATGACCGAGGAATTGAATTTCATCGCATCGGTATCGATTTAATTGAAGAATTGATTGCTTTAGCACAACCAGTTCTCACAAAAATCACTCAATATTTTGAGCAAGAAGAGATTACACAAGAGTTAAAACAAAAAGATGTTATAGACTCAATCCCCCGTCTGGCTTCAGCCGCTTTTCTTGTCCCATCAAGGGAATGGTCTACAACTTGGGATGATTTTACAAAGGATAAAGAACAAAATATTTCCCCAAAACAAGAACAGCCTAAAGTATTCTCAAATTTGGATAGAGAAATCGAAGGTTATAAAGTAGAACCTAAAACACAAAAAGAACAGCAAGATATCTCCCAACCTATTGAGATTATTAAATCACCAGAAAATATTGTCTTACCTTTACCACTAGAGATAGAGACTGATGATATACCTCAAACTGAACTGACTTATGACATAATGCTTGGTGTTCAATCTCCAACACCCCAGTATGGAATTTTAGGAGAAACATCTGGGCGTAAGGTTGCCTTAGACTTGAATCAAACTCATACCATCAGCCTTTTTGGAGTTCAGGGAGCAGGAAAAAGTTACACATTAGGGAGTATTGTTGAAATGGCTTGTATGCCCATTTCAAATATCAACATTTTACCAAGTCCTCTAGCAACTGTAATTTTTCACTACAGTCCAACCCAAGATTACAAACCAGAGTTTACCTCAATGGTTTCTGCCAACTCCGAGTCTGCTCAGATTGCTCTGTTAAGGGAAAGATTTGGGGCAGAACCAGCCTCGCTTAACGATGTCGTAATTCTTGTTCCCTCTGCAAAACTTGAAGAAAGAAAAGCTGAGTACCCAAATATAGAAGTTCTTCCTCTTACCTTTGCCGCATCAGAACTAAAAGCTACACATTGGAGATTTTTGATGGGTGCTGTTGGTAGCCAAAGTATGTATTTGCGTCAAATCAACCAAATTATGAGAAGATTACGCGACCAAATAACTCTTCAAGAAATTCTTCAAGGCGTAGAAAACTCTTCTCTATCAGATCATTTAAAAGATTTGGCAAGAACTAGATTAGAATTTGCGGCTGAATATATTGATGATAGCCGTCGCCTGACTGATACTATTCTTCCCGGTCGCTTAATAATCGTGGATTTACGAGATGAGTTTATTGAAAAAGACGAGGCTTTGGGACTTTTCGTTGTTTTATTGCAAATTCTTTCCGAGGCAACTCATAATGGACAGCTATTTAACAAACTTGTTGTTTTTGATGAAGCACACAAATACATAGAAAGCCCAGACCTAGTAGCTGGACTAATCGAGGTAGTTCGAGAAATGCGGCACAAGGGAACTAGTATCATGGTTGCTTCACAAGATCCACCATCAGTTCCCACGTCTCTCATTGAATTATCCTCACACATAATAATGCATCAGTTCAATTCACCAGCTTGGCTAAAGCATATTCAAAAAGCCAATGTATCGCTTAACACTCTGACTCCAGAAAATATGAGTAATCTGGGTGCTGGTGAAGCTTATATTTGGTCGGCTAAAGCTAGTGATGATGCGTTTACCAAAGGAACCGTAAAAATTAGGTGTCGTCCCAGGGTCACTCAACATGGTGGCAGTACAAAAACAGCAGTTAAGTAGGTGGGCGGGGAAAAACCGAAATGTGTAACAATAAGTAAACACGGAGAAATTATGAAAAAAGGTATAAAATATGGGAGCGCGTCTAAGAGTATTTCTGAACCGTGAAGAAGATCGAACCTCATTTGAGTTAAGGACAGCAACAACGGTGTCGCAGAAAGTACTCATATCGAGCCTTGGCAGTCAGATTAAATTCTCACGGATGGTACATCGAAAAAATAGCAGCCCATTTTAATTGGACAGAGCAAACAGTAAGAGAAACGCTTCATAAGTGGGAGAAAAAAGGTTTAGGAGGACTATGGGATGCTCCGGGTAGAGCCGGAATAAAAAAGTGGAAAGAAGAGGATATTGTTTATTTAGAAGAATGCCTGAAAACCGAGCCGCGCACATATAATAGTCGGCAATTATCAAGAAAGCTAGAGAAAGAAAGAAATATTAAGTTGAGTCCCGACAGAATTAGAAGGGTACTCAAAAAAAGGGGATTAATTGGAAAAGAGCCAGAATTAGTCATAGAAAAAAGCAAGACCCTGTAACACGAAAGCTCAAACAGGCAGACCTTGAAATGCTAGAGCTAGCTGCGGCAGCTGGCGAGATAGACCTGAAATATTTAGATGAATCCGCCTTTTGTATGTGGTGTACACCCGGTTATACATATTATCCAATAGGACAACAAAAGCGCTTAGAGCAAAGTAAACGGCGTGGTAGAAGATTAAGTATTCTTGGTTTGTTTCAACCATTAGTAAGTTTTATTTATGGCTTAGTTATTGGTAGCATCACTAGTGAATCTTATCTGAAAATGATGGAATATGAGGCTATTCAGGCAGAACAAGAAATCAAGGCTACTGGACGTATAAGAGTAATAGTTCAAGATAATGGTTCCATACATAAATCTCTTGATGTACAACAATATTGGACTCAGTGGGAACACATGGGATTATATATTTTCTTTCTGCCTACATATTGTTCAGAGATGAATAGAATTGAACTAGAGTGGCAACAACTCAAAAAACATGAAATTTCTGGACAGATGTTTGATGACGAATTAGACCTAGCTTATGCAGTTATTGATGGGATAGAAGCCAGAGGAGAACGAAATAATTACGGTACAGAACGTTTCAAATTCAACAACCATCTTTCTTCTTAACATTGCTTTACATATATTGTTTTTTCCATGCCCACCTACTTAATCTTTAGATAACAGCCATAAGATTTTTCACAGAGAAACGATTGCATAATTCCTAAAATCAATCTCACACGTGAGGTTTGTAGTTAGAATGCGATCACAAGGTCGAGATTTTGATTTCCAGCATGAAAGATTACTGGCATTTAAGCAAGAGAGTCGTGCGATTGCCCAGGGACGACTTTCGCGGCGCTTTATGAGAAATTTGAGCTATGTAAATATTAAGGTTCATGATGAGAAGAGATTGTAGGAGGATGCGCTCGCATAAGATTTTGCCGTAGCAGAACTTCTCAACTTAATCTTGAACTTATTGAAGTATCCTAAACCTTTATGAGTAAGGAGTTTATAGAATTGTTTAACCGTTTTATTCGTTTTTTTGCTGAAAGCTAAATATACTAAAAAAGTTTCCTCAAGCTAAAAAAGTGAAACTGTTCCGGGTAACTGTCTCCACCGACAGAACGGATTTTATCGCTACGAACGATTTATCTCAAGATTCTACGGACGTTATACAACAAGTGTGTAAGGTTCGATGGAAAGTTGAGGAGTTTCATCGGGAATTAAAGCAATTGACTGGTATTGAATCCTGTCAATGCCGTAAGGCTCGTATTCAAAGAAATCATATTGCCTGCGCTATTTTAGTCTGGCTTAGGCTCAAAGATTTAGCTTATACAACTGGTCAAACAATCTATCAAATTAAGCATGGATTGTTATCAAATTATTTAGTTCAACAACTAAAACGTCCGGCTGTTCCCATGTTTCTTGCCTAGTTATTTAGCGCGCGGCGCGGCTACACCGCGCCATTGTTTGTGACAGTTGCGTAAGTCCTAATTTTTTCAAAGCTTCTGAGTAGCCAACGATAACATAGTGCTTGTAGGCGCGTAAATTGTACAACTTTTTTATAGTTATACACAATTCCTTATGATTTTTTGAGGGCTACCTCAAAAAAACCTTTATTTAAAAGTTGCGCTATAACATAGACAACTACAGAACGTCTATACTCTTCCAGAAATTGCGCTGACAGTTGAACAAATATTAGCAGTGGGTAATGTGAGTTAGAAAATAGCGATCGCTCCTGAGTTCCAACCAGCAGTAATATTAGAAAAACAATAAATTGGGCGTTGCTAACGATAAAATTTAGATTTACGCCCAGTTACTGAATTACGGATGAGCGACTCTCCGCTAGACACAACCCTTAAGCATTATAAAGCAGCAATTGACAGGTTAGAAAAAACTGATGCGATCAATGCCGAGCAGGTTTTGGACGTGTTAAATGCTAGAAATGCTGTGCAGGTGGCTTTCAAGGAAGCAACAACCATTCCTACCAGCAGATTGAAGCAGGTTTTGGAGTTAGATGCAGAACTCAGAAAACAAGCACAAAAGATTACCAAAGTTATTAAAACCGAGCAATTTGCTGAGTGGCGAGAGAGCGTACATCCCTCAGCAGAAGCTTGGTGGTGGAAGTTAGAAAATTTTGCACCTGTCCACAAGTGGGATAACTTGGATTGGTTATGGAAAGGTTTAACAGTTGCAGGCTGGACTGCTAATCTCAGTTTACTCATCAATATTGCTACTCGCTTTCTCAGCGGGGGAGCAGGATTATTAGGAGCTTCAGCAGTTATTTTACCGAGTATTCTTGCCTTGTTACAAGCAAGTAGCGAATTAACTAAAGCTGGTAAAGAAGGATTTGAGAAACTACTAACAAAACTGAATATTCCCCAACATTTACAAGAAGAAGCTAAGTTTGGTTCAACTCTATTAATGACAGGATTCTTAATCAGTTTTTGGTTAGCTCTACCATCAATTTCTCAACTCTATAATAGTCAGGGGAAAAATAATTACGATAACGGTAAATTAAGAGCAGCGGAACAAGATTACCTCAAAGCAATTTCCTTAGATGTCGACAATGTAGATGCTCATTACAATCTCGGCAATCTTTACGAGGATTTACAAGATTTTGAAAAAGCAAAAAAGCATTATCAAATCGTCGTTGGTAGTGACGTTACTGATGCCTATAACAATTTAGCTCGCTTGTATATTCTGGATAAAAAATATCCCCAAGCTACAGCTTTACTACAAAACGGACTGTTGAAAGCCAACGAACAGAATAGCTCGCCCAAAGTCAGATATAACCTATTTAAAAATCTCGGATGGGTGAGGTTTGAGCAAGGCAGAGATGACGCAGCACAAGCAACCTTACTAGCGGCTATTGGCATTGCAAATAACCCAGAAACAGCAAAAGATTTCCGTAATTCTGGTTCTGCACACTGTATCTTAGCGCAGGTGATGGAACGGCAAAAACAATCAACTGCACTAGAGCAATGGCAGAAGTGCTGTCAACAAGGTTCTACCCTCAAGCCTGAAGAGGACACATGGTTATATCTAGCTCAACAAAAATTAAAAAAAGCAGGTAGAGGATGCCAAAATACCGCAAATTGATTAAGCTAACTGGAATATTACTTAGCTTACCCTTGGTGATAGTAACAACATCTGGGCTGACTCAACAAAATAGCCTGAATTTTATTTTTGGGATTAGTGGCAATGTCCAGATTAAGAGAGATGGGCGTAACAGCTACCAGCAAGTATATATAGGTACTTTACTAAATCCCTCAGATCGTTTGCGGTTAGGAAAAGGATCGTCTGCCAAAGTTTTTTGTAATAACTTATCGACTTGGAATATTACCTCTCAAGGCGAATTTCCCGTTTCTAGTGGTTGTCCATCCACTGAAAAAGTGATTCTCATCAGAAACGGTAGTAACCGCGTTAATACTCGCACCCCAAATGATCCAGCCATTCCTTATATTATTACTCCGCGTGACACAGCAATTTTAAATAACAAACTGAATCTGCGTTGGAATGCGGTGAAAGGTGCAACTAGCTATCAGGTACTATTACGCGGCCCAGGAGTTAATTGGACAACTGAAGTGAAGCAGCCAGAAGTTGTTTATTCTGGTAAGGAAACTCTACAACCAGGCTCTCGTTATCGGGTAATTGTGACTGCTGATAACGGAGTCTCTTCTGAGAATGAAACGCCTACTGGATTCACATTACTCAGTCAAGAGGATGCTAAACGGGTAAAAGCTGAAATTACAGAATTGCAAAAGCAACAGTTAACTGATGAGTCCAAAACTCTGGCTTTGGCATATCTATATAAAAGTAATAATTTAAATACTGCGGCAATTGATTTATTAGCAGGCTTAGTTAAGCAAGGAAACCAAACCACAGCAGTTTATCAGCTTTTAGGTAGTCTCTACCAGCAAGTGGGTTTAAATAGATTAGCAAAAGAGCAGTATTTAACTGCAATGAAGTTAGCCAAGGCAGAAAAAAATTTGGAAGCCCAAGCAATAATCCAAGCGAGTTTAGGGGAAATTGATATAACTCTAGACAACTTACAGCAGGCATTTGAGTCATTGCAAGCTGCTCAAAGTAGCTATCGTGCTTTGGGAGATGAGCAACAAGTACAGCAACTACAGCAGAAACTAGATGACTTGAAAGGAAAGCTACCATAATGAATAACCTGCGAACCAGACAATTAGTAACCCTAACAACTTTGTTAGCAACAGCTGGGTTATGGGTGTTAATGCCAAAGCCCACAATTGGGCAATCAACCCCTCCTGTTTCAGCTGCCCAGTCTGCCCAATTGGCAGAAGCAAAACGACTTGAGCAACAGGCAGAGAAACTTTACAATGAAGGCAAATATAGCGAAGCCATTTCCTTAGCAAAGCGTGTGTTAGCTATTCGTAAGAAGGTACTAGGCGACGAGCATCGCGATGTGGCAACTAGCTTGAATAATTTAGCAGCACTGTACCGGAGCCAGGGACGCTACGCAGATGCCGAACCCCTGTATCGCCAAGCTTTAGAAATGAATAAACGCTTGCTGGGTGAGCAGCATCCCTCTGTGGCAACTAGCTTAAATAATTTAGCTCTACTGTACTCAAGCCAGGGACGCTACGCAGATGCCGAACCCTTGTATCGCCAAGCTTTAGAAATGAATAAACGCTTGCTGGGTGAGCAGCATCCCGATGTGGCAACTAGCTTGAATAATTTAGCTCTACTGTACCGGAGCCAGGGACGCTACGCAGATGCC
>NZ_CAXTTT010000127.1:0-2138 GCF_964247315.1 uncultured Nostoc sp.
CCCTGCCCCCTGCTCCCCTGCCTCTTTGGTCATTAGACAGAATTTATTCTGCTAAAAAATCCGCCTCCAGATGCTAGCAAAAAGTCCGGTAGACGAACCATTATGCTATCTGGCGTGTTTGTAAACATTGGGCAATCAATGACATTGCGATCGCGACCATAATTCGGCACAACAAAGAGTCTGACGGGAGGATACTGCGTGAAAATTGGTGCTAACTACTTGGGTAACGGAGAGTGTGAATTTACAGTTTGGTCTCCGCTATTAGACAGCGTTACGGTAAAAATTTTGACGCCAGAACAGCAGTTAATTCCCCTCAAGCCTCAGTCTGAGGGATACTGGCACACGAAAGTCAACGATGTATATCCAGGTACGCTTTATCAGTATGTCTTGAATGGCCAAGACACTTTTTCCGATCCGGCATCGCAGTATCAACCAGAAGGGGTGCATGGGCCGTCGCAAATTATCGATCATCATTTTGAGTGGACGGATGAAGGCTGGGCGGGTATTCCTGTAGAGTCGATGATTTTCTATGAACTCCATGTTGGAACATTCACGCCGGAAGGAACTTTCACCGCGATCATTCCCCGTTTACCGGAGTTGAGAGAACTGGGAATTAACGCTATTGAAATCATGCCCATTTCCCAGGTTCCGGGAGACACTCATATTGAGGCAACTCTTGCATATCGCAACTGGGGTTATGATGGCGTTTACCCCTATGCTGTGCAAAATTCATACGGTAGTCCAGCCGAACTCAAGCAACTGGTAAATGCTTGCCACCAAAATAATATCGCCGTAGTGCTGGATGTGGTATACAACCACTTTGGGCCGGAAGGCAACTATATGAGTCAGTTCGCGCCCTACTTTACTCAAACCTATAAAACGCCGTGGGGTGAAGCGCTGAATTTTGACGATGCCCATAGTCAGGGTGTGCGAAATTATTTTATCGAAAATGCGTTGTACTGGTTGGGCGAGTTCCATATTGATGCATTGCGGTTGGATGCGATTCAAGCAATTTACGATTTGGGCGCTAAACATTTTTTATGGGAATTAGCGGAAGCAGTTCATCATTTCTCACAACAAGGGCAAAAATGGAAACGCCATCTAATTGCCGAAAGTGATATGAATAATCCGCAAATAATTCGTCCGGCAGAATTGGGGGGATATGGACTCGATGCCCAGTGGAGTGATGATTTCCACCATGCATTGCACGCACTTTTGACAGGCGATCGCCAAGGATATTATCAAGATTTTGGGCAGGTTGCCGATCTGGCAAAAGCTTATGAAGATACTTTTATCTACGATTGGAAATACGCACCACACCGCAAACGATTTCATGGCGTATCTTGCCGCGATCGCCCTTCATCACAGTTTACAATCTGCATTCAGAATCACGACCAAATCGGCAATCAAATGAAAGGAGAACGCCTTACCCAGCGCATCTCTTTTGAGGGATTAAAGTTAGCCGCCGGTGCTGTGCTGCTGTCGCCCAACTTACCTCTGTTGTTCATGGGAGAGGAATACGGTGAAACTGCACCCTTCATTTACTTTGTCAGTCACTCCGATCCTGATTTAATTCAATTAGTTCGAGCCGGACGCAAGCAAGAATTTGAAGCATTTCACTTCGCAGATGATCCCCCAGATCCAGAATCGGCAGAAACTTTCCTAAAGTCCAAACTTAATTGGGAATTACGTCATGAAGGAAAGCACAAAATTCTCTGGGATTGGTATCGCCAGTTAATTAATTTACGCAAGACGCATCCAGCCCTTTTGAATCAAGACCGCAATTTCATCCAAGCGACTAGCGATAAAGAGAAGGATTTGGTCATCGTGCGTCGTTGGTGCGAATCGAGTGAAGTCATATTTGTGATGAATTTCAATTCATCGGCGGTGACAGTGACTTTGCCGTTTGAGCAAAATGCTAATAAATTATTAGACTCGGCTGATACCTCATGGTCTGGGCATGGTTCTGAAGCCCCTGAACATTTATCTGTGAACCAAGAAGTGAAATTGCAACCTACTAGTCTAGTACTCTATGAAAAAGGATGAGGGGGAGAGTTAGAACTTAAAGTTTTATCCTGATAACCTCAACGTTCGAGTAAAAAGGCTCAACGTTCGAGCAAAAAGGCTCAACGTTCGAG
>NZ_CAXTTT010000127.1:2238-18264 GCF_964247315.1 uncultured Nostoc sp.
CTCAACGTTCGAGTAAAAAGGCTCAACGTTCGAGCAAAAAGGCTCAAACTCCTTCATCTCTCAAAACATTTCAGATAAGATCCCCCCGCCTGCGGCGACCCCCTTAAAAAGGGGGTAAAGATTCGGAAAAAGCCCCCCTTTTTAAGGGGGGTTGGGGGATCTTCGAGAGACAAACATGTTAACCGAACCGTATCGCCCCATCTCTCATTAGAACAAACTCATGCGAATTCCTACCGCCACTTATCGAATTCAGTTTACACCTCAGTTTGGCTTTGACAACGCTAAAGCGATCGCAGCTTATCTAGCAGATTTGGGTATTTCTGATTTATATGCCTCCCCCATTTTCAAGGCACGATCCGGGAGTACACACGGCTACGATATAGTAGATGCCACTCAACTTAACCCAGAATTGGGAACTAATGAGTCCTTTGATGCATTAGTTGATGAAATCCAATCCCTTGGTATGGGCTGGTTACAAGATATTGTGCCCAACCACATGGCCTATAGTAGCGAAAACGATTACTTGATGGACATATTGGAACACGGCCCAGATTCCAGCTATACCGACTACTTCGACCTTTCTTGGAATGCTCCCTTTGGCGATCGCCAAGAGCGAATTCTCGCGCCGCTACTGGGAGATTTCTATGGTACATCCCTGGAAAACAGACACATTCAACTGCAATACGAACAGAACGGTTTAACTGTTAACTATTACAGCTTGAAATTGCCACTTCGCTTAGAATCTTACACAAAATTTATCACCTATAATTTAGGGAAACTCACCCGGACACTGGGACGCAATCACCCTGATTTTATTAAGCTATTGGGGATTCTCTACATTCTCAAAAATGTGCCTTCAGAGGTGGCGGGTAAACAGCGACAAGACCAGATTGCATTTATTAAAGGATTAGTTTGGGAACTCTACACCACAAACGATGCCATCCACGAGTTTATTGACGAAAATATCGAAACTTTCAATGGAGAAGCGGGTAATTCCGAAAGCTTTAATCTCCTAGATGAATTACTAAAAGACCAGTTTTACCGTCTTGCTTTTTGGAAGGTTGGCGCGGAGGAAATGAATTACCGCCGTTTCTTTACTGTCAACGAACTGATTTCCGTTAAAGTTGAAGAAGCGCGGGTTTTTAATAATACTCATAGCCTCATTCAAAAGCTGGTTGAAGAAGGCAAGTTTACAGGTTTACGCATCGATCATATTGATGGACTTTATAACCCAATCCAGTATCTCGAAAGGCTGCGGGAAAAAATAGGTGATGTTTATATCACTGTTGAGAAGATTTTAGAACTCACCGAAGAACTACCGGAAAATTGGGGAATTGAAGGAACATCTGGATATGACTTTCTCAACTATGTAAATGGCGTATTTTGTCAAACAGAAAATCAATCGCAGTTCGATAAAATATACCAGAACTTTATCGGTTCTAGAGCAGATTATGCCTCAGTAGTCAAGGATAAAAAGCACCTGATCCTAGAAAAGAATTTAGCAGGTGATATTGACAGTTTGGCTCTTTTATTAAAAAATATCTCCAGCAAATATCGCTATGGCAATGATTTTACGCTGAATGGATTAAAAAGAGCGATCGCTGAAGTTTTGACACTGTTCCCGATTTACCGTACTTACATTACGCCCGATGGAATTGGAGATAGCGATCGCGCTACCATTCAAGAAGTAATTCGCCAAGCCAAAGAACAAACACCCCTGTTGCAGCACGAACTGACCTTTATTGAAAAGTTAATGCTGCTAGAGTTTGATAATTCTCTGACTCAAACAGAACGCGAACAATGGATATATTTTGTCTTGCGAATGCAGCAATACAGCGGCCCGCTAATGGCAAAAGGCGTCGAAGACACCACATTATATGTTTATAATCGCTTGCTGTCGTTGAATGAAGTCGGGGGTAATCCCGGTCATTTTGGGATTCCAGTCAGCAAATTTCATGCCTTTAATAAACAGCACCAAGCAACCTGGCCCCACACCATGAACACCACCGCCACCCACGACACCAAACGCGGCGAAGATGTGCGGGCCAGATTGAATGTCCTTTCAGAAATCCCCGATGAGTGGGATCAGCAGGTAAATACTTGGAGTGCCATTAATCGAGGACATCGTAGCGATCGCCACGGCTTCGCTATCCCCGATCGCAACGATGAGTATTTTCTCTATCAAACCCTGGTAGGGGCGTTTCCTTTTGCCGAACACGAACATGCATCCTTCGTGGAACGGGTGAAGGATTATATAATAAAGGCAATACGAGAAGCAAAAGTGCATACAGCCTGGTTACGACCTGATAGCGAGTATGAAGAAGCTTGCACTTCTTTTATTGAGAAAGTACTCGATCCTTCCATCTCCGGGGAATTTCTACAAGCCTTTCGTCCCTTTCAACAGCGAATTGCAGACTATGGCATATTCAATTCCCTTTCCCAAACTCTACTGAAGATTACCGCACCCGGCGTACCCGACTTATACCAGGGAACGGAACTTTGGGAACTGAGTCTAGTCGATCCAGACAATCGCCGTCCCGTGGATTTTGAACAGCGACGTACTTACTTAAGCGCCATCCGCGAACAGGCAAAAACAGACGTTCTCGGACTAATTCAGGAGTTACTGAACGACAAAACAGACGGCAGAATCAAACTGTTTTTAACGGCTCAATTACTTCAAGCTAGAACAAACTATGTCTCATTATTCCAGGATGGCGACTATCTGCCGTTAGAAGTACAGGGAACCTACGCCAATCACATTATCGCCTTTGCGCGGCGGGAGGGGAATCAAACAGCGATCGCGATCGCGCCACGCTTTTTAACTAGCCTCATCCAGCCTGGAGACAATCCTTTGGGCGAGTCAGTTTGGCAAGATACGCATCTGCAATTACCCTCTGGAACTTCTCAGTCCTGGAAAAACGTTCTAACTCAGCAATCTTTAAAGGCTACAGAAACCCTATCTATCGCAGCAGCCCTCGCTCATTTTCCAGTTGCGTTGTTAGTCAGTGATTAAGGGGTATTGGGCAAAAGAGGCAGAGGGATAGAAGGGTAGAGGGGAGCAGAGGGGCAGAGGGGAAAGACTTACTGCTCCCCTGCTCCCCATTTAGCCGGATGAAGGTGATATGTAGATTGAATTTTCTTCACTTATTCCTTTAAAATTCTGAAAATTCTGAGTACCGATCTCAAAGTTGCGAGTTCTGAGCTAGTAATGAAATAGGAGTTGCAGTCTGATCCAGACTCACCTTGATAGAGCTACTTCCTGTTTTTAGTCCTTAGTCTCTATTCCCCAGCCTCCCATTTTGAATTTTGAGATGAATTATGACTACTCCAACTCCAGCTTACACCGACACTCCACCAGCACTTACCACCGCGCAGATTGACGCCGTGCGCCTCCACATTAAAAAAACGTGGAAAACCTTAACGCGATCGCACAAACACTTATTACAATCTGCAAGGGATACCAAACTAGAGCACAAAAAAGATGCTTGTTGGATTGTCTACATTTCCCCCTTAGAAGATTCTCCCAAGATTAGAAGTGTGTTGGAGCGATCGCTATCTCCCAAGGATATGGAATGCCTGGAAATTCGCACTTTGCCAAGTGAAGTAGAGGCGATTAAAGATCACGGATTGTTGTACCTACCAGGGCCTTATGTCGTACCAGGTGGTCGTTTTAATGAAATGTATGGCTGGGACAGCTACTTTATATTACTGGGACTTTTGCACGATGGGGAATTAGAACTAGCGCAAAGCCAAGTAGAGCAACTGCTGTACCAGGTGCAGAATTACGGCATCATCCTCAATTCCAACCGGACTTATATGCTGTCGCGATCGCAGCCTCCTGTCCTCAGCATGATGGTTTTGGCATTATTTGAGCACACCCAAGATGAGGAATGGTTGAGGTCAATCGTACCGCTCCTAGAACAGTTTTACTATTACTGGGTAGTACCGCCCCATTTGAATGCTGCAACCGGCTTATCTAGATTTTATGCCTTTGGGGAAGGCCCCGCGCCAGAAGTTGTGTTCTCTGAGCGGGATGAGCAGGGGAAAAGCCACTACGATCGCGTCAAGGAGTACTATAAAACTTTTGAAGTTGAGGATTATGACGTTAGTCTTTATTACAACCAGGAAACTGACCAACTGACCAACCTATTTTACAAAAGCGATCGCACCATGCGCGAGTCTGGTTTTGATATCACCAACCGATTTGGCCCTTTCAGTGCTGATATCCTCCACTACGCTCCTGTGTGCCTCAACAGTTTGCTGTATCAGGTTGAACTTGACATGGCGCAAATTAAGCATATTCTGGGGAACGAACAATTGGAACAAAAATGGAGCAATCGCGCAGATATCCGCCGCGATCGGATCGATCAATTTCTCTGGGATGAAGAACAAGGATTATATTTCGACTACCACTTCCAGAGTGGAAAACGCCGCCGCTACGAATTTGCTACCACGTTCTATCCTCTCTGGCTGGGAATTGCTTCACCAACTCAAGCCAAACGCGTCGTCAAAAATCTCTCTTTGTTTGAAGCCCCAGGTGGAATTTTTACCAGTACTCGTGTCACCGGCAACCAGTGGGATGCCCCCTTTGGCTGGGCACCACTGACGTTAATTGCCGTCCAGGGACTTCACCGCTATGGGTTTCACGCAGAGGGCGATCGCATTGCCAACAAGTTCCTGGCTATGGTAGTTAAAGAATTCGAGCGTCACAATACCCTAGTTGAGAAATATGATGTTGAGCGCTGTTCAGCCAATGTTTCCGACGAAATCTGCTTTGGATATAGTTCTAACGAAGTTGGCTTCGGCTGGACAAATGGAGCGATTCTGGAACTCTTAGCAATCGCAGAGAAAAAAGTTTAAATAAAAAGGCGTGAGTTTTCCTCATGCCTTTATCTAATTTATTACACTTGACTCTATATGAATTATGTATAGTTGAATTAAATTTGAATGGGATAAAAATAAAAACCAACAAAATATCCAGAAACATGGAATTAGTTTTGAAGAAGCTACAGAAATATTTGACGGTGTTGTTTTCACTTCAATTGATGAACGGTACGACTATGAAGAAATTCGAGAAATTAGTATTGGCTCAATCCAAGGTATTGTAATTATTCCTGTCGCCCATACAGACAGAAACAGTAAAATTCGATTAATCTCTGCCCGAAAAGCCACCCCCAAAGAGAAGAAAACCTACTATGAGTATCTCGCCCAATCGACTTAAAGAACTCGAAAATATCCCTGATACAGCGATTGATACTTCAGATATTCCTGAATTAGATCAGCAATTCTGGGAAAAAGCTAAAATAGTAAAACCTGTTAGCCAAGAAGCCACATTAATTCAACTAGATCGAGATATTCTAGATTGGTTTAAAAGCAAAGGAAAAGGCTACGAATCTCTAATTAACTCCGCTCTCCGCTCTTATATTGAGCAGAATTCATCGCTATAACACCTTACTGGCTCGTACCAAATCATCAGGAATAATCACAATGGTTCAATCAGCCCCAAAAGTTCTAACCGTTGATGAATTTATTAGCCATTACGGCGAGTGCGATCGCTATGAACTCATTACGGATTGTTGAGCGAGGAGTCAGATGTCGCTCGACGAAGCCAAGTGACAACTGGAAGTCCCAGCAAAAAAAATAGAGAACTATTTGGCTCAGGAACTGAAGTAGTGGAAATGGGTGTCACGTTAATATTATCAAGCCCCATAGGATTAGAGCAACACGGTGCTGCCGGGTTAGTTAGAGAGATTGTCAGGCTGTCGATCAAGTAATTCGAGTTCGAGTTGACCACAGTTTTAAAATCACCATAAGTGTTTGGAACCGTACCTTCAAAAGAAAATACCGCCGTTGAATTCAATAATCCCGTTATTACATAAGGGATTGGAGTTACACTGGAGTAAAGATCGACCGAGTTGAATTTAAACGTGGAGTCATCATTTGTAATTTGAATTGTTGCAGCCAGAGGGTTTTGACCAGCCTCATTCGTAAACTCTATGAAGGGAGCCGGATTACCGTATGAGTCAATTGCAACCCAAGGGCCAGAAACTGCCGAAGTTGTAAAACCAGATTCAGTATAGGTTGATAGCGTTCCTACAGATGCTTTCCCAAACGTAATCGTCGTAGCAGATGCCGTTTGATGTACTCCGAGCAGCAGTCCAAGTAAAGTAACCAAGTGTGCAGCAGGAGCTATCGGTACCAAAAATTTAAAAGTCAAGGCAAAATCACTTTTCCAAAAATAAATCTTATTCATTTTTCCCTCTAAATATGAAAATAAATAAAATTAATGCAACTAACGGTACAACAAATCTTTACGGCTGGGCGATCTGTCATTGAGTGAAATGGTATAAGATGCGATCGCTTTGAGTAGTTTGCCAACTTAAAATTGCTCTGACTTTTAACAGTGTCTGGAAAACCTCACTTCCATTCCTCTCCCCTAAAAAGAGAGGCTTTGAAATTTTCCTCCTTCCCACGTCGGGAAAGGTGGGCAAAATTGAAGAATAATTCAGAAGTCAGAATTCAGGAGTCAGCAATCTTTCAGTCAGGGATTCAGACCGACGCAGGTCTTGTTGACCACTAAATTTTCAATGTTTAGGGGGTGCAAAAACGCCGATTATTCATCCGCTTTTTCGTACAGAATACCCAACTGAATTCTGACGACTGACGCATGTATTCTATTCGATAAATTAAACTATGTTAGGCAATGTAAAACTAATAAAATTGGTTTGTAGTAAGCGGCTCCAGCTATATTTTCAGAGCTAGAGCCGCTTACTATAAATTTTAAACCTTTAATTATTCACGCCTACTTACTTAGAACTCCAGTTTGATTAATGAAACCTTTTTACGATCAAAGCCTTGCTGGACAAAGATTTTAGTCTCAGTATGCTTATCATTATTCAATAATTTACCAAGTATCGGCTGTACGCTTATCGTAAGGCTCACCTGTAAAAGGTTGTACGCCAATAGTAGGATAAGCATCATCTGTAGGGCCAAAAATCCGCATTGCAGCTTCAGAAATATACTGGGTTATGTTCGCAATGATTTGGGAGATAGCCATAATATTAGACTCCTTTTTTCGAGTCGCTTTAATTGTGCTACCTATACTCTAATACTGATATTCAAAGCTGGCTCTAGTTCTCAATATATTGAGAATATATGCAATATTTATTCAGATAACTTCGCAATACTTTAGCTTCTCAGAAAAACAAACTTTTACCTTTAGATTCTAATTGTAACATACTTGTTTCTCCAACCCCAGTTGGGAAAAGAGGCTGGCAAACAAACTTTCTCTGACAGGATATTGTTGCCCTTCATTAGCCGCTTTGTCAGATCAACATTATTGCTAGCTTTTACTATTAACAAATATTAAATATTCTATGAAGCTAGGATTATTTTATCTGTAAACCTACTGTTATACAGGAATATCTGAAATATAGGTGCTGAGAGTTGACATTATTTATGGTAAATATTACTATAAATAAAAGAAGCATCTTGTAAGGAAGCTCTTGCATGACAACTTTGCCAGATTTGGACTATGTATATAAGCAAAGCCAGCAGAACCAGGAACTGAACCTTTCTGCCGATGACTACAGCTTGCTGACCGACCTTTACCAGTTGACGATGGCAGCTTGTTACACAGGCGAAGGTATAGAACAACGACGGGCAAGCTTTGAATTGTCTGTCAGACGATTGCCAGAGGGTTTTGGTTATTTAATTGCAATGGGGCTGACGCAGGTATTGGAATATTTAGCCAAAATCCGCTTTAGTTCTTCGCAAATTGCGGCATTACAGGCAACGGGAATTTTTGCTCACGCAGGCGATCGCTTTTGGTCACTTTTAGCTGAGGGAAAATTTACGGGTGATGTTTGGGCAGTACCAGAAGGGACGGCTGTGTTTGCCAACCAACCACTGTTGCGGGTGGAAGCACCCCTTTGGCAAGCGCAACTAGTGGAAACTTATCTCCTGAATACGATTAATTACCAGACTTTGATTGCCACAAAAGCAGCCCGATTGCGGGATCTAGCGGGGGAGTCAGCAACACTTTTAGAATTTGGCACAAGACGAGCATTTAGTCCGCAAGGGTCTTTGTGGGCGGCGCGGGCAGCCTTAGCGGGTGGGTTAGATTCCACTTCTAATGTGTTAGCAGCGCTACAACTGGGACAAAAGCCAAGTGGTACGATGGCACACGCCTTGGTGATGGCATTGTCAGCAATAGAAGGCACTGAAGAACAAGCTTTTAGTGCATTTCATCGATATTTTCCGGGTGCGCCGTTGCTGATTGATACTTACGATACCGTTGCTGCTGCCCAACGCTTGGCCGAAAAAGTAAATTCCGGGGAAATGCAATTAACAGGAGTGAGATTGGACTCAGGAGATTTAGTTACCTTATCAAAACAGGTGCGATCGCTCCTTCCCGGTGTACCAATTTTTGCCAGTGGCGACATAGACGAGTGGGAAATTGCCAGATTAAAAGCTGCTGGGGCTGAGATTGATGGTTACGGACTGGGAACACGACTAGTTACAGGTTCGCCTGTAAATGGAGTTTATAAACTTGTAGACATTGATGGCATCCCAGTCATGAAGCAATCGAGTGGTAAGGTTACTTATCCAGGGCGCAAGCAAATTTTTCGCTCGTTTACGGGAGGTAAGGTAAAAGCAGACAGATTAGGACTCTTAGGTGAAAGTCCTTTGAACGAAGAAGCTTTGTTGCAGTTGGTAGTACAAGAAGGTCAACGGGTGCAACCGTTAGAGTCGTTGGCAACAATTCGTCAACGTACTGCCGCCTCAGTTGCCAGTTTGCCACAACAGACACGGCGTTTAGATCGTCCTGTCTCGGTACAAGTAGAAATTTCTGAGGGGTTACAGGTGTTGACTGAGGAGACTAAGAAACGAACCGCAGAGGCACAGAGAACACAGAGGTAAAATTACTCTTTCAGTATGTCTTAATTACGAATTACGAATTACGTTAGCGCAGCGTTAGCGAGTCCTCGAGGGTCATTACGAATTATTATGAGAGTTGCTTTGTTTGGAACTAGTGCCGATCCTCCAACTGCGGGACATCAAAAAATTCTGAGTTGGTTATCTGAGCGTTATGATTGGGTAGCAGTTTGGGCAGCAGATAATCCATTTAAGTCCCATCAAACACCCTTAGAACATCGGGCGGCAATGTTGCGACTGTTGATTGCGGATATAGACGCGCCACGGCACAATATTGCTTTGGAACAAGAATTAAGTAGCTTCAGAACACTGGAAACAGTGGAAAAAGCGAAGCTTATTTGGGGTGAGGATGCTGAATTGACGTTAATTATTGGTTCAGATTTACTGAGTCAGCTACCACGTTGGTATCGCATTGAAGATTTGTTACAGGAAGTGCAACTACTGATTGTACCGCGACCGGGATATGCAATAGATGAGTCTAGTTCAGAGGTAGTGCAAAAGCTGGGAGGGAAGATTGCGATCGCTAGTCTGACCGGTCTAGATGTTTCCTCAACAGCGTACCGCGAACATGGAGATCCCCAAGCCCTCACAGCCCCTGTAGTTGCCTATATTAATCAAGAGCATTTGTACGAATGCCAGGACGTTCACAAAAAAAGATACCAACTCCGTTAAACCAACAACCTTTGGCCGATTTCAAGGTTGGTGTTGATAATGTAATTTTTTCTGTAGATACTGTACAAAATCGGCTGTTAGTTCTACTAGTAATGCGACAGCAAGAACCATTTTTAAATCATTGGAGTCTTCCTGGTACTTTGGTACGTCCAGGAGAGTCTTTAGAAGATGCCGCCTATCGCATTATGGCAGAGAAAATTAAGGTCAACAATCTCTATTTAGAACAACTGTATACATTTGGCGGGCCGAATCGCGATCCACGGGAAGCAACTGATAGTTATGGTGTGCGTTATTTATCAGTTAGTTACTTTGCCCTAGTGCGATTTGAAGAAGCCGAATTAATTGCCGATCGCATGACTGGCATTGCTTGGTATCCGGTAAAACAAGTGCCGCAATTAGCTTTTGACCATAACGAAATTCTGGCTTATGGACACAGGCGGTTACGAAATAAATTAGAGTATAGCCCAGTGGCTTTTGAAGTCTTGCCAGAAATGTTCACCTTGAATGATTTATATCAGTTATACGCCACAGTTTTAGGTGATAACTTTTCCGATTATTCTAATTTTCGAGCGCGTCTACTCAAGTTAGGTTTTTTATGCGATACCGGAATTAAGGTATCACGGGGTGCTGGACGTCCGGCTAGTTTGTATAAGTTTGACGCCGAAGCTTTTGCTCCCTTAAAAGATAAACCTTTAGTGTTTATTTAATCAATTGTTACCTAAAGTCCAGAATCAGTTATTTGAGCATTTACCAATGACTCTTGACAAATGACCAATGACAAATGGCAAAAAAAATGAAAATCGCGATCGCTCAAATTAATCCGACAATTGGTGATTTGCTTTTAAATGCCCAAAAAATCCTGGAAGCGGCACAACAAGCAGCATCTAGCGGTGCGCGTTTGTTGTTGACACCAGAACTTTCTTTGTGTGGCTATCCACCAAGAGATTTATTACTAAATCCTAGTTTTGTGGAAGCGATGGGCATCACTTTACAAAACTTGGCTCAGGATTTACCACCAAATTTAGCTGTGTTGGTAGGAACTGTTGAACCGAATGTTAAAGCACATATTAGTGGTGGTAAAACCTTATTTAACAGCATTGCTTTGTTAGAAAATGGCAAGGTTAAGCAAGTTTTTCACAAGCGACTTTTGCCTACTTATGATGTATTTGATGAACGTCGCTATTTTGAAGAAGGCTTGCAAGCTAATTATTTCACTCTCGACAATATCCATATTGGCGTAACTATTTGCGAAGATTTATGGAACGATGAGGAATTTTGGGGCAAACGTAGTTATACAGTAAATCCGATTGCTGACTTAGCAATTTTGGGTGTAGATTTGACTGTAAATTTGTCTGCTTCGCCCTACACGGCTGGTAAGCAGCAGTTCCGCGAAATCATGCTCAGGCATAGTGCAATACGTTTTCAACAACCGATGATTTACGCTAATCAGATTGGGGGAAATGATGACCTAATTTTTGATGGGCGTAGTTTTGCCTTAAATCGTCAAGGTGAAATTATATCTCGTGCCCGTGGTTTTGACACCGATTTATTAGTAGTAGAATTTGACGAGGTGGAACGTGATTTGCAGTTGGGTTCTGTAGCACCTGTCTATGAATCGGAAGATGAAGAAATTTGGCAAGCGTTGGTTTTGGGAGTGCAAGATTACGCTCGTAAGTGTCGCTTTTCTAAAGTAGTGTTGGGTTTAAGTGGCGGGATTGACTCTGCAATAGTAGCTGCGATCGCCACAGCTGCACTTGGTAAAGAAAATGTCCTCGGTGTTCTCATGCCTTCCCCTTACAGTTCTGAGCATTCCATCAGTGATGCTGTGGCATTAGCCGAAAATTTGGGGATTAAGACTAATCTTTTACCAATTTGCGAGTTAATGCAAGGCTTTGATCGCACTTTAGATGATTTATTTGCGGGTACGGAGTTTGGACTGGCTGAAGAGAATATCCAATCTCGGATTCGCGGTAATTTATTAATGGCGATCGCTAATAAATTTGGCTATCTGCTTTTATCTACTGGTAACAAGTCAGAAATGGCAGTTGGTTACTGTACACTCTACGGGGATATGAATGGCGGGTTAGCAGTGATTGCAGATGTACCTAAAACCCGTGTGTATTCACTTTGCCAATGGTTAAATCGCGATTGTGAAATCATTCCGCAAAACGTCTTGACTAAAGCACCCAGCGCTGAACTCAAACCAGGTCAAGTGGATCAAGACTCTCTACCGCCTTACGAAATTTTGGACGATATTTTGCAACGCCTGATTCACAATCACCAATCAGCAGCGCAAATTGTTGCAGCCGGTCACGATGCGGTGATTGTAGACAGAGTAATCCAAATGGTGGCGCGGGCTGAATTTAAACGGCGACAAGCACCGCCAGGATTGAAAATCACCGATCGCGCCTTTGGAACCGGTTGGCGAATGCCAATTGCTAGTAACTGGGTTGGTGTCAAAAAGGCTTACCAGACTAAAACCACAGCTACACCTAACCTTAGTTTGTTGTGATGGACAAGATGCTCATCCGCAAATCAAGTAATTAGTTATCAAACCTCTCCCTGCTTTGAACTTTTATTAAAGTCTGTCCTTCTCCGATGCGGAGAGGGATAGGTTTTGCATAGTAAAATCTTTTTTATAGATAGTAGTTGTAAAAATATAGCGGTTCTCGTTTGAATGCAATACAGTTTGACCTCTCTCCTAAAAGAAGAGAGGCTTTGAATCTTACTCCCCTTCCCTTATAGGGAAGGGGCTGGGGGTTAGGTCTGTATTGCACTCAACTGATAACCGCTATATAAAAAGTATTTAGTCGTTATCTTCAACTTGATATGAACGCAGCAGATTTATTCCCAACCTTGCACAAGCTATCTCGTGCAGATAAACTCAAGGTCATGCAGTTTTTAGTTCAAGAACTAGCGACTGAAGAAGAAACATTGTCGTTACAGCCAGGAGTCACTTATCATGTGTGGTCTCCCTATAATTCCCATGAAGCTGCTAATAAACTTGCTGCACTGCTAGAAGAAGACAGACAGGTAAACGATGCTTAATTCACAAAGATTTCCCTTCGTTGAAAGTCGTGATGTGTTCGGGGATATCGATGCAGTACCAATATTACCTTTGACGTTAAGCTACAAAAATTCTGTCGTCAACGTTTCAGGTTTATTGGATACTGGAGCTAGTATTAATGTTTTACCTTACAGTCTAGGTATTCAGTTAGGGGTGTCTTGGGAAAAATTAACAACCTCAGTGCAACTGGCTGGAAACCTTGCACCAGTTGAAGCAAAAGGGTTAATTCTATCTGCTCAAATAGCCAGCTTTGCACCAGTTCGATTGGTATTTGCTTGGAGTCTCACTGATGATGTGCCGTTACTTTTAGGACGCATGAATTTTTTCTTGGAATTTGATGTCTGTTTTTATCGTTCGCAGATGGCGTTTGAACTGTCTTCTAAGTCGTAGATCCGATCGCTCCACCTCAAAGCTTCACCATTCCACCTCTGAACTTGAAGATTGCACCTTTTAACACCAATTGTCGAGTTAAAAGAGCGATCGCTTCACCTTTCACCCTCGAAGTTGCACCTTTTATCCTCGAAGTTGAGCCTTTTATCCTCGAAGTTGAGCCTTTTATCCTCGAAGTTGCACCTTTTATCCTCGAAGTTGAGCCTTTTATCCTCAAAGTTGCACCTTTTATCCTCGAAGTTGAGCCTTTAACCTTGATCATTCTACTTTTGAACTTAAAGCTTGCACTTTAGAACATAAATTGTCTAGTTAAAAGGGCGTAAGTCTAGCTTGTCAAAGACATTACTCAACCTCTGAGCTTAATCAATAGGTTATTTTTACTCATCTAAACGCTGTGCGATCGCATTCAGCAATGACTCAAAGTCTGATTTGCTGTGAATATAAGGAGTGAGCGTGTTCATATCTTTTAGCAGGTTGGTGAGTTCTGCGATCGTGTTGCGAATCTCGGTGTACTGGTCAATTTCTTCACGAAATCCCTGCAAATTAGCTGCACCAACTTCTCTCATACCTTCGTCTAATGCTTTAATTTCGTCTTCCCAATACCTAATATATTTAAGTCTTGCAACAGGTTTATAAATTTGGGCATCGGCTAACACAATCGGGAAAATTCGATTATAAAATTCACCATTTTTAGCAATTTGCACTAGCTCAAACATACAATTGGGAGACTTTAAATACTTGTCACTAATAACTGCGATCGCACATTTACCGCGTCCAATCCGTTCCATAAAAGCTTTAATTAGTCCTTTGTAGCCCAAATCGCGTTTATCGCGGATGATTTTGATTCCTTTTGCCTGCAAAGTCTGATCTAGCTGATTGACAAATTGCTCACTCTCATCACCCCAAGAATAGGAGATAAAGATTTCCTTCTCGAACTCCATTACAGATTGACTATTCGTCATGGGTTTTTCTTCTTGATTGCTATTTCGTAATCGATGCGTCAATGATTCATCTCGCTTGCGCTCCAGTTCGCTTTGCAACTGTGCAACTTGGGGGTTGATTTCTCCATCTACTTTAGCGGGTTGGAACATGACATCATCGATTAATTTGCGGACATCTATCATTTCAAAGCTGTTCTCGCACTCAATCTGGTAGCGGCTAGCATTCAAGCGTTTTTTGAGTGAGTCTAGAGAATAGGAATAAGGTAGTGGCAGGTTTTTGCAAGTCTCACAGTTACACGGAACTAGGGTTTGAGGTTTCAAACGTTCGTAAGAGTTGTGGATTTTTTCTAATTCATGGGTGACAACAGCCATTAGTTCTTTTTTACGGTTTCCAGCTACACGGATTTTAATTTCCCGTTGATCGTAGTTTTCAATGACTTCTGCACGAGTTTCGTCTTTGTTGAGAACAACACCGCTTTTCCAAACGAGTTTTTGCTGTTCAATCCAAGGGTGCGTCTCGACAATAAAACGGGTGAGGATGCCTTTGGGCATGAATGTATAGGTGTAGCGCAGGATTAGGTTATTGCGATCGTCCCAGGTATAATCAGCTTTTTCAATGGAAAGCAATTGCGGCGCAATATAAATGTCACGGCGACCCGGAATTTCGTAGCAAAGCTTGAACCGCATCATTAATTGCAGGAGTTCATCTCGCATGTCTGTATATTCGCCGTCTTGCCAAATATCTTTGAGGTCGTTCTTAGTAAAACAACCCAACTTTTTCTTAACATTGTCATTGTCCAAAACTTTATAAACAGCAGTTGTACCCCATTCCGGTTTTAGTATGACATGGTGTTTCAGTGTAGAATCGTCTTGAAAGTGGAGGCAAACGCCGAGATCATGGAGATAGTTGCTCAAGCGCAGCATATCTTTACGGTCTGTTAATTTATTAAGTCGGCAAAGGGTACAGTATTCTTCAAAGCTGATGTAATTTCGGGAATCGTTCTCTAACGCTGTTCTAACCCTTACCCAGAGTTTTGGTAGAGGTGTGCCAACATGGTCAAGTTTGCTGATGTAAAGCTGAATCGCGTCTTTAATCTCTGCTAAACCGCGATTAGTATCTAAATTGGTTGCCAGTATTTTCTCCAAGTTGTCAAATTCTCCTCGTAACTGGCGCTCATTGACTTGGCAATCACGGTCTTGTTTTTCGTTTTTGATGATGAGAACTGGACTCTTGTCACTCAAAAGTTCGACAATCTTCAGCCACCAATAAAAATCGGTATTTTCTTTTCGAGTATCGGCAACTAAAGCATAAAGCGATCGCTTGCTGAGAAAAAACTGATGGGTTTGGTGGTAGATTTCCTGACCGCCAAAATCCCAGATATTGACGCGAAAATCTTTGCCATTGGGCAGTGTAAAGTGCCACTGGATCACGTCAATGCCTTCGGTTGATTCTTCATCTGGCTGAAGTTCGTAGGTTTCATCTGCAATTTTCTTGGCTAAAGAGGTTTTACCGGCTCCTCCTTCGCCAATAATTAAGAATTTTGCTTCATAGAAGAGTTCGGTTTCGGCTGGGTCTTGCACTCGGAAATAGAAATTAAGAATTTCATTCACATCACCTGGCTCTTCGGATAAATCCTTCAACCCCAAAATCTCTGGTGGAATGGGAACTGGGTTGCTACGAAGATCCAGCTTGTTCAGGTTTTGCAGTTGTCTGATTTCCGGTGGCAGACTGCTCAGTTGATTGTTGTAAAGGTTGAGCGAGCGCAGGTTTTGCAGTTGTCTGATTTCCGGTGGTAGACTGCTCAGTTGATTGTTGTAGAGGTAAAGAGTTTGCAGGTTGGTAAGCTGTCTAAATTCTGGTGGCAGACTACTCAGTTGATTGCCGCTGAGGTTTAGGGTTTGTAGGTTGGTGAGTTGGACTATTTCTGGTGGCAGACTGCTCAGTTGATTGTAGCTGAGGTTTAGGGTTTGTAGGTTGGTGAGTTGGACTATTTCTGGTGGCAGAGTGCTCAGTTGATT
>NZ_CAXTTT010000127.1:18364-21584 GCF_964247315.1 uncultured Nostoc sp.
AGAGTGCTCAGTTGATTGTAGCTGAGGTTGAGGGTTTGCAGATTGGTGAGTTCGGCAATTTCTGGTGGCAGACTGCTCAGTTGATTGCTGCTGAGGTCGAGGGTTTGCAGGTTGGTAAGTTGGACAATTTCCGCTGGCAGTTTTTTTAAACCTTTGCCAAAAAGGTCTAATTCTGTCACCTTGTCTCTGACAGCTTGTTCAATAATTTCCAGCAGTTCTTCCTTAGTCATTTGAGGTTTTATAGAGGCGATGCCTGACGACGAGTTGCTGCTTGAATTGGACGCGCAGCAGAGAAATTGAGCTAATTAATAATGTAGCCTGCCTGTATTAACGATCGCATTCAGGCAATGTGCGTGCGATCGCAGACTCCAGATGACATCATATTTCAGGTTAGAGTATAGTTTGAGACGACATCAGTTTTTAAAATGATGTTTATACTTAGAACTCAGTAAATGAAAGCAGGTGCATAATGAAACTACAAGATTTCTTGGGAAAAGATGAGAAATGGTCATTTGATGCGATCGCAGAAGATGTAGACTTGGCTCGTCAGATTCAGATATTGTTAATCGGCTTAGGTTTGCTGGAACCTCCAGCCGATGGGAAATTTGGCCCTGTTTCTGTGATATCTCTCAAAAAATTTCAAGAATTAACAAAGACTGAAGAGAATGGCTTTTTAGGAGCAGTCACAGCCAAGAAACTGATTGAAACCAAAATAGACGATCTTCCTAAACCCCCCTTAAAACTAGGCAATGACATCCCTAGTAAGATTGTGAAATATATGCTAGCCAAAGGTTATCAGGTATTTACCAATCCCAAAGAATACAACATTGTTTATGTAGAGGGCATAGATGCAGACTGGACTCTTAACAGTGATACACCCAATCAATTTAACGATCGCCGGATTGTAATTGAAGTAGTAAATGGTATTCCCAAAATCGTCGATCACTGGGAAGCTACTACAGAACCAGGGAAGTACTACACTTATAATCCGATGAATCCTAAAGGAGCAGCTAGGATTCAGTTTGGACAATACAAAGCTTGGGCTGTTGGTACTCACGGCACAGCAGAGCCTCACGAGGCATTAGTGCAAGTTGGAGATATAACTGTTTGTAGAGATTTTAACCAAGATTTTAAACGGACTGGCGACAAGCTTGATACAGGTGATGATTTTTATGTGAATCAACACTACGGCTTTGATTTTGCCCGGAATGATATTCGCCTTGCCAGTGCGGGTTGTTTAGTAGGACGTACTCGTGAGGGACATAGAGAGTTTATGGCAATTATTAAACAAGACCGTCGTTATGTCGCTAATCGCAAATATACTTTTTACACTACCGTAATTGCTGGGGATGATTTACTGTAAATATTTTCAGGATGAGGTAATGGTTAATTGGTAGCATTTATTGTTGTGATGCAAGATTTAGTAAGGTAGCCCAGCTGTGCTACCTTACTTTGTCTAGCTTTGTTCTTGTGGTTGCCCTATCTGTGCCGTCAGTTTCTCTTTATCCTGTCTGCGTTTTTTGGCGTAAAGTTGAATAGTGACTGCCATCAAAATAATCATGGCGAAAATAGCCCAAGCAGCGATATCTGTAGGTAGATTATTCTTAAACACAGCCAGCAAGACGATCGCTACTAACATAACTGTAGGCGCTTCATTTAAAGCACGTAATTGCTGACTATTCCACCGACATTCATCTACTGCTAACTTCTTCATCAGCCGAGCGCAGTAATGATGATAGCCAATTAAAATAGCCACAAACAGCAGTTTGATATGCAACCAACCCTCTTTTAAAACATCCGGTTCAGTGGTTAATAGACCGATGGCCATTGCGATCGTCACGAACATTCCTGGGTTAGTGATGATAGAGTAAAGACGCTTTTCCATAATTTGATACTGATTTTTCAGTATCGTTCGTGCTGGTTCCGGTTCTTCGTTAGCTTCAACGTGATAGATAAAAAGACGTACTAGGTAGAATAAACCAGCGAACCAAACTACAAATCCGACAATATGAAAGGCTTTAAACCATGAATAAGCCATGAATCATAATCTCCTTTACTTGTGGTTGCGAGCCATTTTTAATAGTAATAAAAAGGAGTCAGAATTCATAATTTTCCAACCGTGAAAGGATGAAGTCTTAATAATCAAGAATATTTCAATTTAGTAATGATTTGGAATCCTCGACTAATTGATTCTGAATTCTGACTCCTGAATTCTGACATTCATTTTTATAATATCGATTTTTGCCAGAGCTATATTATCAATGAGCATCTTTACGACGCACAAAGGGTAAAAGGTCTTGCAAAATCGTCTCGTGGTAGTGTTCTTGAGGATAATGCCCGACGTTATTAAGTTTTATTAATTCGGTATTTGGTACGGAATTGGTAAAGTTTTCGGCAATGTCTACAGGTAGCCAAGGGTCAATCATACCCCATTGAATCAGAATTGGTTGTTGCCATTCTTTAAAGCCAGTTTGTATTTCTGTCATGGCTGAATCAAGTTGTAGATTGCGAATACTTGCTAAGAGACTTCGACCAGATGTAGAAGCGGTCAAAAATGGTTTTCGATAAACATCTAAATCCTTATCTCCTATGCGATAACGGCTTCCACCTTCTAGTGTCCGATCGACTAATAAGGGGTCTTGGGTCATGACTTCACCTGCTAAAGGCAAACCCATTTGTTTAATTTTCCAGGGTAATTTAGCAGCAGTTGAAATTGGTGTATTTAAAATAGCTAAGTTAGCAATTTGTTCTGGATGACGCAAAGCATATTGTAGTCCTACAGAACCTAAAAAGCCTTGGACAACTAAAGAAAAATGTTCAAGTTCTAAGGCTTTAATAAATCCTTCTAAAGCTGTGATAAAAGCATCGGGAGTGTAAGCAAAATCTCGTTTTTCTGGTTTGGCAGAAAAGCCGTAACCAATCCAATCGGGAGCGATCGCTCTTGTACCCTGCTTCGCCAAAGCAGGTATAATATGACGCCAACTGTAACTTTGTGAAACCAAGCCGTGTAGCAACAACACAGGCGCTAAGTCACTTCTGCCGATTGGTAAAGATTCCCGATAAAACCATTCCAGTGAATCTACATTGATTTTATGTTCTGTTATTGACACGTTATTTTCCTATATTGGGCATTGGAAATTGGGCATTGGAAAGAGGCAGAGGGGCAGGGAGCAGGGAGCAGAGGAGAAAGAGGTAATTTTTTATTCTCCCCCTTACCCCC
>NZ_CAXTTT010000128.1:0-21475 GCF_964247315.1 uncultured Nostoc sp.
TCTCATGCTTTATTTACCTTTTTTTAAATAATAAAAAGTGGGATGCTCCCCTTTTTGAATTCGCCAACAAAGTCTTATAAGTCGCGAACTGCATTTTCTTTTCCACATCCCATGAAAAGTCAGATCATTTCTTGGGGTGGCATATCAGAAAATTGAGGTAAATTGGGGTCTAAAAAAGCCCATTTTTGAGCATTCTTGGTAAAAATATTCATTTTTGGTTGGTACAAACTTGGATCGTCAAAAGTACCTACCCTGATACCAATTATGCCAGCGATTATTGCGGGCTTACCAAACACATTGGAACCACATATTGGACAAAAACCACGGCTAACATTATGTCCACTATCACCATTGACATCGTAGTATTTCACCTCTCCGGCGATCTTAACCGCATCAATGGGCACAAATATTGAGGCTGAAAAACCACTGCCGGAGGTTTTTTGACAATCGCGGCAATGGCAATTCCCAGAAAGAACTGGCTCAGTTGAGCATTCATAGCGAATTGCCCCACAGATACAGCCACCTGTAATTAGTGTTGTCATAAAACTTTTAAAATATCTATTGTTTTGAGAAATATACACCTCTTTGGTATCCAAAATACGGTTCTGTTTCAAAAAGTAAAAGGACTGCGTATTGGGGTGTTAGTTTTGAAACTCACACTGGCAATAATGAAATATGGGCTGAAACCACCTTCCATCCTTCAGTAAACTTGTACCAAGTCTGGCTTTGTCGCCCGAAACGCTCTAGACCATTGATGATTCGACGAAATTCTAAAGTTACTGTTGCTGCATCTTTCCCAAAAGTTATAACCTTGAGATTCGAGATTTCTCGCTCTATTTTTGGGTTTGGTCGATTCTGACGAAAGTTACGAATTTCATCGCCGCCATAGAGATTTTCTGTGATGCCAAACCGCACTACTTCGGGCGCATCCCAAAACAAGCTGTCCATCACTTCTAAATTGTTATTACAAAGAGCTTCTTCATACTTGAGGTATAAATCAGTTACTTCAGCAACAACAGTAGGGTCATTTATAGTAGTCATTGTTTTTACCAATTTTTGGTGTTATGGCTGATTATGCACTCTTTCAAATAGCCAAAGCTATTTTTCTTTTAAGCTCCTTCAGTACGTAGATTCAGACAAACCAGATCGCGGAAGGTGGAGATTTGTTGCATAAAGAAAATTGAGCCTGCAATACAAATACTTGCACCAAGGATGACAGTATTGCTACTACCAATTTTGCTTGCTAGTGCGCCAGCTATTAAGTTACCTATAGGTACTGCACCTGTAGATGCCATAACATAAAGACCTGTAATTTGTCCGCGATTTTCATCGCTCACCAATAACTGAAGCAAAGTGCGTCCGGCAATTATCTGCAAAATAAAGCCAAAACCAGCTGCAAATAATGAAAGCAGTGAAAGCCAGAACACACGGGATAGGGCAAAGACAATCAAGCTTACTCCCATAAAACATATACCCAATACTAGAACTTTACCTGATTCCAGTACATTGCTATACTTAGTTAAATAGATACCACCTGCTAAGGTTCCTAAACTGGAAGCTGTCATCAAGAAACCGAAGGTGTTAGGGCCACCCTGCAAAATCTCTTTGGCAAAAATTGGCCCCAAAGCTAAATAAAATCCCCACACGCAGCAAACTAAAGCCGAACCAATCAAGACTGACCGAATTGGCAAAAATCCAAAGGCATATTTAAAACTAGTTTTTAATTCTTCTAAAGGTTTGCGTTTGGAAATGATGGCTTTTCTAGATGTCAGCCGTATTGCTAGGAGGGCAATAATTACAGCGATGTAACTGATGCTATCAATTAGGAAACATAGCCCCGATCCCAGCGCTACAATCAACAAACCTGCGATCGCAGGGCCCAACATACTCGTCACACTCACCAGGGAAGAGTACAAGGCAAAGGCATTACCGAGATTTTCCTTACCAACCGTTTCGGGAAGAAATGCCTGTCGGGTGGGAATATCGAAGGCGTTGATCATCCCTTGCAATACACCAAGAATTGCAATGTACTTGATATTAATCGTACCGCTTAGGACTAACCACGTTAGAGCTAAAGACTGAAGCATTCCTAGAATTTGGGCAACAAGCAATATTTGATGACGATTCCAGCGATCGGCAATAATTCCACCCAGAGGAATCAATAGAAGTGTGGGAATTTGGCTGGCAAAGCCCACTAGACCCAGTAACCAAGCGGAATCGGTGAGGCGATATACTAGCCAACTAGTAGCCACTTGAGTCATTGACGTACCAATCAAAGAAATTGCCTGACCTGTGTAGTACAGGCGAAAATTTCTGGAATTAAAAGCACGGAGCATGACTTGTGATTTTTTTGATGCTTCCATACATCACCCCTGAGTAGTTCCCAGTTATTAACCGTGAATAAAAAAGTAGGTAGTCATGCTGAAGGCAACAATCATCACAAATTTCCGAATTAAGTGCGGTTCAAGTTTACGAGCATAATGGGCACTTAAATAACCACCAAGAGAGCCACCGACTGCCATCAAAATAGCTTGATGCCAAGCAATTACACCTGCAAAAATAAATGGAATAATTGCAATACCATTGATACAACTCCCTAAAAATGTTTTAAAAGCATTGATTGTATGAATACTTTTGATACCTAAAAATGTCAGAGTTGCCAGCATTAAAATTCCTAAACCTGCGCCGAAGAAACCGCCATAGATTGCGATCGCTAATTGAGCCAGTACCAAATTAAACAAGGGTACAGATTCTGGTGATGTATTCTGGTTTTGACGCTGCAACCACTTTTTGAACGGTTCGCCAAAGGTAAATACAACCGTTGCTAGCAGCAATAGATAGGGAATCAGCCTTTTAAAAACATCTGGCGATGTATACAACAAGGCGATGGAGCCAATCATGCCACCAAATAAACTGACACCACATAGAAGTAAAAAATCTCGCCGCTCAATGCCCAAATCTTGACGATATGCTCCAGCACTGGCTAGGGAAGCCACCCAAATTGCAGTATTATTCGTGGCGTTAGCTGCGATCGGAGCGACACCCGTAAAGATGAGAGTTGGAAAGGTTATAAAGCTTCCACCACCAGCTACAGCGTTTAACCCGCCTGCAAAGAAAGCAGTACTGAAGAGAAGCAAACTATGGATAAACGTTAATGATGACGGCATTATTTTGAATTACGAATTACGAATTACAAGTCTAGGAATATCGCTTGGAGAATGGGCAATCAAGTCAGCACCATGAGCTTTTAATTCTTCCTCAGTTCCATAGCCATAGGTGACACCAATTGAGGCTATTTGATGACGTTTGGCTCCAATGATGTCATGTGAGCGTTAGCGAAGCTTAACGAAGTTATCGCCTACCATCATCACAGTAGATGGAGAAAGTTTTTCTGTTAATAAAATATGGTGAATTAAGTCACCTTTTATGCTCCGCGCTCCGTCAAGTTCCCTACCATAAACACCATCAAAAAGCAAGGATAAGCCAAAATACTCAATAATTTGCGTCGCATAAATATATGGTTTAGAAGTTGCAACAAAAGTTTTATAACCAGCAAAACAAATGGCTTTTAGGACTTCTAAAATTTGAGGATAAAGGGAGTTTTCAAATAATCCAATTGTGGCAAAGCGACGACGATATAGTAAAAGAGCCTGTTCAATTACTGTGCGATCCACGGTATTGAGTAATTGCAAAAAGCTCTCTCTCAGTGGTGGGCCAATACACCAATTTAATTCATCAGCATTCGGTGGTTTGTAACCGAGTTCAGAGAGCGCATACTGAATACAACTAGTAATGCCAGGTTTAGGATCTGTCAAAGTTCCGTCAAGATCAAAAAGGATAGCAGAGAAAGGCATATCTTAATTCCCAATTTAACCCCTAAGTTTGAGCGATTTCATAAAACCTTCTCCACTCAGCAAAGCGATCCCCAATGTGACAACACCAATCCCCACACTTTGAATCAGGTTTAAAGTTTCGCTAATGGTTATCCATGCAACTAACGCTGTGAATGCTGGACTGCTAGAGCCGATTATGGAGGCGGTAGATGCGCCAACCATCCGAATCCCCACATTGTTTAGAGTGTGTCCAAGAAAGCTGACAAGACCCGAAAATATGCTACCAATCCATAGAGGTGTCCAATCAAGTTGGCCGCTCTTAGCTGGCCAAAACAGTAAGCTAATACCAGAAAGCAGTAAAGTGGAAGCAAAACTGATCCAGGTAAAGGGAATTGGATGGAATTTTTCTAAACATTTTTGAGCAATGATGCAATAAAAAGCGTAAACAATCCCAGCGCCAAAACTAGCAAAAATGCCGATCGCAATGGTATGACTGCTGTAAGTGGCAGAAGATTGAGGAATGGTGAGAGCGCTTCCTACCAGAATAATAGCCATTACCAGCCAACGGAACAATGTGGGGCGATCGCCAAAAAACCTCCATGACAACAGTGCTGTAAATACGGGATAGGTGAAGAAAAGGGTCAAGGCAATGCCTGTGGGAATCAAGCCAATAGCAATGTAGAGTGAGGCAATATATACAAACATCAGCACCCCACAGCCAAGAGCTTGGATTAGAATATCCCTACGATTGCGGGTGAACAAGTCTTGGAGTTCTGTCCAAGCAGATGGATATAGCTTGAATGATAGAGATGCCATCAGTGGAACCACCAGCAGCATTCGCATGAACATCAGCAAGAAGGAATTCTGCAAATCCGGTTTAACGTATCCACCGACTAAAAATAAACCTAGTACGAGATGTTCTGAAAACAAAACTCGGACAGTAACGTTGTGAAACGTCAAAACAAAGGAGGATAGAAGAACCGTTAGGATGCCCAACACGATAAAAAGTTTCCTTAGAGACGACTTGATTGTATTGTTAAAACCACTGGAATAACAAACCAGATGAAGTTTGAGGAAATCAAAGCCGTCGCTTCAAAAACACTGCCAGTTGTTCAATCAAAACTATGCCAAGGAACCGACGCCCACAGATTCAGGAGCAGTCTTTGTAGTGAACTGGTTCACCGGACGGGGTAAACCGAGATTTTCGCGCAGGGTTTGACCTTCATACTCAGTACGAAATATTCCTCGGCGTTGCAGTTCGGGAATTATCAAATCCACGAATTCCTCTAAACCTCCAGGTAGCCAGGGCGGCATGATGTTAAATCCATCAGCCCCACCATTAACGAACCAATCTTCTAACTGATCGGCAATGTGTTCTGGTGTTCCGAGAATCGTTCGATGTCCCCGCGCTCCTGCAATCCACAAATACAGTTGCCGGATTGTTAAATTCTCTCTGCGGGCAAGATCGGTGATCAATAGTAGCCTTCAGCCGACTCACAACCTCGGCGATGGCGCAGATCGCGTGGGTTATGGAAATCATCTACTGCAATGTGAACAGAACTTCTTCCACGTCTGGTTAGTATCTGCGCTAGCTCCTGTGCCAAAGTGGATTTGCGACTAGCAGTAATGCCTGTCACCGCTACTTGCAGAACACGAGAAGGCAGAGCCTCAGCACGCTCGATTAAAGTATCCGCTATTGTTTCCAAAACAGTAGCGCGTGTATCACCGATGCATCGCTCCTCTGCCCAAGTATGGAACTTGCTTTACTACCAATGAAACTTCTACTTCATAGAGATTGTCTAGCTGGTATTTTATTTTTACGCGAGTCCTATTACGCAGTTACTGCCTGACGTCGGTTGTACTCAGAAGCATCTCCTTTGATAGCCTCACTTTGTTTACCATCGATGCCAACTGGGAGGTCGCCGACAATTGTGACTCGTTGAACGTGGCGGGGCTGGTCGCCGTAATCTGCGATCGCATAATGTTGAGTAGCCCGGTTATCCCAAAAGGCTACGTCACCAACTTGCCAACGCCACCGGACTGTATTTTCAGGACGTGTGATGTATGCTTGCAACAGCCGCAGAATGTCATCTGATTCAGTTGTTGATAAGCCACGGAACTGGCGCACAAATCCGCCGATGAATAGCCCATGCTCCCCAGATTCGGGATGGATGCGTACAACTGGGTGCAGAGTCTCATATACAGTCGAGGTGAAGACAGCCCGGTAAGCCTTGGCATCTTCAGGTAGGTCGAATCCAGTTGCATAATCGAAGGCATTACTATGTACTGCCCAAAGTTGGTCTGCCAGATTACGCAGATGGGTAGGTAAATCTTGGTATGCAGTCACTGAGTTTGCCCAGATTGTATCGCCACCAGTTGCCGGAATGTCAAGCGCTCGTAAGATAGAGCCGAGAGGAGGACGGTCTACAAATGTTACATCAGTATGCCAGCTATTGGCGCGGGAAGTGGTACGCCCATAATTCAGGTCTAAGACTTCTGGGTTTTCTGGCAGTGATGGTACGGTAGGGTGGGCTGTAGTGAGTTCACCAAAGCGACGAGCGAAAGCAACCTGTCCATCAGCATTGAGTTGTTGCTGACCACGGAAAAAAATGACTTTGTATTTGACTAGAGTCTTGCGAATATCGCTGATGATGTCATCGCTGAGTTTAGAACTCAGATTAACACCAATAATTTCAGCACCAATACGTCCTGCAACTGGTTTGATATCAAAGTATTGAGAACCCATGTTTTTATCTCCAAGAAGTTTATATTTTTACAAGAGTAGAGACGCGATTCATCAGACACGATGAATCGCGTCTCTACTGTTAAACACCAGGGGTAGATCCGCCATCAACGATAATCTCTGTTCCTGTAATCGATGCAGCAAGATCGGACACCAAAAATAGCGCCAGCGCGGCAATTTCTTCTGGCTGGGCGATTCTTTTTAAAGGAATACTTTGGATATTTTGTGCCTTCACTTGCTCGACAGTGATGCCTTGTGCTTGGGCGTTTTGCCGAGCTAAAGTCTCGGCACGCTCAGTAGCTGTAGCACCAGGGGAGATAGCGTTAATGCGAATCTTGTACTCGGCTAGCTCTTTAGAAATGCCCTTTGTGAAGTTCAGCAAAGCAGCATTGCTTGTACCACCAGCTAGGAAGTTCGGACGAGGTGTCCGTCCTGCACCACCGACTATATTGACAATCCGCCCATCACCGCGACTTTTTTGATGGGGAACAACGGCTCTAACTAAGCGGATATAGCCGAATGGCACTAAGAAAAGCCGAAACACTTGTGGTTTAAGCTGTTTGCAATTGCTTGCGTAACTCATGCCGGGGTTTCGTCATCAAGGGGTAAGCTTTCGGACGGCGTTTACGAACTCGTGGTTCACTTCTGCCTGGGCGATCGCTTACAGTCTTGTGAACGATAACTTTTAGTAAAGTGCGATAAATTTGGAGACGTTTTGTTGAAGCTGCTGCTAATAATTGGGGAATAAAGTTATTTAAATGATGACGAGTACCTTGCAGTGACAGGCGTAAGGCTGGAGTACCGTAAGTAGTAGCTGCCGACCACATCAAACTACGCAGTAGATTGTAGGCAAGTAAATAAACGTAAATTTCTTTGCGTACCATTGAGGGAGTTTTACAGCGTAAAACATCCATGCCCAAGGTAGTTTTAAGATGTCTTAAATTTAGCTCAACATCCCACCTCTGATCGTAAAGCCCAACAATATCTAGAGTAGAATAAGTTACTTTATCTAATAAAGTAGTGATTAAACTAACTCTTTTTGTACGAAAACCAGGAATAACAATGTAATAGTAAATTTCTCGCACAGTTATGGAAGGAGGTAGAATATCAAATTCATCTAGGCTTAATCCTTTGGGGCAAATTTTAGGTTTGTACCAAGTAACTAATTTATCGCAGTCTCCAACAATTTTACCTTTTCGCATGGAAGTTTTTCGAGCTTGATGCTTCCGAAAGACGGCATCACAATTGATTTTTTTAATAGCAATTAGATCGGTATAAGCGCAAAAAGCTCTATCCCCTAAAAGGATATCTAAGGGATTAAGAAACTGATATAATTGACGAGCTAATTTTATATCATGAGTGTTCATAACGTCGATACATAGAGCTATAGCAGCTCCAGTAGCTAAACTGAATATCACACCAACTTTCGCAATTGGGAACCCGCATCCAGGCTTTTGACTACTAGGTTGGGGATATGCTTTCTGGTTTTCGGCAGTATCAGGCATTGATACCGTAGAACCATCTATTACTTTCACATTTCGACCACACCATAAATATTCTGTCGTCACTTTTTCTTCTAAGTTTTCTCCAGTCTCACGAAAAAGTTTTTGTAATAATGTTTCTGGTAATCTAGACCGCGCTTGACAATAGGCGCTTGTATCAGTTGATGGGATTTCCACTCCAACTCCAGCCAAATAAGCAATGATTTTACTTACTGGATTCTGACAACTTTTATCAGTATCTAAAACTTGAGATAAAAATGCCCAAAGCGTTACTATTGGGTCAAATAATCGCCGATAATATCTAATGTTTAGCTCCGAGATTGCTTGCTCAATTACACTTGTTGGTAACAATTCTTTAAAAGGTAATCCCAAAGATGAATTAAATTTATCCTTGAGGATTTGTACTCGTAGTGTCACAGTAGTATTTATGATGTTTGCTTGCTCGTCTCAAGGAAAGTATTTCATGAACGAGTAAGCTTTTCCTACCTAAAAATTTTTTGGACAACCGATACATCTTTGTACTGTCTGGAGTTAGGCATAGCGCAGTTTACCGCCCCAGGCATCCCAACAAGGCGGGCGGTTACACCGGGAGCAAACTTCATTAGCGATCGCAACACTTCATCAAGGACAATCGCCTACCCCATTCCGACACTGTTCAATAGCTTTAAAAGCTGTAGTCTTTATCCTGCAAACCTTAGAGCTTTTCTTAGTGCCATTCCAGACAGAGCCAAACAAGCACTACTCAAACTAGTGCTAGAACCCGAATGGGAAGCTAAATTTGAAAGCGAATCCTTTGGGTTCAGACCGGGAAGGTCGTGTCATGATGCAATCGAAGCAATCAGGATAGTTATAACGGGAAAACCGAAATATATCCTAGACGCGGATATAGCAAAATGCTTCGACCAAATAAACCACCAAAAGCTACTGGCAAAAATTGACACCATTCCCCAATTCAGGCGACAAATTAAAGCCTGGTTAAAAGGAGGAGTGTTCGAGGAGGGAAACTGGAAGGAAACTAACAGTGGAACTCCCCAAGGGGGTGTCATATCGCCGCTATTGGCAAACATCGCACTACATGGAATGCAAAATGCAATCGAAGAAATGTATCCGTCATATAGCAACGGGTGCATTAAGGGTGCAAGACGGAAATTTGGTAGAGATGACGTATCTCAACCAAAATTTATCAGATATGCAGACGACTTCGTACTAATTTGCGATGAGCTAAGTGTAGTGCAAGAATGCCAGAAGCTAATCAAAAAGTGGCTAAAGGATATCGGTCTAGAGCTAAAACCTGAAAAGACAAAACTAGTACATACCCTGCTCAAACATGAAGGCAGAGAACCAGGGTTTGATTTCCTGGGTTTCACCATCAGGCAATTTGCGGTGGGTGTGAATCATACTGGGAACACAAGTAAGGGAAAAGCTTTAGGCTTCAAGACTATCATCAAGCCAAGCGACAAAAGCATTCAACAACACTATGAAGCAATAGCAGAACAAATACACGAGCTAAAAGCAGCCGAACAATCAAAGCTGATAAATGCTCTAAATCCAAAAGTGAGAGGCTGGTGTAACTATCAGTCACCTTGGAACGCAGGAAAAGCGTATAGCAAACTAGAGTATCTGGTGTTTAGAGTGTTATGGCGTTGGGCTTCAAGACGGCATCCTAACAAGTCAAATGGCTGGATAGCCAAGAGATATTGGAAGTCAGAGGGAGGAGACAACTGGTTATTCTCTCAACGAGAGGAAACACTAGTTAAGCTCCATAAATACGGCTCGTACAAGGCTGGAACGCGGTGGACAAAAGTTAAAGGAAACCGCTCACCCTTTGATGGGGACGCCACATACTGGAGTGAAAGAATGGGGGATAATTTTCTGACTACAGACCCGCAAAAAGCTAGACTGTTAAAACGACACAAAGGGAAATGCCACCACTGCGAACAACAATTCAGACCAGGAGATTTAATTGAGAAACACCACCAAAAACCACAAAGTCAAGGTGGAAAAAACAACGATAGTAACCTGGTTCTATTACACCTGCATTGCCATGACCAAATTCACGGGTAATTAAGGTGGAAAGCGTAAGCGTACGATTAGTAGCCACAAGCAAAGGTGGATTCCATGTACTGAGGAGCCGTGTAAGGGGAGACTCTTAAGCACGGTTTTGGAGCCGAGTCGGGGAGGTGACTTCCCGGCTTAGGTTAACAGACCTGGGCGCTCATGTCATGATGCAAGAGAGGCAATATTCCAAGCAATTGTGCAGAAAAGTAAATTTGTACTTGATGCCGACATTGCAAAATGCTTCGACCGCATCGACCATGAAGCACTGCTAAGAAAATTAAATACATCTCCCACCATCTGCCGACAAATTCGAGCATGGTTAAAAGCGGGGGTAATGGATGGTAAGCAGTTCCGACATCTGAGGGTACGCCACAGGGCGGGGTCATCTCCCCGTTGCTGGCAAATATTGCCCTCCACGGGATGGAAGAACGAATAAATAAGGCATTCCCAGAAATGTCTCAAACCATGAGGGAAACTTGGTATCACAAAAAAGGTACAAAGTTCAGAAGCCCTCAAGTTATCCGATACGCCGATGACTTTGTAATTCTCCACAAAGACATAACCCTTGTCCAAAGATGCAGGGAGATAATCTCTGAATGGTTAATAGACATGGGTCTGGAATTGAAGCCTTCTAAAACACGTCTAACCCACACTCTAAACGAGTATGGGTCAGAAAAACCAGGTTTTAACTTCCTTGGTTTTAACATAAGACAGTGGAAAGTGGGTAAATACCACTCAAAACAAGGCTTCAAGACAATCATCACCCCAAGCAAGGAAAAGCAAAAGATACATTACGACCGAATAGCAAGTATCATCGATGACCATCAAGCAGCGCCACAAATGGCGTTAATTAGTCGATTAAACCCGGTAATAACAGGATGGTCTAACTACTATTCAACATCAGTAAGTAAGGTTATCTTCTCTGATTTAGATGATCTCATGTATCTAAAGCTAAAAGCCTGGGCGCAACACCGCCACCCCAAGAAATCTAGGGGATGGGTGTCAAAGAAATATTGGCAAACCATAGGCGGTAATAATTGGGTATTCGCAACCAGACAGGAGGGTAAAAACCCGATACGGTTACGGTCACACACGGAAACAAAGATTATCCGTCATGTGAAAGTCAAAGGCGATGCCAGTCCCTACGATGGCAACCTAATTTACTGGAGTTCAAGAATGGGAGAACACCCCGAAACCACTATGAGAGTGGCAGCACTCTTAAAGAAACAAAAAGGGAAATGTACCCACTGCGGAATGTACTTTCGAGAGGAGGATGTACTGGAAATTGACCACAAAACCCCCAAAAGTTTGGGAGGCAAAGACGAATACAAAAATCTCCAGATATTACACAGACACTGCCACGATGAAAAGACAACTGAGGATGGTTCAGTTGTGAAGTACACATGACAATGTGCCGAATCATTGAGGAGCCGTGTAATGGGAAACCATTAAGCACGGTTTTGAAGACCAGCGAGTTTCGTGAGAGACTCGCTGAGTTTACTAGTGTTAACAGTATTCGCTTGGGTGTAAGTATCGTTAAAAATCTATTTACTTTATAAATGGTCTCTAAGGTCCAATAGTAGCTCCGCTGTCACTAGCCGCCACCCAATCCTTGAAACCATCTCTAGATAAGGCTTATAGAAATTTTCACTTGCCTTGATTTGGAGATTTAGACCATTCGGAATTTTTTCTTGAAATCCTTGTCCTGAAAAGGCTTCAGCTCGGAGCGTGGCGGCTGGTGGCTATGCTACCTTTAGGCCAGGTTACTGCTGAGTACATTACTTTGAGGCTATTAGGTGAGGTGATTGATCCCTCACTGCTCACGTATCATCACGATTTGACTCCCATTGTGTCGTCTTCCGTGCCAAGCTGAGAAATGCTCTTATTACTGGAGAGGAATCATGCTGCCGCCAAGTAAGATAGAGTCCGGTTTTAGGTATCTGCTCTTGTAAGGGTCTGTAAATGACTCCGCTTCTGTGGAAGTTTTGCAAGGAGGCGGGAACGAAAGCGATGCCCAGTCCTGCTGCAACCAAGCCGATGATAGTTTGCATCTGAACTGCCTCCTGAGCGACTTTCGGACGAAATCCAGCTTGTTGACAAATGCTAATAATTTGCTCGTAAAAGATAGGTCCCATTTTGGCAGGAAATAGGATAAATAATTCATCTGCCAAAGTGGAGAGAGATACTTTAGTTTGGGCAGAGAGCGGATGGGTTTCTGGCAACGCCAATACCAATGATTCTTGCAAAATGCATTCCACACTCAAACCTGGCTCAATGATGGCAGAACGAACAATGCCGACATCAACCTGTTTGTGATGCAGGGCTTGAATTTGCTCTTGCGTTGTCAGTTCCTGCAATCCCAGTTCTACAGCAGGAAACTGTTCTCGAAAGACGCTTAAAATATCTGGCAGTACGGTATACGTTGCAGAGCCGACAAACCCGATCGCCAACCGTCCAACCTCACCTCGCCCTATCCGTTGTGTCACTTTGATTGCCTGTTCGAGTTGCGCTAACACCAGGTAGGATCGCTCTAAAAATACTTCGCCTGCTTTAGTTAGATGCACTTGCCGCTTCGTTCTCTCAAACAGCTTGACTCCTAGTTCATCTTCCAAACCACGAATCTGCTGACTGAGCGGGGGTTGGGAAATGTGCAACCGCTCCGCTGCTCGACTAAAGTGTAGTTCCTCAGCCACCGCGATGAAGTAGTGCAAGTGCCGTAATTCCATCACATTTATATGTCTAACCTATTAATCTTAGTTAAATATATATTGGACAGTCGCATGGCTGTCTCCTATCGTAAGAAATATGAGGCGCGTCTCATGGATTTTGTATTGGAGAAAACAAATGAACTCGGACAAAAATCGTGTCGCTCCTAAAGTTTGGTTGATTACAGGATGTTCAACAGGGTTCGGATATGCCTTAGCAGAAGCTGTGTTGAAGAAGGGCGACAGTGTCCAGATCAACAAAGTCATTCAAGCTTGTGAAGTTGTATACTATCCAATGAAAAACCACTCTCTGGAGAAAGCTGATGACTGACGCTGATAGAAACAAGCAAATTATCCAGAACTTTGTTCAAGTGGTTTGGAACGGTCAAAATCTCACTGCTCTAAAGGATTTCTGGACAGAGGATTGTATCAACCACGCGATGCCAGGATCAGATAATCGCGGTCTTGATGCGCTTAGGGTCTATCATGATTCGTTCTTTGATGATTTTTTCTCTGCTTTCCCCGATATTGTGATTGAGATCATGCAGCAGGTTGCGGAGGGCAATCGGGTTGTTACATATATCACAAGCAAAGGCAAGCACAGCGGCGCATTCTATGGTATCTCTCCAACAGGCAAAAGCATCTCTACATCGGTGATCCGAATTGATCGGATTCAAGATGGCAAGATCGCCGAGCATTGGTCTGTTTCTGACGCGGCAGGTCTGATGCAGCAACTTCAATCTTGAACGAGTGATTGAAAGATGTGCTATCCGCACTGAGATAGGCAAATTTGAAGGAAATTAACTTGAGTGGCGATGCTCTCTGGCAGCAGCCAAACAACCCATTAATGCCTATGCTCCGGTGAGCGGTGCCTCATTGCACTGGTTCAAAGATATGGATGGTAAGCAACTTGGCAATCCACGATCAGCGGCGCAAGCCATCATTCAAGCTGTGGAAAGTCCTCATCCACCGATGCGACTGGCGTTAGGCACGGATGCCATGAGCCTAATTCAGGAAAAACTGGAATGGGTCAGCCCCTTCCCTGCGGGACGCTACGCGAACGGGGAAGTCAAAAGTCAAAAGTCAAAACGGATTTGGATACTTGGCAGCAGGTTACTGTAAGTACAGATTATACAGTTTTGCACAGATGTAGTAATCATAACTAATTAACCGGACATGATATAAAACTCAGAATTTAAGTCAGGAGGAAGTTAAGTGATTCGACTCGACGATCAAGTAGCGATTATTACTGGAAGCGGACGAGGTTTAGGAGCAGCTTATGCCCGCTTGCTAGCGGGTAGAGGAGCGCAAGTCATCGTACACGATGCAGGCGTTAATAAAGATGGAACTGGTTTCGATCCGAACGTGGCGGCTGATGCTGCAAGAAGAATTCACGAAGCAGGCGGGATTGCGTTCCCGATCACCGAATTTCTTGATAGTAGAGAGAACTGCACACACCTAGTGGAAACCGTGCTGGAGAAATTTGGCCGTCTCGACATCTTGATCCACAACGCTGGATGGGTCGCATACCAATCAGTAGAAGAGCTAACCCCTGATTTTTTGCAGCGGGCAATTAAAGTTAACGTCGAAGCGCCAACGTGGTTGGCTCAAGCGGCTTTTCCAATTATGAAGCGGCAAAACTACGGACGAATCGTGTTGACGACTTCAGATAGAGCTATTTATCAGCAATATGCCCTTAGTGGTCTCGCCCCCTATGCGATGGGGAAAATGGCACAGATAGGTCTGATGAACGTGCTCGCGGTTGAAGGCAAAGAGCATGGAATTCTCGTTAATGCGATTTCGCCGGTAGCCAAAACGCGGATGTGGAACGTACAAGATCAGCCAGAGGATTTGCGACCCGATCAAGTAGCTCCTGGAGTGTTATATCTAGCTTCTCCAGAATGCCAAGAGTCTGGATTTATATTAAGAGCAAGCAATGGTCAATTCACAGCCGTGCGCTGGATCGAGCGAAACAACGTGGACTATCCGTTGAACCTTGCCGCTGTTGAAAGTTCTACTGCGGAGGATTTGGCTACTCGCTGGCACGAGATTGCTGCGGATGTTGCGTTTTAAGGACTGGGCTTGTACTTTGAGATGGTCTGTAGTAAACAATCAAGATTATTAGTGGGAAAGTAGTTGAAAGGATGTGGGTAAGTGTAGCGACCTGCAAACAGAAACCTTCAAAACTGCTGATAAATAACCTCTTAGTCTAATTTTGTCATTATTCAGCTACCCAAATATTCAAGAATCGACATCTAGTGAAATTAATTATGCGTTATTTAGGACACATAATTAACTTCACCAGTAGATGTCTGATAAATAGCTAACGAACCATTCCCCGCAGGGCTTCAGTATCAATTGGTTTGATCAGGTAAATTAACAGCAGATTCCAAACAATTGCTGCAATCAAAGGTAGTTTGCGAATTAGCTTCACCAATTTCGGATTATAACTGCCTTCAATATCTGCAATTTTCAAGTTATAACCAGCACAGCGTTGCAGACGTGGGAAAAACTTGGGATGTTCGGTATTCAACATTACAGGAAAAGCCCGTCCTGCGGTTTCATTGGTGTTGCGGACAACTTGGATATCAAATTCTGTGGCATCAAGTCCCAATGATTTGTAGAACCCAGAACGTTCATGAACTGTCAGGGTGTGAGTAGCAAATACTGATAGCAAGAAAAAGCGACTCCACAGCCTAGATTTCCAGGTGTTCCAAAGTTGCGGTTGAGAACGCAATAATGCTTTGAATATGTCCCCGTGGCGGTTTTCGTCCTGACACCAACTCTCAAAGTAGCGGAATATGGGGTAAAACTGGTTTTCCGGGTGCTTTTCTAGATGCCTGAAAATAATAATGTAACGCCAGTAGCCAATTTTTTCGGAGAGGTAAACGGTGTAAAGTACCCATTCAATCGGAAAAAATGTATAAGTGCGGGTTTTAGTAACAGTGCCTAAATCAAGGGAGAGTTTAAAATCGGCCATTGCTTTGTTGAGAAATCCGGCGTGGCGGGCTTCATCACGCGCCATCATTTGAAATATTTCCGCTAGCACTGGACTGCGATTTTTTAGCTTGCGGGATAATTCCTTGAATAGCAAGAAGCCGGAAAACTCAGAAATGCAAGAGCGTTCCAAATACTCTATAAATGCCTGCCTTGCTTCACCGCTAATGTGTTCCCAAGATTGTTCAAACGCTTGATCGCGAACAAAATGGTGGCGGTTGTAGTCTGTCCGCATTTCTGTCAACATCGCCTGCAACTCCGTTTCCTGGGCAGACAAATCCAGCTTGGCTGCGGTTTCAAAATCTGTAGTGTAAAACCGGGGGGTGAGTACAGTTGCTTTGCTGGGGGTTTTAATTTCTGGCTTGGGTAGGGTGTTAACCATGATTAATGAGGCGAGCTAATTAATAGTTATATAACTATAAAGTTATGATAAATGTGATTATTTTGCTAGACCTCTTTACAATCCTTGAGTAAAGTCAGAAATAAGGGATTTCCAATAAATAAATTATCCATCTTGGGGGTTGGGCAGCATTCGACTGAGCGCTCATGCCGAAGTCTTGCTGCCCTGAATATGGGACGGGAGGAGCGATCGCAGCACTTCATGCAAAACTTACCGCAGTAATTCCTCAACTTGATGTTGGCTCCACAAAGTTCTGTATAAACCCTGTTGTTTTAAAAGTTCTAAGTGATTTCCGACCTGCACAATTTTTCCCTTTTCCATTACAAAAATTCGGTCAGCCGCCGCCGCCGCTGATAATTGGTGCGTAATAAAAATTACTGTTTTACGTTCAGTACCACTGGAGAGATTTTTAAGGATTTGCGTGGCTGTTTGATTATCCACACTAGAGAGAGCGTCATCCAAAATTAACACTGGAGCATTGACCAACATTGCGCGAGCTAAAGCAGTACGTTGCCGTTGACCGCCAGAAAGATTAATACCGCGTTCGCCAACAATAGTTTCATATTGCTGCGGAAAATTCTGAATTTCTGATTCAATTTGGGCAAGTTTCGCAACAGATTCTACCTGCTGTTGTTCGCTAACTGGATCGCCGTAGCGAATATTATTTTTGATTGTAGTGCTAAATAGAAAGCTATCTTGAGGAACGTAGGCGATCGCACCTCGTAAATCTGTCAAAGCGATCTTAGTAATATCTAGCCCATCTAAAAACAATTGTCCTGATTCAATATCTAACAAGCGCGGTAAAGCATTGGCCAAAGTAGATTTCCCCGAACCAATTGCCCCAACAATTGCTACAGTTTCTCCAGGAGCAATTGTAAAGTTAACATTTGCTAAAGCTGGAGTAGTGGAACCAGGGTAATTGTAGGTAAGATTTTTAGCTGTTAGTTCGCCTTTAAGTTCAGCCACTGGTAAATGTATGGCATCGGCTGCATCTTTAATTTTTGGTGTGACAGAGAGAATAGATTCTAGCCTATCAATACTAACTTCACCGCGTTGGTAGGCAGTAATTGTGAATCCTAAAAGGGCAGTGGGAAAAACTAGGCGCTCTACATAAATTAACAGTGCTAAAAAATCGCCAACCTGAAGCGTCCCAGCAGACATCCGTGCCGATCCTAGCCAGATGATTACCAGTGAACTGATATTAGCTAGCCCGCCAATTAGCGGAAACAGTGTATTGCGGAGTTTTGCCAATTCCAGGTTAGCAGTCAATAGCTGCTGATTTTTCTTGGCAAAAGCTCGACGCTCGTTTGCTTCTTGAGCATAGATTTTAATTAAGGCAATGCCACTGATATCCTCTTGGATGAGTTCGCTGATGTCAGAGAGTTGCTCTTGGACTGCTGCTTGTTGTTTGCGTAAGCGATCGCTAAACAGACTCACCAATAAGAGCATAAAAGGGTACACTGCTAGAGCGGCTAGGGTGAGATCCACACTAATTGCCAGCATTACTGGCAGTGTCAGGGCGTAGGCAAACACCGTATTTGCCAAACTCAAGACCGCAAAACCCAATAACCGCTTGATATTGTCCACATCACTAGTAGCCCGACTAATCAAATCACCAGCAGTATTACTGGCAAAATAAGCAGGCTCCAGCTTCAGTAAGTGTTCAAAAATTCGTTGTTTCAGGTCAAATTCTACCTGACGTCCCACCCCAAATAGCCAAATGCGTGATGCCATCCGCATTAGCCACATCGCCGAACTGAGCAAGACAATAACTACTACATAATGTAGTATTTGGTTCCAGCTGAAGGTTGTCGAGAGTTTGTCAACACCAGCACGAATCAACCAAGGGATATAAACACCCAGTGCATTGACAGACAACAAAGCGAGAATGCCCAAGGAGGCTTCCCGCCAATGGGGTCGTAGGTAAGCACTGAGTTTAGCGATTCGTCGAGATTTTGCCATTAAAGCAATTGTGCAACTTTATCATCTAGATTAACTGCTAGTCCCAGAAGGTAGCTATGCAGAGGAAATATCGCTTGTTATAAATTCAGCTTTTGTTACCTCTTTTAACTGGTTAGTTATTGCCATTTATTACTAGTAGTCCATCACAGCAACTTTAATGAAGAAATAAGTTCGTAGTAAAAACTTTAGTCCTCGGATGGAGCGCTCAAGCGCTTACTACGAACCAAGTATTGTTCTCTTACCTGATTACCGCTGAACACGCAAGAACCTGTAAACTTCAACGAGATAATTTTCCCAAGTTCTTGTTGTTAATTGCAATGTTTCCGAATTTGGTACAAAGTCTTCAAGTCGTAAACCGCGTGTGCGAATATCTTGAGGACTTCCTTGTAATAAATAGGGAGGCACTCTTAAATTATAAGAAAGAATGCTATCTCCCGTTACATCTGAGATGTTAGCTGTGGTAGGTTGCCCTAATGCCACCAATGTCTCAGATGTTGGTGTAGAAGTTGCGACAGAGCTATCACCTGTCATTGCTAGTGGCGCTCTATAAAGGAAATAGGCGACTGCTGGTGTACTTGCTAACAGCAAAATCGTCAGTGCCCAACCAATCAAGTATCCTCCTGGTTTGTCTATTCCACCTCCTTTGATTTTCTGAGCGGCAATAATCATCAGTAAAACAGAGGCTCCTAGAGGCTTGAGTGGAAAAGATAGCATCCTCCACAACGACGCCACAGCAGGTTCATTGGGGTTAAGAAATGATAGGGCTACGATTACCAAGATAACGACTAAGATTAATCGCCCGACAAAACTTCCAGAGGGATAAAATCGCTGGAACAGAGAATAAACGATAGTGCCAATCAGCAGCCACAGCAGTACCCGGCTTAACAATAGAAACATAGACTAACTCTCAAATTTTCTGGTGCAGTGAGCCAGTGTGGTGGTAAGGCAATCCGTTTCAATTGGGGTTGCCCCCAGAAAAGACTGCCATGCATGGTTTCCCTGCATAAAACAACTGGCGACTTCTTACTGATAGCGACGTTAGAAGCGTCACCCGTAAGGCTCAACCTAGAGGTTTCGGGAAATGGATTTATTTTATTGTCAAATTGTAATCGTACTGTTTGACTTAAAATTTCTCAAACCTCACACCCAAAGACTACCGTCGTAGTGATTTTAGTGCAATTTTTTGACACTGCGTCTATTATTTATAATTTTCCAGAAGAGTAATATGGCACCGATAAACTAAATTAATTAAGTAATCGACTTAAAAGGAAAAACTATGTCGCCTGAAAAGCCTACTATTCTGGTAACGGGAGGAGCTGGATATATTGGTTCCCATACAGTGCTTGCTTTGAAGAAAGCGGGTTATAGCGTTGTCATACTTGATAATCTGGTCTATGGACATCGCGATTTAGTAGAAAAGGTTTTACAGGTAGAACTTATAATTGGGGACACAAGCGATCGCGCCTTGCTCGATCATCTATTCAAAACCCACGATATTGCTGCGGTGATGCATTTTTCTGCTTATGCCTACGTAGGAGAATCTGTTACCGATCCGGCCAAATATTACCGCAATAACGTCCTTGGTACTTTGACACTGTTAGAAGCGATGCTGACAGCATCTGTAAAGAAATTTGTCTTTTCTTCTACCTGTGCCACCTACGGGGTACCGCAATTCGTGCCGATTCCAGAAACCCATCCCCAAAATCCGATTAATCCTTATGGCGCTACAAAGCTGATGGTAGAAAGGATTCTCTCTGATTTTGATGTCGCTTACGGTTTGCAATCAGTGCGTTTTCGCTATTTCAATGCTGCTGGTGCTAATCCCAATGGCTTACTGGGCGAGGATCACAACCCAGAAACCCATTTGATTCCCTTGGTGCTAATGACAGCTTTAGGCAAACGAGAATCCATTTCAATTTTCGGCATTGATTACCCCACGCCCGATGGTACGTGTATTCGAGATTATATTCACGTTAATGACTTAGCAGATGCCCATATTTTGGGATTGGAATATTTATTAAAAGGTGGCGATAGCGAAGTTTTTAATTTGAGCAATGGCAGCGGCTTCTCCGTCAGAGAAGTCATTGCCGCAGTCGAAGACGTGACAGGAATTTCGATACCAGTAGAAGAACGCGATCGCCGTCCTGGCGATCCCCCAATTCTTATTGGCACCAGCGATAAAGCCAGAACAATCTTAGGTTGGCAACCTCAGTATCCATCTATCAAAGATATCGTCGCTCATGCGTGGCAGTGGCATCAGAAGCGACATAAGTAGATTTGATGACATTGAGCCGAGATAGCTGCATATTCGGAAATTAAAGCTCTTAACAATTATCCTACTTAGGTTTGGTAATTTGTTATTTCTTTGTACTTAACACCGTTATTGGCAACGAAAAATTAAGCCTTTTCAGCCCCTATTTCCGTTTTCGTTCATATCTCGGCTCAATGCTATAGTGGCATGAAACTGAGATACGTGTAATTTTTTGCAAGATGGTCTGAAAATCTTTATCCTCTCTGGGTTTGAAAAGTTGCTACATCTAAGTTTTTTAGCCATGATTTACAATGGAAAATCAAGCCTTTCCAGATTATCTTGCAGGTTTTTGGTTATATCTCGGCTCAATGCCTGATAAGTAAAATTCCCACAAATCAGAATTTAAACTACTTGTGGGAACTTTTATCTATTAACTTTTAAAATATTTTATTTACATATAAATTTGTAGACACCCTCCCACAAGCTATCTACTGATATGGGTCTAAAGTTATCATCTGGAATATAACTTGACCTAATTACTTGTCCGTGATTATGCTTCACACCACGGAGCGTAATGAGTCTTCCTGGTTCTGTCTTTAATCCCACGCGACTTTCATCATTTATTCCTTGACTATCTGTATCATACTTTTTGTGAAATGGTATCAGCCGCGATAGAGGCAGCTAAACTTGTTAAAGCTACTTTAGGAGAAGAAGAAACAGTAAATCTTTCAAACGGTGCAAATAAAAGCCGTTTAGATGCTGCCCTCAAATTATTAGAAATTGTCTTCTCAAAATCTTCTTGAATTCAGTAAATAAAAAACTTGGCGATCACCGAGCGATACTCTGAAGCAGACCGGGTTAGGTGGAGAGACACCCAAGCTGAAATCCGCCAAATCTAGGAATATCTGCTAGGACAGCAGCGCGGTAACGGTCGGGGTGAGGGATGATTAAAGATTTTAGAGAGATATTAAACAATAGACCTCTTGCATAAGTCGAATAGACCCCCCTTAATCCCCCCTTATAA
>NZ_CAXTTT010000129.1:0-21121 GCF_964247315.1 uncultured Nostoc sp.
CCTTCTCATGCTTTATTTACCTTTTTTTAAATAATAAAAAGTGGGATGCTCCCCGCCCTAAGTTCCCTAATTAAGCTATTGCGTGTATCTTGTTCCTCTCCAATAAATAAGCTTGATGCCATTGATAAGGGATTATCATTATCCATAACAGCAGTTACAACAAAGTCTTTAATTGCTTTATACTCACCTCTAATTTCTACTAAATTTAAATCTTTACGAAATATAACCTCCAACTCAGATGTACTATGATAGTTAACTTATTCTAATCCATTTAACTGAGATACTGTTTCTAAAGAAGAGGCTACAAGAAATATTATATTACTAGGTAAGTAAATTATTTCTGATTCGCAGCTGTGATTTTCTTGTCCTTCTATTTCAATTTCTAATTCAGGAAAAATATATCCTTGTTTGTCTGTGTAAAATTTTATAAATTCTTCACCTAGATTTCTAGAAGTATGTATCTCAAATTTATGTTTCTGGCCCCAGAAAGTATTATCTTTCCAACTAATTATCCATTTTGATACCTCGACCGTATTTTCCACTTGAAGTATATACTCAGATACACCAGCACTTAGAACAAAATCTCTCAAAAAATGATTGAAAACTTGATTAAACTTTATATCATTCTTCATTATATTTATGTGAGACATGAGTTGATCTAGTAACTTCTGCTTGGTATTAAGCTTGCTCACATCTGTCCCTTGCTGTTTTAAGAAGTCTCTAAGATGTTCAGGCGATACTCGGTCTAGTCTTCGTCTGAGTAAATGGTTCAAAAAATGTGATTGATTATTGTTCATGCTATTTGAAATTTCTAACGGATAATCATCATGAATTCTCATTGCTTTATACGGTATACGTTGGGCATCCTTGACACTTATTTTTAGCAAGTCATAATACTTAGCAAGATTTATACTTAACTATGCGTTGAACAGTCGAGTAGAAATATATCTGTAAGTATCTAGTATTTTTATACTAAAAGTTTCGATAATATATCGCATTACAAATTGACTGGCAAGTGAGGATTTACCGCCATTATTAATCAAGACTGCTTCCTCAAAAATATGATATGTATGTGGTAAAATTTAAGATTATAGTTCTTAAATATACTGATTTATAATTTATTTCTTCTTAAAAGCTACTGCGAGAGATGAAAGTACAATAGAGGACATGGTGTAACTACTCGAATAGTGATCACACCCCACCCCATCACTCCAGTTAATAGACCAAGCGCGAAAGCTTAGACTAGCACGAAAAGACAAACCACCGAAATATGCGATGGTAAAGAGCGCCCAAGCTAGGCGATCGCACCCATTCTTAAGGGAAGACTAACAGTAGGAGCGTAGCTTGCCGCCGTAGGCATCGCACCCCAAAAACCCATATAGACATCTACCATTTATGGCTACTCTAATTCCCTCATTCAATAGCTGCTCAATGCGGATGACCTCTGGCGAAAGGAGGTTAGCGCAGCGCTTGGAGGAAAAATTAGAGAATGACTATTTACTTTGGTATGACGTGCCAGTAGGTAAGAAGCAGCTACATCCAGATTTTATCGTGCTGCACCCCAGCCGGGGCTTATTTATTCTTGAGGTGAAAGACTGGAAGTTAGACACTATTCAAAATATCAACCCCTCCGCAGTCACACTGCTTACTGAAGATGGGATAAAAGAAGTTAAACACCCACTACAACAGGCCAGAGATTATGCCCTAGCAGTCAACAAGATGCTAGAAAAAGATTCTCTTTTGGTGCAGCAAGCAGGTAATTATCAAGGTAAGCTGATTATCCCTTACGGTTATGGAGTCGTGTTCACCAACATCACCCGCAAAGATTTTAACAGCAGTGAACTACCAGCCGTATTTGAAGAACACTTGGTTATCTGCAAAGATGAAATGCTACCTAGCACGGATGCAGGGGAATTTCAGCAGCGAGTTTGGGATTTATCAGCATATCAATTTGGTAAAACCTTAACCAGCAGTCAAATAGATAGAATTCGTTGGCATATCTTCCCAGAATTACGGATTACTGCCAAGATTGAGTTTGACACCGCGGCCACTAAAGAAACGCCGCAGCTGCAAATCCCCGACATTCTCAAGATTATGGACTTGCAGCAAGAACAGTTAGCAAGGAGTCTAGGTGATGGGCATCGGGTAATTCATGGTGTAGCGGGTTCAGGAAAAACCATGATTTTAGCCTACCGTTGCCAGCACCTTGCTCAAGTCAGTAATAAACCAATTTTGGTACTGTGTTTCAACGTTTCCCTAGCCGCCAAACTCAGGCAGGTTGTTCAAGAAGACCCAAACAAAATCAGTCGCATTAAAGTACGACACTTTCATGGCTGGTGCATGGATTTACTCAAAAAATACAACATTCCCAGACCCGATAGAGAGTATCAAGGTGAAGCTTATATAGAAGAACTGGTTAATAGAGTAATTACCGCCGTTGATGCCAAGTTGATACCGGCTGGCACGTATGGCGCTGTGATGCTAGACGAGGGACACGACTTTAAACCAGAGTGGTTAAAGTTGATTGTTCAGATGGTCAACCCCGAAACCAATTCTTTGCTTATCCTCTACGACGATGCCCAAAACCTCTACGGTGAACAACGCACTCAGAAATTTAGCTTTAAGAGTGTGGGCATCCAGGCACAGGGACGCACCACCATATTTAAACTCAACTACCGCAACACTGCTCAAGTGTTAGGGGTAGCCTATGAATTTGCGAAAGAAGTCATGACCCCCACCACCGGGGATGATGACCAAGTAGTATTGGTAGAACCGACTAGTGCAGGACGGCAAGGCCCCAAACCAGACCTCATCCGTTTACCCAGTTTTAAACACGAGGTAGATTACCTAGCAGGGCGAGTGCAACAATTACACGAGCGAGATATCCCCTGGAACGAAATAGCAATTATTTACCGCTCCAACTTTATGGGTGATCGCATCTATAACCACTTCCAACAAGCCCAAATCCCCATCGAATGGGTTAATGCCGACAGTGACAGCCGCAACTATAACCCAGCAGAGTTAAGCATCAAACTCATAACCATGTACTCCAGCAAAGGGCTAGAGTTCCCAGTAGTGTTTATTCCTGGCATTGGTTTTATGCCTGACCAGTACGGACACGGTACACCAGAAGAAGAAGCGCGACTATTGTATGTGGCGATGACACGGGCAATGGAGCAGTTGATTCTGAGTTGCGATCGCTCATCGGAATTTACTACTCGTTTGGAGACAGTATTAGAGAAGGTGACAACCAAAGTAAATTCTTAGAGGAAACTTCGAGCGTTCGCCATCCATCTACCACAAAACTTTTTTGCAATAGGTCTAATGGGTAATAGTTAACTTCAGAGCTTAATTTACAAAAGTAAAGTTAAACTTTCAAATCTATTAACTCCTTTTCAGCCTGAAGCCAATGTTCTACAGACTTGCCATTTGGATAGCCCATTTGTTGCCAAATTTCATAAGCTTTTAAACGGATTTTATTTTCATCTGGGCGATTACTGATAAAATGTTCACAGGAATTAGTAATAAAACTATAGGGAGCTTCTCCAAAAAATCCTGACGACCCAGAATTTCATCTGTAAAACGGGAACAATTTTGTTTGATTGGGCAATTTTGTCCTGGACACATTGTAATATCGTAAGGCATATATATATACTCTCGAAAGCAACTTATTTATAATTTAATTGGACAGATATTGTCTAGATTAAACTAGATTGTTTGAGAATAAAGTTATACCAATTAAAAAATCAAAATTAAGAAAGCCAAGAGTGATTGCTTATGATTCAAGCGAGGAAAGCGATCGCTCTCCCCATTCTTAGAGGATAAGTTAAGGATGCGTAGTTTAGCAATCGCGCTCAAGCCTAAAAACAAGCAATTTAACCAAGATAAGGATATTGTGGCGGTTTGATTTTCAATAATTCTGTCCAGTATTGTATAGCATTATGTTTGGTGGTTTCTGTGTCACGCGATTTATGAACTTTGCCTATCTCCATTATAAAATATGTAAGTTTAAGAGCAGTAAGTAAGTTCATCAACCCTACCGCTTGAAAATGTTGTAAAAATAAGTGAATAATAGTTTGTAATTTTTGTTTATGACGAAAATACATCCACCATTTCATTTGATGCATGGCAATGCTGGTTTGATAAACTAATGTAGTTTCTACTTGGGTTAATTTATCTTTAACTTGATGATAAAACTGTATTTCTTTGTCAAAATCACCTGCTTCTTGGGCTAAAACAGCATCATCAGATAATTGATAAGCCTGACTAATTAAATTACCCGCCGTTTCTGCCTGCTCTTGAGTATAACCAAGTTTCATATATATGGTAGCTGCTGCTGATGCCAATTCTGTAAAGTCTTCAGCATCATGTAACCAATAAATTTGGGCTTGTAATTCCCCTAGTGTGGCTGCTAAACTCTCATTCATCTTCAATCTAACTTTTCCTATAAGGCAATCTGATAGTGATTGACCACAGCAGTATTTTAGGTGTTAAGCGATGCCGACCGGGAGCAATGCGTCTGGTAGAGTTGACGGCAAGCTACGCTCATCATTCAAGCGAACGCAAGTAGCGTCTCGTAGAGAGTAAGCAATGACTCAATTGCTTCATCTCACCGTACCCGTACACCCAATTTTGTATCCCAATGCAGGGGTTTATCTGCTTTTTGCAGGGGAGACTCCGGCATTTGACCTACTGAAACGCCGTATTTCCAATTTGGCGGACAGATAGCAATATAACGTGCATAACCTCCTAAACCACCTTTGAATTTGGGATACCCAATAGAGATCAACGCGCCTGTTTCTGGCACCCGATCTAGATTTGCAACACCCTCTGCTTGGGTATATCCATTGTTTAACAGCCAAGCTTCTCCTTCGAGTGTTGGGGTGCTGTCTGTATCAAGGGGTTCGTGTCCGTGAAACAAGATATGGCGTTGTAAATGTAAGAATTTGAGAGCATCAAGACTCACTCCAGGAAACTTAGTTCTTGTAGCTAGTTCGGTGTTTGGCCATGATGAAGACCAGTCAGAGCGAACAAACACAACTGAGCCTTGGGGAATCCTGCCATGTTTGCGTTCCCAATCCTGAATATCTTTGACACTCAAATGGTAATTGGGGTCTAGAGCAACTTTATCTTGGATCGGAATTATTACTAGAGGACGAACAGCAAAGGTCGCTGGCAACTCATCGATAGCTGGATAGTCAGGGTTCCAGTGAGCAGGTGGATCTAGTTGGGTTCCTAGCTGATCGGTGGATAAATCGTAATGAGTTGCTTCAAACCCATCCTTTTGGTAAATGTATGGCTCACCCGTTTTTGGGTTGATGGCAGGCGCAAAGAAAGATGAACCAAAACCTGACCATACAGGAATTGAAGGAGCGATCGCATGAGTCAAGTCAACATATTTGGCTGACTTGAGCGACTGCTGATAAACTTGCCACAGGGGAGACTCACGTCTGGGCTGTACCGCGTTTACAGACACCAAACCAACACCAAACAGAACTATTAAACAAACAATTCCCCAGAAAGTTTTTTGAAATGGTTGACGCAAAAATCTATCTAGTTTTTGCAAGGTATGTGTTTGGTTATATTGCGGCAGTATTGTCATTTATGAAAGCTTATTACTTTTGAAAGCTCTAATTGTTTTACCACAAATTGCTACATTGTTTATTCTGTAACTCTTTTGGGGTATTTTATCTTAGAGCAAAGCTGCTATTTCACGAATCCTAATGAAACAAATAGTCATTCCTGTTTTATTGATTTCCCCAACCCTTAGATGTACCCAAATACGTATATTTAAAGAGCATAAAAACCACCGGCGCGATCGCCCCCAATCCCCCCACCATGACTGAAACCCAAAGCTACGACCCCAACCTAGAACACCAGTTAATAGAGCTTGGCGAGAGCATAGACCAAGCAAGCCAGGAAGCTAGCGCGAATAGTGGGGCTGACACAAAACAAACCACCCCAGACTGAGGAGGAGTGGGAAGAGTTTATGGCAGTTTGGGGAGATACTTGCGATGGTTCTGTTGGAAAATGAGCGACACCGGACAGCCCTTAAAGTAGACATCGCCCCTCATTCTTAGAGGAAACCAGAGGAGCGATGCCTACGGGGGGCGGGTACGCCATCGCTGATTTACTATTTATTTTCTAGTACATTACTAGCCAGTTGTAGCGAAGCGATGACCGAGCGCTGTGGGTTGGCTGCTGAGTTCTACAGCGTTGGGTCAACAACTGGCGATTTGTGACTGTTCTGTTCTGTTGATATCTCATTTAAACGGCAATTCAGAGAGTTGTGATGCCAAATTGCCAGAACCTTTGAACGTGGCGCTGTAACTTCAACTTTTTCTTAGAGGAAAGCCCAAGCGTAGGCGCAGCCCTTAAAGTAGACATCGCCCCCTTACACCCCGAAATCCTGCTAAAATCCCTGTATTCAATACAATAACTACCATGTCTGGCAAAGGATTTGGACAACGCCAACCCACAAAAATCGATAAAATTGTTGAATCTGCGGTGCGTTATTGCCAACAGCGACAGCCAGAAGCATTAGACCAAATTTTTGAGAATCTGCCTGTTAAGCTCAACCAGCAAGTGTTAGATGGTACGGTTGCAGCTTTAAAAAAAGACATTGATAGTCTCAGTTGGCTGTGTGGTTACTTTGCATCCGAAATTAACAGCACTGAGGACAACCAGAAGCCTCGCCATTCTATTGCAGAACTTAGCAAATTGCTCATGACATCAGGGATGGAACCTTTCGGTGATTTTGCCCCTTACCCCGGTTGTCGCATTGTTATACTCAACAATGATAAATTTGAAGCACTGCCGCCTAGAGTGCAAGGAGCAGTCAAAGAAGCTTTTGATGTGGTAGAAACCAGTGGAGAAGAGGCACAAAGGATAAATGAGGCGCTGCTACGAGAGTTGGAAGTGTAATAAATTACATAGTATAGCTGCCGGATGAGCGTAGGCATTGCTACACACATTTACGTGATTGATATTAGGTGATATTAAATGTTAATGTGCATCTTTATTTATTAAATATATTAGTTGGATTGGAATATTGTGATAACGGTATCATGCCAAATAGTAATTTCTTGAATAGTCTGATTTATTTTATCTGTATCACTATTGATTGTTTCTAAATTCAATAGACAATTCACTAAGAATCTAACTAAATAAGTCAATTTTAAAGCATCATCAAATGCTAGATTTGGCATTATTTTTTCAATAAGATATATTGAGTCTTTAATGATATTCTCTATTTTTAGGTTTTGACCTTCTTGTAATAAAAATTGTATTGTTTGTAAATTATTAACTAAATTATCTAAATTTGCTTTAGCTTCTTGTCTAAGTAAAATTGTTTGTGTTTGTGTAAAATCGTTCATAAAGTTATATTTTTGCAGGCTCTAGCAAAACCATTAAAATGTTTTCCCATTCATCGAAGAACCCATCAGGCCATCGGTCAATTCTGCCGTTTTTATCAATGCGTGGTGACACAACTTTAATAAAAGCTTGACCTTGGTTTTCTTGACGTTGGAAGTAATGTAACTGCACATCCTCCGGCTCAATTTTACCACCATGCACAGCAAGGCGAATGCCGTTTAAAATCTGGTCGCTATGAGTTTCTACCACAACTTGAACGCCACAGTTAGCAGCCAGTGCTAACAGCTTACCCAGCTTTGTTTGTGCTTGGGGGTGGAGTCCTGTTTCTGGATGTTCAATCAGAATTAACGCACCCGGACTTGATGCTAGGATTGCAACGATAATTGGTAAAACGTAGGTAATGCCGTATCCAATAGGGTCACTAAATTTCAAGTTAACCAAATCTATATCTAGATGTGCATCAACTTGGATGTGTGTAGCAAAACTTATTTCTCCCATCCATGCCTCAATTTGGTCTAGCAAGTTTGTTGATTTTGCTTGCGGGTGAGCGAGTTGAGCGATGGGAATTGGTTGACTACCATAAGTGTAGAGAAAATGTGCTGTATATTCGCCAAGCGCACCAATTTGTTTCAGTTCTCGCCTCTGGTAATTTAATATTCCTGATGCAGTTGTTGCACGTTCTGATTGAAGGTGATGAAATTCTCCGCTAAAAATGCTTGAATGATAAACATTGGCATCAACAGATTTGAATCCAAGTTCTAAAACATCAGCTTCTCTCTCTAATGAGTTGTAGATAAAGTGCCATATTCCTTTAGTTTCGTTTTTAAAAATTAGGTCAAATCCTATATAGTCTTCTTTGGCATTTTCATACAAAGCATCCTGTGCCCTACCAATATTTACCAAGTTTCCATTGAGCAATAAACCAGTGCTTTATAGTAAATTTTGCTGGTAAGATTGATGCAGCAGTGATAGTGCTTGCAACACAGAGGATTTACCAGTGCTATTATAACCAGAAAGCAGGGTAAGCGATTTGAATTCAACCAATTGATTCTCAAATGCTTTAAAATTTAGCAGCCGTAATGAGCTAATCATTAATAGTTAAAATATGGATGTTCTTCAATTTTATTATAGTTAGTTTATATCAAGCGATTTTGTAAGAATCTTGTAGTCTAACAAAGAACCTGTAGATGAAAAAATATTAAATATATTTTGTGATTTATATTTTGGATAATTAATCAAAAAAAACTAGCAATTTATCAAGATTGAATTGGAATTGTAGATGGTATCTGAAAATTTTAAAGAACTTTTTAACGTTGCAATCCAAGTAGCGATCAGAAGAAATAAAAGAATGGCAGTCTTCAAGCTTGATAACACTTATTATATAGTTGATGCTAGGGAATGGGAGAATGGTCGTGCGTATGGTCAATATATCATGACGGTAGAACCTGGGCAAAATTAAGCGTCAGGTGTTTCATATTGCTGAAACTTTTCCCAATCAAATCTCAGCGTTAGTATTTCAAATAGTGTTGGTGACAACACATCTAACTCTATAGGTTCACCAGTATAAATGACATCTGGAAAGTCTTGAGGGTGAAAGATTCCGTGAGGAATACCCTCTCCTTTAAGCCACATCTTAGCTCGATAATCGATGCGTTCTCCACTTGGTAAATCAATCCAAAAATGCGGCTCAACCTCTTGATTTTGCAAATTTAAAACCCCAAACATTGGCTGATGCTCAATGCTGTGATTAGTTAGTACGGTGTGACAGATGCGAACCATACCATCGCACTCTGTTTGAGAAGAGTCATAGGGGTCAAGGAGTTGCTGAATTCTTTCCCTTGGTATCACCTCACACTCCTTAATCAATTTCTTCGGACACGGCTAAGTTTTGCTCTTGCATGATTGGTGTCATCAAATGGAATATCTTCGTTAGCCCCTGGTGCAATGATTCTTGAGAGAAGTTATAGCCACGTTCAACAGCCATAGTTATGATTGCAGTATTATCTTTGGCACCCATTGCTTCCATCAGTTGGTCTAACAACACTTTATCTTGGAGGGCTGCTGCAAAAAATTCCATAACTTGTAGTTCGCTTTGAGCAGCATTTAGTGATTCATTCATTTTTAGACTCCTCTTGCCGAACCTCTACCACAATAACATCAAACCCTTCCCACTCCTGGACAGTAAACCCCTCTGCGGTTTCCTCTGGATACCGCCGTGCCATTTCTTGCCATGCAGCTTCTTCGTTGATTGCCCAGATGTAATGACCCTGGCGTTCTCTAAGGTCATCGCGCCCAGTGCAGTCATGAGCATAGAGGGCATTACGGGTGCAGCGATATTCGCGCATATTTTTTTTGGAAACCAGAGGTTGCACCTGCTATTTTAGAACGTTACTGGATATTCAAACTCTGATTTCCAGCCATGATTACTTCCAGTTCCTGAAAGTGTTTGTGCTGTATTGTATATGGACTGCAAAAAATCGTGCCGTTTTTCTTCCGTGTTACCCGTTTGTTGAATAAGTGTTTCGCGTAGAGGATGGTTGCTACTAATCAAAAATTCGTTGCGATTGTGCAGGCGTTCTAAATATTTGGTGTCAGGGAGTCTATTAAATTTTCCCCCTTCGCCTCGGTTACATTCTGTGGATGACAGCACCAAATTCCATACACCATCGATGTTTAGTATAAATTCGTTCAAAGAGTGAGGAAAGAAATGGTCTACATCAGTTAGGTTTTCAGAACCTGCCTCAATCGAAATATCTGCAAATGAGTAAAAGCACTTACCTTTTTGGTAGCCATTGAGGGCATCCCGGCATGAGGTAATATCTACCCGCCGCTTACCTTCGCCAAATGTAAATAGCAACTGCTGTGCTGAGTCATAGTTTACAGTTAGGAGATTGCGTGAAATATCTAAATCCCAAGCAGTTTCTACAAGTTGCCACCTTGCATCTACTTCCGGTAATAAGTTATGAAATTGCTCAGTTTCTAATAACTTAAATAATTCATCCTTAACAATAATCTCTTTGCGCTTCCTGGGCTTGTTGTAAAAGCTTATGGGTACTTGTCCAGATCCAACATTGTGGAACGCACCCAACACCACATCAAATCCTTTATTCTTCGTTATCTCAAGCAATTCGTCTTTTGCGATCGCACCCGCTTTAAACTGTCGGCACGCTTCAATAAAAGGATACGGGCGGTCAGTTCTTTGGTGTTGCGTATCACACTTTTGTATGTGTTCGACTACATACCGCGAATACGGTTCTGCTAACTCTTCCAAGGTGATAGTAGTTTTACCCTGTGGTGCTAATTCTAACAATGACTTTGCCAACGCAAATTTATAACACGCAACGTTTTTACCAAACAATATAATTGCCCGCCAGTAATCCTCTAACTTCGGGTCAATCGCCAAAAACTTTGACTCGCCCATTGTATTTTTAGATACTCATTACTTTCGGCTAAAGCCTAGCTTTTGAGTATCTGAAAACACATCAGTTGTATTACGGTTATCAGTATTAGTCAGTTAATGCTTTGTTGTAAACTATGCAGGTTGTAACTGCACGCGCATCATGACTCATCGGTATCCATTTAGCGCAATTTACCCAGCCGCATATTACGGTCAACGTGTAGCGGTTTACTTCAACCTGCATTACCACGTCTTTTCACTCAAGTCAGGGGGAAAAAGCGGGTCGCTGCTAACTCATGCTGGGGTGTGTCAACTAACCAATGCGGTGTTTGAGGTTGAGCGCAAGGGACGAGAACGTGCGATCGCTCAAGGTCGTAAAAATGTCCACGCCTATGTTGTGGGTATTTTGCAGTCGTTAGGGTGGGATCAGCTGAGTGATAACGCAGTGCGATCGCTCATAGGATTAGGCTACCAGCGAGTGACATATAACTTGCATCCCGGCCACCCACTGTTTTATTGCAAAGACGTGATGCCTTATACACCAATAACTACTGCGAAAGCGATTATTTTAAACGATAAAATTGCTCTAGCTCTAGTTGAGTAAATCAGTAAGAATTTGTGGCAGATGGCAAACGACCTATACAGTTATGTGAATTAGGTCTATGTCTGTATTGTTTCATAGTTGTAATGACGAAAAATCTCGCCTACTACGTCAATAAGTTTGCCAATCTGAGGGTATCGCGTTCTAGTGGGGTTGCACTGAATAAACCCATTTTGCTGCTATCAATTATCGAGATGATCAGCCAAGGGGAGATTAGGCAAAACCAAATTCCTTTATCGGCTGAACTCATCGCCACATTTCTTAAACTTTGGAGTCACCTGGAGCCAGTACGTAAACCGGATATTGGGCAACCGTTTTTTTATCTTAGAAGCGATGGCTTTTGGCATTTCCAACCCAATCTCGGATTTGAATTAACGGTTACATCTAAAGCAAAAATTGTTACTCCTGGGGCTATTCGGCAGGCAGTTGAGTACGCCTGCCTTGATGATGAACTGTGGTCACTGCTGCAAAATTCCCAAGACAGAACTGTACTAACCCACACACTGATTAATTCGTGGTTTAACGATCGCACACAGGATATCGAGTCATTATTGCAAGTCAACGCCTTTGCTGAACTACAAGACCAGTTGCAACGCTCCGGCGGGAAGGTCTACCAACCAGAGGAATTAGAAGATGAGCAAGCTGTAATTGTGCGAGATGGTGCGTTCCGTAAAATCGTTGTCTCAACTTACAACCACACTTGCGCGTTCTGCGGGTTGCAAATACTCGATATCAATGGTCAAAACATCGTTGACGGGTCACATATCAAACCATTCTCCCAGTTCTACGATGACCGCATTGATAACGGGCTGTCACTATGCAAAAATCATCACTGGGCTTTTGACCGCTTTTGGTTCACCATCAACGACGATTACACCATTATTGTTGCTGAGAACCTGCGGGAAGATTCACCCAACGCTAGACCAATGCGGGAATTTAGGGGCGATCGCATTATTCTCCCAGCCCAACAGCAGTATTATCCTAGACTTGATTCTCTACAATGGCATCGTGAAGAGTTTTCAAGGCGTGCTGTATGAGTAAAAAACCTAGAGGTTGGTTTAATGAAATTGTTATTCGTCCCGTTGTTCATGTAGACGGTTACGAAAGCTATGAAAAGATGTGCGGTTTTGTTGCAGAATTTTATTACTCTTCGGAGGAACAAAAGCTACTGCGCCAATTAAGAACTAACCCCAAGGATTCAAGGTATATTACCCTCTACACGCTTTTTAAAGTAGGGCAAGCCAAATGCCCTGCTTATTGGGTAAATAATGATTTATTAAGCGCATTGATGCAATCACATTTAGATATTGAAGTTGAAAATTTGCAGTGGGCAATGAAAACAGGATTTTTTATGTTGCCCAAGGGTGTAGTTCTTTCCCCAGAAAAACGTAGTATTGATGCAATTTTTTGGCATTGTGATACATCTGATGACTTACTTTATTGGGCTGCAATAGATAGGGATACCGTTTTCTGCCGCAGATTGAAAATTAGCGATAATTTAAAAAAATTTACATATACTGACACTCAAGATTTCAATCCCCAAGTAGTTACAGATTTTAATCAATATCTACAATCAATTTTTTTGCGATTAATTTTGATAATGGAATGCCGCCCGGAACTTGTAGATACAACCAGCGAAACAGTCAGGGTGAATAGAGGTTTTGGCAAAGCCCAAGCACAAGATTTTTATCAACCACTTTGGCTAGGACTTGGATATCGACTCAAACGTGAAGGGACGCAAAGCAGCGAAGGCAGTAGCGGTACACATGGTACTAAAAGCGTTCATTGGCGCAGAGGATTCTTACGCAATCAACCTTACGGAGAAGGCAGACAGCAAAGAAAATTAGTCTGGATTGAGCCTGTTCTAGTAATAGGTGGAAAAGAATCATAGGTATGAAATACTATTTTTATCGATGCTACTACAGAAGCAATTCCTCAGTAGGGTTACTTTACACCTCTAAAAACGATACAGTTCTTTTAACCACAAATCGAAATTTAGCATGGTGTAAAAAATGGAAAACCTTAGCAGGGGCTAAAAAGAATCTTGAAAAATATAATAAACTTTGGCAAGAAGAACATGAAGAAGGTTTTCTAAAAATAGAAGAAATTGAGTGGGATGGGAATAGCATATTTAATATGCGTTCTGGTAGTTGAAAACAAAATTTGACCAAAAAACCCAAAGGTTCAACCTCACTTGATGGATATAACCGCTAATAAGTTAGCGCTAACTAGTTGTGGTATATTATCAATATGAACTTAAAGCAACTAAGAAAGCGTGCGGAGCTTCGTATCCTTGATGTGGCCTATCGTCTTAACGTGGCAGAGTCAACGGTGCGTAACTGGGAGACGGGGCGGACTTTGCCAACACTGAACCCATTCGAGATGCTGACGCTTTGTCAAATGTATAAGGTATCGCTTGAAGAGTTAGCAGTGATCGCAATATCTTCTTACGAAGAACACAAGAGGAAGATTGCTAAATGACCGCAGAATTTAAACCTGAGAAAATTTCGGATATCGAGGTAGGTGATATAGTTCTTTTGCAATGGGATGGCTATGAAGGAGTTCCCAAATATTTATCTAATACTTGGGCAGAAGTTATTGAGGTCAAACGAACTAGGGTTGTTGTAAAACCAACCACGATAACTGGAACCCAATCTGTTAGGTTTCAACAAATTGCCAAGGTTTGCAAACAGATAGAAAAACCATGAAGCTGCAACGTATCGAAGCAGGTGAATATCTTACTCCTGATGGTAGGTTTTATGTCCGCAATACTTACTACTCCAACGGAATACCCGGACGGAGTAATACTAGTAAAGGATGGTTGATTGAAGATAAAAGCGGGCTTACACCGTTTCACAACGGTTATCACAGAACTAACATCAAACGTGTGGATACGCTGACCGAGGCAAAGGAAATTATTGCTTTGGTTATGGAGTGTGATCGCAACGAGAAAATATTACGTGATGCTGGATGGAGGCCGGAAGAAAACTGTCAACCTCCGGGTTTGTGTTGGCTGTCTCCCCACACTGGTAAATTGTTAACTCGAAGTGAAGCATTGCTGGAATTAAATTTGATGTCGTGATGACGAAAAAATCCATATCTGTGCAGGTTCAGAAACTATAGAGCAAATTGTTTAGTAAGGTAAATTAATGCATTTGGTAAAACAACATCTAACTTCAAACAGTGATTTATTAAAAATAATTGAACTTATCAGGCTAGAAAATTACGGTAAAGAGCGGGTTTATTTTGGGCTTGGAGATTATCAAGGAGGACGTTTAATCATTCAAATTGTAGTCTATTTCTCAGAGATTCCTACTTTAGTTCCTATTGTCAATCGTCCTGTCAACATCGATCATGTTAATGAAATTAAAGATTATGTTTTACAGCGCATCCAATCTAACAAAGCATGGATATTAGGAAGTCTCACTCTTAACGTCAACAAGAATGATATTAAGTATCAGTCACTTGGAAATCGCCTGTACATTGTCAGAGTTCCGAACGGCACCACCATGCAGATTGCTGACGGTCAACATCGTATCCAAGTGATTACAGAACTTATGGCATCAAGCAAGCATCGTTGCTTAATTGCTGATGAGCATGGTCACAGGGATAATCTTGAATCAGAAATTAGAGTATTAATTAAGCAATATGTCAGCGAACACGAACCTATTGATTAAGTTACTATGTCTCATACCTTTAAACATACATTTCACGGTAAACAATATCGTGTTCTTCTTGAGGTAACAGACTGGCGTATATTTGCACACGAAGATGTATGGACGATTGAAGAAAAACAAAGACTATATAAAGATAAAATAATTATCTCAGCTTACGCTTTACCTCAAACTATGCCTTCTAGGACACGTTTTAAAAGAATTGGTGAAAGTAATACGTGTATTTTATGGGAACAAACTAATAGTGAGCAATGTCAAAAACTTTTTACTGAAGCTTGGGAAAAGGTGAAACAGTTGACTGGGCTATCAGATGATGATCTACCTAAGAGATTTAAGCCGTATTTGAGTTAAATTTTGGACAAGTTGCAGCATTGAAAGAAATATTGGCTTTGTCTGGTGAAGAATAATTGAGCGCAGATGCAATAAGAATGTACTACGGATACCGTTGTTATACCAAAGAATATAAGCCTTTAGGTTGGCTCTACACATTCAGCAGTGACACTGAATATGCTTGGACTAACAAAGATTTACATTGGTGCAAGCGATGGAAGACCGAACGAGGTGCAAAAAAACATTTTGAACATTACAATAGTCGCTGGCAATTCAAAAGTCAAGGAGGCTATCTCAAAATTGAAGTTATGCCAGAGTTTTCTGAACACAAGTTTTCTGCTAAGTCTAATCAGCAGCGATGGAATGAAGCTAATCGTGATGCACTTTACCAAGCCCAAGAAAATTACAACCAGAAGCGCCCTATAATGTCATTTCGTCCGAAACCTGAACTGTTGGAATGGCTGGAAGAGGAACGTAAAGCAGATGATAATGCTGAACCAGAAACTGATGCAGCACTTCTAAATCGGAAGTTAGAAAAACTAAAGAATTTAGAACAACAGGGATTTTAAAACAATGAAAGCAGAAGAATTAAAAAAATTAATTATTAATATTATTCAAGAAAAGCCTAGATTTTTTGACCATGTTTGTACTAAAGATATCAAAGCTCTGCTACTAGAACATTATAATATTTCTGTAACTGAGAAAATGATTATTAAAGTGATGATGCAAGTAGTAGAAGAGGGGGTAACTAAATTTGGTGGTGATGGTTACGAGTGTGGGGATGGTAGTACACTAACATGGGCTGATGAACACGCAGTAGCTGGGTCAAAACTGACAGGAGTTCATAAGTATTGGTGGTTTAATATTTAGTTAACTTTAATTAAATTAATCTTAAATAAAGAATTTAATAATGAATAATCTAGACCGTCTGCTAGCAATATTAAAAGAACAAGCAGACTTGATTGATAAACTTAACACACGTTCTAACTTTCAATACAAAAGTATACAAAGGCTAGTTTTGGATTATGGTAAACCTTTTATAACTCAGGTAAAATCACCATTTAAAGGTGAACGTAAAGCTTGCTTTGAAAACTGTTTAAAAGGATTGTTGAGGTATCCAAACCTAAACTACTGTGAAGGATTTGCTATTAGTGATGATGTTGATATAGCTGTATCCCATGCTTGGCTAGTAAATAATGATGGAGAATTAATTGATCCAACTTGGATAGGTGAGCGATTTAAAGGTAATGCTTATTTTGGAGTAGTCTTCACCGATGATTTTGTAAGGGAAATAGCCCAAAAGACTAAATGCTATGGAATCCTAGACAACGATTTCATGAATGAACACCAGCTATTACGAGAAGGATTTCCACCTCACGCACTTCATCCCATATTTCATTCTTCTGTAAGTGTACCTGAATGAAACAGTTTTGGGTGCGCTCGTGTTATGCCATAATACTCAGTACTCTATTAATATTGCAGTAACGAAGATATGCTAGCTGGTGCAGCACTACGTAAAACAGGTTCTAGTTGGGAATTTGCATCAGAAGCAGCATTAGAAGATTTTGTTTGGGATAACCTACAGCAATTATCAGGCTTAAAACCTTTAAAACGACAATATGCTGTTAAAGGTGAAATCTGCGATATCTTAGCAGTTAATGAAACGAGACAATTAGTAATTTTAGAACTCAAAAATACTGAAGATAGATATGTTGTCCAGCAATTAACTCGCTATTATGATAATTTATTAGACGAGAAACCATTTCAAGAGCAAATTGATTACAATCAGCCTGTCCGGTTACTTGCGATCGCACCCTCATTTCATAGACATAATCTGATTGACCGCAAACACACAAAGTTGATAGTCGATTTTTTGCAGGTTACTATTGCCCAGATTCATCAAAATTTTCACTTACAACTGCAAGACGTTGATACTAATCAAACTTGGTCAATTCCGATTCACTATCAGAAACTTGATATTAGCAGTGTATCAAGCAATATTCCAGACCCACCGCAATTACTTTTAGATTGGCTAGGCAGTTGTAGCGGGGAAGAACAGCAAGCAATTATCAAGCTTAGAGATAAAATTCTTAGTTTTGATGGGCGAATCAAAGAAGAAATTGAAGGTAAAAATACCATTAGATATGGTAGGGGTAAAGCTAAACCAGTAGCCGAACTATGCTATCAAAGGAAGATTAATAAACCAGTCATTTTTCTATGGCTGCCAACTCCAAGCTCATTATTCTTTACACAAAGAAGACAAGTTATTGGCAGAATGAGGCTGTGGATGGATGGCTCTGTTGTTACCCATGTCGGTCATATCCCAGAAGGTTTTGGTCGGATGAGACTACAATCTGAATGGGATGCCATGCCACAAGAAAAAAGACCTAGACATTTGTATTGGAGCCTTTCTTATAAATCATTTTCTCCTGTAGTAATTAACACTTATAAGGAGTTAATTCCAAATCCTGATTCCCTAGAATCACTAGCAGATTTAGCACTTGGAAAGTGGTTGGCAAGAATCTAAATTTGGATAGGCTTTGCTTTTTGCGTAGCTTGCCGCCGTGGGCATCTCCCCCACACCATTCTTAGAGGAAAACCAACAGCGTAGGCGCAGCCCCTTAAAGTAGACATCACATACAAAAAAGCCCAGTCATCTCATAACTGGGCTTTCATTATCTCAATCAATCATTGTCGGTAGAGTAGTTTCAGACTATGCAGCAGGTTGTTCTAAATTAACCTTGACAACTTTGTTCTTTTCTTGCTCAGTTTTTGGCAGTGTCAAATTCAAAATGCCGTCTTTATAATCTGCGGTGACATTGGTATTTTGAACTCTAGCAGATAGAGGAATTACACGTTGGAATTTACCATAGTAGAATTCACTTCTTGTAGTGCCATTGTTTTCGGTTTGAGTTTGGGACTTGCGCTCACCGCTAATATGAACAGCATCTTGGGTGACTTGAATATCTAGGTCTTTAGCTTCGAGTCCTGGCAGTTCTAGCTTCAAATGAATAGCATCATCAGTTTCGTGCAACTCAGCAGCCGGAACTCTGATAAAATCTCTGTCAAGCCGTGCAGATGGTACTCTGGTATCTCCAAATAAGCCGTTGATGTGACGTTCAAAAGCGTTCAATTCTTGCCAGGGGTTGTAACGAACTAGTGCCATAACTCTTTCTCAGAAAAATTCAGTTCTTGTTTAATTGTTTTTGCACTTGGTTTTGTGCTTATGTATTCATAATAAATATGGTTAAAACTCCTGTAAATTCGGTTTTTATCACCAAATAATTGATGATTACCGCACCCTTGTAGGCATGAAAAAAGAGTACGGTTTACTCTAATTTGGCGGTTCGGTAAACCAGAATAATAACTATTAATACCAATAATAATCAACTAATTATTCTGCTGTTGAAGGGGATAGTGCAGTCAGGCATTCCTTATATTTTCAAAACAACAATCACACTCGCTTTACTCGCTTCGCCATCGCACTATTCAATAAGCATTTCGATTTAGTCATCGGGAAACTGCCAAGATGAAATACTTTCTACATCTTTGCTACTGCATTTAATACAAGTAACATCAAATGCTGAATCCATCCATTCATAACCGCAAGCACGACAATGACAGAAAATATTATTGCGGTTGGCATCTTTTATACCCTGATGCCATTGCTGTAGTTGGTCAGGATTTTGAAAAGGGAAATTATCAGACATTTTAATCACCACGAAACACCCTACTTAAACGGCTGCCCCCACCGCTCCCAATTTTCCTTGTTGAACGGCGATCGCCACTTTTGAATCATTGCCTGTTCTAAAGTTTGCCGTGTGCGTCGCTCTACCGGAGCATCCCACCAAAAACCAATATTAACCGCCGTCTCTATCTGATAGCGATAATGTAAGTCTCGGTAACTGCTGATGTAATCTTTACAGCCATGAGTCCCACGCCAGCGTTTGTTACTACGACAGGTTTCGCCAACATAAAGTAGCAATTCAGCAGCAGAATCAATCACAAAATACAAAGCTGCTTGCCCAAAATCATCTGGCATCCGGTAAAAAGCCATTGGTTGTAAATGCAGCGTAAACGGGTCTATCGTCTCTGGGTCACAATGCACTGGAGCTAGGTCAAATAATGTCGCCTGCTGCACTGGCTTGGTTTCCCTCACCCGTTGCTGATAGTCCAAAATCTGCGCTTTCCACTTCAGCAGGGCATCAGCACTCATCACTAGCGCCTCTGCTCTACGTGCTGGTGTGAGTTTCACTTCTGGAAATAGGTTTAGTTGATTGGGTTCCAAGGGTATTACGGGAGCGTGGCGACTAGCTGATTATCCCCCAAAACTGAATTGAGTAAACTTGTTAACGGGTTTAAGCGTAAAACTACAAAAGGACTACAAAAGCGACTGAGGTTTTACAACTGCAATATCCAATCAAAGCAGAGGTCTAGAGCAGAGGGGCAGGGGAGGAAAGAGTTGGACAATTAGTTCTTTGCCTCCTGCTTCCCTCAATGCAAAAGTTCCTAATACCGTTTGGTATTGGGAGTGGAGAGAGGCGATCGCTTTGTGTGACTACCAAAATCTCAATTGGGAGGCAAGGTAACACAGAGCGATCGCGTCACCTGACCACGCCACTGTTAGGAGAGATCACCTCCGGTGGGCGGGTAGACTATCACCAGCGTCGTCTTTGACATGAGATTCCAGAAAAACCTCACGAATCAAAGCCGCTTGTGCTTCTAATTTTTTAATTGACCAAATTGCTTTCTGCCTGAGTTCTTCACCATCGACGGAATCAGCAGAGATGGTGAAAGGCAACCAATATTGTTTGAGGGTCAACATCACTATTTGAGGTAAGTTGCCTAAACCAAAAGGTTCTGTTTTCAGATAACTAATTACCTGCCCGTCGATAGTGTCTACCCTTCGCTTAATTGAAAGAATTACTTGTTGGCTCTGTTTCATTTTTGTTATGCAAAAGTTTGTGTGGATTAATCACAGCAGCGTCGCGGGAGCAATATCACTTTGCAGAATCAAAATGCAGAACTGAATTAAAGTCTAACCGAAATATTTTCCTTTACAAACTGAGTCATAATCCCCACTAAGTCTATGTAATTAGTGGATTTTAAATAGCAAAATTGTATACCAAATCACAATTTCTCTAGGACTGTTCTAGGACTAGTCTGCGACTGCTCTAGGACTGCTGTATGACTAGTTTGGGGAATCACGGGGAGCAATTGCTAATTTCTCTACGACTAGTCTACGACTGTTCTAGGACTGCTCTAGGACTAGTTTGGGGAATCGCTATTTTTTGTCCGCAACAATTCTTCGATTAAAGAATAAAATAAACGTACCCACTACGCTTATTTTGGGTAACTTCAATTTCAGCCATTTTTGCATGGCTTTTGAAGCGAAAAAATGAAAATTTGGGATAAAAAATTATTTTAGCAGTGTTAGGTGGGATGGTTGACGCGATTGCAATCAGCTAAAATTGACTACAAAAGAACGACAAAAGAACGACAAAAGCAGATCAAGTTTCACAAATGGAATGACAACGCCCATTCACCCAATCCCTAATCTCCAATGTCTAATAGGGCCGCCAGGGGAGTAGAGCGTAGCATGACTACGGGCGATCGCCTCTTCCCCAACACCCAATGCAAAACTGCTTTAGGCGATTTTGGTAAGGGGTAGGAAGTGCGATCGCCAGAGATAGGCTTTTGGGTTTCTATAGCAGGGGTAGGGGAGAATCGCTTACAGAGGTTATG
>NZ_CAXTTT010000130.1:0-20584 GCF_964247315.1 uncultured Nostoc sp.
TGGATGGTTTACCCACTGCTGTTACTATATTTCACCCAACTGAGAACCGCTATAGATTTGTACGGCTATAAGTAGCGTCTAGCCCAACAAAGCGTAGGCTGCTACCATTGGCGTTAAATTCAAAACAAGCAGTAAAATTATCTCCCTGACTCGAATTAACATTGACATTATAACTTTTGCCCTCCACTCCAGCTTGTACTGGCGCAGCTAACAACATTATCTGTCCAAGTAAACAAGTTAAAAGTAAACCACATTTAGATTGGATGATTTTCCCTGACATAATTGTTTACCTTTGTTATGTAATCAAGTAATTGCTTACTTTTACTCATTGGTGACAGGTTAAAGTCATTAACCATTTGTCAATAAGTAATGGTAATTAAATTTAGTAAAAATCGAGGTTGCAAACGTAAATTTCCAGCCTGTGATGCCTTTGCATAGCGTCTCATAGACAAGACTAGCTACGCTTACGAATATTTAAAAGTATCGTTCATCCTTGCCTTAAAATTTAGTATAAAGCTTAATTAGATACTCGATAGCATAGATAATTTACAGCTTAATCACTATTGACAAAACGAGTTATATCTTAAAATGTCACGAATGCTTTCTTTTTAAAAGAAAAGAATGGAAGTGAGTTCAGCGTGTATTGCTATAGATATATACGTAGAGACTACTTTACAAGTTCTCCGACAAAGAGCGATCGCTATAGTTAACGCTCTTGGGTGAAGATTAGTAGGAGACAAGATTGAGACTTCTCCCCTGCTCCTCCTCTCTACTCCCCTTAATTAAAATTCTGGAACGATCGCAACACCATCCCTGAGATTGAGCAACCCTGAAATAATAACTTTATCTTCTGGCTGTAATCCTTCAATAACTTGGTAATTATTACCTTTAATCTCGCCTAGTTTTACTCGCCTTTGCCGAGCTACTTGTTGGGATACACCTTGGGGAGATGTTTCTGTTTCAACTATATAAACAAAAGTGTCCCCGCCTACACGAGTCATTGCTGTTGTGGGAATTAAAACTCCGGGGCGCTGATTCCAGAACACTCTAGTCCTGACCAATTGATTTGCACGTAGCTGATCGTTAGTGTTGTCAAAAAGTGCTTTAATCAATATCGTTTGTGTTTTATTGCTGGCATTAGGTGCAATAAAAAATATTCTACTTCTACCAAGTTTTTGTCCTTGTGTGTTCATCAACTCTACTGGCATACCCTTACGCAATTGAGGCCCTTGCTGTAGTGGTACAGAGATATTCACTTCTAAAGGTCGATTTTGCGTGATATTAACTAATGGTGTAGAAGTATTAACTAAATCACCGACTTTCACAGGGATGTTGCCAACTGTGCCACTAAAGGGAGCGGTAATTTTGTCAGACTGGGGCTGTTGTGTTTGAGTATTTACATTAGATTGCTGCAAGGATTTTTCAGCCTGTAAAATGGTGGCTCGTTGTGCTTGAATCCTGGAATCTATTGCATCCAGACTAGTCTTAGCATTGGCAAGCCGATTAGCAAACTGATTGCTAGTCTGTCGAGACACGGCTCCTTGTTCAGCTAGGCTGACAAACTTATCGTAGTTCTGCTGGTATAATTGCACATTCGCAACGTAGGATGGTCGTTCTGTTTCTAAAGATTTGAGTGTGGCGCGGGCATTTGCCAGTTGCACTAAAAATGCTTGAGGCACAGTATTATTCCTCGCGATCGCTGCCTGTGGTGTAGAATCTACTTGGAGAATTGCAGCTCCTTCGACGATTGGATCTCCCGATTTGACAAGTATCTGGGTAACTTGACCCTGAATTTTTGGCTGGAGCGTGACTGAGCGTAGGGATTTTAGACTAGCAATAAAATCTGAACTTTCCTCAATTATGCCGCTTTGTACTGTTGATATTTTGACTCTTACCCCTTGAGGTTGAGCGTTAGCAGTTGAAGGTGCTGAATTTTGCGGAGTGAGTAAACGCCAAACTAGAGTTGCTCCACCCCCTAACAATAGGAGTGCGGCTAAACTCAACCAAAGCCACCGCCGTTTTCCAGATGGTGGCTCAAATGACGTTTGTGGAGTTTTTTCTCCAAAATCAGTTTGAGGCTCAGGGGATGTCATGGCTTTTGAGGAACTTAAGGAACAAATTAACTAGAATTCAATCAAAATTTCATCTGTTGATCTGGAAATTACTGATTTAGCATGAGGTTTTGTAGCAAATTATGTGTTACCCTATTCAAATATACAGTTTTGATGATTCTGTCTAAATCTACCGAAAGGTGAATCCGCTCCTTAAATTTCTTACTTCAGTTATATTCCTCAAAAAGTCAGGGATCTTTTTATTCCTAACTGCTGCCCGAATTGCTATGGATGCATTGAAATAATTTTATCCGAATTACTGTTATCTAAGTATAAATCAAGACTAATAAGGTGCTTATTTCAGACATTGAAATTCAAACTAGCTACCACAATCAGCTCACCGCGTTGAACTCATATTGTATTAAGTAGTAAGAATAACTGTTAAATATTGATGCAAAATCAGGTAATTTCTTGAATTTGCTTCGGAAAGTTTCAGATTATGTTTTCAACCATTAATAAATTTCAGGAGCAAACCAGGTGTTAACCTCAACCTTACTCGCTGCTGCAACCACACCTCTGCAATGGAGTCCTACAGTTGGACTGATTATGATTATTGCTAATATCATTGCCATTGCCTTTGGCAAATCTACCATCAAGTATCCCAACGCAGAACCAAAACTACCCTCAGTCAATTTCCTTGGTAATTTTGGTGTACCAGCCCTTTTAGCAACTACCGCCTTTGGTCATATCTTAGGAGTAGGTACTATTTTAGGGCTGCATAACCTGGGAAGAATTTAGCTTCTTACCCAAGTTAGCCTTTATTTGATGATTCTTTTGTCTCCAGCTTTGAGCCAGAGAACTAACTCTCTGGCTCTTTTTTCGCTCAATTTTCCTGAGAGATTGCCAGGATACTCTAGATATTTTTTGTTCGAGAGTGGTTAAACAAGAAGTATTGGATTTAATTGATGAACCCGAAACGTGATGAAGTGTGGCTAAAATAGAAATCACTACACAAGCAAAAACCTAACGAATTTAAATAAATTGAGATTTTCGCCAGAACTTTATGAATACACTAAATAATCTGGCGCAACACATTGAGATGCTCTTATCCTGGATGCCTACGCACTACTAGAAGTAGCTATAGAAGCCAAGTAAAAAGGCAAATCTATCTGGGTTGCAGATGATAACCAAAATCCTGAAACTGAAATTATTGGTATCTAAACAACATGACAGATATAACAGATTTATCAAAAATAATTGCCAGCAAAGGCGACAATCCGCTAATTTTGTCACCTGTGAACTTGCAGTCACAAGAAGACTTAGAACTTGAGCGAAAACTGCGAGAACTCAAGTTTAAACAAGAACTAAGAAAAGATTGGATTTTATTTATTGTCAGGGATGTTGTAATTTTTCCTGCCGCCATCCTTTTTATTTTGGCTATCAGTGGTTATTCCCTATTTCTTCAGATTCATAGGTGATATATCTGGCACAATTTAAATCAACCGCAGAGGCGCAGAGTACACAGAGAAAAGAGAGATGATAGAGTTTACAAAAATTTGGAATTATTAGAAATTATTTCTCTTGTCTTTGTATTTCTTTGCCTCTGCGTTCTCTGTGCCTCTGTGGTTATTTAAAAATCTTACAATCTATCTAGTCAGTAAACTTGCGTAACTAATTTTACAGACGACGAAGCCAACTTGCTACAAGTAGACTCATCTTTATATCTACACAAATTTTGCTGGATATAAGGATTACCGTGATTGGTAAATCTGCAAAAAAGTAAGTATCTGATGGAAATAATCTAAAATATGGGGCTTTTAATATTTTCTGTTGCTTTAGTTGCCATTGTTGCTGTAATTATCATTAATGCCTACAACGATTTAGTTAAGTATCGCAACCGTTACAAAAATGCTTACTCTCAAATCGATGTTCAATTACAGCGTCGCTATGATTTAATTCCCAACTTGGTGGAAACTGCTAAAGGGTATATGAAACATGAGCGAGAAACCTTAGAAGCAGTTATTGCCGCCCGAAATTCTGCAATTAATGCTAGCAGTCGTGCCGCGCAAAATCCTGGCGATCCCCAAGCAATGCAACAGTTGGGCAATGCTGAAGGGGCGCTGACAGGTGCTTTAAGTCGGTTGATGGTAATTTCAGAATCTTATCCAGAGTTGAAAACCGATCGCGCCATAACTCAGGTAATCGAAGAACTATCTTCCACCGAAAACCGGATTGCTTTTGCACGTCAGGCTTTTAATGACGCGGTGACACTTTACAACACCAAAAGCGAATCTTTCCCTAGCAATCTTGTGGCAAATACATTTAACTTTACCGTTGCAGAATTGCTCCCTGAAGCTACTCCAGAAACAAGAAATGCTCCACGCGTGTCTTTTTAGGTGTCTATGAATTTCTTTGAACATCAGGATCGGGCACGCCAAAATACGCAACAATTAATCGGGTTATTTTCCCTGTCGATCGCAGTCATGATTATGGCAATTTATATTGCCAGTTTATTTCTGTTTCGCATGGCTCCTCGTGTTTGGTGGAATCCAGGGTTATTTCTCTACGTGGCTGGGATTACAATAATTGCGATCGCAGTGGGAAGTTTGTATAAAATTGCCTATCTCCGTCAAGGCGGAAGCGTAATTGCCCAAGAGTTAGGAGGAAGACTCCTGCTACCAGAAATAGCCGATGAACAAGGGCGACAACTATTAAATATTGTCGAGGAAATGGCGATCGCTTCTGGGATTTCTGTTCCACAAGTTTATCTCCTCGACAGAGAAACCAGCATTAATGCCTTTGCTGCCGGATTTTCGCCCAATGATGCTGTAATTGGAGTTACCCGTGGAACTTTGGAACACTTGAGCCGGGATGAGTTACAAGGAGTCATCGGCCACGAATTTAGTCATATTCTCAATGGAGATATGCGGCTAAATTTGCGTTTAGTGGGACTACTGCATGGGATTTTGTTCATTTATTTAACCGGGGAATTGCTGTTGCGTCTTCGCGGTAGCTTCCGCTTCGGAAAGGAAGACAAGGGTTTACCTATCTGGGCTTTTGGCTTGGCATTAATGGCAATTGGCGGTATCGGATTACTTTGTGGACGCTTGATTAAAGCCGCCGTTTCTCGCCAACGCGAATTTCTCGCTGATGCTTCAGCTGTACAGTTCACTCGCAACCCCAATGGACTTACCGGAGTCTTTCAAAAACTCCAACAGATGGATTCACGGTTAATATCGCCGGGTGCAGAAGCCGCTAGCCACATGTTTTTTGGCAATGCCCTCAACCCCTCTTTCTGGGAAAATATGTTTTCTACTCACCCACCCTTAGCAGAACGTATCCGCCGCGTTGGGGGTTTGAACGTCAGGAATTTAGCAGCAATGCCATCTCGCAATCAAATACGTTCCCCTTCCCAGGAATCCCTAACAATGGGCTTTGCTGGTGGTGACAACGCCACACCAGAACAGGTTGTAAACCAAGTTAGAAGCGTTACACCAGAGCATTTTGCCCATGCTCAAGCACTGTTATCGCAGTTACCAGAATCTTTGCGTTTGGGTGTGCGGGAGCAAGAAAGTGCAATGGCGATCGCTTTGGCGCTAGCGTTAGATACGGAAAATCTCCAAATTCAAGAACGTCAAATTGCTTGGTTACGCGAGGTGCAACCTGCTGATTTGGTAGAAAAAACTCTACAATTAAGTAGCGAAATTAGCCAATTAGATCCTAGAATTCGCTTGCCACTCGTGGATTGAGCAGTACCCGTATTGCGCCAAAATTCTGCCAAAGAATGCCAAAGGCTGTGCAAATGCGTCCACGGTTTAGTTGTAGCCACCGGAAGTTTATCACTGTGGCATTTTGTGTTGCAGTTAATACTGTGGCATCGTTTTCAACCTAGTATAAATCCTACATCTACTACAACGGTAGAATTCACCTCCATCGAAGAGATTTGGCCAGATAGTCTATTAGTACTGTCCGTAATTGCCCGTGTCGGACACTCCCAACCTGATGCGTCTACTGAAGACATCGCCTATGCTTTTCGTTCTGGAGTTTTTCGACTTCCCAAAGCCGGAGAGCAAGAAAAACCAGAAATACCATTAAGCTGTAATTTTACTGAACTAAAGAAAAGTATTGAGCGTCTGCGTCTTGCCACTCCCAAACTCAAACAGGCTATTGTTGATGCTTGCGCCCACACGGTACTATTAGATAACAAAGTTACTCATTCAGAAGCAGATTTACTCAGAGCGCTCGTCATGATGCTAGAGTGTCCTATTCCCCCATTTTTAAACCCTCAGCCTAGTGTTTCCAAACAGAAACAACCTTCTCCAAAGCGAAGTTAATGTAACGACTGAGACACGATTATTTATAACTCAACAAATAAAGTCCGTTTTTACGGACTTTTCCATTATTAAATGACCTTTTGCCAAAACAATAACCTGTTGCTTTGCGATTCTATTTACAGGCAATTAATTTGTTTTTTTATCCTAACTATTACATAGCAATCCGATTTGATTTGTGAGAATTGCAACCCGCAGACCCCCGACTTATTTAAGAAATCGGGGATCTGGTTTCTCACGAATAATTTAGGATTGCTATAGTATACAGCAGATTTTAAGTTGTTGAGGTACATAAGCTAAGTCTGTTACCCAGGTATAAAGCGTGTTTTACTCCTAAATTCTGAATTCTGAATTCTGCTGTAAATAATTGTCTTGGCAAAAGAGTATCATATTGTACAAAAATTCTTGACATTGTTTATAAGTATTAACTTACCAGAAAAAGTTTAGACAAAATGCCAGCATTCTAGAAATTTGATTGCTATATTAGATTAAATAACTATTCTGGCAAGGGTTGAAAAGCTGTGCGGGATGATTTACAGGACTTAGAAATTAGTCAGGATGATCTGCAAAAGCTGACTAATTTACCTGTCAATGGGGAACTTTTAATCATTACAAATCCTCTCAAGCAATTAGCATCTATATATATACAAAAGCTTAAAAGCTCTGAAGGAGCAACTGTAGTTTTTATTGGATTTTCTACATTTATTTTTGTCTATATTTTCTTTGATTTAATTATTAAAATGTTTGTTACATGGATAACAATTCCATCTTGGATATTATTAATTTTCTTAGGTCTTTGGGTCGGGGGTCTGACACAAACTATCTTATATTTAATCTGGAAAAGTAGAAGTAAAATTGTTAAATCTAATATGACAAAATCTCTCCAAATCCTATTAAAGGAGGTTAATAGATATAATACTGTTATTAGAGTTATAGATATCAATGACCAAATAGAAGAAGCTGGTAATCCAGAAGTAATTATCAAGGAAAGAGAGCGCGCGATCGAAGCACTTAAACTCACGAAAGCTGATTTAGTTCGCGCTTTGAAGACAGAAAGAATTTTAAGAGAGAACAAGAATTTTATCCTGAGTAATACAGAACTATTTGTCAACAATTTAGCAACTTTAACAGCTATGCAAGTAACAGAGGAGGCTACTGAGCATGGAAGATTACTCAATGAAGCATTACAAATTGCATTAGATGTACAATACGAGATGAAAAGATTACAGACTCAACGTTAAGATAATTCGTAATTCGTAATTCATAATTAAGTTTTGTAATGGTAATTTAGAAAGCACTCCTGAATTCACTCAGAATTCAGTAAGAGTTTGAGAAAGCGTAGGTGCTGCCGATAAGTCCATAGACACTACTGGGTGAGTTGGCTTCCAATCTACTAGTAGGATATTTTCAATGGCTTTTTCCATAATCCTTCCCACGGTTGCGATCTGCGGTCTAACATAAAGAATAATCGTAAAGCGATCATTTATCCGTATGGACTGGAAAGAAATTAGAGGGAACTGGGTAATCATTCCCCAAAATCCCATAGGTATCGTTCATTTCTTAGGAGGTGCATTTGTCGCCACTGCACCGCACATCACTTATCGCTGGTTACTCGAACAACTGGCAAGTAAAGGCTATGTTGTAATTGCTACGCCTTTTGTCAATACACTAGATCATACTGCGATCGCCAAATCCGTGCTGTTAAACTTTGACCGCACCCTCGAACGATTGCATGATTCTAGGGCATTACGCAAGCTTTACTTCCCTATCTACGGCGTTGGACACAGTATGGGCTGTAAACTCCATTTGCTGATTGGTAGCCTTTTTAAAGTAGAACGTGCAGGCAATATTTTAATATCCTTCAACAACTACGCCGCTAAAGAAGCTATCCCTCTAGTAGAGCAGTTCAATTCTACTTTGAAAATCGAATTTACCCCCTCACCGTTGGAAACTAACAAACTTGTCCAAGAACGTTACAATATCCGGCGCAATTTATTAATAAAATTTAGTAATGACACCATCGATCAATCGGCAGCTTTAACCAAAATCTTACAAGAACGTTTTGATGAGATGGTGACAGCGCAAACGTTACCAGGAAATCATACAACACCTTTAGGTCAAGATATTAAATGGCAAACGGGAACATCTTTTACCCCCTTTGATGCTTTAGGGCAATGGTTCAAGCAAGAAGCATACCGCGACTTAAACCAGTTAAAAAGCAACATTCTTTTATGGCTAAATCCTTTGGGAGCGCCATAATATTTTATGACTGTTAAACAGTTGTAAATTCGATGAGTAAATAGAAATGAGTTATAGTGCTTCTGATTTGAGTCTAATAAAGACTGAACCCTCAATTCTTTACGCCTGTTGCTATAACGCAGTGTACTTTCTCTTTTTAAGAGAGAGGGGTCAAAGTCTATTGCATACATAGACACGTAGCGGCTACTCTACGAGTTATCCGTTCGTGCTAGCGTCTCTCCTTGAAAGAAGCACTACCCGCAGGGTACGATCAGCGCTATAGCAGCATCTTTGTATTGATACTACTAGCTTATTAGCTCATACCATATTTTTATTTTCTATTTTGACAAAAAATTATTAATGAGTGTTTTCAATAAATTTATATGTTTCAAATACTAATAATTGATGACGATTATTCAATAAAAATACTCCTAAAAAGGATGTTGGAAAAACAGGGTTATGAAGTAGTTACTGCCAGTAGCGGTGAGGAAGGAATAGAAAAAGCACTAGTTTATCGTCCAGCACTAATTATTTGTGATTGGATCATGCCGGGGTTGAATGGTCTGGAAGTTTGCCACCGCATTAAAGCAGATACCAAATTTTCTACCACATTTTTTATTTTATTAACATCCTTAGATTCCGTTGCTGATTGCGTCAAAGGTCTAGATGCTGGTGCTGATGATTTTATTTCTAAACCTATTGAGCATAATGAATTACAAGCTAGGGTAAGAGCGGGATTACGCCTGCATCAGTTGAGTAGAGATTTGCAGGCTCAAAAGTTGCTTTTAGAATCAGAAATGTCAGAAGCAGCAGAATATGTGCGATCGCTGCTACCTTTTTCCATGACTGAACCCTTCAATATAAATTTTCGATTCATTCCCTCGCGACAACTCGGCGGTGACTGTTTTGATTACTATTGGCTCGATGATGACTATCTGGCAATTTACTTACTCGATACTGCCGGACATGGACTCAAAGCTACCCTTCCTTCTGTTTCAGTGCTGAATCTGCTGCGTTCTCGTGCGCTCAAAAGTCTCGATTACTATCAACCTAGTGATGTATTGAAGGCTTTAAATGATACTTTTCAGATGAATTATCAAAATGATAAATACTTTACGATTTGGTATGGAGTTTATAACCGAATTAATCGCCAGTTAATTTATGCTAGTGCAGGTCATCCACCAGCAGTTTTAGTAACTGGCACATCTCCAAGAAAGTCTAAAGTTAAACTATTGAAAACCCCTGGTATGCCAGTTGGCATGTTTCCAGAGGCAAAATATGTTGATGGGTTTTGCAATATCGAAAAATTCAGTACCCTTTATATTTTTAGTGATGGCGCTTATGAAATAACTAAATCAGACGGCACACTTTGGAGTTTGGATGCTTTTATTCAGCTACTAGTTAGCTTACAAGATCCTGTTGATAGCCAACTCGAACGCGTACTCAGTTATTTAATCGCCCTGAACTCCAAAGATGCTTTTGATGATGATTTATCTATTTTGCAAATGAAGTTTGATTAATTACGTATTAGACACTAAAACCTGATTAAATGCATCTTGACTGGGAAAAATTTCAAATACTTTATCCATATTAGTCAGTTCAAATAATATCCTGACTTGCTCATTAATTGAGCAGAGAGCAAGCTTAGTATCTGCGGCTCGCAAGGTTTTAAAAGCTAATACTAAAGCTCCCAAACCTGAACTATCCATAAACGTTACATCTTTAAAATCAACTAACACAATTTTCGCACCACTTTCTAGAATATCAGTGATTTTTTGTCGAAACTCTTGTGAAGTTGTGGCGTTCAAATTACCACTAAGCTTAATAACTTTTACTTGTTCTATCATAATTATGATACTCTGACTCATGTAAATAATGTTCTGATTTCGCTATTATAGAGCATTTAAAAATGCTTGTAAAATAAAATTTAAGATTAAATATTGAGTAATCATTGATAATTAATCATGATAGATAAATATTAATTATAAAAATTTGAATCTATTTTTTTGTAATTTTAAAAAATCATTAGCTTAATTCAGTATAATTTTTTTACTAGAAATAGACCAATTATAAATCAATCCGCTAAGTAAGTCGGCATAATAAAAAACTGGTATATTTAGTTTTGTAAAAATATTAGAATAACTAATTTATAAGCCGTTCGTTGATTTGATGTTTTATCATGTATGTTGATTTTTTAACGCCGACTTACTTGCATCTTATCGATTTAGATATATACTTACATACAAGCTGAAGTTACTGCTTTTCAGATTATTTACCAAAGATTTTTGCAAAACTGAGATTCTCCAATAAATCTCATGAGAATGCTTTCATTAAGCAATTCAAAATTCAAACAGTCTCAGTTATGCCTACGCATAGCTAAACTAAGTCTAGCAATAGCTTTTCCTCCCTGAGTACTTAATGATAGTAACTAGGATCTACGTTTATTTATGTCCAATTACTTACATAATTGAAATAATTTAGCTCTGGATTACCGCTCTAAAGCCAAAAATTTAGGTTTCAACAGCACCAAGCAAGCTAGAACCGACACCAAAGCTTTAAAAGAAGTTTTCTGAAAGCGATCGCTTATGCTATTTTAGTATTCTCAATATCTGTTATTTCTCGACAGATAATACAAAAAGTAAAGAGTTATGAATTTGTTACTCCTAACTCCTGTACAGACGCGATTAATCGCGTCTTTACTCCTCACTCCCTCAAACAGGACTCACTTTGGCTCTGTAAAGCAGCTTTTCACCTTGAAGATAGCCAGTGTAGCGGACTTTGACTGTTTCTCCAGGTTGTGCAGTTCCCTCCAGCAATTGGTGCAGTTGGGGATCGTAAGGTAATTCTGCTCCCACAGGTGCGATTGCTTCCACTCCCCACGCCTGTAAAAACTTTTCCAGAGGTTTCTGCACCAACGGTACTATTTTGACTGCTGCTAGCTGGGGATTCTCCTGCGCTTTCTGTGCTGCTGTTGGCCATTGCAATAATAAAGACTCCAGCAGTTGCAAACTCGACTGCTGGAGTTCTTGTAGTAATATCTCTCGCTGCTGTTCTAATTGAAGTTGCGAGCGATCGTACTCTTTTCTTAAATCTGTAATTTCTTGTAATAATTCCTGAGTAGGCGCTGTTTTCTCTAGTAACAACTCTACGCTTGAAAAAGTTGCAATTAATTCATTCAATGGCATCTGTAGCACAGGTGAAAGCTTAAGCAGTACATCTACCCGCATCTGCTCTAACTTTCCTTGGCGTAAGCGCAAAAGTTGACGCTCTGAGACACTAGCAGCGCGACTCAGCCCTTTAAAACTAGAAATACCTACCTGTTGCATTAAATTTTGCAACTTTTGGGAATGGGGCATTGGGGATTGGGCATTAGGCATTGGTTACTGAGTAATTGGGGACTGGGTATTGGGGATTAGGCATGGGTATTGGCGATTAAGTTTTTTCTCTATTCCCTATTCCCAATGCCCAATGCCCCATGCCCTATTTCCTATTCTTCCAGTAAACTTCTCAACATCCAAGCTGTCTTTTCGTGTACTTGCATCCGCTGAGTCAATAAATCGGCGGTAGGTTCGTCGTTAACTTCCTCTATCACGGGGAAAATAGACCGTGCAGTTCTGACTACAGCTTCTTGTCCTTCTACAAGTTCGCGAATCATCTCCACAGCTTTAGGAACTCCGAGAGTTTCTGGAATCGAACTCAGTTTTGCATATTCGCTGTAGGTTCCTGGTGCGGGATAGCCAAGCGCTCTAATTCTCTCGGCTATTAGATCAACTGCTAAGGCTAATTCTGTATACTGGGTTTCAAACATCAAATGCAATGTTTGAAACATCGGCCCCGTTACATTCCAATGGAAGTTATGAGTTTTCAGATACAGTGTATAAGTGTCAGCCAACAGGTGAGATAAACCATCGGCAATTTTAGCCCTACTCGCCTCGTCAATGCCGATATTTACATTTTTGACTGTTACTTTCGATGACATAATTTTCTCCTAATTAGGTTATATGTAATGGGGGATTGGAAATTGGGGATTGGGAATTGGGGATTGGGCACTGGGAATACCTAATTCCCCACTCCCTATTCTCCATGCTCCATGCCCCATTCTCTATGCCAAGTGCATCTTCAAAACGCTACGGGGTGCTTTACGGACTCTGGCTAAAACGGTTTCTTTGCCTAAACGCTGGCAAGCTTCATACCGATGGCAACCAGAAAAGCCATAATATTGCCCATCTACTTCTAGGACATCAATAGGTTCTTGCTGCCCAATCTCCGCAATCGATTCCATTAAGGCTTGTACTTTATTTGGATCGTTTGTACGCGGCAATGGCCGTTTTATCTGATTTAATGGAATTTCTTGGACTTTAACCATAAAGAGTTTATCCAACTAGTTCTGTTTTTTGTCTCTAATTAAATCATAGTCATTATGACTTCGTTTAGCAACTAGTATTTAGGGCAAAATTGGTAATGGTATCATTGGAGCATTCATGCGACAAAAAAACCGCACTACAAAGCAATTGGAAAATCAGCTCCAACGACGCATTAAGGGGCAGAAGACGCTTGAGTACTCGCTATCGCTTCCCTATCAGGTAGCCATGAAATTTTCGTTTTGGCGTTTTCCCCACACTGTGCTTACAATATTTTGTCTATTGGGACTGACTGCTGCATCAGGGCCTGAGAGCAACATCCAGGATATAGAACTGAAAATTGGGATTGTGCAGCGATTTGGCGATCAGCCTACAGCCAAGCTGCAACTGGAACCCATAAAAGGCGATCGCTTAAAGCTAAAATTTCAAGCGGGCAATAAGCAGCAAATCCTGTTTACTAAAAATCCTGTAAAGCTGGAAACAGTCATGCAAGCTTTACCCCAGTCAGCAGTCGAAGAAGTAGTAGTTTTGGGCACATATCGTACTTTTGAAACTGCGGAAGACAGTGCTAATAAATGGCGTTCTCAAGGAATGGAAGTGGAAATAGCCCAGCCAGAACGCTGGCAGGTTTGGGCAAAACGAGATGTTTACAGCACTCCTTTACTGCGACGCTTGCTATTGCAGAACATCCAAGCATCTACCCAAGAAAAAGTATATCTTGATACTAAAATTCTGAAACAAGTGCCGCGGGTGAGCTGGGTGGTGAATGGTAATCGCTATAGCCCGAATGACTTGGAAATTAGCACTGATAAAAATTTGATTCGGGTAAATAAAACCGAAAAACAAGAGTTTGCTCGTCTTTATGCCGGTCGAATGAATTTGCAGCCAAATGCTTATGGCACATACACTCTAGTTAATCAAGTACCGTTAGAAACTTATTTGCGTGGGGTTGTGCCTTACGAAATAGGAACAGATGCACCAACAGCGGCACTAGAGGCTCAAGCAATTCTCGCCCGGACTTATGCCTTGAGAAATTTACGTAGGTTTGCCGCAGATAACTATCAGTTGTGTGCTGATACTCACTGCCAAGTTTATTATGGGTTGAAGGGAGCAGCTGCCAAAACAGACCAAGCGATCGCTTCAACTAGGGGTAAAGTACTAACTTATAAAAATGAACTAGTAGACGCCCTGTATTCTTCTACCACTGGTGGCATTACCGCTTTTTTTAGCGATGTCTGGAATGGCGACGATCGTCCCTATTTGCGCCCTGTACTGGATGCTCCGACTAATTTTTGGGACTTGTCTAAGCAGAGTTTAGCAGATGAAAAAAACTTCCAAAAATTTATTAACACGCAACAAGGATTTAATGAAAGCAAGTGGGATATGTTTCGTTGGCATAAGGAAACCCCTTTAAAAGATATTATCAAGGACTTGCAGAAATTTTTACAGGTGAAAAACAGTCCCCATGCCAAATTTAACACAATTCAGGCTATGGCAGTAGTGAAGCGAAGCCAAAGTGGACGTATCCTTGAACTTGCCGTTAAAACCGATCGCAGCACCTTTATTCTCCACAAAGACGAAGTTCGCAGTGCTTTTGCAGCGCCGATAAGTACGCTTTTTTACATAGAACCCCTAAACAAAGGCAAACCGGAACTCTGGGGATACGCTTTTATTGGTGGTGGATTAGGACATGGAGTCGGCTTGAGTCAAACTGGCGCTCAAAATTTAGCAAAACTAGGTTGGTCAAGTCCAAAAATTCTCCAATTTTACTATCCTGGTACTCAGATTCAAATTCTCAAAAAAGAGACTAAGCTTTAAGCTAATTAGCATTCAAGTTGCATCTTGAGCTAGGAGTCGGGAGTTAAGAAAAGGCAAAAAAATAAGCAGGAACACAACATTTACTGTGTTTCTGCTCAAGACAAAATTTGACTTTTTTTCAAAGTCGCTTTCACTGATACGCACGGCATTACAAGGGTATAAATTCTAGATGCCCTGCTTCTATTTTGTCAAAATTAGTAACTCTTGCAAGAGGTTTATGGTTGAGTCGCTTAACTCTTAGTAAAGTTCTTCTTCTTTGTGAGTTTCGATTGTTACGTCAGAGGTTGGGTAAGCAACACAAGTCAGTACATATCCTTTTTCTATTTGTTCATCATCTAAGAATGACTGGTCACTCTGATCGACAGTACCCTTGGTGATTTTACCTGCACAGGTCGAGCAAGCACCAGCGCGGCAAGAGTAGGGCAAGTCAAGACCAGCTTCTTCGGCAGCATCTAGAATATAGACATCATCATCAACGTCAAGTACTTGGTTCAGACCTTCAGCTTCGTTGAGTAGTGTCACTTTATAACTTGGCATTGAGTAATCCTCTCTTTTGCAAACGGCAGTATAAGTTATCTTAAGGCAAAGGTCACGGCTGTTCTGTAGAATTAGCCGCTGGTTTAAATTTGCTTCAATTCTGATACTACGAGAAAAATTAAGCGATGTACCTAGAAATTGAACCCGATTAGTAATGAAATTTAGTTACTTAATCCCGATAAGTTTTATTTATATTATTTTCTACCCGACTCAGGTTGTGATTAGAAAAAATTATCTTTTTGAAAATTAAGCATGAGTAAGGTTAATGTCACCTATATTTTGTAGGACTTACGCAGAAGAGGTTCTCCAATTCCTTTAAAAAGCAGATTAAACGCGCCCGTTAGAACAGTAGAGATGTAATTTTTCTTTTGCCAATTTTTTTGTTCATTGTATTGACAAATTTCTTACATTATGGATTAAAAGGGGATTTTTTTGAAATCTTCCTTTTTGAATACACGTAATTCTATTTAGCTTCAAATAAAGTCTGATTTGTCCTTGAGGGGGTAGGACGAATGTTGTAGAGTCTAGACTGGTGAACCCCATGAAGAGAGAACCTCACCACTAGAAGCGTGGGAAGATCAAAAACAGAATTAATGAGGATCATGTATAATTCAGAAGCAGCTTTGGAAAAAGCAAGAGTGCGTGTAGGTTTGGTAGGTACTGGGTATGCGGCAAAGTTTCGGGCTGAGGCATTGCTCCATGATGAGCGATCGCACATAGTCGCAGTTGTTGGTCATACAAGAGAAAAAACCGAAACCTTTGCCAGAGAGTACCAGATTAAAGTCTTGAGTACTTGGCAAGAGCTAGTAGAGCGTGAAGATATAGACCTAGTAGCGATCTGCACTATTAATCGAGATCATGGTGCGATCGCTCGTGCAGCACTTGCCAATGGCAAACACGTAATTATAGAGTATCCTCTTTCGTTGGATGTAATCGAAGCAGAGGAACTGATTGCTTTAGCCAAAGCACAAAAAAAACTCTTGCACGTGGAACATCTAGAACTTTTGGGTGGTTTGCATCAAGCCTTGAAGCAAAACTTAGCCAAAATTGGTGAAGTGTTTTATGTTCGCTACAGCACGATCAATCCCCAAAATCCCGCACCTCGGAAATGGACTTATAATCACGAGTTGTTCGGCTTTCCCTTAATTGGTGCCCTGTCTCGCCTACATCGCCTCATAGATTTATTTGGTACAGTATTTACTGTTAACTGTCATCAGCGATATTGGGAAATAGAACCGGAATACTACCAAACCTGTTTATGCACTAGTCAACTCTGCTTTAGCAGTGGACTTTTAGCCCAAGTAGTCTATGGCAAAGGCGAAAGTATTTGGCAATCAGAACGCAAATTTGAAGTTCACGGTGAAAAAGGTGGTTTAATTTTTGATGGCGACACCGGAATATTCGTCCAGCCGGGGGAAACAACATCTATAGATGTTGGTTCTCGTCGGGGTTTGTTTGCCAAAGACACGACTATGGTGTTAGACCATCTTTTTGACGGGACTCCTTTGTACGTTACCCCAGAGGAGAGCTTGTATACCCTCAAGGTAGCTGATGCTGCACAAAGAGCTGCACAGACAGGGTTAACTATGTTTATGAAAGATACTTTAGATAAAAGTTAATGAAAACCGAACTAATTGTTATTTTATCCCAACGAGAATTAGACAAAATGCGTCAAGCTGGGCGTTTAGCTGCTAAACTTCTCCAGCATTTGGAACCGTTCGTGAAGCCAGGGGTTAGCACTCTTGAACTAAATGATGAAGCCGAACGTTGGACGCAAGCGCATGGAGCAAAAAGCGCACCCCTTGGCTATAAAGGTTATCCTAAATCGATTTGCACTAGTGTAAATGAGGTAATTTGTCATGGCATTCCCAACGCCAAGCAAATCCTCAAGGATGGTGACATCATTAATATTGATGTCACGCCGATTGTTGAAGGTTATCACGGCGATACATCGAAGACATTCTTTGTCGGTACTCCTTCCCCAAAAACGAGAAAGCTGGTAGAGGTGACAGAGGAGTGTTTACGCTTGGGTATTGCTGAAGTTAAGCCTGGGGGACGCATTGGAGATATTGGTGCAGCTATTCAAGAGTATGCTGAAGGACAAGGCTTTTCTGTAGTGCGAGATTTTGTTGGACACGGCATCAGTAATATTTTCCACACTGCGCCGGATGTTCCCCACTATGGCACACGGGGTAAGGGCAAGCGCCTCAGACCAGGGATGGTTTTTACTATTGAGCCAATGATTAATGAAGGCACTTACGAAGTCGAGGTTCTGGGCGATAAGTGGACTGCGGTAACGCGCGATCGCAAGCTTTCTGCTCAATGCGAGCATACCTTAGCTGTAACTGAAGATGGCGTTGAAATCCTTACACTACCTGAAGGCAAGAATTACTAGGTTGTATGACAACATACTATGAAAAAATTCCTTTCATTTGGGAGGAACCAAAGCCACTAATCCCAGTTTCTGAAAGACTTATATTTCATTCGCTCAACGATGTCAGTATAAAAGATTTCACTGCTACCGTAAGCTGTGCTATGAGTTCATCATTAGACCGAAGCGATCAAAAAGCAGTTAGAAAACTGGGAGCAGATGAGGCGGCGGCAAAGTTAATGGCACAAGTTAGGAATGACTTTGATTATGAACCACAATGGTGGCAACTTGGATATAACAATATAGGTGAACTAGTAGGGTTTATCCAACCAGTAATATATCGCGGGTGTCGCAAAGAGAATCTGGAAGAAGGCACAATCTACTATATTGGTGTTGTCCCCAAACAGCGAGGGAAGCGTTACATTTATGACCTTCTGTGCCAAGCCACGCATATACTCCAAAAAATTGGTGTTTGGCAGATATTTTGTGATACAGATGTCCTCAATTCACCAATGATTAGAGCTTTCCAAGATGTAGGTTATCGCCAGTTTGCTTCACCTTGGCAACGCCCTCTATAGAGGTTGCCGTGAGCTAAACTTAAAAATCTTAAGGAGAGAATTGATTCTCAGAAAACTTTTCCGAATTCAATTTTTCCTTTTTATTTTTGCTTGATCAAAGGTAGTTAGAATAATCAAGAACAGCAATACTGACTTTAGTTCTGAACCTGAAAGGACAAATCTTGATGCTCTCAGGCACTATTAATACAAGCAATCTTAACTCTGAGGCATTCGTTGCTGGCTATCTGGATGATGTACGTTACGAGTTAATTGACGGAGAACTAATCGACTTGGAACCCACTGGACTTCATGAACAGGTAGCTGGGTTAATTAATCGTAAGCTCAACGTAGCAATTGATCTGCTCAACTTGCCTTGGTTTATTCCCATGAAATGCCTAATTAAACCATTAGGTCAAAATTCAGCTTTTAGACCCGATGTTGTGATTCTCGATCAGACGGGTTTGGCGAATGAGCCATTATGGAAAACTGAGCCAGTGATTACATTAGGCAAGTCTGTTAAATTGGTCGTAGAGGTTGTGAGTACAAATTGGCAGAATGACTATGCCCGGAAAGTGGAAGACTACGAAGCTTTAGGCATTGAGGAGTATTGGATCGCAGATTATTTAGGGTTGGGAGGCAAACGCTACATTGGCTTATCCAAACAACCTGTAATCACAATTTATCAGTTAGTCGATGGAACTTATCAAGGACAACAATTTAGGGGAACAGAACGCCTCATCTCCCAAACATTTCCAGACCTGAATTTGACCGCAGAACAGATATTTGTTGCAGGTCGTTAGAGTTAGAGATTGTGGAATATGTGGTGCTTTTTGGGATAAGTGTTTAAACTGCTTAATAATTATTTAGTGGGGGTTATGTTAGAAAACTGCAAAAACGATATAACATGACTCTTGGCACTATTTTGATGTCAACAATTATCGATATAACGCTTCTCACTTAAGTGCAATACAGACCTAACCCCCAACCCCTTCCCTACTAGCGTTGGGGAGTAAGATTCAAAGCCTCTCTCCTAAAAAGAGAGAGGTCAAAGTGTGTTGCATCCAAGCAAGAACCGCTATAAATCTAGTCCTTCTTAAATCTTCAGAGTTAATAGCAAAGACCTGTTCAAATCGGGTGTGGTTCTGTTATCTCTTCCCACTCGTTATTTCTCTACCTTATTTTCTCGGTGTTGCTGAATGAAAGTGTGAAACTCCATGTTTTAAACTGTTTCCTTTGCGCCTTTGGAGGAAACCAAATTCATACTTTTAATCAGCAACGCCGTTTAATGATGGGGAAATGATGAGGTAATTTTTTTACCCTCTAAGTTCAGGAGAAACTCATCAATGGCAGAATTAATCACAGATGCAAATCCTCTTAACGGTACTCCAGGCCCTGACACTCTAATTTACTTTAAGGTAGATGATCCTATAGGAGATAATTTTCTTCCGAGTAGTTATTTGGATACTGTTTACATAAACGGATTCGACGGTAACGACTCTATCGGCGATGCTTCTTTTAGCTACGATATCATCAATGGCGGTGCTGGGAACGATACTATCTATGGGGGTGTTAACTACGATGTCATTCTAGGAGATGATGTCGATGGCGTTGCAGGCAACGATTACCTCTATGGGGGAGAGGACACTGATGGTCTCTTTGGCCTTGGTGGCAATGATTTACTCAATGGGGGTGCTGGCACCGATACTCTCTATGGAGGCGATGGCAACGATGTTTTCCAGTTCGACTCAGTTTCAGATAGTCAACCTGGTTTGTTACGGGATATTATCAAAGATTTTGTTGGAAACGGTAACTTACCAGGAGATCGAATCGATCTATCTCCCATAGACGCTAACACTACCATAAAAGGCGATCAAGCCTTCACTTACATAGGAAGTCGCGCATTCACCGCACCCGGACAGATCCGTTATTCAAAAGATATTCTCCAAGGTAACACTGATAGTAATCTATCGGCTAATTTCGAGATTCAGCTTGAAGGATCGCCGCTACTAGTGGCAAGCGATATTATCGTTTAATAGACTTCTTGCAAAAGTCCTTAATACCCCACCCCCAACCGCTCCCCTTGCTAAGGGGAGGGGAGCGTTTGCCTTAGAAATACTAACTGTAGGTTGGGTTAAGCAAAGCGAAACCAAACGTTTCCGCGCTTGTTGGGTTTCGTTCCTCAACACAACCTACAAAAAATTAAATTTCGACCCTTTTTTAGGGTGACGTGTACTAAGTTCCTATATTGAATTCGGGCAGTCGTTGATTGAATTCGGGCAGTCGTTTATTGAATTCGGGCAGTCGTTTATTGAATTCGGGC
>NZ_CAXTTT010000131.1:0-20080 GCF_964247315.1 uncultured Nostoc sp.
GGGGAGACTTTGACGTAAGTCAAAGGCAGGGTGGGGTTGTTTTATTTATCCATCACTTTAATTATTCCATCTGCTGAAATATTTTAGCCATTAAATTCCAACTGCATTTATTCTAAAAATTAAATTTCACTAATTAGTAAAATTTTTATTTTTATTGTTAGCAATTATTAAATTCAGTTAATAACGTATTTTCAGACCAAGTGTATTAGTTTAATTATCTTTTATGCTGATGATCTAAATAAAACTATCTCTGAAAAAATTCTCAATTAATTAGCAATTTTTGATTATAATTATTAACTTGTAAATATAACGGTTAATCAAAAAAAAATCGGCAACATGGCTAAAATTATCGTTACTGGAGTCGCAGGGTTTATTGGTTCTCATCTTGCAGAAACATTGCTACAACAAGGAAACGAAGTGATCGGGATTGATGAATTCAATAATTATTACGATCCTATGTTAAAGCGAACCAATGTTGCACACTTATATCGTTTATCTGGTTTTACATTAATTGAAGAAGATATGCAGTTTTTAGATTGGCAAAAACTCCTAAAAGATGTTGATATAGTTTACCATCAAGCGGCACAAGCAGGTGTTAGAGCAAGTTGGGGTAAAGCTTTTCGAGGTTATACAGAACGAAATGTTAACGCTACACAAGTTTTGCTAGAAGCAGCTAAGGATGCTAAAAACTTGAAAAGATTGGTGTTTGCCTCTTCATCTAGTGTATATGGTGATGCAGAAACATTACCTACCCACGAGAGAATTTGTCCTCAACCGGTTTCTCCTTACGGTATTACAAAGCTAGCAGCAGAGTTTTTGTGTGAACTGTATTACAAAAACTTTGGTGTGCCCTGTGTTACATTGCGCTATTTCACAGTCTATGGCCCCAAACAGCGCCCAGATATGGCATTTCATAAGTTTTTTCAATCCATTTTGCACGATGAGGCGATTCCTATTTACGGCGATGGCCAGCAAACGCGAGAGTTTACGTTTGTTAGTGATATTGTCGCCGCTAATTTAGCCGCTGCTACCGCACCCCAAGCAGTGGGAGAAATTTTTAATATCGGTGGTGGTAGCAGGGTGGTTTTAGCAGAAGTCTTAGATGCGATTGAAGAAATTGTTGGGAAGCCAATCAAAAGAAATTACATAGAAAAAGCGATGGGAGACGCCCGCCACACGGCTGCTGATGTATCTAAAGCACAGAAAATTCTCGGATATCAGCCGCAAGTCTTTTTAAAAGAGGGTTTGACACAGGAATGGGAGTGGGTAAAATCTTTGTATTCCCTATCTTCCTAATTTTCCTCCTGTTTATCTTTTTAACTGTTATGTAAACCGTATTGATAAAAGTTTTGCCCTTAACTGGTAGTCAAAACAACACCTTGGCGCACAGCACGCTTGCGAGCGCTTTTACGAGTACCCCCAGCCATCTGATACTCGTAGCTGTTTTTACCAAACTTATGAGCAACACCAAGCAAAATTTTTTCAGAATAGTCTGCTAAATCCCGTTCATTTTCGGTGATTTGAGTTAATAAAACATCAATAGTAGAGAGAGTGGTATTGTAGGTTTCTAGAAATTGACGGAGATTTTCAATTTTATCAGTATAATCTTTAACTGTTAAACTATCTCCTACATCTAGAGTAGGACTAATAGATTTAATACTTGCCAAGCGCATTTCAGCTTTGCTGAGAATACGTGAATCGCGTTTGTTTCATTGAAGGCATTGAGTTTACAAAAAACCTCTAACGCAATCAAAGAATTCTGAAATTGACTATTTGGAGAGTGGAGAAGGAAACAACAGCGATTTTCCCAGTAGTGCAAGGGGGTAAGTAAAAATGTTCAAAAGAAAATTTTTAATCAGTGTCGTTATTCCGATTACTGTTTTGTTAGGAAGTTGCGGAGCTAATTTTCAGTCTGTAGAAGACTTTAGCAAAAGCAAAGAATTAATACCTAATACCATTTCTTTATGAAGCAGCGCCAAATTTTCTTTATTTGTGTCCTTTGCGCCTTTGGGAGTTCGTTTTTAATATGCTTTAGTGCATCTTCATACAAAATTGATATAAGTAGTCAGATAGTGCGATCGCCTGTCTAATTAGTTCAACTCTTAGCTTAATACCTACCCCTATTCCCATGATTGAAATTCATCAATAGCGCTACGAATTAAGGAAGTTATTTGAGCGCGACGGGTTTCAAAGTTGGCGGCGATATAAATCAAAAGGATGCCAACTAGCAAGCCAACAACCCATTTTAAAAAGGAATATTGCAAGCTAAAAATTACCGATTGATAGATTGTAGTGATTAAAAAAGTGGCTGTACCAATGTAGAGAAAAGCCCGCACTCGCAAAGCTAATCCGGCAAAAATGGCGATGAGGCTGAAAATTCCAGGTATCCAGGCTGTATTTTGATGAAATAAAATTGCCCACCCACAAATTAAACCACTACCTAGCACTCTCAGAAGATGACGAGATGTTTTGTACTCTGGTAGCTTCAGTTGGGTATCTACTTGAGCAATATAAAGCAGTGATAACCCAATTGGTGTAACGTACCACAAAGCATCAGTCAAGCGTAAAGAATCAAACCAACGGTAAAGTGCCCAATCAATCAACGTCACACTAATATAGGTGAAACGGATGTTTTCACCCACTTTTGCAAGAAAGATATAAAATCCAGCTGCGATTATCAAAGTTATGGGGTAAGTTTGCAGTCTGGTTTCCCATAAAATTATCAAAGGTATGATGTATGCAGCTTGCTGCCAAGGTCTTTTAGACCAACCCCAATTTTCCCAAGGTAAGATGTACACAAAGTAGGCTACCACACAAGCGATCGCACCATTCCAAGGAACTAATGGCCCAGCCCAAAATCGCCCTACTGCTGTCTCCCGCCAATAAATCCTCATGCCGGCTACCTCTAATAAGCCAAGGTAAACCCACATCTCGGCGATTGTAATTCCTCCGAAGAAACTAGGGGAAGTGCGTGAATTTCGTCCCTGAAAGATAGCATAGCGAATCAAAAATACTCCAGTTCCCAATCCCACCAAACGATTAACTCCAATGGGAAGAGGAATAGCAGCCATTAATAAACAGCTACTCCAAACCCAGTGAATATGGGCAATTTTTTTCAATTCTTGGGGAGTTAGGCGTAAGTAGTTGACAAGCCAAGGCGACAGAATGCGGTAAGCATACATGATACTAGTGCCAAGGGCAGACATGGCAATTAATCCATCACCTAATGCTCCTCCTGAAGCTTGTGACATTTGATAAAACAAAAGTTCATAAGCAGAAATCGATACGCCAATAATTCCTAAATACAACAAGGGTTTGAAGTTTTCGCGCCGTCGCCCCACGCCAATAACAATTAAAGCTGCACCCAAGGAATACAACCCTGTCCATTCGGTGAAGGTGTTCAAACGCAGCAATACACTGAATGCACTATAAATTAATGGCAAAATGTGCAGGCTGCTAGGAAACCTTTCTAATTGATGTCGTCGTCGCCACCACTCGCCGATAAGTTGAGTAATTAAACCCAAAGCGATGTTTGCGATTGCAATTCTAATAATTGAGCGTTCCCCCAAACCTAGCAACTGAGCAATCAACAATTCCAAACACCAACCAATCCCATAAAATGCCCAATTTGTCGGTTCTCGCCAACTGCGATAAACAATGGCTGCCAGGGTTATTGTAGTGGCAATTAAGAACAAAAATCCCGAAGTAGTAAACCTTTGGTAAATCAGCACTGAGTGCAGCGTCAAACTAAACAATTCAAAACCACACAATGCGATCGCCCATTTATCGCTAGCGGCTGCATAGATAACTGTTAATTCGTTGCCGCGTCGGCTTAAAACAGTCCGCGCTAACCATAAACTTAGAGTGGCGATCGCTCCAGCAACAAACCAACCTGCTACCGCTAGGCGAGGTAAACCAGGCACACCCGTCCACAGCAGCACCCCAATGAAACTTAAAACAAATCCTTCTGTAATTAACGCAGATACTTGGTTTCGCAAATAGCGCGTATTTGCAAACATCAATCCAGCACCTACAGCCAAACCGATTAATCTGATTCCTGGTAGTTGTAAAGTCACTAGCTGGGCAATTATCACAGCCAAGACACTCAAGTAACGGCTAGTAATCTGCCGCTCTATAATTGTGGCATTGGCAACACCCGTCAGAGCTAAAGGCGTAACTAGCCATAAAACTCCCCAATCAGATCGGCTATCAGCGATGCCATACCAAGATGATTCTGCATTCATCCACAAGAGGAAAAAACTCGCTGCGGCTAATCCTAAACCGATGTCCCATGCACTACGTTGCCATAGTCCTTCCTCCAAACTAAATCGCCATTCTGCAACCATCAGAGCCAATAAAATACTTGCCCAGGCTTGTTGAGTCAGGCTGGGGAATAACCAATTAATGGTAAAGCAAAACGTCAGCACCCCCATGATGTGAGTTAGGTATATCAGGGGAAGAGATGAGGGGGAGCGGCGTTGAGTAACAAATGCCAAAGTCGCGGTAGAAAATAGCAGATTTAGCGATCGCAATGTGGGATTTACTATAGCAAGCGTTGTTAAAAAAGCTCCAAATAACAGAGTGAGCAGTTCGCCAAATTTAGCTAATTCTCGCTTTTGGCTGCGATACAAACTATCTGTAAGCGTCACCATCAAAATCACGTAAGGAAATAAAGCTATACCCAGTAGCGCCCAAGGTTCATTTTGAGAATTGGTGAGTTGAGTACTAGTTGCGATCGCTAATTTCTGTAAGTTATCAGGTACTAATCGCCAACCTAGCAAAATCGTCTCTAAACCGATGACGAAAACCCCTGCAAAGTCTCGCTTTAAACTGTACCGCCATAAGCGACTCCCCACAAACCACAAACCCAAACCACTGACAGCTATTGCTTGCCAAGGATAATTGACTACCGATACCACCCAACCCAAAAAGAGTAAAACGCCACCAAGTCTTTCCCAGAGTAAGAGTGATGAAGGGGATGAGGAGGATATTAATGTTACTTCCTCTATTCCCCCTGCCCCCTGTCCCCTCGCAAATGCCAATAGCTAACCCCAACAGTGTGACATCTACCTTGGTAACAAAAATTGCCCGCACCAACAATACTATTAAAGAATAAATAATTACAGCAGCAGGTAAACTAATACTTAAGCTACGGCGATCGTCACTGCCAGTATGAGACTGTTGGAAAAGATTGTGATAAACGGTAATGATAGTTGTGGCGATCGTTGCCAGATAAACAGCAATTAAGGGAAATCCTCTTAATTGCCAACCCCAATGCAGATAACTCAGCCCCAGAATATTTACCAGAGGTAATTTGCCAGTATGTAAATTGGCAAAAATAGTCCGATTTTTGGAGAGTAAAACAGTTATAGCAGTGAGGGTAGGACAGGCGATCGCAACTACAATCCAATCCACAGGATTTTGCCACAACCGAAAGCTATCCATTGCCCAAAAATTCACTGGTACTAACAAAAAAGTGGCAATCAGCAATGTCTGAGCCGTCAATCTGAGGTTATTTTGCCTAGTCGCCCAAAAGCTTAATCCCCAAAAACTCAAAGTATAAGCAAATAAAACCCCGTATTGTCCAGAAGCGGGAAACCTCACCCATTGACTAGCAGCCAGTACCCCAGAGGATACCACTACCAAGAAAACCCCTAGAAAAAGTAGCCAACGGACACTCAGTTCTGCCCCCAAGGACTGCAACATTGTGCTAATGAAGTTGGGTTTAGCTGGTTTTTGTTGTGGTTGTTTACCGCTACTAGCTTGTAAAGCTGCTATGGGCAACTGCTGCACGGAGTCGGAAGTTACAAATACTACCTTTGTTTGAGCTTCAACCTGCGGTTGCAACACCACTGCACATATCAGAAACTCTTGACATAACTGCCTGACTTGGGCATCAGATATTAGACCTAAACGCAACCATATATCCAGTCCTTCTAATAACTGAGGATGGGAAGATGATAGTCTGATTTCAATTTTTAGCGGGCGCTCAAGGGGCGATGACATAAGCGGCAGCAGTACAAGTATATACTTAAATTATTTTTTTAATTAAAGTATATTTTTGCTCTAACTGTGCCACTTATAAAGCTAATTGATATTAATTTTTAACCCAATACAGTTCAGATAAGTCCAAAACCCTAATGTAGAGACGCGATTTATCGCGTTTTTATAATTTATCGCGTCTTGAAAGACCAATTATCTACACCAATAACCCTTAACCCAAGCATATTGATTTTTAACCTACAAGCAATATTCAAATGCCAACTATCTGCTTTTATTTTCCACCTTGCAGTCTCATAACCGCTAAATGTGCCCGTATCCTTAGTTTAATTAGGTTTTGTTATTTTCCAGAGAAAGTCGTCTACCTGCTGTAAATTTGAGTTATAAACTTTTTCAACTCCAGCTTTTAAAAAGTCAGACGGCTCGAACAAGAACAAAAATATGTCAGTAAAGCCATTAGTAATCTCTGGTAACTGATTTTTTCCTACAATTTGAAATTGCACTTTTTGATCGATTAATTTACTAAGTACTTGTAGCGGTGGAAAAAGGTTATCCTCATCACTAATTAAAAGCGGTTTCTTCCCTTGATTAATAATATTAGCAATTTTAGGATATTCTTGGTATTTATCAGGCACTTGGTTCCACCAAATCTGCGCTTGAGAGTGAACCATACAAGATACAACTCCGCCCATAATTACCATAAACGCTACAAGTGACCAAAACTTTTTTTGCCAAGCTTTAGTATAAATAGACGCGATCTTAGTGGTAAATAGGTAAGCAACAGCTAACTGTATACCTAAAACTGAAGGAAGTGTATATCGACTAGTAGCAAACCGCTTTTGAAAGACGAAATCTGTTATCAGTAAAGGAAGCCCTACAGATCCAATCAAGGCTAAGACAAATAACCAAACTTTTTTAGAGGTTTTTCGACATACAAAATAAATTGAGTAGCTGATTAAAGCTAAAATAATTAAAATAAAAGGAAATAAGACAAACTTAAGTTTTCCCGGTTCGTTAGGACTAATACCTAAATCAAGAAACGCACGGCTAAAGATACCAGCCCACCTTGTAGCTGACATCAATAATGTTTGTTTAGTATTCGCCCAAGTCACTGCTTCTGGCTGAGGATTGGTAATAATAATCCAAATCCAAGGTACAAAAGTTATAAACCCTGCAAACAATGATAGCACGTAGGAAATCGAGATTTTACTCAATCGGAAACCTTCGATTACAACTACATAAATTCCCTGTGCAAAAGCAACCAAGGTAAAAAATAGATGAGTATAAAACCCTATTGATAATGTTGCTACATAAATGCACCAACTAACATTTGTTTGAAGGCGCATGGCTCGCAGCAGTGCTGCGCTCGATATTAATATGGCTACTATCCCTAAACTATACGATCGCGCTTCTTGTGCATACACAATATGAATAGGTGAAATAGCTACTAACCCGATGGCTATCCACCCTACTAGTGAAGACTCAAATAATTCCTGACATAGCCAATAAAGACAAGGAAAGGTAAGCAGACTAATAAATGCCGAAAAACTTCTGGTCGCTGCTATAGAATTGCCAAAGCACTCTACCCAAAACTGGGTAATCAAGATGTATAGTGGCAAAATCTGCGAGTCTTCTACAATAACTCCTTTAATTGTATCAATTACATTTTTTTCAGGATTAGGATACTGGTATTTACGTAAATATTCTATACCAATCAAACGACCATTACCTAATTGCGTTTTCACTTCTGACTGCGTATAGCCAGATATGCGTAATGATGAAAAAACTTCATCACCCCAATAAATTTTTTTGTCAATATTGACGAAGCGAAAAAATATGCCTATTACTAATAGGATAATAATTAAAAAGCGTAACCAATATATAGAAATAGTCCATTTCTGTAATATTTGCTTTTTCATATAGTTTTTAATTTCCTCAAAGCCTTAATCAACGTTAGTAAAAAGGCAACTCATAATTTGTTATTAGCCTGGTGCTAAGGAAAAAATAAAATTAGTATTTTGAAATAGGATAGTAAACTAAAATTAAGATTTATTTATATAATTTACAAAAAAATAAATCCAAGGTATTGTTTTATTTTTAACCAGTATTTATTTTGCAGCTTTGGGCAAAACTATACTTATAGTAAATATAATTGTTTCTTTATCATCCTATAGTATAAATTAATCAATCAATAAAATACTGGTGTTATAAATAAAAAGATTTTATAAAGTTTATATAAAAGTATTATGAATACGCCTGTCGTTGTAAGTTCCAAAAAAGGCACTTGCAGCAAAAGTTTAGTGCTTGCTCTATACACATTTAATTAGGTAGCTTGCTTCTTACCGGAGGTAAAAAGCTTCTTAATCTGTGTTGCGAATTTTAACTTGCCCTTGCTTGGACTAAATCGACCGTTGTTCCAGCAGTCTAAAATACTGTGAACAGATACTACGGTAAATTTATCCATTTGTAGTATAATAATTTAACGCTACCTCCCATTTAGCCCCTCAAGACTTGGATCATCTGGAAGTCGAGCGCGTCCTCTATCGCACCACCATCACGGGCGATGTTCCAGTTGGGCCCGATGGTTTCCGATCGCAAGTGGTTGAAGGTGAGGCGTTCAATAGCGAACTACCAACCGTATTGAAGAACAAAGCTGAGAAGTTAGAAGCAGTACCAGCGCTTTCATAAGCTACAGAGTGGTAAACAAGGGCTGCGCTGTTCGTAGCCCAGTTTACCTACTGAAGTATATCGAAGTGGCTAATACCTCACTTGCTGACGATCAAGGTGAAAAACGACTTTTATACGAAGATTTAGGAGTGAAAGAATACTGGATTTTAAATGTCCAGAATGTCCAAGTTATGGCTTTTGCTATTGAAAACCAAGGTAGTAGGCGGATTATAGAATCTCAGGTATTACCAGGATTAGCAATTTCTTTATTAAACGATGCATTACGGCGAACTCATCAAATAAATCAAAGTCAAGTTGGTGCTTGGTTATTAACGCAATTTCAGCAATAATTACAAACTGCTTTGGGATAGGAAATGGGGAGTAGGGAAAAAGAAAAGGATACAGAGCAATTAATGCCCGATCGCACTATAGCAATCCTATCTGATTTGTGAGAATTGCCAGCCATAGATTCCCAGCTTCTCAAAAAAGTCGGGGATCTTGTTTCTCACGAATAGTTCAGGATTGCACTAATATGCTGTGGCTAAAGTCACCCTTTTAGGTGAAGACATACAGAAATACGAATGCCTAGTATGAAGGAAGATTAAGCAACTGTGAAGCTTATTATGCGTCTAGTTGTTAATTGACTCATAAAAATTTAATCCTAAAGCTTTAACAACTCCGTACTTTCCACTTCTTTTCTAACTAAAAAATATTCTTATACAGCAAGATTTACAGGCTTCTATAATATGGCTACGCACATAGAAATTCCAGTTATTGGCAAAGTTAAGCATCCATTGCGCTGGCTGATTGGGCTGATGGCGGGGAGTGCCTTGGTTGTGGGTACTGTGACAACTTATACTTTAGTAAATCAAGGGGCAAATAAAGAAGATATTGCTCAATTAACTGTGCCTGTGGCAGCGCAAAACGTTACTTTGCGGATTACAGCTAGTGGCAAAGTCGTACCAGTTCAGAGCGTAAATATTAGTCCGAAGAACCCCGGAGTGCTGTCGCAATTATACGTGGAACAAGGCGATCGCATTCAACAAGGGCAAATTCTCGCCCGCATGGATAGCGCCAGTATTGAAGCTCAAAGGAGCCAGTACCGTGCTAACTTAGCCCAAAGTCAAGCACAACTAGCCGAAGCCCTTGCTGGTAGTCGTCCTGAAGAAATCGCTCAAGCTAAGGCGCGATTAGCACAAGCTCAAGCCCAATTAGCCGCAGCTAAGGCTGGTAATCGTCCCCAAGAGATTGCTCAGTCTCAATCCCAAGTGGATGCGGCTCAAGCAAAAGCGAATTACACCAGCGGACAGGTAAAGCGTTATCAATACCTATATGAACAGGGAGCAGAGAATAAACAATTACTCGATCAGGCCATCAGCGATGACAAAAGTGCTAGAGCCAGTTTAGAAGAAATAAAAAAACGATTGTCGTTAGTCCAAAGTGGCACTCGCAGTGAGGAAATCGACCAACGCCAAGCGGCTGTTAACGAAGCACGGGCAGCATTGGTACTGTTAGAAGATGGAACCCGTTCTGAGGAAATTGCCCAGCGTCAAGCGGCGGTTGCATCTGCTGAGGCTCAGTTAAAGGGTGTACAAGTGCAATTAGAAGATACTATTATTCGCGCTCCTCTGTCAGGAATTGTTACCCAAAAGTATGCCGAACCAGGTGCGTTTGTCACACCCACAACTTCTGCTTCTACTAGTGCGTCGGCAACTTCTAGTTCAATTGTCGCTGTAGCACGCGGTTTAGAAATATTAGCTCAAGTTCCCGAAGCCGATCTTGGCAGAATGAAACCGGGACAGCAGGTGGAAATTGTCGCCGATGCCTATCCCGATCGAGTTTTTAAAGGTCATGTGCGCCTGATTGCTCCCGAAGCAGTGATAGAACAAGGTGTGACATCCTTTCAGGTGCGGGTTGCTCTCGATACTGGCATAGATAAACTGCGTTCTGGCTTAAATGTGGATCTGACTTTTTTAGGCGATCGCGTTAATAATGCCTTGGTGTTACCAACGGTGTCAATTGTCACCGAAAAGGGTAAAACTGGCGTACTCGTACCCGATGCCAAGAATAAACCCCAGTTCCGCGAAGTTACAGTTGGGGCACAAATTCAAGACCAAACTCAGATTTTAGAGGGAGTTAAACAAGGCGATCGCATTTTTGTTAACCCACCCAAAGACTACAAAATTGAAAAGACCAAAGAAAAAAATAATTCGTAATGCGTAAGTTTTATAAGATATGAATTTCCTCGAAAGCATGAATATGGCGGGGAAAACCCTGCTGTCAAATAAACTGCGTAGCGCCCTGACGATGTTGGGTATAGTTATTGGCAACGCTTCGGTGATTGCGATGATTGGGATTGGCGAAGGTGGGCAAAAGTACGTGAATAAACAACTGGAGTCATTAGGGCCAAATGTGCTGTTTGTACTGCCAGGTAATCGAGAAACTCAGCGCATCTCCTTTGAAGTGCCAAAAACTTTAGTGTTGCAAGATGCGGATGCGATCGCCTCTCAAGTACCAACTGTAGTAGGGGTTGCTCCCGAATTAAACACCAGACAGGTGATTACTTACCGCAACAGAAACACCGATGTCAACATCATTGGCACAACTCCCTCCTTCCTACCAGTGCGGGATTTTGAAACTGCTAAAGGTAGGTTTTTTTCTGAGGTAGACATCAAGCGAAGTAACCAAGTTGTAGTGCTAGGTGGAGACTTGACAGAAAAACTATTTGGTAATAGTAACGCTATAGGTCAGCAATTGCGAATTGGAAATACCAGCTTTCAAGTGATTGGGACGTTAACAACCAAAGGTTCCAGCGTGGGAGCAGATTATGATAATGCTGCCTTAATACCAATCACCACATCTGCAAACCGACTTGTGGGCAAGAATTCTCCTTATGGTATTGCCTTAGATTACCTCGTTGCTGCCGCTCGTGATTCCGATAGCGTGGATGCAGCCGAATTTCAAATTACTAATTTGCTGCGTCTACGGCACAAAATTAATGGTGAAGATGACTTTACTCTTCGCACCCAGAAAGATGCTTTGCAAACTGTCGGTCAAATCACAGGTGCATTGACAATTATGCTAGCTGCGATCGCAGGTATATCCTTGTTTGTCGGCGGCATTGGCATCATGAATATTATGCTAGTCTCTGTCACCGAACGCACCCAAGAAATCGGATTGCGAAAAGCGATCGGGGCAACTGAGCAAGATATTTTGCTACAGTTCATCATTGAGGCAGTGATAGTTTCTGCAGCTGGCGGCTTAGTCGGGACTGCGATTGGCATCAGTGGCATCCTATTAGTGGGAGCCTTGACTCCTTTAGAAGCGAGTCTTTCTCCTGTAGCGATTACTATGGCAGTTGGTGTCTCTGGAGGTATTGGTTTATTCTTTGGTGTTGTTCCTGCACGTCGCGCTGCTAAACTCGACCCCATTGTGGCTTTGAGAAGTGCCTAGTGCCGCAAGGCGGAAGTCAAAAGTCAAAAGTTAAAAGTCAAAATAAATACAGCGTAAGCGTTTTATTGATTTGGAATGGTGAGGCAGTTCGGTCTTGGGGGTTCCCCCCATGAGAAACTGCCGAACCCGAAGGGGTGGTTTATTTACTCGTTGAAATTCCACAACGCCTCAGCTAAATCCTCTAATTGAGCGATCCATAAAAGCTTCGATACGCGATCGCTACAATCCATTGAAGTAATTTTGCTGAAAAACGGGAAGACTATGGTTACTCCCGAATGGGAAATTTCTATAAAAATCCTGAACAGCAAAATGCTCAAAAAATCTCTACTTAACTGTTTAATTTTACCTTTTTCTCTAGCAACCGGGCTGTGCGTCGGAACGCTTTTTGATTCCCAAGCCAATGCTTTACCAGGGCAAAGTACAGAAGAGGTAGGCACTTGGATTAAAGCACATCCGACACTCCGCCCCAGGAGCGGAGAGCGATTATTTGTACAAAAGACTGATACGGCTGCCCAACGATTCACTTTTCAAGCGTCGGTATTGCCTCCTGGTAGGGTGGAGTTTTCCAAAGATCGGGGCACAATTCGGACTGAGCGCATTACTATGTATGATGCTATTAACGGCATGACATTTGCGCGTCTCCAAGAATCCTTGCGGGTGATTTATGGCTTAGAGATTTATCAAGATTACGATCGCGCTCAAGTCGTGTATGAATATCCCAACCAGGAGGTAGTTAACTCAGCGCGTCTGGCTAAAACTCCAATTCGGGAAGCCTTAAAGGGAGAATTACGAGTAGGCGATCGCTATGTATATTGGGTGGAAGTTGCTCAACCCAAGAATGGCAAAGCTTTTACCGGTCAAATGACCGTTTTGCTCAAAACTGACCTAGACAAGTTAGAAAATGAACTGCAAATTCGTTAATGAGCATCTAAGTGCTGAGTGCTGAGTTAGAAGTGAAGAATTATTTTCCTTGTTCCCTTGCTCCCCTGCTCCTTTTCCCCTTATATCCTTCATCTCTTCCCCAACTCCAACTGAGCTAAGGTTTGCCATATACCCGAAAAAATACTTTCAGCTGCTAAGGAAATTCGTAGTAAATCTTCTTTGAATAGTGGCGGCCAATCAACCCCGGCTTTACGCCCTGCGCCAAATAGCTGTTGCGCCTTAATGCTTAACTGATAAAGGGCCAAAGCCAGTTCTCGGTCTAGGCTCTTTGCATCTTTGAGGGCTTCAAACACCACTTTCAATGCCAACAAAATCGAAGTAATGTGACCAGGTATCGGCGGTTTGCCCTGTTTCATACGCGTTAACAGCGCATCTGGGTTTTCTTCGGTTGTGATTGTCTGATCTATGAGGAGTTTCCTAGCTGTTTCGTAATTCATGTAGTCAGTTTAGCGCACATTTTACTTCAGCAGTAATACTTAATTAAAAAGTTATAAAATAGCTTTTTAGTTATTTATAGCAATCTCTTATGATTTGTGAAATGATAAGTATGGAGAAAATAAGCGGGAATTGACGATGCTCTAGGTTAACCAGATAGACTGAATATAATATCTTTTAAAAATCCACCTTACTAGGAATCAAAAGTAAAATGATCTCACCAAATTTACTAGAAATTGAGCGCTCTATCCTTGCCTTGTCTGTGGAAGAACAACTTTGGTTGTTAGAAAGTATTGCTCGACAAATCCGAGAAAATGAGTATGCAAAAGATAAATTAGCCAATGCTAATAATTTAGAGGAACAACTGCAAGTGACGGCTATTGAGCAAAAGATTGAAACAAAAATTGCTGCGATAAATGATGAGTTTGCAATTTCTGAAATACTCTGATATGTGTGAGTAAACATTATGAAATTGCCAGACCTAAAAAGTTAAATATACGAGTGATTGGTGAGCGACCGCAGTCTCTAAATTAATCATTTACATCGCAAAAGCAGTTTTATTCAGTAAGAAAAACAAGTTTTTGCGTAATCTAGGTTGCCGAACTGTTTTTGTTTACACGGGGATGTGGCGATCGCAAAATCAGATTATTAACCAAAATTCCCATAGTTAAAATTATGGAGATGTCCCTATTTCCTTTTAATTTTGTTTCATACAGCTTTACTATTTAACCTCGTTATGGTATATCACGGTGGTAAATACGCTGTGATGATGTTCCTGATTATCAGTCAATAAAGACAATCTCGTAAAAACAAATTTTAACGGTGCTTATTACATTGTTTGAAGTTATGTAGCCTTTTGATTACGGCCTATCAACCACTGCGGTAGACTATGCGTTGATTATGATTCTTTCGCAGAGAAGAACACTCGAAAGGAGCCGTTTATTCAATGTCTCATTCTGTAAAAATCTACGATACCTGCATTGGCTGCACCCAATGCGTCCGCGCTTGCCCTACTGATGTACTTGAGATGGTTCCTTGGGATGGCTGTAAAGCTGCTCAAATTGCCTCTTCACCTCGTACAGAAGACTGCGTGGGCTGTAAGCGTTGCGAAACCGCTTGTCCCACTGACTTTTTGAGCATCCGGGTTTACCTGGGCGCTGAAACAACTCGCAGTATGGGTCTAGCTTACTAAAAAGCTGAGTGCTGAGTACTGAATGCTGAGACAAAAGAAGTAAATCAGAAACACAATTTCTTGATTCTTCACTCAGCACTCGGAACTCGGCATTCAAGACTTTTAAATGTTTCAATAGCAAGCACCTTTAGCAAGCATTTTTTGAGGGGATACAATCTTTAGGTATCTAAATCTTAGAAGCCGTATTTGTACCGTCAGGTCAAAAGCTGACGGGGAATCCGCTGTCAAAACCCTAAAATCCATAACAATACCTAGTGGTAGAGGGAGTAAATTACTCCCTTTTTTCTTTGCAAAATGTCCACTTTATGCTACCGACTATACTGGATTAAATCATCCTAAAAATAAGTGGTGTGAACAATGTGCGGAATTGTTGGATATATAGGCACTCAAGCGGCGACAGACATTTTACTGGCTGGACTGGAGAAACTAGAATACAGGGGCTATGATTCGGCTGGAATCGCCACTGTTTGGGAAGGAGAGGTAAATTGTGTGCGGGCAAAGGGTAAACTCCATAACTTGCGTTCTAAACTGGAACAAATAGAAACTCCTGCCCCAATTGGTATTGGTCATACACGCTGGGCAACTCATGGTAAACCAGAAGAGTACAACGCCCATCCCCATTTGGATACAGCAAAGCGAGTGGCTGTGGTGCAAAATGGCATTATCGAAAACTACCGCGAGTTACGCGAGGAACTCAAAGCAAAAGGACACGAATTTCGTTCTGAAACCGATACCGAAGTTATTCCTCATTTAATAGCCGAATTTTTAAAGAATTTTCCTCCTTCATCTTCCTCATCTCCCTTCCTAGATGCAATTCGCCAAGCAGTTAATCACCTAAAAGGGGCGTTTGCGATCGCAGTTATTTCTGCTGACTACCCCGATGAATTGATTGTTGTCCGCCAACAAGCACCTTTAGTAATTGGTTTTGGGCAAGGGGAGTTATTTTGTGCCTCTGACACACCTGCGATCGTTGCCTATACCCGTGCGGTGCTACCTCTAGAAAATGGCGAAATTGCCCGCCTCACACCTTTGGGCGTTGAGATTTACAATTTTGCTGGCGATAGGCTGAAAAAACAACCCCGACTGCTCAACTTCAATCCTGCAATGGTAGAAAAGCAGGGATTCAAACACTTCATGCTCAAAGAAATCCATGAGCAACCAGGAGTAGTAAGAGCTAGTTTAGACGCATACTTTAATCCAACCGAATCTACCGAATCGCCAATCAATCTTGGTTTACCTGGAGATTTATACAACGATTTAGAACAAATTCAGATCCTCGCCTGTGGTACAAGTTGGCACGCAGCATTAATCGGAAAATATTTACTCGAACAACTAGCAGGAATTTCAACTCAGGTAGATTACGCTTCTGAGTATCGCTATGCACCATCACCCGTGACGGCTAACACCTTGATTATTGGCGTTACCCAATCAGGCGAAACCGCTGATACCCTAGCAGCTTTGGCGATGGAAAAAGAACGTCGTCAGGGGAAAGACCTTAAATATCAAGCACGACTACTAGGTATTACCAATCGCCCTGAAAGCAGCCTCGGTCATTTAGTGCCGCATATTATCAGCACCCTAGCGGGAATTGAAATTGGGGTAGCAGCGACGAAAACTTTTACCGCTCAACTGATGGCGTTTTATGCTTTGGCATTGGATTTAGCAGCTCGTCGTCAGACTGTTTCAAAAGATATATTAGATCAAATTATTAATGGGTTGCGGCAGATTCCCAAAGAAATTGAGGCTACTTTAGAAAGTCAGGAACGTTTAACCGAACAATTAGCCCACGAATTTGCCGAAACTAAAGATTTCATTTTTGTAGGAAGGGGAATTAACTTCCCCATTGCTTTGGAAGGGGCGTTGAAATTAAAAGAAATCAGCTACATTCACGCCGAAGGGTATCCAGCTGGAGAGATGAAGCATGGCCCGATTGCACTTTTAGATGCGAAAGTACCAGTAGTTGCGATCGCAATCCCTGGTAGTGTGTATGAAAAGGTGATTTCTAATGCCCAAGAAGCCAAAGCCAGAGATTCTCGGTTAATTGGCGTGACTCCCGTCAACGATGGCGAAGCTGCGGAAATTTTTAACGATCTTCTTCCCGTCTCTCATGTGGAAGAATTACTTTCTCCGATTCTGACAGTAGTTCCTTTGCAATTATTGGCTTATCATATTGCCGCCCGTCGCGGTTTGGATGTCGATCAGCCTCGTAACCTTGCTAAAAGCGTTACGGTAGAATAATTTATACTACTAAAACAATAATTGTACTGGAATTTACATGATATTATTGCTGGATAGTTAAATTTTAGCACATCCAGCAATTTTTTTTGAGGTCATGTCTGGCACAAGGGGCTATATGTCTATACAATCTCAAATGATTGATGTTGGGTTTTTAGTTGGGCTTAAACCTTGAATAAATCGATTTTTATACTAAAGCGATGCTAAAAACAAATTTATGGTTATTAGAGGAGTAACACTTAGTGGTAAGTGGTCAGAAAAAACAGAACATAAAAAACGGCAATAGGGCGACTTTAGATTTTGAGCAACCCATTTGGGCATCTGCCGATAAGCTACAGGGTCATATGGACGCACCAGAGTTTATAACAGTTTACAATAGTAGGTAATTTATGAATCAACAAACAATTAAATCCTTAGATTTAACTATTGACAAATTATTTGATGATTTCTACAGTATACCACCTTATCAAAGAGAGTATGTTTGGGAAGAAAAGCAAGTAGAACAACTTTTGTATGATGTACATAAAGAATTTCCTCCCCTTGAATTTCGTCATAAATCAGATGATTATTTTATTGGTAGCATTGTTGTTTGCCCTAGTTCTGATGGCACTAACAATCTTTATGAAGTAATTGATGGACAACAACGAATTACTACTGCTCACATTTTCTCTTGTGTTGTTAAAAACTATCTTATAAAGTTAGAAAATCATGCTGCTGTTGATAGCATAAGAACTCGGATATGCGGAATAGATACAGATTCTAACGGGTTTGATGTACCTTTGTACAAAGTAGCACTTCAGTATGAAGATAGTAGCAAAGTTTTAGATAAGTTTGCAGATGATAATTTTGATTTAGAGCAGATAGTTGATAATACTAAATCTGCCCAGAATCTGGTCAATGCTTATGGAATAATTTACAACTTTATTTCCAATGAATTTGGGCAAGATGAAAGTGAATTAAGGAGATTTTACTTACATTTTACGAAGAAAGTCAAACTTGTACGTGTTGAAACAGCAGATGTTAATCATGCATTACGAGTTTTTGAAACTCTTAATGATAGGGGTGTTGGTTTAAATCCTATGGATTTATTAAAAAACCTTATGTTTAAACAAGCGAATATAGAGAATTTTGAAAATATTAATACTCAATGGAAAGAACTAAATGATGCAATACAATCAGCTAATGAAAAACCTTTTAGTTTTCTGCGTTACTTTATTTTTTCAAATTTTGATGTTAAGCGTGATGATGTACAAGAAGAAAAAGTTTATGAATGGTTTTTGAATAATAACTCAGTATGTCAATATACAGAAAAACCAATTGAATTTGTAGAAAAGCTACGTAAATCTGCTAACGCATATGCTTCTTTTATTAAAGGAAAAAATCCAGACGGTACAAATAATCGTTATTTAGCTAACATTAAACATTTAACTCCTAATTCTAGACAACATATGAGTCTATTATTAACAGGTCTTGAGTTACCAAAAGAATTATTTATAGAATTATGCCGCCAACTCGAAAATACACTTTTTGCTCTTATTATTACTGGGAAAAAACTGAATGAACTAGAACGCACTTTTATTGAATGGTCTAGTGAAATCCGCAAAGTCAAAGATGCTGATACCTTACATCAGTTTGTAAATCAGTATATTTTACCCATTAAGCAAGATATTAGACAAAAGTTTGAAGAAATATTCCTTAGTCTACAAGAAAAAGATTTGCCAAAATATCGATTAAAGTATATGTTGGCAAAATTTAGTCAGTATATTAATGAAAAAGCATTTGGTAGTGAATAAAATTGGATAAATTTAAATACATTTATTCAGAATAAAATAGAAATAGAACACATTTTACCTCAAAAACCTGAGCAAGCTATTGTTAATGATTTTGATAAGCCAAATGAAATAACAAAATATATATCTAGGCTAGGTAATCTGACTTTATTAGAAAAGACCATAAACGCCTCTATTGGTAGGGGCACTTTTTCTGAAAAAAAAGCTGCTTATCCGCAGTCTGTTTTCTTGTTAACTAGGTCAATAACAGAGAAGCCTGTACTTGGAACTAATACAGCTCTTAATCGAGCAGTTCAAGACCTTAAGGAATTTACAATTTGGAATTCTCAAGCTATTGAAGAGCGTCAGAAAATGCTCACTTATTTAGCAAAACAGGTTTGGGATATGGATCAAGCAGTTTAAGAAGTCACTTTAGAGTCAGCTACATTGGAATCTGCTTTTGAAGACATTGTGGCTTCTAAATAAAGAATGGTTATTGCGATCGCTCATTTTCAATCCCAAGTTCACGACATGGATAGATTGGGTATTCACACTATTGCAGGTATTCCCAGCAAGGATGGTCAGATTTATCTGACTGATAATTCCAGGCTTTACATTCGCCCCCCTGTGGACAAAATAAGTCTAATCTATCCGTTAGCAGGTAAGTCCCTGAAAATTGGCAAGCATACAATTCGCTTGGGGATTCCTGAAATTTATTTGCTTGAGGCTTCTGAGAGACTGCGATCGCGTATAGTGATTATCCAGGGTTATCAAGAACCGGAGTCATTTTTAGCAGCAGCACAGCGTCAGTTAGAACAACTGGGTATTCAGGGAAAAGCCTTTATTACCAAAAATACTGATGGTAGCCCAAAACGTAGAAGTATTAAAATCAAGCGCTTTACAGTTGTGGGTTTTGGGTTAGAAATCATTAATCTTAGCAAAGAAGATTTGCTAACATTGCTGAGATATGGCATTGGGGGAAAGCGCAAGATGGGCTGTGGCGTTTTTGTGGCTGTGAAGATAAAGGGAAACGCAAGTTAAAGCTGGTTTTGACTACTACCCAATAAAAGTTTGAGAGTATTTCCCAGAAACAAATAAGATGTCCATAGTAGCCAGCGTTGTCAACCCCAAAATCCAGTTAAATCTGGGCGACCCAAGCATAACTTGGATACATCGTGCTGGCATAGCAGGACTGTGGATGACGCTCAAGCAACTAGAAAAACTATATCCAATACCTGCGGAACGGCCTGGTAATTTAACTTGGTTGCTGACTCCTCGCAGCATCAGTCTCGAATGGCAAGGGCAGGATTTCTTAGTTTTAGACTGGCTGCTAAACCCGGATTTCTCACAAGCAGTAAAAAATCAATTTACATAACTTGATGTGAGA
>NZ_CAXTTT010000132.1:0-19837 GCF_964247315.1 uncultured Nostoc sp.
TGCAAACTCGCGAATAGTCTGGATTCTTTTATTTTTGCCAAATTGGGATGCTCCCCTTTCATCTTTAATTCAAGGCAATACTTATCCGTTCAAGTTGGGCTTCAATGGCTGTCAAAAGTTGGTGTTGCTGCCAATCTTGGCTAAGATGGGCGGCTATGCAAGCGGCTCCAGCACCTATACCTTCTTTGACAAAACCCTGCTCATAAGCTCTCAGTTGGGGATAACGAGAATCAGCAAAGCTCAGATGAGTTGCTAATAGAGGAGGGGTTTCTCCACTCGAAGTTAAGCTGTTTTTTCCTAAGTTAAGAGCTAAGTCAACTGTAGCGCCAGTAGGATCTTCAGCCACCCAGCGGGTTGTGCCTACAACTACTGCTTCTGGTTGCCATGATAAGGCGTAAGCTTGAGCGATCGCACTCATCAACGCATAAACCGCCAACATTTGCGTCCCTCCAGCCAGCATCACACCACAACTACGGCTAGCAGCGATCGCCATTCCAGCTACCACCACTTGCATCGGATCGCCTACAGCAGCTACGAGTTCTAGGGGATCTACAAAATTTTGGATTTGAGATTGGAATATCTCATCCTGCTCCCTGCCCCCTGCCCACTGCCCCCTGTTCCCCTTTATCTTCTCCAGCCCAGTTTGCACTAGTGCCCACTTTTGTGCGTGGTTACAAACAGGGTGGCTACTGTTAACTTTTCCGGCAGCATCTATACCTAAACCAGTTAAGATTGCCAGGGCAGTTGTAGTACCTCCGACGACGCACTCACCGACAATCAGATACCCCTGTTGGATATTGGCAGCTAGGCGTTCTCCCCAAAGTAGCCCTTGTTCAAACAAGTGATGTACTGTTGTAATTTCCATAGCAGCACCTCCACTTAAACACTTAGCAGGAGCGCCACCTAAATCAATTACTGGCACAGCAGGAGGCTGAGGTAAACCAGCATTAAATAAATGAACTGGTATTTTTAGTGACTCAAAGACAGCGCGAGAAATCAGCACAGGTGAAGCCCCAGCTGCCAATGGTGGTAGGGGATATTGGGCTTTATGTTCTGGGCCGTAATACAAAAATTCGGCATCGGCACAAGCAGTATATTTCCGATCCTCTGGAGTGCGACCAGCTGCTGAAATGCCTGGAATTAAACCAGTTTCAGTAAATCCTAAAATACAAGCAAATACGGGTAGACAACCACGATACCTTCGCAGCCATTGTTCACCCTGTTCTTTTTGAGTATAAATACTAATTTGGGAATTGGGCATGGGACATTGGTTATTAGTTAGGACTGATCATTTAACCAATGACAAATGACAAATGACAAATGACTAATAATTATCCTTCATAATCCATGAGAACTTGTACCCAGTGTGGTGGGCGGGGAATAGGGTTGCCCAGGCGGTCAAAAAGCAACCATGCTGCTAGGTGTACTACAAAAAGGTAGATAAAGTTGTTGAGTATAATTAAAGCGATCGCTCCCACTTGAATCAAAAATACACTGGGACTCGTCAACAAACTCAAGTTAAAAAATACCCACTCAATAAACTCAGTTACCTGGGTAATCACATAAATCCACAGGTCTTCACCCGACAAAACAGACAGCAACCACAGCCGAAAAAAGACTCCTAAAGTACCTAATAGCGTACCCAAAGTGATAGAAACAATCCAAGGAAGACGACGACGACACCACGTAGCGCCCAAAAGCACGCCCATGAACCCGTAGGGCATGACAAACAGCAAACTGCGGGCTGGCCCCATCAGTACCGTTAGCAGTAACCCAGAGGTGAGTGCTGCCATCCATGCCGCACGTTTGCCCCAACGCAGATAAACTAGAGCAATCGGCACTGGAAAAAATATCCGCAAAACTGGGCCCAAAGGAAAGTAAAAATTAATAAACCAAATTAGGCTAGCGGTACTGGCTAAAAATGCCGTTTCCACCATCCTCAAGGGCGCATCAGCTTTGATTTGAGGAGGCATTAACTGCTGTTCTTTATCTAACCAATGATTCTGAGGAGTTGGAGATTCAGAAGATGGATCTTTCTCCGGTTCATCTGGGAGAGAATCTAAAATACTCATATCTGACAAGTTTTTAAACGATCATTCTTTCTAAGGCTGACAAATCGGGAATACAAATAGTGTCTTGATCCCGTTTAATCAAGCCTTTTTTTTCTAGCCTTGTCAAGACTCGTGTGACCGTTTCCCGCGCCAGTCCGCTCAAACTACTCAATTCCCGATGAGGTAAATTGGGGATTTCGGTTCCGGTTTGCCCTTTTTTCCCCTGTCCTTCTGCCAAAAATAACAACGTATCTGCTACCCTTGACTGGCTATCAGATTCCCGTAACCGTAATCGGCGATTTACTTGCCGCAAACGCCGTGCCATTAGTTGCGCCAATCGAACTCCCGCCAAGGGTTCTATCTGAAGTAATTTGACAAAATCCTGAGCAGGCATACTACCAATTACCGTCGGGGCCAAGGTAATCACATCGGTGGATCGAGGTGCTTCATCTAGCGCCGCCATTTCACCAAACAATTCACCTTTGCCAATAATATTCAGCGTTACCTCTTTTCCTTCCAGATTGTAGGTGCGAATTTTTACCCATCCGTCCATAATAAAATACACAGAACCACCCCAGTCATTTTCCAGTAGAATCACCTGATTGGCTGGGTGAGTGCGGGTAACGAGATGGGTGAGGGCTGACTCCACAGCAGTTTCTGGCAACCCTTGAAAAAAGGGAGCGGAGGCGATCATCCAGGAATTAGCCTGTGCTTGCAAGCTATATCGATCTTCCATTACGACATCTTTAATTCAAGCTGCTATGTACACACAACAAACAAGAGCGCCATTTGTAGCCTAAGCTATCATTGCACAGCTCCCTTTCAAAGAGAAAACTAACTATGCTACACAAGAAAACGACAAAAAGTTTTTTAAATAATCTTTACCTATAAGTTTAAACAGGGTAAAAGTTTTGCAAAAAGTAGTTTATAGCCTGCGGAAGCATTGCTTAGGGGCTAGCTGCACTGCAAACTTGATTAGTTATTGAATATAGGCAAACAACATCAATGATACTAAAGGGAGTAAATTATTGCTCAGGTATTTTAGCGATTTTCAAAAATAGGCAACCAATGACCTACAAAATTAAGCTTTTCGAGCAAAGGCTGTCTGAAGAGGACAAGGGGATGGGGGACAAAGAGAAACTTTTTTCCTTGTTTTCTTGGATGATTGAAGATTGCCACGACTCCCAGTAATCCATAACATAATGACAGTCACAAGTCCAAGCAGCGGCTTTTGTCACTCAAAACTTCTCCTATGGTCGACGCTGCGCATAGCAAGATCCCCATAGGGATGCGGTGATTGTAAAGTAATTGTCACATTAGTTGACATAGATTTATACATAAGGTAAAAAAAGTGACTTTTAGTACAGATGAAATCCAAAAGCTGATCGCAGACATTGATAACTTACTTGCCAGCGGTGGCAAGCGCCTGTCTAGATTTCTGTCTGGTCAGGCGCAGGAGCCTAAAGAAGTCTTAGAGCGAATTCGCGACTTCTTGTTGAGGTTACAAGAAAAAGAAGTATTAGAGAGCAGCATCCCAAATCAGTCTTCTGAAGAACCGCGTTCGCCCTTGGCGTTGGCGGAGCCATCGCCATTGTTAACAAAATTTATTGATCGCGATTACAATCAATATCCACTACCGCAGCTCAAACCTAGTCAGGAAGAGAGTACTGTTGGCGCCGGACAATTAAATAATGAATTTTCGAGATTGATTCAGCCGTTGCGAACAGAATTAGAATTGCTTTTGCAAGAGCGAGCCACCCTCATACAGGAAATTCGGCAGCTAGAGCAAAAGCGATTGCAAAACTACTCTTTAGCGCAGCAGTTGACAAACCAGGAGCAAATGATTACCGAGTTTTTACAGGTACTCATGAGTCGCCTTGTGCCAACTTTAACACCACTGATCGGACAGACGGGAGAAAATTCCGCCAGTTCTTCAGGAGGAATTAATTACGCAACCTCTACAACTCAATCTTTGTTAGAATCCCCTGAAGGTATAGAGCGGTTAACCCAGCTAGCCAGGGAGTTGGATCAACGCCTATTATCACTAGATGGGACGGTGAATGTAGTCTTTGAAGCACTACAGCGCAACATTAATACTTATTACGAATCCCTGTCGCAAGCACTGGCAAGAATGCATAGCAAGGGGATGCAAGGCGAACAGTTGATGGCCAGCTTTGTCAACAATTTGACTCAGCATTTGCAACAAGAATCCCCTAGTTCGCAGTCATCTTTGCTGGGAGGAGAATCTGAGACACTACCATCATTGACTGAACCAGGCGAGATTGCTGCTGGAGTTGCGCCCCAATCCTTAGAGCTTATACAGCCAGAAACTTTATCTCCACTCACAATTGAGCAACAGGAAACTACCCTCACAGAGGATCTAGATGCAGTGCTGTTGCAGCTTGGTGTAGACTCATCTGAATATTCTCAAACCCCGACCGAATTACCGCAAGATATTTCTACGGTAATTGGTGATGAAGTAGACCAACTTTACGCCAGTTTGTTTGATGCTGGCGATGTTAATAATCCAAGCCTTGATGTTCCCACAAATCACTTATCTGCTTCCACAGGCTCTCCATCACCGTTGAACATCGCACAGGCCCCACTTGCCCCTCCACCTGTGGATTCTGCGGTTGTGGCATCAGATACGGGTCTTTCAACTCAAGAGAATTTAGGAGAAACCACAGATTCATCAGAGCCACAGGAAGAACTATTTTTTGAAGAGGATACTGACCTAAACTCACCTCTTAGTTTTTCTACTCCACAAATAGATAGTTTGCCACAAATCGGCACTCAGCCAGCTAGTGTTGATACAATTAATACCCTAACTGACCTATTGCCTGATGCTAATAGTGAAGTACAACTGCTGGAAGTCTCATCTTCTGTGGATAATGCCACAACTACAGCAACTGATTTATTGCTTAATGCCGATAGTGAAGTGCAACTGCTGGAAGTCTCATCTTCTGTGGACAATGCCACAACTACAGCAGCAGTGACTCCAGAAGTAGCAGAAATTTCGTTGGTAGAGTCTACTGAAAATATCGTCATATCGGAAGTATTAATTAACAACGATCGCTCCGAACTGTCTTCAGATAACTACATTGCTGCTTCACCGCAAGAAAACTTACTTTCTATTGAGTCAAACCAGTTTCCAGCAGTACCAGATATTTCTTTAGATGAAGAACAGTTACAGCAATTAGATCGGGATTTGGCTAATTTTGATCGGCAGCTAAATTCTGAGTCGCAGCCAGATAACAACTTGGATGTTTTCTCGGAATTACTTGATAACATTCAAGACACAATACCCAAAACTTCCCCTGAAAATCTCCAAATAGCAGAGAATACATCAACTACTGCTTTCTCCAGTTTGGCAGTTCCCCAGGTAGAAATTGAAAAAAAAAAGGAAGTCACAACTCCTGTTCCAGAAAGTTCTTTACCTCCAATTGCCAACTCCATAAACAATCCAGAAGTTTCGCCCAATGTTCTAGAATCAGTCTGGTATTTAGGAATTGATTTAGGTACAACAGGAATTTCCGCCGCATTATTAAATCGCTCGACTTTTGTTGTACATCCTATCTACTGGTCAGCAGAAAATCAGCCGGAAATAAGTTCCTTTCAGCAATCGTTTCGTTTACCAACAGAGGTTTATCTGCCTATAGCTTCTGTACCCCACGGTGAAAACGAAACTATCGAAGCACATGAGCAGACAGCACCTGCGGCTGTTGCCCAAGAGAAAGTGCCTGATCGCTCGGCTACCACTCCTGCAACACCAAGATCGACAGCAGATCCGACGAAAAATAATCTCTACTCGGCGCAGTTGAAGCCCTATCTACAAGTAGCCATTCCCTACAAGAGCGAACGACAGAAATGGGAACCTGTTTTGCAATTAAATGAATTTTCGGCAGGGCCTTTGATTTGGGTTGTGCGATCGCTCTCTAAATTACTATTAACCCTCAAATCCGAAAAAACAAGTACCACCCCTAGTTTAATGACTGCTGCTGTCGGGATCGGCGAACAAGATTTTCCCCAGATTATCAATAATATTGCAGGTGTAATTTGTACCTGTCCATCTAGCTGGTCAGAACAATACCGCTTTAACGTGCGGGAAGCTTTACTCACTAGCAAACTTATCCAACATCCGCAGCAAGTCTTTTTTGTCGAAGAAGCGATCGCTAGTCTACTCCCAGAACTCGATGCTGCTAATGGTGAGCAAGTAAAATTAAGTGATGGTCAAGGTTCTCATCCAGCAAAAACCAGCGAACATCCCATTGTTGGCAACACGCTTGTGATTAACATTGGGACAACTGCCACAGAAATGTTGCTGGTGAATCTACCAGAAACCTTGCAGCAATTGACATACAATGATTTCATGCTCCACAGTTTTGCTTATGCTGGCAAGGGAATTGAACAAGATATTATCTGTCAGCTGCTATTGCCACCGAAATCTCGGCAATCACGCTTAGAAACACCAAGCGAGCGCAAAACTACCACGAGTAATTCTTGGCAATGGCAACCGTCAATTCCCGGTTTAGACCAAATGCGTTGGCAGACTTTAGGGTTAGAAGAATTAGAACTACCCAGAGTTGGAGAACCAGATATTACCGCTCGAATTCGTCTCCAGCAGCGTCTAGAAAGTTCTCTATTGGGACAGGCGGTATTAGATGCAGCATTAGCTCTAAAACTGATTTTGCAACACCAAGACTTTTTTACCCTGGAACTAGCCGATCAGCGGTGGGTTTTGCAGCGACGAGACTTAGAAAGCCAGATATTTATCCCCTTTGTGCGCCGTCTGAACCGAGAACTTAACAAGTTATTGGTAGCTCGTGGCATCCCCACAGAAGCTATTAATCAAGCTATCCTGACTGGTGGAGTGGCTTGTATCGGGACTGTGAACCGCTGGTTACGGCAAAAACTTCCCAGCACTAAGATTATTCAAGATTTATATCTCGGCGAAAACGGCGCTCCCAATTGCAGCCGGGTTGCTTATGGTTTGGCAATGCTGCCTCTGCATCCCCAGATTTTAGATATACCCAGGCAACAATACACTGATTATTTCTTGTTTACAGAATTGTTGCGATTGCTACCAGACCGTCCCTTATCTTTCGGTGAAGTTATCCAGTTATTTGAGGGTCGTGGGATTAATACTCGCACTTGTCAGCAAAGGTTGCTGGCTTTTTTGGAAGGTGAGCTGCCTTCCGGTTTGATACCTTCAGTCACAGAATCAACTTGGCTTACCCAGAGTTCGCAAGAAAATCCTGACTATCAAGCGATCGCCACAGCACCACTTTTTGAAAAACAAGGAAGTCTCACTTATCGTCCTAATTCTCACCAACTGTTGTCTTTGCGTCGCTATCTAGATGCAATCAAGGCTAGTAATCAGCAATCACTGGAGGAACCATATACGGTGAATTTCGCCTTAGAGGTTGATCGTTGAGACTAGTACATCGCGCTAGAAATAAGAATACTACTTCAAATTCCAAATGCTCATAACGTAAGCATTTGGAATTTTTCAAAAAGGCGGAATTAAAAATTAAAAATTAAAAATTAAAAATGAATACAGCATAAGCGTTTCATTGATTTGGAATAGGTGGTTTATTTACGCCGTGTTTTACCAGTACTAATACTTCAGCTCAGTAATTTTTTGGATGTGTACAATATTAGTATCTTTATTTATTAAATGGCGAAAATACCGTAGATTTACAATCTATCAGTTTAATTGAAAGATTCTGTAAATTTTGAATTTTTGGTTTTTATATTGGTTAAAATATGTGCAGATTCACACCCAGTAGTAGCGACAACAGTAGTAAAAATCGCCCACAAATCATGTCTATGTCTACACTACTAATGTAAAAATTCCTGTTATAAAACTAAGTTAGCCCTTGTGAATAATCTTTATCTTTATTCAGTTAATTGTTTGCAACAGCCTTCACATCCGTCAACGTTAAGCGTGAGAAAACGATTAATTGACATTGTTGGAGCCATTGTGGGGCTGATTGTTACATTTATAATAGCAATTCCCGTAGCAATTGCTACCTTTATTCATGAGCCAAGTCCAATATTTTATTCCCAAATTCGCTGTGGTTTAAACGGAAAAACTTTCCGCATCTGGAAATTCCGCTCCATGATAGTCGATGCTGATAAACTCAAGCATTTGGTTGAGAACCAAGCCAAAGGTCACATCTTTAAATCTGTTGACGATCCTCGCATTACTCCTGTTGGTAAATTTTTGCGGCGTACTAGCTTGGATGAATTCCCTCAATTTTGGAATGTTTTGTTAGGGGACATGAGTTTAGTTGGTACTCGTCCACCTACTCCTGATGAAGTCAGTAATTACGATTTACACCACTGGGATAGATTGCGAGTCAAACCAGGCATTACCGGAGAATGGCAAGCTAATGGGCGTTCTAGCATTAGAGACTTTGAAACCATTGTCAAAATGGATATGGATTATCAACACAAGTGGTCTGTAACTTATGACCTGAGTCTGATTATTAAAACTATCTGGGTGGTGCTTAAAAAGACTGGTGCTTATTGAATTGGGCATTGGGCATTGGGCATTAATTATTTCTCCCTCATCTTCCTCATCTACCACTTTCTTATTCTGACTTCTGAATTCTGACTTCTGAATTCTTCTTCACCCCTTGACCCCGCTACCTGTTTCTGTAGGTACAATGTAACGTTGTAAAAACAGAAATAGTAATAATACTGGAGCGATCGCAATCACGGAGCCAGCAGCTACCAAGCGCCAGTCAAGAGAAAATGTTCCTGCTAGCTTTGCGACTCCCAAAGGAAGAGTGTATAAATTTTCGTTTTGGATGATAATTAAAGGCCACAAAAAGTCACTCCAAGCACCAATGAATACAAAAATAGCTAAAGTTACCAGTGCTGGGCGAACTGCCGGTAACATAATGTGCCACCATAATCCTAACTCTGAGCTACCATCCATCCGGGCAGCTTCTTCTATTTCTTTGGGGACACTCATAAAAGCTTGGCGCAACAGAAAAATGCCAAAGGCAGAAGCTAAACTCGGAAAAATCATCCCTAAATAACTATTTGTCAAACCTAACTGGACTGTCAAAATATAGAGGGGAATCATCACGATTTGGAAGGGAATCATAATTGTAGAGACGATCGCTATAAAAATCCAGTCTCGCCCCACAAACGACAATCTTGCCAACGGATAGGCAGCCAAGGCGCAAAACAGTAAATTTAAGCCCACAGTCAGTACTGACACCAAGGTACTGTTATATAGGTATTGTGCAAAAGGTAGAGAGTTCCATACACTAGAGAAGTTATTTAGTGTCGGTTGACTGGGTAGCAACTGTGGCGGCGACTGAAAAATATTTTCCGTCGGCGATTTCAAGGCTGTACTAATTAGCCATAGTAAAGGAAAGAGCATCAACAGGGCGATCGCTCCCAACAGCGCATACATTAGCAGAATCTGCGATTGTGATTTTTTCCAGTTCAGCATTTTGCTTTGCAAATTTTATTTTGTAATTCAACAGGAATGTAAACACTCACGCTACTTGCTGTTTATTTAAAAAAATATTTAAGCTATATCTAGCTCTATTTTTAAGAATATTTAATTGCTCAACTTGTGTCAATAATCTATCTAAAGTTTCAGTTTCTTCATTTGACAAATGATGTTCAGAATTTTTAATTAATAATTCCTGTAATTGTATCTGAGCTTTAAGAGATAAAGAACTTTCTGCCAAAGCTTGCAACTCATCTAGATTTAAACCAATCAATAATTCAGAATCTACAGACAAGTTGGTTAACTGTTGGTAAGTTTCTAAATCTAACAGTACTCCAACTTTTTCTCCCTGTGCGTTAGTGACATAGTGAACTGAGTCATACATGGCTTTACTTGAAAATTTGATTAATTGTATCGTAACCTTATCTTTACATTTGTTATTTGAAGCGGAAGGCAAATTATGGATGCTAAAGAGTTGTTGCAGCGTTATGCTGCTGGGGAAAGAGACTTTCCAGGAGTCAGACTCAGGGGTGTTTTTTTGGATAGAGCTGAATTGAGGGAAATTAACCTCACTAGAACTGACTTGAGTGGATCTGACTTGAGTGAAGCCGACTTGAGTGGAGCTGACTTGAGTGGAGCTAACTTGAGAGGAGCTATCTTGTGTCGGGTTATTTTTACCGGAGCCAACCTGAGTAGAGCTAAGTTGAGTGGAGCCGATTTTAGGGACAGTGGAATCATCAATGTTAACTTGACTGAAGCCATTTTGGATGGGGCGATCTTTGGTGGAGAAGAAAGTACTATTAAAGGAGCTAATTTCGATAAAGCTTCCCTCCGAGGTGTTACTTTCATCATGGCCGATTTGGTGCGAACTACTATGAGAGGTGCTATTTTGGATGGTGTTGTTGTCGATGGAGATACTGGGTTGGAGGATCTCGATTTGACTGGGGCTAGTTGCGAAGGATCTAATTTGGTCAAGTTTGCCTGTGCTTGGGGTGGAACTATCATTCTGCCAAATGGTCAGTCCATTAGTCGGCAAGACTAAAGAAGTCTCCAAATCACTATCAACTAGAAGTGCTGCACTAGTGTTGAATCTGGTATCATTTTCACTTTTAAGGGCTTTTTGAATTTCGGGATAAAGATTCGAGAACCTGAATCTTTCAGCCTTTTGGAATCAATCCGGTTTCGGTAGAAACAGCTTGTAGTGGTTTATCCCAAGATTCAATCGGTATTTGGGACAAATAGGCAAAATCAAAGACAATTCCGATAGTTGGCTTTGTCTGCCACTGTGGTAAACTGAGCAAGCGATCGTAATATCCGCCACCATAACCCAGACGAAATCCCTGATAGTCGCAGGCTACACTGGGGACGAGAATCAAATCCACTTCAGCTGCATCTAATATTAGAGCATCGGTGTGCGGTTCAGGAATGCCATAAGCGCCTGTTTGGACAAAATCATTCGGTGTCCAAATATGCCAACATAAGGATTTATCAACGCAGCGAGGAAATCCCCAGCGGTATTTGGTGTTGGCAAATAGTGGACTGAGGTCAGGTTCTTGGCGAAAGCTGAAATAAGCGAGTATTGTTTTTGCTTGGGTAAACAAAGTAGAGTTTTGTAAATGAGAGCATAAGCGATCGCTTTTTTCTCTCCATTCTCCAACGGACATTGATTTACGTCTTTTAAGTAGAGTGCGGCGCAGTTGTGCTTTATTTAGTTGATGATTAACTTTGTTCATAAAAATTTATATCGTCAAAAAAATAAGCTGGGTATCGCCCAGCTTATATCACTCTAAATTCACCAGTAAATTGTTATGCAGCGTGTTGACGATACCATTCAATGGTATTCTTTAGCCCTTCTTCAAAGCTCACCTGAGCCGTGAAATTAAAGGCTTGCTTTGCCCGTTCAGTATCTAAACAACGGCGGGGTTGACCATTAGGCTTATCAGTTTGCCACACAATTTCACCCTTAAACTCCATCAATTCGCAGATTAGAGTTACTAAATCAAGGATGGAGATTTCATAACCAGTTCCCAAGTTAACTGGTTCCGATTCGTTATAGAATTGAGTTCCCATAACAATCCCCCGCGCTGCATCTTCTGAATACAGAAACTCACGGGTGGGACTGCCATCACCCCAAACTTGAAGTTGCTTTTCTGCTTTAATTTGGGCTTCGTGAACTTTGCGAACTAATGCTGGAATGACGTGGGAACTTCCGGGGTCAAAGTTATCTTCTGGGCCATACAAATTGACTGGCAGTAGATAAATCCCATTAAAACCGTACTGCTGACGGTAAGATTGCAATTGAACTAAAAGTGCTTTTTTTGCAATTCCGTAAGGGGCGTTGGTTTCCTCTGGGTAGCCATTCCAAAGATCGTCTTCTTTAAATGGCACTGGAGTAAATTTGGGATACGCACAGATTGTGCCAACACAAACAAATTTTTCTACTCCAGCTTGATAGGCAGCGTGAATTAGCTGGGTTCCCATGATCAAGTTATCGTAAAACAACTCTGCGGGTTTTTCGCGGTTTAAACCGATACCACCGACATGAGCTGCTAGATGGATGATTATGTCTTGCTGATCAACTGCACGCTGGCTATTTTCCCAGACACGCAAATCGGAATCGCGCGATCGCGGTACTGTAATTTTCTCACGATCGGCTCCTACTTTACACAGTTGATCTATCACCTGACGACCTAGAAAGCCCGACCCACCAGTGACGAGAATCCGTTTATTTTTTAATACTAAGGCGGTCATATTTTTATCCTCTGTGGTGCGAATCAGAAGTGCAAAGCGCCCAGTGTTTGACGAATAGTGGCAATATCATCTGGAAATTGTGAACCATTTCCATTGGGTGAAGTGTGACCCAATGCTTGTAAGTCTGCTTCTACCATTAGGGAAACTAGTTCTTTAAAAGTTACTGATGGTGTCCAGCCCAAGTTCTGCCGTGCTTTGGTAGAATCGCCAATCAATAACTCTACCTCTGATGGACGGAGGTAACGCTCATCAAACTCTACATAATCTTGCCAATTAAGATTCACATAACTAAATGCCAGTTCCAAAAACTCGCGTACCGAGTGGGTTTCACCAGTAGCAATTACGTAATCGTCTGGCTGGTCTTTCTGCAACATCAACCACATTGCTTTGACGTAATCCTTCGCATAACCCCAATCTCGCTTGGCATCTAGATTACCCATGTAAATCTTTTTCTGCTTACCAGCAACAATACTAGCCACGGCTCTAGTAATTTTGCGGGTTACAAAGGTTTCACCCCGCCGTGGTGACTCGTGGTTAAAAAGTATACCATTACAAGCAAATAAATTATAAGATTCACGATAATTTACAGTTTGCCAGTGGGCGTAAACTTTCGCACAGGCATAGGGACTGCGGGGATAAAAGGGCGTTGTCTCAGTTTGAGGTATTGCTTGTACTAAACCGTACATTTCTGAAGAACCAGCCTGGTAAAATCGTACCTGAATTCCGGTACGATGCTGGTAGTCTCGAATTGCTTCCAACAGACGCAATGTCCCCATTCCTACAGCATCCACTGTGTATTCTGGTGAATCAAAGCTAACTCTGACATGGGATTGAGCGCCGAGATTGTAAATCTCTACTGGCTTAACTTCTTCTAAAATGCGCCGCAACGTTGTACCGTCTGTCAAGTCACCGTAGTGAAGAAACAAGCGCACTCCCTCTTTATGGGGGTCTTCGTAAATGTGATCGATACGGTCTGTGTTGAAAGTAGAAGTCCGGCGAATGATGCCATGAACCTCATAACCTTGTTCCAACAAAAACTCACTTAGATATGAACCATCTTGCCCAGTAATACCAGTAATCAACGCTCGCTTCTGTTGCATCATGCTCAATTATCCCTTATTGTCTTTGATTAAAAAGTTACAGCCAATCTGATACAACCTAGCAACTAATTGCTGAATTGCCTAATGGGAAACCTACGAGTTCTTGTTTTTATAAGACTTTTTCCGTAAATAAATATACTTAATAAAAAGTAATTTAACACGTAAGTCCAACCTTAGATAGCTCAAGATTGTTTAATAATGTATATTTTCTTTTTTACAAAATAGATCGAGAGTATTTTTATGTATATTGTCTTTTCCTCAAAGCTTCATATATCTCTAGTTTTGTGAAGAATTAATAAATAGTTATTTTAAATTAGACCTTTGGCAGAAATGCTCTCTCAAGGCAAAAAAACCAAAGTTCAACACTCATACAAGTCTTAATTAAGTAAAAAAGCACAAATTATAGAAAGAAAAATGAGCAATACTTTAGTCTTAGGGAAGAATTGGTACTTAGGGGCATTTAATGCCCCACAGAATCAACCCTAAGTATTTACTCAGTATGCACCGTTATTTTTGGGTAGAATTACTACATCAACAGTTTTCAAGATGATCCATAAATCAAGCCAGAAATTTCTAAATTTGACATAATGCAGGTCTATTTGGACTCTCCGAGGGTAAGGAATGTCATTACGCCCAGATACCTGCCACAAACCAGTAATTCCTGGACGGATTGTTAAAATCTCATCAATGTGATAACCGTATTTTGGCAGTTCTTCTCTTACTAAGGGTCGGGGTCCGACTACACTCATATCCCCTTTTAAAACGTTCCAAAACTGGGGAAATTCGTCTAAGCTAGTAATTCGCAAAAATCGACCAATTTTGGTAATCCGGGGGTCTTGTTTCAGCTTAAAACTGCTCTCAAATTCTTGTCGCAATTCAGGCGATGTTTCCATCATTTGCATGAGGATTTCGTCCGCATTGCTTACCATTGTTCGGAATTTAATACAATTAAACGCTTTGTAATTTTTCCCAACCCGTTCCTGGACATAAAAAATTGGGCCTTCTGAGCTAAAGGCAATCAGCAAGGTCAAAATTAAGTAGACGGGGAAGAACAAAATTAATACCGACAGCGAAAACACTATATCGAACAGTCGTTTGGCAAACTCTCCGTTTAAACCCTGAAAAGATAAACCTTTGGGCTTAACTTTTGGCGTCTTCGTTTTTTGACCGCGTTTTAAGAAACGCGTAGACGCTCTAGTGTCTTGTCGTACGCCTCGCTTGCCGGAGAGGAGTGAGCTCTGGGCAGTCATCATACTCCTTAATAATCCACACCACACATAGTCCCAATATTAAAGCCAAAATGAGGTGCTTCTGGGGGAAATTGCCAAAAGCCTAAAAAAATAGGACGTTAACCAAGACCATCATTGCAAAAATGGTCTTTTTTCGTTGCACTTGTTTACAAAATCTAGATAACGATCTGCAAAGATTTGCGGTGAAAACTGCGCGGCGTGCGATCGCATATACTCGGAATTGAACGAACCCTCATACATTTCAAACTTTTCTACTGCCTCCACTAAAGCCGCCTCTGTTTGCGTCCTGAAAAATATACCTGTCCCTGTATCCGCACAAGAGCTAATATCTCGCACTGTTTCTAGAGCACCCCCTGCACCATAAGCAATTATTGGCGTGCCACAGGCTTGTGCTTCCACTAGGGCAATACCAAAATCTTCACAAGCTGCATACACAAACGCCTTAGCCATAGACATATATTTTTTTACCACATTATCGGGTTGCCATCCGAGTATTTGGATATTTGAGTTTGCCATCTCGCGAATCTTGTTCATTTCATCTCCTGTACCAATGACTACTAATGGTCGTTTTAGTTGATTAAAAGCCCTGACAATCAACGATATTTGCTTGTAACTCACTAACCGGGAAACTGTCAGGTAAAAGTCCTCTTTCTCAGACAGAAACGGAAATTCCGCAATATTCACTGGTGGGTAAATGACTGTTGCTTCTCGTCGATAGCAACGCCAAATCCGCCGAGCTGTATGCTGCGAGTTGGCAATGAAGTAATCAACGCGATTGGCACTCAATACATCCCACTGGCGCAAGCGATGTAATAAATATCGCGTCACCCATCCAGGTAAACCATTACCCAGTTTGCTGTGACGCAGATAATCAAAGGTCAAGTCCCAGGCATAGCGCATAGGGCTGTGGCAGTAGCAAATATGCATCTGTTCGGGAGTGGTAAGGATTCCTTTGGCAACAGCATGGGATGAAGACAGAATGACATCATAATGCCGCAAATCAAGTTGTTCAATTGCCAAGGGCCACAAAGGCAAGTATTTTTGTATACCGTTGCGGGCATAGGGAAAGTTCTGGAGAAACGTCTTGCCAATTTGACGCTTATATAAATAACTTTCTCTATTGCTGGATTCAAAATCTATGAGAGCATACAAATCAGCATCAATGTGATTCAAAATTTCTCGGACAACGAGTTCTGAACCACCTGTGGCTTTGGGTGTCAGCCACTCATGAACTAGAGCATATTTCAAGGGCACAGCTAACTTGAATAAGTGGAAAATACAAAGGCTAATTTGATGACGTTAACTGAAAAGTTTCCCTTTGTGATTAATTAACGGGAAGCGCCCCAGATTAGCACATAAGACGGAATCTTTCCCTCAGAGGTTCCAGATGGATGCAGCAACCTGATAATCTCAGATTGGGCATTGGGTATGGGGCATTGGGTATGGGGCAAAACAGTTCCGAGTTTCGAGTTCCCAGTCCTGAGTAAAGAAGCGAGATTTCCAACTCAGCACTCATGACTCAGCACTCTTGAAGGACATGGGTTATTCTTCTTGTCCTTTTTGCTTCCCTAGTCCCCAGTCCCTACTCCTTTGATGACAACTGATATAGAAAGGGTGAATTTATGCGAATTCTGATTATGGGTGGTACTCGGTTCATTGGTGTCTATTTAACTCAACTACTAGTGGAACAAGGACACGAGGTGGTGTTGTTCAATCGTGGGAATCGACCAGCACCTTCTTTACAGGGAGTAGGACAAATTATAGGCGATCGCACTGATACTACTCAATTAAAAGCAAAATTATCACAAGAAAACTTTGATGTGATTTTTGACAATAACGCGCGTGAACTTACTGATACTCAACCACTAGCAGAAATTTTTCAAGACCGGGTGCAACATTTTGTGTATATGAGTTCTGCGGGGGTGTATCTCAAATCCGATCAATTGCCGCATGTAGAAGGCGATGCAGTAGATCCCAAAAGTCGCCATAAGGGTAAACATGAAACAGAAGCTTATCTGACTCAATTGGGATTACCATTCACTTCTATTCGTCCTACTTATATTTACGGGCCTCGTAATTATAATGAATTGGAAGGCTGGTTTTTTGATAGAATTGTGCGCGATCGCCCTATTCCCATCCCCGGAAATGGCTTACATATCACGCAGCTAGGTCATGTAAAAGACTTAGCACTAGCAATGACTCAGGTTTTGGGCAATCAACAAGCTATAGGGCAGATTTATAATATCTCTGGCGATCGCTTTGTCACTTTTGATGGTTTAGCCCGTGCTAGTGCTGTCGCGACGGGGAAATCACCTGATGCTGTCAAAATCGTCCACTACGACCCGAAAAAGTTTGATTTCGGCAAACGCAAAGCTTTTCCGATGCGCGTGCAGCATTTCTTTGCTTCGGTGAATAAAGCGCAAACAGAATTAAACTGGCATCCTGAATATGATTTGATTTCTGGGCTGACTGATTCTTTTGAAAATGATTATTTAGTATCTCAAAGGGATCAAGCGGATGTTGATTTTTCTCTGGATGAAGAAATCTTGCAAGCCTTATAAAACTAATTTAAGACTTGTACTTTTGTTTGGCTTTGAGTGACGGTTGCTGTACTGGCAATCGTCAATTTCGCGTTAATTAATCATTAATAATTATCCAAAATATGATAATGCATAATTTTGATTAATACTTTTAGAGCAATTATGCCTGATTAGTACAAAAGTTTAAGTTCATCACACACGATCTAAACATAATGACAAACCTATATAATATTTTCAGGAATCACACTATACCCAATTGTAGTTACCTGTAAAGATTTACAGGATTGTAGTAATGAATACACTTACTTTACAATGGGCAATTACTTTCCAATGGAATGATGCTGGTAACACAAGGATTAAGCAAGTTTCTAAATAACAGGTAGCTAAACATAATGGTGCTATTGGTGATCAAGAATCTCCTATAAAATGGGAGGGGGATAAAACAAGCACTATAAGAAGAGTTGTGACAACAAAAGAATTTGACTATATTGAAGAACCTTTTCTTGAGGCAAATGAAGGAAGCAAATTAGTTGAGGTTTTTTACAAAGTTAAATTTAATTTTCCCTCAACTATTGGAGATGAGTACACAACTAAAACCTTTAAGTGCAATTGAGATTCTTTACAGTTAAATTAATGGTAGTGGGCATAGGGCAATTCTAGTTTTTAAAAATGATACAATACGTTAAATAACATCCTGCAAAATTACTTACATGGATGGTAATGGACACAGTTCTTCGTAAACGCTACAAAATCTTAGGCAGCTTGGGAAGTGGTGGATTTGGCGATACCTATTTAGCTGAAGATTTAGATTTGCCTAGCAAGCCTAAATGTGTCGTAAAACACCTTAGACCTAAAAATGTTAAACCAGAAGTTTTGACGATTGCTAGACGGTTATTCGAGAGTGAAGCAGGAGCTTTATATCGCTTAGGTAATCTTAGTAACCAAATCCCTAAATTATTTGCTCATTTTGAAGAAAATGGCGAATTTTATCTGGTGCAAGAATTTGTGGATGGGCATAATTTAGGAGCAGAAATCATTCCTGATAATCCTTGGAGTGAGGATAAAATTATTCAACTTTTGCAGCAAATTCTAAAAGTTTTAGTTGTCGTTCATCAGCAAAACATCATCCACCGTGATATCAAACCCCAAAATTTAATGCGTTGCCGTGAGGATGGCAAGATTGTGCTGATTGACTTTGGAGCAGTTAAAGAGATTAAAGGTTTAACAGCGAATTCTCAAGGTCTAGTTACTTCAACTATTGTTATTGGCTCTAATGGCTATATGCCAAATGAACAAGCTAATTCTAAGCCAAAACTATCTAGTGATATCTATGCAGTGGGAGTGATTGGTATTCAAGCTTTGACAGGCAAATTACCTCAAGACTTTGAAGAAGACCGCAACAGTGGAGAAATAATTTGGCGAAACGAAGCAAATGTTAGCAATAAATTAGCTAATGTTTTAACTAAAATGGTGCGTTACAAATTTAGTGAGCGATACCAAACAGCAAGCGAGGCTTTACAAGCACTGAGTTCTATTTTTCCACTACGATCAAAGTCAACAACGTCGTGGAAATTGCCATCTCGCGGAAAAGTTTTAGTTGCAGCTGGAGTAGGAGTAGGAATACTTGCAATGGTTGTGTTAGCTCCTTTAATTCTATTGTCTACCAAAACGACTGAAAACTTTACTCAACTACCTTGCGATGCTAAACTACCTTTATCAGATTTACCAGCATTACCAAGCAAACCAGACAGAACGTTTAAGAATAATATCAGCTATTATGGCTCTTCTGATGAGAATAATAACTTCCGTGGCAAGGGAATCTTAATCTTTGAAAATGGTGATAGATATGATGGAAATTTCAAAAATCATAAGCGTGATGGTTGTGGAAGATTTTCATTTATGGGTGGAAATGTATATGAATATTATATAGGTCAGTACGTAGACGATCAGCCTAACGGTCTAGGAAGATTAAGATGGAAAAATGGTGATGAGTATAGAGGGAATTTCAAAGATTATGAATGTGAGGGTAAAGGAGTATTTAAATCTGCAAATGGATATTCTAAAAGTGGAATTTGGCATAAAGGTAATTTGTTAGGAGACAACATATCCATATCATGTAATCAAAAGTAAATATAAAAAATATAAATATTATATGATTGGTAAATTTTAATATTTGAAATTAGTAAAGATTAGTTTAATGATAAACTAACTGTAAAACAGCAGACATCAAGGAATAAGGAAAAATGAATCAAAAGCAATGTGAAAAATCAAAATTTATCTCTAGTGCAGTTTCTTTACTCTTTTTAACTTCTTGTTTCAGCTTTGCGATTCTCCCACAAATAGGATTGGGACAATCTACAAAGCAAGAAACACCCACTAATAACACCACAGAACCAAATAGCACAGGGCAAGCAACACCACCAGCTTCCGACGAAATCCAAAACCCGATCACACCTACTAATAACACCACACAACCAAATAATTCACAGCCAGCAACACCACCTGCTTCCGACGAAATCAATCCAAGTACTGGCAATACCACAACGCCAACTAATCCAAGTACTGGCAATACCACAACGCCAACTAATCCAAGTACTGGCAATACCACAACGCCAACTAATTCAAATACTGACAATACCACAACGCCAACTAATTCAAATACTGACAATAC